>JBHPFW010000010.1:0-52560 GCA_042571645.1 Nanobdellota archaeon
CAAGTATTATGACTGATCCTATGAGCTTCAGTAAATTTGATCCTGTTTTCTCTGCAATTTCATCTGAAAATTCTTTCTTTGTTTTCTGTTGCAAAGCAGATTTTAATATTTTTATTTTGATTATCTTTCTTTTTCTGAGTTGATTTTTTATTTCATCTATTATAGCAGGTGTTAGACCATTCTTGCCTATTCTAACAACTGGTTCAATACTTTCTCCACCGGCTTTATAGTGTGGTAGTTTGTTATTATTTTTCATTTTCTTTTGCGGTTTTAATTTTCTCTTGAGGTTTTAATATTGCTGATTTAATATAAATGAACTGGGTGATGATGGCCAAGATCTGCTCTTTTCTTTAAGCTTGCAACATGGTTTAGTTTTCTGGCTGTTAAATCCTTGATATCTAGGGTGTGTGTTTTAAGGAGTTCTGAAAAGTGCTCTCCTCCAAGGAAATGAGGCAGTATAACATAATCTGCACCTTTTTCATACAACTTCAATGCTTCATCAAGATGGCTTGCTGTCATGAATAATGCAGCTTTTTTATTGACGTCTCTAACTTTTGAGATTATTATGATGCTGTCAGTCATATCAGGAATTGTTGAAATAACAAGCTTAAGATCCTTCAGATTAAGTCTTTCCATTACTTCAACATCACTGACATCTGCATACATGCAGGGTATTTTTCTCTTTGTCAGCATTCTTATTGTTTCAGGGTTATAGTCAATTACCAGGAATCTTCTTTTTGATTTTACAAGGGATTTAAGTACACTATAGCCAATTCTATCATAACCGCATAAAAGAATTTCGTATTTTTCTTCTAGTATCTCATCTGAGGGCTTCATTTCCTCGCTTTTTTTCATGAAATCAAATAGGTCAAGGAATTTTGGAAGCCTGGAATATATTTTATTTTCAAATTTGAGGAAATATGAAGTCAAACTTATTGTTATCACTGCAAGAATTATTGTGAGTGTGAAAATATTTTGCGATATATGCCCAAGAAGCAAACCTTGAGCTATTACGATTAATGAGAACTCAGATACTTGTCCTAGAGCATTAGCAGTCTTAAACAAAACCTTTTTTGGATATCTAAAAAAGCTGCATGTTACCATAAAAATAAATGGTTTTAGGAATACAACCATTAGTGTGAAAACTATTGCCGGAAGTATAAGTGAGGATAAGCCGTTTAAAGAAAGCTCCAAACCCAAAGAAACAAAAAACAATGTTGCAAAAAAATCTCTTAATGATTTTGCCCTGCTTGCTATTTCTATATTATAAGGCAGGTTAGCCAGCATAACCCCTGCAATAAATGCACCAATTGCTATTGAGAACCCGACATATGCAAATGCAGTGGCAAACAAGAAGCAAGTGGCAACAGATATCATAAAGAGCAGTTCAGGAAGTTTTGCTGCAAACCCAAAAATCCTAGGAAAGATAAGTTTGCTGCCCAACCATCCGATGCCTATTATTGCTATTGCCTTGAGCGCAGTTAATAAGATAAGCATTGCTGATATTTCTTTTATTGTTGTTAAAGAGGTTAATACAGCTATTGCAAGTACGTCCTGCATCAGCAATATACCGAGGATTATTCTGCCATGAAGTGTCTCAAGCTCTTTTTTGTCAGATAATATCTTTACAACGACCATTGTGCTGCTGAAAACAACAACCAAGCTTATATAAGCAGCTTCTATGGTTCTGAAACTTAGGAATGTTGCTACAACAAATGTGAGTGCAAAAATCATTATTGATGCAGATGTTGCTCCAAGGCTTGCAACCAGGCCAACCTCTTTTAATCTGCTGAAGTTGAGTTCTAATCCAACAATAAACAAAAGAAAAGCTATGCCTATTTCTGAGAGAGTAGTTATTATTTCTGTGTTTGTTATTAATCCTGCTATAGGGCCTATTATTATTCCAGTTATTATATATGCTGGGATTATCGGTTGTTTGAATAATCTGGCTATAAATGCACCTGTTGCTGCTATTATAAAAATCACACCAATCTGCCAAAATATTCCATCCATTTTTTTATCCTCTGTTATTTACTATTATCTACTTTCTTAATTTTTTTATTCTCCTTAACATATCACTTGTCAAATAATTGTAATTGTATCTCTTAAACATTTGATCGCCTATCTGCCCTAAGCTGAATGCAGCTAATGATGCTGAATTAAAAGGATCTTTTGTTTGTGAATAATACCCAGCACATAATCCTGCTAAAATATCTCCTGTGCCGCCTTTAGTCATCGAAGGATTTCCCGTCTTATTGTAGAAGATCTTGTTTTTAGAGATTATTATATCAGTTTTCCCTTTTAGGAGAATTACATTTCCATTTTCAAAGAATTCTTTTAGATTATTTTGTATTAATTTTGCTCTCAGTTGGATTATGTCATCAGGATTATTTTCTGGATCTTTTTTAGCTGGTTTTTTTTGAGTTTGTTTGTTTGTTTTCTTAGGTTTTATTATTTTTAATTTCAATTCCAAGAGTTTTCTTATAAGTTCTCTTTTATTGTTGTTGTTTAGAAAGATCTCAAATTCTTGTTCATGAGGTGTAATGATTGTGTTGTACAAATCATTTGAATTTGCGACTTTTATTGCATCTGCATCAAGCACAAGATTAAGTTCTTTATTTTTTAGTTGATCTTTTATTTTCTTAACAAATTTTATTACAAATCCTTCTGACTTCAAACTTATTCCATTTCCAATAAGAATTGTGTCTATTTTGTCTGTAAGCTTGAATACTTCAGTTACTTTTCTTTCAGTAATATATTCCCCTTTTATTTTGCGAGTCATTAAATCAGGTATGTAAGAGTTAATTGCCCATGCAACTTTTTCTGGTGCAGCTATTGTAACCAGATCACATCCAGATTTTAATGCAGCTTTTCCT
The DNA here is from genome assembly GCA_042571645.1 of Nanobdellota archaeon. Taxonomy (GTDB): domain Archaea; phylum Nanobdellota; class Nanobdellia; order Woesearchaeales; family JBHPFW01; genus JBHPFW01. The sequence goes on from JBHPFW010000010.1 coordinate 2,877, forward strand.
GCAAATATTACTGCTCCAGTATATTCTTTGCTTCCTCCAATTATTAGAACTCTGCCGTTTTGTCCTTTATGGCTATAGGGGTTTCTTTTTGGTTGAGCAGGAGATTTGGTTGATTTTTTCTTGGTTTTTTTTGGTTTTATTTTAGTGGTTTTTTTCATGATTATGACCTCTTTTATGACTTCTTTTTCAGAATGATATTGCCTTTTTCATCAAGAAGTATGTCTATTTTATCGCCTTTTCCCCAGCCCTTTGCTGTCATTAAGGACTTTGGCAGAGTCAGCTTGTACTGCTTGTTATTGTCGTATTGGAGCTTTACCATGGTATTGTATTATCCATATATCTAGGCATTTATAAAGGTTTCCATTTAGGTATTAAATTATGTATAGAAATAGGTATAATCATAAAAACGCCTGAAAAGTAGTGAAAATCAGAGAAATGTTTAAATACTGAGCACTATTCTTAGAGTGAGTCGGATGTAAAAATGGGAAAAAGAACTGATCAGCTGAAATACTTCTTCACACAAGGATGGAAGAATGCTCTAGAAATAATTCAATATTCTGTAAAGCACAGAGTTAGTCCAAACCAAGCAGCTAATGAGATTTGTGAACGAGAAAAATCTGATTATTTTAGGTCTATAACGGGGGATATGGGTCGGATGTTTAATCCTCCTTCTCCAGAAGAAATCGAAGCAAAAGCAAGAGATTCTATAGAAAAAATATTGTCCTATTTTAGTGAACAGGGCTTAGATTTAGGTTATATTCCTACTGTGAAATATACTGGAGAGCCAAATCCGTTTTTGCCCATTGCAGCTGCTTCTGTAGCAATTGAGCGTGATTTTCATAAAGTTGCTACAAGTTATATAGCAACTACAATGATAAAAACTCTTTTTGAAGATCAATTTGGTTTGTTTCTGAGCAAAGAAAGTCTGGATGAGACAATGTCTGTTGCAGCAAAAGAATTAGAGACACGTTTTTCAAATGAGCTGGATTATGGTGATTCAAATATACTATTGCATAAACCTATTGAGGGTATTTTATTCCAAATGGATGAAGTAATAGCTCATGAGATCTGGCATTTAATTGAGGAAAGATATGGTGTTTTGGATTTGGTAGAGATGATTCATGAAGGCACTGCAACTTATGTTCAGAATAGATTTGCAAATAGACCTTGTGCTTGGGAAGGCTCAGAAGCAGATTTCATTGAAAATTTTTACAATAATGTTGCTTATATTGTTCAGGAAGAAGTTGGCAATAATGATAATCCTCTTCAGACAATATTAAATCCAGATGTAAGGGATTCCTTGAAATCACAATTTGAGGGGAAAATTCTGCCAATTTTTTATCTCAAGGCAGCTGATTTAATTAAATTGGATGTTTGTAAGCAAATTGATATAGATACTATTCGTAATCATCCAGCTTATGAGGGATTCAGAAATAATCCAACAGCTGAAAATCTATTGGCTGCTATGTCAGACAGAGGTTATGTAAAATTAGCAAATAATATCAGAGAACAGGATTTAACAAGATATGTTGCTTATCATGTAGAGTTTTTAAAACAAGAATGATGCCTTTAACAATATCTATAATTTCTATAATCTCAGAATAAATTCTTTTTTGATTAAGGATTTATTATTCACTTACCAAACCACTTTCTGAACTTATTTGCAACAAAATACTTAACCTTACTGCCCACTTTTTGGGGCTTGATTTCTATTTCTCCAGTTTCATATAATTCTCCTGTTTTTGCTGCAGGATCTTTAGAAGCAATTATTTTCTTTAAAGAATTTTCTTTGATTTCTATAATATAATGAGGTTTATCTAAACCACCTGGCTGAAAGTCTTTTATTCTGTTTCCAGCAATTTTGAATCCAAAAGTTTTTGTAGATCCATCATTAAGCTTTAGTTCTATATTTATTTTAGGCTTTCCAAGTATAAATCTCACAACCTTTGGAACATTCTCAAGATCTACATTGTCAAGGTTTTGTTTTATTACTTTGTCAAGATCCATTTCAGAGAGTTCTTTCCCAGCATTATCTGTGTCTTGGGCATAAGCAATAGAACATAAGGTAATAAGTAATAGAAGACTTGCTAAAAATAAGGTTTTTTGTTTCATAGAAGAAAGTATGACCAATTAATATAAAAATCTTCCGATTTACAGTCCAATATCCACAATCTCAGTTTTATCAGAATAATCCTTTAATCCTTCTTTAATATCATGCATAGTGATTATCAAATCCAGCTGAATATATACATTTGATTTTTCACCTGTATCAGGATTTGTGCCAGTAGGAACATCTATTGCTACAATTATTTTGTCATTATTGTTTTCTTTGGCAATATTGATTTTCTCAATAATACTCTTAATAGGATCTCTTAAATCTCCTTTTGCACTGATGCCCAAAATACAATCTACAATAATGTCTGCATCTTTTAACTCACGCTCAAACTCCCCATCACTAACAAATGCTTCTTGATATTTCTCAAACAAAATATCATAATTAACTTTGGCTTCTTGTCTTAATTTACCTTCATCACCACAGAAATAAACTTCAACATCTAAGTCATTCTCAAGCAGATATCTTGCAGCAGTAAATCCATCTCCACCATTATTTCCATGATAGCAGACAAATAGAATTGTTTTATCTTTGCCATATTTTTTTTCTATTATGCTGGCAATTCCTTTTCCAGCTCTTTCCATTAGCTCGAGTTTAGAAGTACCATTAGCTTCAGCATTGTCTTCAAGTTGTTTCATTTTTTGGGTGGTTATCATAATCCAGCAATAACTCCTTCTTCGAAACTTACAACTTTAGGGCCTTTGTAGCCAGAAACTAGTTTTGTTTCTTTGGAATAATATGCATTCTTGATTAAGTCAAATACATTGCCAGTGAACATTCCTCCTTTGATAGGTGTTTTGAGGCCATTTTTGTGGTGATACGCCAGCCTAATCTCAGCTGCAAAATCTCCTGATATTGCATTCGGTACAAATGAAGAAAAGCTCACTATTTCTATGAATTCATCCTTCATCAAGTCTTTTGAGAGTTTTTTCCCAGGCTTGATCTCTATAATGCCTAAAGCTCCAGTAGGTTCAATATTAAGATAATCTGCATATTGTTTGCTTGCAAAATAATCAACAAATATTCCTTTGTCAATCAACTTAAGCTTTTTAGAATTGACTCCATCATTATCAAACATATTCGATGCAGGATTATATGGAATAAATGGATTAGAACTAACAGTTATTTCCTCTCCTTTCCAGTAATCAGAAATTTTTTCATTTTTCTCAAATCTTGCCAAGCCCATATGTTTTAATTTGGCTGCTGCATGCATAACAAGAGGAGTTAAACCAAGATGAGGACTAAAAAACTCTCCAACTGCATCTTTGTTCAGTATTATTCTGCCCTCATAATGCTTTGTCGGCTGAGAATTAAGAATGTGTTTTGCTGTTTCAACATTATTTTTTACAAATTCTTTAATATTTAAATCATCAAGTCTGTTTAGAGTTATATATGGAAGGAATTCATTTTCTTTTTTGCCTTTGAATGAGGTAATTGTTAGTTCTATGTACATTCTTGTCTTTGCCTGGTTTTGTTTTATTTTTTTGCTGTTTATTATCTCAATATTATTGACACTTGTGTGAAATTCCATTCCATTAAGTTTGACTCCTTTGTGTTTTCTGAATTCTTTTTTGATTAGGTCAATGATCTTTTCAAGAAGATATGTGATTTTTTTGTCTTTGAATGCTTTGATTATAAAAGGATCTGCCAGTTTGACATTTTTAATCTTTTTCTGTTCTGAAGGCAGAGAATATTCTTGTTTTATTGAGTTTTTTGAAATAACTGAAGCATCTTTAATTAATTTTGCAATATCTTTTTTGTCATTCACAGGAAATGTGCTTTCTCCAAGTTTGTTTCTGACTTTTTTATAAACAGTGGCTTCAAGGTCATTTCTTTTGCTCTTTAATTCAGACTCTATTTTGAAATTCTTCTCAACATAAACATTTACTCTATTGATTTTGTGAGATATGATTTTCCAGTCTGTTATGTCTTTATTCTTTCTTGCTTTTTCAAGCTCTTTGATTAATTCTCTGCTGTTTTCTGCCATTTTATGATAGATTAAGGTTTTTGATTAATAGATGAGGTCCGCCTTCACTGACTTTTACCCATTCTTTGTGACCTTTGCCGCAATGACCTGTGCCAGGCACTTCAAGTTTATCACTTACTGCTGCTATGTTGCCTAGAATATTTGGAAGATAACCAGTTATACCTATTTCATAGAAGAACTCTCCTGTTAATCTTCCATTCTTGATTCTTTCTGCTGTAACTCCCTGTATTTGAACACCCCATCCTTTAGGGTCTTCCATCCCCCCTCCACTATTATGCAGGAACATGCCATCCTTTACTTTCTTCTGCATGCTTTTGAGTTTGTGTTTTCCTTCTAAGAAATATGTGTTTGACATTCTTGAATAAACTTTGTGATCATAACTTTCTGCTCTTGCATTGCCGCTTCTTTGGATTTTGAGATTTTTTGCGAGTTGTCTTGTTGAATATAAATCACTGATTGGATTTCCAACTATTCCTTTTTTGATTAGATAAGTGGGTTTAGTGATTATCCCTTCATCATCAAAGAAAAATGAACCATGCCTGTCAGGAAATGAAGGGTCATCAACTATGCTGACAGAAGTTTTAGCAATTCTTTTTCCTATATACTCTTTTGCTTTTGCCCTGTCTTTCATTATTGTATCTGCTTCCATGCCATGGCCAAAGCTTTCATGCGCTAAAATCCCTGAAACATGAGGTGATAAAATACACGTGTACTTGCCTGGTTTGATTTTCTTTGCTTTAATCATCTTTTTTGCAGTATTAATTGCTTCTTTTATGTCTTTTTGGTTTAGTTTTGTCACTTCATATCCTGGTTTGAAGAAAGATGAATAATGATATCTCATATCTCCTATTTCACTCTGAATAAAAGGAAGAATCGCAAGATGACAGCCAGATATGTTTTGGGACAGAGATTTATTCCTATTCACAAAAATTTTTGTTTCATAATTTTCATCATATCTTATCCTGGCGTTTATTATGTATTTGGGTTTGCTGACTTTCTTTTGTAATTTTTTGACAAATTCAATTTTTTGCTTAATTGAAATCTTATCTGGATTGATATCTGGTTTGTTAGAGAAATGTTTGGTAATCTTTTCTTTTTGTGGAAAGAAAATTTTCTCATCAATAGATGTTTTGCTTGTTTTTCTTTTCTTTTTTATTTTCCATCTAAGAAAATTAGCTTTTTTTATTATATTGCCTTCTGAGATATCAGAGAAACCTTCTTCAATGAATTTCTCGCCATCAAAGACTCTTAATTTAATTCCTCTGTCTGCTTCTTTTACAGTCTCAATATTTGTGTTGTCTTTGCTGATATCCGTGCTTTTTCTATAAATGTATGCTGCATCTGCATATGGTGCTGTTTCCTCTAATATGTTGACAGCTTTCTTTAGTATGTGTTTAATTGAAAGAATCTTATTAAGGCTCATCATTTTCTCATCAGTTTTTTGTTATTTTCATTCCACCAGAAGGCAATACTCTTATTATGTCATCAGGATCTGCATCAAGTTCTGTCTTGGTTTGTTTTGCAATATCAGATGCTTTCTCTTTTCCTTGTATAATAACAAAGAAAGTGCTGCAGTTCTTTTTTATTGCTTCAACAGGCCCGCACATAACTTTATCATCATCTGTTTTTCCTACTGCCATATTTATCCTGCCAACTACATAGTTTCTTTTCCCTCGGACCATGAATGATCCTTTCCCCATGTATTCTCCAGCTTCTGTTTGTTTTGAGACCTGCTCAGGCATTACCCAAAAAGTGTCTGTGCTTGTTAAGCCAAGTTTCCATGCTGAGGAAAAACTGCAGGTTGCATCTGCTGTTTCTTGAAGTGTTTCTTTTCCAGGAGTTTTTGTTTTCCCATCGATTTTTGTTTTTATAACAAAAAAAGGACTTCCAGATATTTCTGTGTGAGAAACATAATCTTCTTTATCTGTATGTTTCTTAATAACTATCTCATTAGTTGTTGCATCTCTTCCCCCAATGATTAAGAAGCCTTCAGAACTAATAAACCATCTGAATTTCTCATACCACTCAGGTTTCTTCTGTTTTTTGATTTTTTGAGCTTTTTGTTTCTCTAATTCTTTTTGCTCAGTTTTTTCTGCTTTTTTCTTTAGTTGCTCTAACTTTTTTTTGGCCATAGTTATGGCTTCTTTAGCTCCTTCTACCTTTTTTTTGGCTTTCTTTGCTTTTTCAAAGTAATCTGAAGCATTTTTCTGTACTGATTTTTTTAAGTCAATCTCTATTTCCATATAAAAATTAAAGAAGTATTGAATTTAAAAATTATTTGATTATATTTGCTATTATTCAGGGCATTCAGGAATACTCTCTGCTTTTAGAGGGGTGTCAGGGCAGGGCACAACATCCTCATCTATTCTAAGTAAGGGTATGATCTTTATCTGCCTTATGGAACCCAGCTTGTCATCATCATATGAAAAAGTCATGAATTTTGAGCCTCCTTTCTCTAAGAGGCTTTCAGGAACAACTAAAGATACTGGCTCAAGGGATTTACTGCCTATCAGTCTTACTTGCAAAGCATCTATCTCTGCAACAAAACCGTTCTCAACAAGAAACTCTAAGCTTCCATTAATAGCAGGATTCTCAGGATCAAGGACCTTGCCGCATATAACTGGCTTGCCTTCAAGGATTGCAAAAGACAATCCAGTATCAACACTGCATCTTATAGTTGCCTGAGTAAGTGTGTCAGCACTCTGTTCTACATAATCTTTTCCCCAATTCATAACTATAGCTCCCAGAGCTACAGCAAATCCTATAAGAAGAACAGTAGCTACTAAAGGAGATACACCTCTTTTTTTTGAAAATATCTTAACCATTTGTTATCTTTTCTTTTTTCTTTTTTTTCTTTTCTTTGATGATGAACTTCTGCTTTTTGTTTTTGGTTTTTCACCATTATTCTGAGAGCTTTTTTCTCTTAGACACTCAATTAGAGTGTTGATATTTCTTTCAGCTTGTCTTACAATTCTAAAATAAGGCAGTGTCGAAATAATCAATATGACTAATCCTGCTGCAATCATCAGATTTAGCATGAATTTTGTAATATAATGGTTAACAAATCCCATTATTGCTACAAACAAGAAGCAGAAATACAAGAATAGGCCTTTATTAAGCACTAATACTGATTTTTCTCTGTCTAGATGAGATTTCTCAAGTTCAAGTTTGATGATCTCTTTATCAATATCGCTCAACCTAGCCATTACACACCTCTTTTATTGCTCTTATCTTGACTTCTTTATTTAAATATTGTGGTGTTTATTTTGCCTGAAATCACAAATATTAATAAATTCAGGATTGCTAGGGCGATTTATGGCAGAAGAAGCTCCTCAAGGTCCTGCACAGGCAGGATTAACAGAAGAAGATCTTAAGAATATGTCTCCTGAGCAGATAATGGAGCTTCAGAAGCAGAATTGCATATTCTGCCATATTATTAATGGCAAGGTCGCTTCTAAGAAGGTTTATGATGATGACAGAATGATGGGTATTCTTGATATTAACCCGGCAAATCCAGGCCATGTTCTTTTGCTGACAAAAGAGCATTATTCAATAATGCCTCAAATACCTGAGCAGGATATTGGAAGCATAATTTTGGCTGCAAAAAAAATATCCCATGCCCAGCTAAAATCCTTGAATTGTCAGGGAACTAATTTATTTATAGCTAATGGCTTAGTTGCAGGTCAGAAAGCTCAGCATTTCATGATGCATGTTGTTCCAAGAAAAGAGAATGATGATGTTAAATGCTTTGGTTTGCAGAGAAAAGAGATCAATTCTGAAAAGATTTCTGAATTGAAAAAAATATTAGTGCCTTTGATAAATCAGACCATGATTAAGTTTGGGAGAACAGAAGATGATTTCCAGGATGTTTCTGAATCAGAAGGCGAATTGATTAAGGAAGGTGAAGAAGAAAAAGAAGAAACAGAAAAGCCAGAAAAAGCTAATATTGAAGAAGATTCAGAAGAAAGTACAGAAGAAGAAAATAAAGAAACTGAGCCAGAAAAAAATAAAGAAGATAAAGGAATTAATTTAGATGATATAGGCAAGGTGTTAAACAAATGAGTCAATGTCCGATATGTGATTTAGTTACCAAAAAAATAAGTTCTAATAAAATTTATGAGGATAAAGATGTAGTTGCATTCATAGATCCTAATCCAGTTTCTCAAGGCCACATAATGGTGATGCCTAAGGAGCATTTTCCAATAATGGAGCAAGTACCAGATGAACTGCTTGCAAAAACATTTCAGGTTACAAATCTCCTTTCTATAGCTTTGTTCGAGGCTGTAAATGCAAAAGGCACAAACATTCTGATAAATAATGGTCCTGCTGCTGGTCAGGACTGGGCGCATTTCATGATTAATATCATTCCAAGAAATGAGAATGATGGAATAAACTTTGATTGGCAGCCAAAGCAGATTGCAGAAGAGGAAATGTCACAGATAGAATTATCTTTAAAATCACAATTCCAGCCGTCACAAGAAGCAGCTGCTGCACCATCTGCAGCACAACCACAAACAGAAGCTCCAAAAAAAGAAGTCCACAAGGATGATGGAGAGAATTATCTTGTTAAGCAATTGCACAGACGTCCTTAGAAGATTTAGTTCTATTATTAGTTAGACTAAATTTTAGTTCATTGGCAGTTAGAATATTCTTCTAATTTGTTTGTTATCTAAGAGAACTCATTCGCAACTTTAGATATTATTTCTTTTTGCAAGTCAGAAAGATTTTCTTCTTGTTCTTTCTTAATATGTTCTATTCTGTCTTTTAGAAGATTTCCAAGGTCATAATCTTCATGACCATGCTTTACCAAGATTTTTTTTAGAAATTCAGTTTTTTCAGGCCATTTATTCATTTCTGTGATAGTATCTTCATCAGGAATTTTCAATAGTTTATTTGTCATTCCAAATTCTACTGTAGCAAGTAATACTCCACAAAAATAACCAAATTCATAGCCAAAATGCTTCCAAACAGATTCATCAGAAGAGACACGAAGGATTTTGGGGCTTGTTCTGTTTATATGGGCTATAGAAAAAACACCTAAAATTGAGTTTATATATTCAGTCAAAGCTGATGCTGTTTTAAGCTTTTCATTACAATTATTTTTTGCATTATCATATCCTTCACTAAATCTTTTCTCAAAAGATTCAACTGATTCAGATTTTAATCTTTCAAATCGGTCATCTAATTCCTTTTTTCTTTGATCAAATATATGCAGAATAATTTTCTTTCCAGCCTTTTCATCTTTTCTTTCTTTTGTCATTTTAATGCAAGATCAGGTTTTCTCATTTATAAGGTTTATGGAATTTTTCTGGTTTTTTTTGCATTATAAAGAATAGTTATAACAACCATCCAAAGAACCCACCAAAAACAATTGTCACAATAAAAGAAATCAAAAAACTCGGGGTAAAAGGAATTCCGTATTTAACCAATACTTTATTTATTTTCTTTGCTTTTTTTAATTGAATTAACTTTCTTATCTGAGAAGGCTCAATCCCCAGATCTTTCGGGCCTGTGATGTATTTTCCATCAATTTTAATCTCTTTTGCAATCCAGTCTCCCGGAGTTATTTTTTCTGGGTCGATGTTCTTTAACATACAAACTGCTTCTACTGATTTCATAAATCTCCATGAATAAAAAGTAAAAGCAATAATAACTCCCAGCCCTATACAAAGAATTCTTGTTGGCAGGTCTTTTATAAGTATTCCTGCCACAATTGAAAAAACCAGAACAAGAATTACCATATTTCTTGCTCTGCGTATGTTTTTGTTTTTATTTCTTTTTCTATAATCTTTTACAAATTTCTTTCTATTAATTAACATTAATCCAAAACTCCAAACAATGCCAAATATTGCTCCAATTAAAATAACATTAACCAAGAAATCCATTAGGAATGGAATTCTTTCAAAAGTAAGCTCTAACCCAATTAATGCACCTAGGCCCATTAATACTTTTGCATCTCCTCCACCCCATTGTCCTGAGTAAAACATTATCCATGAAATAACAAACCCAATCAAAAGACCAATTAAGCTGTGGAGTATTATTATATATCTTCCAAGAATAACAGCAAACATTGCATTCAGCATTATACCAGAAAATATCATGCCATAACTGATCCAGTCAGGCACTTCATGGGTTTTTATATCTGTATAAGAACAAATTACCAAATATATTACAACAACCGCAGTTATTATTATTTGTGGGAGTATTATCATGTTAATTAGAGTTTGTATGAAGTTTTAATATTTTGCTGGTATTAAAGATAATAATCAGATTATATTCGCACTTAAAAGTAGTAAATCAATGGAAAGGTTTATATATATGGGGTAATTTTTGGTAATTCTGGGTTGGGGTAATATGAAGCATAAAACTAGTGTAGCATTAGAAGAAGACACTATCATTTCTATCAGAGAATTAGTTAGAAAGGGCATTTTCAGAAATAAATCTCATGCTATTGAGTTTTCTATAAAGAAATTGATTGAGGAAAATAAAGAAAGATGAATCAAACATCTAGTGTTGAGGAGGGTGGATCAGGGAAACCTTTTGTGCATTATCAACCTTATGTAGGTAATAATGTGATTTGGGGCGAGAAAGCTTTAGGTAGAATAAGGGATTTAAGTAAAAATGGCATTGACGCAATTGTTCTTGATGTACATGATTATATTCCTCCTTCAAGATATGAAAACTTTTTAGGTGTTATAAGTGAATTAACTGATAAAGGAATTTTAGTTTTCTTGCAACCAGGAACAAGTCGCCTACATGAGTCTTTACCTGGAAAAAGAGAATTTGTAGAAAAAGCATCTCAACAAGGAGCAATATCTCTAGGCTCAAGTTTTGTTTCTGGATCTGAACTTGTCGAAGAAATAAGCCACATTATACAAACTTCAAATATTTGTGCAATTGACAAAGTTAAGGACAGGTTTCTTACTCCAGAAGTGCCACTTTATACTGAGTTTTTTTATGCATTATATTCTGTATCTGATAATGGCATTAGTAGTTTGCCTGCAGATCATTTCACTAATCATTTTCCAGTCTCTCCTAGTTTTTCTTTTATGGATAAGATATCTCTCACCATTAATAGTTTTAGAAGTACTTTTCTCGGGGGTGATAATCATTCTTATGATTATTTGCTAAATTCAGGTATTGGATTTTATATTGCAAAATTTCCTTGGGTAACTTTTTCCTGTCAGGATAAAGTAAATATGTGTAATTCATTAGGTTTAGATCTTTCGCGAGATATGAAATTACAAGATACAATCAAAGCAGTTTATTTTTGGGATAGAGAAGAGAAAAAATATCATATTGCAGTTATTCCTGGCCAGCCTGACGGAACACAGATAGATCAAAAAACATCATTTAGGGAAGTTTGCCAGAAGGAATTAGGTATGTCTGGTAAATATTTCAAGAATAATTTTAGACTCTTCCCTGGAGATGAACAATTAGCATTTGGAGTTATGCAAGAAGGTTGTTTCAGTCCATTAATACCATCAAGAGCAATTAAAGATGGTAAAGAAGTTTCTGGAGAGAGTATGGTGGATGTTATTTATTTTGATGCAAATCATTTAGCTTTGTATGATGATCCTGCTTATGAAAATAAATTAGATGATCTTTCAATTTCTATGAGACTAATTCCTTGCATGCCAGGACAATATGTTGAAAAGAGAGTAGGTAAAAATGATGTAAAGGCTTTAACACAATTAATTGATGGAGAAAAAGTTCCATTGAATACTGTTGATGAGAAGGGTCAATTAGTGGCGTATGTAACTGCTCCTTTATTTGGAGAATGTAGAGATGCAAAAAGAACAGGAGATGAAGTACTTCTCAGATTCACTTATGTTCCAAATCATTTATTCTCATTATTAATGAGTTATAAGGATGTTCATGACTTACTTGACCAAACATTTCCAGGAAAAGTCCACGCAGTTGATATGAAATATCATCATAAAAGCAAATAAAATGCCATTGAAAACCATAAATAAACACCTTAACCTACAAAATAACTTCTCAATAAGAAAATTTTATAAAGGCTTTTCTTATTCAAATAACCATGACTCGGCATTCATACGCAGCTAGCAAAGTTAGCAGTGAAATAAAAAGGATTAGTGATAAATTTCATAAGCATATTGGAGATACTTTTGCAAAGTCATCTAAAGAAGAATCAATACATCTTGTGAATTTTTTCAGGATAGTGAAACATCTTGAAAAACTTGATCTGAAACTTGAGGATGATGTAAGAGAGGATTATGATGCATTTTCTAAGTTTCTAAATGATTTAAAAAGTTTTATAACTAATTCTAAGTATTTGTTTTCAACAGATTTTTATAAGAAAAATTATGTGATTGAAAAACAGAATAATAAACACTTTACAAGAGATTCGTTTTATGTAAATGTCCAGAAATACTTTGATAAGGAAATAGTTCCTTATGGTAAACTTGTAGAAAAAGAGATTAGGAATGTTAAAAATATATTTAATGATTTTGGTGCCATTGCTAAGTCATTGGGAGAAGATGAAGAGTCTATTGAGGATTCTCGACAAAAATTCATAGATGATGTTTCTTCTGTGGAATTCAGGCTGAAATCTGAATTTGATAAAGTTGCAAAAGAAGCAAGAGATCTTCTTAAAATGAGAGATTCAAAAGAAGCAAGAGAGAGTTTTCAAAAGAAATACTCTGAAGTGAATCCAGCAGCTGTTTTTGCTAAAGTTCATAATAAGAAAAAGGCTATTTCAAGACAGTTTGAAAATGATTTTTTAGATATTTTCAGAGAAAATAAAGAACTGATTGATGCTTGCAAAGAAATAACTGCACAATGGGAAAAAGTAAACATGTTGGTTACTGGAAAAAAAGGATTAGAAAAGAGATACGATAAATTAAATACCTTATTTGATCAAGATCCTTATAATCTCGGGGAACATTTAGTTTCATACAATACTCGTTCTCAACGTGATTTATTTTTTGAAGAAACCGCTTTGGATGATGTTGGTGATATGATGGATAGGTTTTCTAAAAAAAAGCTTTATGCAAAAATAATTTATGCTATGATAATTAGACTTGAAGATGTTTATAATAAATTAAAGACAGAATTTAATAGTTTATTGCGTTTGATGGTTCATGCAGTTGAACTTGCAAAAAAAGATAAAGCAGCTTTAAAGAAGGCAACTGAAATGATTCAAAGAGATGTAACAACAGAAGTCAGATTTAATCATATAATTATTGAGCATTTTTTAAGATTAGAGAAGGGGCTAATTGGGACCAGGAACTGATTCTGTTAAAGCTTTAGATACCTTTCTGACTACTTGATCATGGCCGTATTGCCTTGTTCTTCCATCAAACTCTTCAGGTGTTATTCCTGCTTTTTTTATTGCTTCAATTGTAACTACTCCATCAAGTTGTTCTAAGCCATCAAATATGGTATACATTATTTCTTCTGTGCATATTTTTAATAATGGCTTTTCTTCTGTTGATTCTTCCCCAGCAGCTTTAATCTTCTCAATAACTTCATACAAAATGCAAGAATATAGATATTTAGTATCTGTGTGCGGGTTAAGCACCCTTTCACTGCTTTGTCTGATTTCTCCATTAGCTTCCACTGGTTTTTCTGTTGTTAGAACCTCTAAAGGAGAAATATAAGGTGTTTCTAATGGAGTGAAAACACCATTAGGTCCTTTTATTGAATATTCAAAGCCTATTATGTTCAAAGTAGGATATTTGTCTAAGTCGTGATTAAGATATGGATGCTCAGTGTTTCTCACAGGGTTTATATATAGAATTGTCTCCATGAAACTACTGGAAGGGGATAAAATATTTAAAAGTTTCTATTAGTATGTTTTTTAGTCATTAAGGCTTCATTATGGTAAAAAAACCAAGGAAAACCGAAATAATGATTCCTAAAGCTATAAAAACCTTTTTTTAAAGAAAAAAATCAATATAACTCCTTAATTTAACCAAATAAGCTCTAAAACAGCTTTTTTAATGATTTTAGTATGCCAAAACCTTTATAAACACCCTCTTTTTCCATCAAGATTGCCTATGATTGATGAGGTCTCTGGCAAGAGACTGAAAGAGGCTAAATCTTCTGATTTATGCCTTAAATTTGAATATTATCAGCATTATATGGGTAATTATCGCTATATGCGAGGTGAATTAAATGGCAGATGAAGGAAAAGCTGTACTTGATGATATTGCTGCAGCAAAAAATAGCAGCAGACTAAGAAAAGGTACAAATGAAGTTACAAAAGCAATAGAAAAAGGTAAAGCAACTGTAGTTGCGATTGCAAAAGATGTTTCTCCACCAGAAATAACAATGCACATTCCATTGCTTTGCAAGGAAAAAGACATAAAGTGTGTTGAGATAGAAAGCAAAGAAGAGCTTGGTGCAGCAGCAGGAATAACTGTAGGTACAGCAGCAGTAGCTATTGTTGCAGAGAAAGGGAAAAAATCAGACTCTAAGAGTTCATAATCCTGGTGATTATTTATGGCAGAGAAACAAAATACAAGAACAAGGGACAATAAACCAGGAGATGCTAAAGACTCAGGTCAGAAAAGTTCTGCTGTGTCCTTTACAAATGCTGTTCCGGCAAGTGTAGAAGAAATAATTGGGAGAACAGGCACTCGTGGAGAAGCAATCCAAGTAAGATGTAAAATACTTGATGGTAGAGACAAGGATAAAAGCATAAGAAGAAATGTTAAAGGTCCTGTAAAACTTCATGATATATTGATGCTTAGAGAAACAGAATTTGAGGCCAGGCCATTAAATAGAAAAGGCAGAGGCACAAATTAATCAAAATAATAATCAAAATTAAATGACTCAACAGATTAATCGGGAATGAATAACCAAGGTGATTATAATGCCAAGATGTAGTTTTTGTGGGAAAGATATACCAAAAGGCACTGGAACAATGTATGTAAAAAAGGACGGCAAGATACTTTATTTTACAAATTCAAAATGCGAAAAGAATTTACTCAAATTGAAAAGAAAACCAAGAGTAGTTGGATGGACAAACGAAGCTAGAAAAGAGAAACAGGCAGGTAAGAAAACAGAGGAAAAGAAAACTAAAAAAGAGAAAAAATAATCCACGTCAAGATAATTAAAACCCGCAAAATTAAAACCCCAAAAAAAAGGTGAAAAAAATGATCCAAAGAACATTAGTGCTTATAAAACCAGATGGTGTTGAGAGAGGAGTTTCTGGAGAGATAATTTCAAGATTTGAAAAATCAGGTTTAAAGATTGTCGGGATGAAGATGGTTTGGGTAGACAAGGATTTTGCCAAGAAGCATTATGCAGCCCATGTAGAAAAACCATTTTATGTTGGCTTGGAAGATTATATAGTAAGCGGTCCAGTTCTCGCAATTGTTCTGGAAGGTGTGGAAGTAATAGAAAATGTCAGAAAACTTGTCGGAGGCACAGAACCAAAAGAAGCTCCGCCAGGTACAATAAGAGGAGATTTCGCACACCATTCCTATAAACATGCAGATTCAAAAGGTATGGCAATAAAGAATTTGATTCACGCATCAGGTAATGAAGATGATGCTAAAGCAGAGATAGATCTTTGGTTCAAACCAGATGATTTACACAGCTATAAAACAGTTCATGAAAAACATGTGAATTAATAAAATGTGCATTAATATATTTCAAAGAATCAAAAAAATAACAAAAAATCAAAAAATAAAATGATGCTTAGAAGAACAGGTGATATATAATGGGAGAAAAGATGGTTGATAAGGTTACAAGACTTATGAAAGTACCAAATAATATAAGAAATATTGCTATATGTGCTCATATTGATCATGGTAAAACAACTTTTTCAGATAATTTGTTGGCGGGTTCCGGCATGATGAGTGAAGAGCTTGCAGGAAAAGCACGTCAACTAGATTTTCATGATGATGAACAGGAAAGAGGAATAACAATTGATTCTGCTGCTGTTTCTATGGTTCACGAATTTAAAGATAAAGAATACCTAATTAATTTGATAGACACTCCAGGTCATGTAGATTTTGGTGGTGATGTTACCAGGGCTATGAGGGCTGTTGATGGTGCAATAGTTCTAACATGTGCTGTCGAAGGTATAATGCCGCAAACAGAAACTGTATTAAGGCAAGCTCTTAAGGAAAGAGTAAAACCAATACTCTTCATAAATAAGGTTGATAGACTAATAAAAGAATTGCAGCTAACTCCTGAAGCAATGCAAGAAAGATTCATAAAAGTTATAACTAATGTTAATAAGCTAATAAAACAAATTGCAGAAAAGGAATACGGCGAGAAATGGCAAACCAATGTTGAAGAAGGAAGTGTTGCTTTCGGGAGTGCATTCCATAATTGGGCTTTGAGTATTCCTTATATGAAAGAGAACAACATCACTTTTAAGGACATAATTGATGCTTATACATCTAATGATCAAGAAAAAATTAAAGAATTAGCAAAAAAAGCACCAATCCATGAAGTAATTCTTAACATGGTTATTGATCATGTTCCTAATCCCGTAGTTGCTCAAGAATACAGAGTACCAAAACTTTGGCATGGAGACTTAGATTCTGAACTTGGTAAATCTTTAGTTAACTGTGACCCTAATGGTCCATTAGCATTTGTAGTTACTAAAGTAGTTGTAGATCCACAAGCAGGAGAGATTTCTGCAGGAAGATTGTTTTCTGGAACAATAACAAAAGGTCAGGAAGCATTCATGAACAATGCCAATCAACAAACTAGAATACAGCAGGTATTTATCTATAATGGTGCAAAAAGAGAGATTATTGAGAATGTGCCTGCAGGAAACATCATAGGTGTTGCAGGAATAAAGTCATTTCCAGGAGAAACAATCACAATAGAACAAGCAGAACCATTTGAACAGATTAAGCACATTTTTGAGCCGGTTGTTACTAAAGCTATTGAAGCAAAAAAACCTTCTGATCTTCCAAAGTTAATAGAAGTTCTTAAAATAGTTCAGAAAGAAGATCCAGGAATCCAAATTGAGATTAATGAAGAGACGGGTGAGCATTTAATGTCTGGCATGGGAGAACTCCACTTAGAGATTATTGAAAACAGGATAAAGACAGATAAAGGTGTTGATGTACAAACATCTAATCCAATAGTTGTTTACAGAGAAGCAGTTACTAAAAAATCACGTGAGTTCGAAGGCAAATCACCTAACAAACACAATAAATTTAGGTTTTATGTCGAGCCTTTACCTCCTGAAGTTGTTCGGGGCATAACAGAAGGCAAGATCCCTTCCGGTAGAGTAAGGCAAAAAGACCAGATTGCCATGAGAGATATTCTTAATGAGTATGGGTTTAATTCAAAGGAATCTCCAAAGGTAAAGGAGATTCATAACAGAAATATGCTTATAGACATGACAAGAGGTATTGTGCATATTGGAGAAGTAATAGAGCTTGTTATGGATATGTTTGAGGATGTAATGAATGCTGGTCCAGTAGCAAGAGAGCCTTGTAGTGGTTTGAAAATTGTGTTTTCAGATACATCTTTGCATGAGGATGCTATCCATAGAGGGCCTGCCCAGGTATATCCTGCTGTGAGGGAAGGAATTAGAGCAGCAATAAGCGATGCAGGGCCATTAATCTTTGAGCCGGTGCAGGTTATGCAGTTTGAAGCTCCTGAGGAGTATATGGGTGAACTTTCAAAGCTTGTTTCAAGCAAGCGCGGCCAGCTTTTAGAGATGAACTCTGAACAAGGTCAAGTTGTAGTAAAATCTAAAATGCCAGTAGCAGAGATGTTCGGGCTGAGCAATGATTTAAGGTCAAGCACAGGTGGCAGAGGAAATTCATTTGTTGTTGACCAGAATTTTGAAAAGCTGCCAAATGAGCTGCAGCATAAGATAATTTCCCAGATAAGACAGAGAAAAGGCTTGAAAGAAGAAGAGGAAAGCTCTGCTGAAGCCAGATAAAGTACTTTTATTTAAAAAGAAAATAAAAATCTTTTTAAATAACTTGAAATTCACCAACCACACCCAAAAGTATTAAAAAGGGGTATTAATGACAAAAATAAGCTTAAATAAAGCTCATTTTCGATAAAAAAAACGGAGGGGTATGTTATGGCAAAAGATAAGACACATATGAACCTTGTTTTCATAGGGCATGTTGATCACGGTAAATCAACCACAGTAGGAAGAATACTGTTTGATTCAGGAACAATTGATGAACAGGCTTTGAGAAAACTTAAGGAAAAAGCAGAAGAGCTTGGTAAAGGAGGCTTTGAGTTTGCGTTTGTAATGGACAATCTCAAGGAAGAGAGAGAAAGAGGCGTTACTATAGACCTTGCTCACAAGAAATTCGAGACTGACAAATTCTATTTCACAATAATTGATGCGCCAGGTCACAAGGACTTTATTAAGAACATGATTACTGGAGCAGCACAAGCTGATGCAGCTGTTGTTGTTGTAGCAGCAAATGATGGTATAAGTGCTCAGACAAAAGAGCATGTATTCTTGGCAAGAACTTTGGGTGTTGATCAAGTTATTATTGCTGTGAATAAGATGGACATCTCAGGTGTTGATTGGAAAGAAGAAAAATTCACTCAGGTAAAAGAAGATATGAAGAAATTATTGCAGAGCGTTGGCTACAAACCAGATGAGATACCGTTCGTACCAATTGCTTCATTAGTTGGAGAGAATGTTGTTAAGAAAGGCGATAATTTACCTTGGTATTCAGGCCAAACTTTGTTGGATGCTATGAATGCTCTTAAAGAACCAGAAAAACCAACTGAATTACCATTAAGAATGCCGATCCAGGATGTTTATAACATTACAGGTATTGGTGTTGTGCCAGTAGGAAGAGTTGAGACTGGTATAATGAAAGTTGGCGATAAGGTTATTGCAGTTCCAGGCAGAGAAGGAAAAGGAGTTCCTGGAGAAGTAAAAAGCATAGAGATGCATCACGAAATGATGCAGCAAGCAGAACCAGGAGATAATGTTGGATGTTCAATAAGAGGATTTGGCAAGAAGGATATTGCAAGAGGAGATGTTGTTGGTAGATCAGACAATGTTCCAAGTGTTGCTTCAGAATTCACTGCTCAGATCGTTGTGCTGAATCACCCAAGTGTTATAACTATTGGTTATACACCTGTGTTCCATATTCACACAGCTCAGGTAGCATGTCAGGTTACTAAAATCGAGAAAAAACTAAACCCTGCAACTGGTGAAGTACTTGCAGAAAATCCGGATTTTATCAAGAACGGAGATGCTGCAATTGTTACAATAAAACCAGTACAGCCATTGGTAATCGAAAGGCAAAAAGAAATTCCACAGATGTCTAGGTTTGCGGTTAGAGATTCTGGTGCAACTGTAGCAGCAGGTATGTGCATTGATTTAGTTGCTAAAAAGATGGAATAATTTTTTAATTTTTTTTCATATATTTCATGGTGAATATGATTTATCATGCGGCAAATAAAAATTAACAGTGAACAGTTATGCAGAAAGCAAGAATAAAATTGGCAAGTGCTGATATTGTCAAAGTCAATAATGTTTGTGATTTCATTAAAGATATTTCTCAAAAGACCGGCGTGCAGATGCGCGGGCCAATACCTTTGCCGACTAAAAAGTTGAAATTAACCACTAGGCGAAGTCCCGATGGGGAAGGAAAAGCTTCTTGGGAGAGATATGAAATGAGAATTCATAAAAGATTGATTGATCTCGGCTTAGATGAAAGAGCCCTAAGACTGGTCATGAGAGTGCCTATACCTGAGGGATTAAACATCGAAATAGAAATGATAGAGTGATTTTTCTTCTTTAAATTACATTTTAATTCCGAACGGTTCCAAAAATCTCTGATTTTTGATACCAGAAGGTCTTAATATCGAGATTGAGATGATTGAGTAGAGTTCTTTTTCTGATTTTTTGCAGAGTGCGGTGTCGTCAATTTGCGAGGATAGTGAAATAAATAATGATTTGAGGGGAAGGGGACGCTCCCTACGGGAATCCCCGCTCATAGAAAAATACTTGCTTCAGACGAGCCCGACGACACCCGAGCAGAGCGAGTCTCTGCAAAAAATTCACTATATTTTAGCCATAAGCTTTATAAACCTATTATTAGTTTCTTGTCTATAAGCCGACGTGGCACAACCTGGTACTGCGCAAACCATTAAGGGTGTAAGACTGGAAATGTTTCTGGCAATTCCAACCAGGCTAGGTATCTTGTTTCCTTCGGGATTTCCCGGTTCAAATCCGGGCGTCGGCGTTTTTTTCTTTAGAAAATTGTCTTTTTATTAGTATTAAAACCGAAAAGTATTTAAATAAATATAACTTTATAACGTTATATATGGGTAAATTTAACAAATTGATGGATATTGAGCATTTAATCGAATCTAAGCAATATTTAGTGCCGATAATATTCACAGAAAGACAGTTTGATATTCTTATCAAGAGCCTAAAAAACCAAAAACTTTCCATTAATGAAAGAGTGGATCTATACAGGGCTGTAAACAAAAAAATATCTGCAATGCTCAAAATGCTGGATCTGGAAACTGATAATTTATTTGTTTATGGTAAAGAATATATAATTAAAGATAGGTTTGATAATGCAAAAAAAATCCTTAAGAAAATCCAAAGAAATCACAAAGGACAGAAAATATTGATTTCTGGAAGTTATCTTTGGAAGAAAAATTTTAATGACATAGATATATTCATTCTAACAAAATATGATAAAGAAGATTATAAAGAGAAAAATATTCATATAAATTACATTCCTTTTGATGCTGAAGGAGGTTTATTTTTTCAATCGTTGGCTAAAATTTCTATATCTGATTTCAAAATTTCACAAGAAGTAAAAGAAAAACCAACATTAGATACTGCAATAATGCTTTATCAGAAAATAATAACTCATATTACGCAAAAAGAGGATATAAAAAATGAGCTAAGAAGTTTTGTTTTGGAAGCAAAATATTTAGAATCTGGCACAGTGTTATCTTCGAAGGAAATAGATAAAATTATTAGCAGCATAATGAAACATAAAAATATAATTCAAAGAATAAATCTTCTTCTTGTTGAGACATTGATAATTGCTTATAAAGATAAATTTCTTGAGAAAAAGTTATTGCCTTTGATAGAAAACAATGAGCGTTTAATGGAAGAATATAAAAACATAGAAAACCTCACCATAATAAACAAAACACTCACAAAGGTAATAGAAATTGAAAGTTGATTTTGCCAAGAAAAAGATTAAAACAATTCTAGGAGAACATGTGAAATTTAAGGGAAAGTATGAAAAGACCTTTGAAAACATGAGCCAGAATTTCCAGAATGAATTGCTTGTTTGGGTAGAGAAATGTGTACTAAAAGAAGTTCCAGTGATACAATCAGAGAAATATGCTGAAATAATCGGCTTTATTAAAAAAACAGGAGAAGGCAATAACAGAGCAATGATCATAAAAAGGAAGAATGGAGATTTTATTGAGTTTTATCTTGGCAACCATAAATATTATGATCAAGAAAGGAATAATTGGGGTTTTTGATAACCAAAAATAATTTAAATAAGACAATGGTTCTCTGCATTCACGGGCTCATAGCTCAGCCGTGGCACCTGCAAATAGGCAGCTGGCAGCTATCGTGGGTTTCCCTCGCCTTCGGCTCAGTCAAGCCCACAGTCTTAAAATCATTAAATCATTTTCACGGGCTCATAGCTCAGTCTGGTTAGAGCGATGGACTCTTATTTGAACAGGGTTCAAATCCTTTGCTTACTCTGTTCGCAAAGAAATCCATAGGCCTGGGGTTCGAATGGGTTTTGGTGTTTCCAATTCCAAGAAAGTCCCTGTGGGCCCGTTTTTCTTTTTCTCATTAAAACAGAATAAATATAAACCCAGCATCTTAATCATTCCTAATGCCAAGATTGATTCTTTACAACATAGGATATTGCATGGGTATGACAGGCAGATGGTATGAATACTTGAAGTTCTGGAGAGTTTTATTTCCGCCAAGAGAAATAGAAATGAGAATGATAGAGAATTTAAAGAAAACAAAGCCAGATATTTTGGGAATGATTGAAGTGGATATTGGCTCATGCAGAGCAAAGAAAAGAAATATGGCAAAAGTATTTATGAAAGAATTAAAGCTGAAAGATCATGCAAAAAAGATTAAATATCCAAAAAAAGGCATAATGAGATTGTTTCATAAAATTCCCATTCTAAAATATCAGGCAAATGCAATAATCTCAAGACAAACTTTAGAGAATGTAAAATATCATGAACTCTCAGTCGGAGCAAAAAGATTAGTAATTGAGGCTGTGATAACAACACCAAAAAAATTAACATTATTATTAGTTCATTTAGCATTAAAGAAAAAGACAAGACAAAAACAACTAGATGAAATTAAGGATTTAGTCAATAAACAAAAGAATCCAGTAATTCTAATGGGTGATTTTAACACATTTGATGGTAAAGATGAACTGGAATTATTATTAAAAAACACAGATCTTTTAGATCCTCAAAAAAATATTCCTAAAAAAAATAAATGCACATTTCCTTGTTTTAACCCAAAAAAAAGATTGGATTATATCTTGGTGTCAAAAGGTATTAAAGTTAACAAATATCAAGTATTAGACTTTCAATTGTCAGATCATCTGCCAATTTTAATGGATTTTGAAGTTAAAAACTGAGCAGGGGTTATATCTTGCCTTGATTTACGAAATTATTATAAATAAAAGAATGAAATAACTAAAATTGAGGTAATTACAATGCACAAACTTGTTTTATTAAGACATGGAGAAAGTGTCTGGAATAAAGAAAACAAATTCACTGGTTGGACTGATGTTGATTTGTCTGATAAAGGTGTTGAAGAAGCTCATGAAGCTGGCAACATGCTAAAAAAGGAAGGGTTTGTGTTTGATATTGCATTCACTTCTGTGTTACTTAGAGCAACTAGAACATTACAGATTGCGCTTGAAGAGCTCGGTCAAACAGATATTATGATCAAACATTCTTGGAGATTAAATGAAAGACATTATGGTGCATTACAGGGATTGAATAAATCTGAAACTGCTGCCAAGCATGGCGAAGAACAAGTCCATATTTGGAGGAGAAGCTATGATATTAGGCCTCCTGCTCTAGAAAAAGATGATGAAAGACATCCAGGTAATGATCCTAAGTACAAAGACTTAGATGAAAAAGATATTCCTGCAACAGAATGTCTTAAAGATACTGTAGAAAGATTCTTGCCTTATTGGCGTGATGAAATTGCTCCAACAATCAAATCAGGGAAAAAAGTAATAATTGCTGCTCATGGAAATAGTTTGAGATCATTAGTAAAATATCTGGATAATATATCTGACAAGGACATAACCAATTTGAATATACCAACTGGCATCCCTTTAATTTATGAATTAGATGATGATTTAAAGCCAATAAAACATTATTATCTTGGTGATCAAGAAAAAGTAAAAGCAGAGATGGAAAAGGTTGCTAAGCAAGGAAAACAAAAATAAAAAAATTTAAGTTATGAAATGAACTTTTGGACCGTCAAAGTGTTCATAACATTCTTCTTTGATTCTCACTGAACCAGAAATATCTCTGCATATAGCTCTGTCATCTGAGAATGCTGCATAATGTTTCAGGCAATTTGCTTTATCATCTTCTCCAAATTGCTCATCACACATTGATTCTGATTCATCTGATTCAACAGCAACTTTTGCATAACACTTAGTAACTCCGCCTTTTATGTATCTGTCGCAAACATCATAACTTTTTTCTCTTCCTATCATGTCGTAAACACATTCTGTTCTTGAATCTGCTACAGGCAGTGCATTGCACATATCAATTTCTTCTTGTATTGAATGATCCGGCTTAACTTCTTTCAAGCATTTAATTGCATTTTCTCCTGCAGATTCACAAAGCTTTACTTTATTTGCCATTACTGCAAATTTGTAAAAGCACTGCTCCATATCAGGCGCGTAATTCAAACACAATCTTTCTAATTCAGATGTTGTGTCATCTGCTCTTATTTCATATAAGCATTCAACAACTTCATCACCTGAAAGTTTAGCACATTTTGTTGGATCATCTGATGATTTTGCTTCCTTAATAATGCAGTCTTTTGTTGTGCAGGGCTCATCAGCTTTAGCAGTAGTTTCCTGTTCTGGCTGAGTTTGCACTGAAGCTGGTTCTTCTTCTGCAGTTTCTGGCGGGTCAAGGGTTGTTTGGCCTGTAATTTCACCTGGTCCTCCGCATGCGGAAATTAAAATTGTTAATACTAATATTGCAAAAATAGATTTTTTCAAGTTTATCCCCCCTTATTTTATATCTGAAAGTAACTATTGATTTTTCTATTTATATTAATTGTTAAGAAATAGAAGTATATGATTTTTCTGTCCCACTCTACTCTATTCTAGCACTAAAGTGCTTATAAGTCTAAACGTCTTATTAGGGTGTAATGTGACAAAAATATCACAATATTATGTTGAAATGAGTGAATTCAGGCAATAGAGGCCCTAAAAATGTTGTTTAATCAACCAATTGCGTATTTAGCTGAATACAGACCTAATGAAGACAAACTAATACCTGTATCGGCTATGCCTCTAAAAGGCTTAGAAGGCAGTTCAGGAGCTGTTTCTGGGCATTCTGCTGTAATTATTTATGATGGTTCTAATCCAGAGAAAGCCCCTATAGTGGCTTATATTGCGCAGGGAATGCAGGAAGATTATTCTATGCAGAGAGCCAAATCCATAATAGGCCCAAAAAGAAAGGAAACTGCTGCCCAAATTATTGAACCTATTAATTCTGGTTGGAATTTGTTAGGCTATACTCTTCCAGGAGATGGTGTTGTTGGTTTGAATGTTTTGCTTAATGAAGCAGGAGATTATATGAAAGCTTTTGTGCTAGCTCATGAAGATGGCCATCTAACTGGAGACAGCCATGCAATGAGAGAATATATGACTGATCAGATTGCACACTGGAAATTAAGCAATGAAGGTATTGAAAAATTCTTGAAAAATTATGAAAGCGCAGGCAATACATATGTTGTAACACCAAAAGGTCAAACTATTTCTTTTGGTCAGGATAATAAATCAGGTTTATACTTACCAACTTCTGAACTTGAAACTAAAGTTGCTAGTTATGCTGGGGAAAATGAGGCAAAACCAAAAGAAGAATCTGGTGCAGATATTTACTTGGTAAAACCGGAAGCAGCTGAAGAAAATAAAAAATCAACAGTTTATTCTTCTCCGCAAAAACAAAATCTAGCTAAAGAATCAGCTGCAATAACGCCTGTTGCAATAACACCTGCAACCAGTCCAAAAGCATCTTCAATTGCAGATTATGTTTCAGGAAAGAGAGAAAAAGAAGAAATGTTATACAATCCTTTAAGATTAGACTTATCTTCTGCAACTCAATATAATGGTCCATTGATTCTTTCTTCTGCACCTATGCCAAAATATGCTGAAGCAAGTGGTGGTTGCGGTGGTTGTGGAATGAAATATGCAGCTTAAGGAAACATGAATGAACAACCAGAATATTATGAAAAAAGAAATTTAAATCCAATAATTGATCATGATTCTTATAGTCCTGACAATACTTTTTATTTGTCTGCAACATTTAGTGCACCATTTGAATATTCTTCTGATAATGATTTAGGTTTTGGTTATTCGACAGATGATTTTTACAATAGTTCTGTTGACACTTTAACTTCTGATTATGCAACAGAAAGAGCAAAGAACATTATTGAAAGAACTGGCTCAAATAATTCTAATTATGGCGAATCTTTAGTTGGTGTAAGCAATATAGATGATTTAGTTGAGGATATTTCTAGTAGAGATGATTCTGCTTATACAACTTTAGAAGACAATGTTGTTTATGAAACTAATGCAACAGAACAAAGTGAAGATTATAAATTAAGTCCAGAAGTAACAGTTTATGCTTCAGAAGAAATTTTAGAGGCATTAAAAAGTATTTATGCGGATTATAATATGAGTTATGCTGAAATGAGTTATGATAATGATAATGAAGATGATGCTAATAGCACAAATCCAGTTGATAAAGCAAAAAAAGAATTGAATAAAGCACTAAACGAAGTTTCAAGATTATCTGAGGGTGAACGAAATGATCAATTTGAATACAAATCAAATAATGAGTTGTTTGATGGTGATGATGATGGGGGAAGAGATATCCCTCCCGATATGGCTAGTGCACATATACAGCCTTCAAAAACTCCAGGTACTATTGATCAAGCAGAGTATGCTTATCCAGGGAAGCCTCCGCCAGGTTATGAGTGCAAAAACACATTTACTGCTACAGTTGGCGGTCTAAATTTTGTTGGAGGAGATAATACAGAAGAGTCTTCAAATCAGCATATATGGTGATGCTATTTCAATTCAAAACCTTTTTAATCTACTTCTTGTTTTTATGCTGATATTGCCAGCATCGCATAACTCGGTATTGCGGCGGTCTCGAATATCTGATTTATCAGTAAAATTTTGAGATAACCGCTTTCCTTCGGGATATCCCGGTTCAAAGAATCAATAGTTTTGCGCTGTTGATTAGAAAGTCCGGGTGCTGGCGTTTTTATTAAGAGGTGGAGTAGTGACGATGCTAGAAGGAATTGTAAAAACCTCCATGAATAAAGTTTTTCCTCTTGTTTTAGCTACATTATTGTATGCTTTGCCTGTAAACTCTAGTTATGCAGAACCTTTAGAAAAACAAAAAAAAGATCAGACAGTTAGTTACACCATTAGTTTAAAAGTATTTGAAGGAATGCTTAATCAAAGATTGGATAAGACAAAAGGAGGCTATGGCGGGGGATTGGGATCTGTTTCTGCAGGAATCCGTTATAATCCTTATGGCATTTCTCTTGCAGCATATATTGCTAATGATATGAGAGTGGTTGAAGATGGAGAAATTGAAGGAATAGATTCAGATCAGGACAATAAGATAATTTTGGGCGATGGAGAAGCAGGATTAAGCTTAAGTTATGATGAGTTCAGCCAAGAAAATTTGGCATTTAGTGTTCAGGTTTTATCAGGTGTTACTAAAGCAAGGCATGCGCAGGAACAGCATGGCACTTACTATGCAAAAAATGAGTTAAAACTTATTTGGAGGCCCCTTATGGAAGAAGATAACTCTCTTTTATCAGCAGATTTCAGTCCTTTTTTGTCAGTTAGTCATTATTTCTCTTTGCAGGGAGACAGAGATGGTTTAAAAGGGGATTACCCAATAGTTTCAATAGGTTTAATAGTACATGAGCAAATATTCAACAAATAGATCTTTTTATAGCAAAAAACTTAAATATTAGCTTTTTATTTCATTTATTATGGTGGTATTATGGCTATGAAAGATTGTAATTTTTGCAGGAAAAACAAAGTACCAGAAAACGGCCAGTGCAATAGCTGTGGATTTATTGATGGTCTGAATAGACAGCCGGTTGATGAAGAATTTAAAGCTGCTAGACAAATAAATGAAGAACATGATTATGAGCAGTTTTCTAATTTAGATATGATGTTGTTAGATATTGAATAAATAAGAATTTCTAGACGTTCCATAACTATTTTTTAGTAGTAATTTGGCAAAAGGTTTATATATTATTGGCTCTTTCCAAGTTCAAATGACTGTTTTTTGGGGGGTTAGAAAATTTCAGAAGATCAAGCTTTTGCTGAGATGTTAGACGAACTATTTTCAAATGGACCGTCTATTCTTGAGGATATGTTAGGAGTAATGCAATCAGATGAAGCTCGTTACGAGTTCTTAAAGAAAATATACACTCCAGGCGATATTGAAGTTGCAGATAACTATCTTGATGTAACTGAAAGATTATTTGGTTCAAATAGGGGTGGCGTTTTTTTAGATGTATTAAAAAATGAAATAACAACAGCTCAGAAACAACAAAACACAGACAGATATGTTGATCTGACAAAAAGATTAATTGATTTCGCGACTAATGTAACAAGCAGTAGTTCTTATGTTTATTTTAAAGAGACAAATATTGTGGGAAAATTAGGTAATCAGGATTTAGTAGAATATGCTATTTCAAAACTGCGTTCTGTTTCGTATGACAAAAATAGTTCTATGAAAGCATTATCTTGTGCTGCAAACATAGCAAAGACGCAAGGGCTCACCGAACAAGCAAATGATATTACAGCAAAATTAATCAAAATGCAAAAGAGATACGACCCACGTTCTGCTGCGGAAAATCTGAAGGCTTTGGATAGGCATAGTGAAGTAATTGATGCTTATTTATCACGTAGCGAATTCGGAGTAGATTACAGGACTGCATTAAAATACGCAAGAGAACACGCAGAAGACCAAGTGGAGAGGGTTGCAAAAAGAATATTTAAGGAATGTAAGCCGAACATAAAATCACCGAATTGGGAAAACGCTTCTGATTTAGATCTTTATGCTGAAGCTTCAATAATTTTAGGAAAAGAAGATAATGCTATAAGTGCTTTGTCAGATTATGTTGACAAAGCCGAGATAAAGACAAATTGGGCATCAGCAAGACTTTTTAGGGGTGTAGTTAATGGTTTGCTTATGTTAGGAGAAAAAGAAAAAGCAGCAGAATTTGTTGTTAAATTAGAAAGAACCTTCGATGTGTACAAAAATTTTGAGCAAACAATTAATGTTGGTTCTGAGGGTGAGACGATTGAGAATTTAGCTAAATTGTATCATAGTGTTGGGTATGCAGATGATGTTGAAAGGATTTATGGTGAGCTATTAAGCATAATGGAAAGAAAAGTTCCCTATGAGAATATGATTATCGAGACAGCAGAGAGAGCTTTTGAACTAACAAACAATAATAAGTACTTGGAAATACAGTTAAGAATGCAAGAAAAAACTGGAAAATATGCAGAAGCTGCTAAATTAGCAATTGCATTAGACCAAAAAGAAGTGGCACTTATTTACGAATCAATTAATAGAAGATTAGCAGAAGCTAGAGCAGAATAATAATTAATAATTCTTTTAATTTTATTTATCAATAATATCTTTTTGAATGCGTTTTGCTTCATTAAACACACTTAAGAAAACTTCTTCAACAAAACTTCTGTCTAAGCCGTGTTCTTCAGCTGTAGTAAGAAGTTTTTCCATGATTTGTATTTCTCTTTCTTCCTGTGTTATCGGGATTTTATTGGCTTTTTTATATTCCCCAATTTCCGGCATAACACTCATTCTTTCTGCTAATGCATTGATTATAACTGCATCTATTCGGTCAATATGCTTTCTTACTTCTTTGATTTTGTCTTCATCTGGTGCCATGATAACTACCCTTTTCTATTGGTTTATATTTTTATTGAAAAAAAGTGCCGGTGGGGAGATTTTCAACCAAAAAGGTTCTTGAACTCCCGACTTCTAGATTGCTCAGAGAGATTGTTTAGTCATTGCCAAAAAGGCTCCTCACTCATAATCATATGAGTCTAGCACTCTAACCAACTGAGTTACACCGGCTTTAAAAAGGTAGAACTTAAGAAAAAGAAGACGTTTTTAAAGGTTTTGGCTGATTTTAGTAGCTAATTCAGCCATTTCTCTTTCTTCGTATTTTTGCTTTGGCCAGTCAAAATTAATACCATCTCCCTGAAACCTCGGAACAATGTGAAAATGAGCATGCGGCACAATCTGTCCTGCACTGGGTTTGTTGTTCATGAATATATTAAAGCCATTTGCACTGGTTGTGTCCACTATTGATTTTGCAACTTTCTGGGCTACTTTTGCTAATTTAATGAGAATTTCCTCAGGCAAATCAGTATATGTTTCATAATGTTCTTTTGGTATTATCAAGCAATGTCCTTTATTTGCTGGAGCAATATCTAGGAAAGCTAAAAAATCATCATCTTCATAAATCTTTGAACTAGGAATTTCTCCTTTTGCTATTTTGCAGAATATGCAGTCTGTCATTTTAACACCACTTGTTTTCAGAGAATGATTCAGTCATTATTAATAAATTTTGTTGATATAATCCAGGGGTGCTATAATGGTGATTGTCCAGCCATATCAGGTCCAGGATTTATGTTTTCTTGTTGAGATCTGTCTAGAATGTCAA
Source organism: Nanobdellota archaeon (assembly GCA_042571645.1). Classification (GTDB taxonomy): domain Archaea; phylum Nanobdellota; class Nanobdellia; order Woesearchaeales; family JBHPFW01; genus JBHPFW01. The sequence goes on from JBHPFW010000010.1 coordinate 32,925, forward strand.
AAATACCATATGCAATAGATTTGCAGACACCGTCATATTCATGAAGATGCTGTGGGAGATGATCTTCAATATAATTTTCAACTACATGATTTTCCTCTCGTAAGATCATATTTTGCATTATTGTTGTATAATTATCATACCCTATTTTTTTAATTCGTTGTTTAACATCATCTACAATATCTTCAGAAATATTTGGCAGAGATTGTTCATCTCTTTCTGCTTGTTTAGCTAACAAATAATGAACTCCTAAAGCATATGATTTTACATCTTCATAGTGTTTTTCTTCCAAATCTTCTGAAAAATACTCAATAAAATTTGTTATGTAATTAACATTCTCTTCAGAGTCTTCTATGGAATCTATTAAATCAGAAATATCAGATACTAATTCTGTTCGCATAGTTTCTAAATCATCTAAAAAATCTTCATCTACTGTAGGCAACATCTTATTTTCAGAAATCAGCAAGTCATATTTAAATCTTTTGTTTGCTTGAGTACTTAAAAGTAATAAGTACGGGGGTCTTTAGAGATAAAAACATTAAGAAATTAATAAAAATTTAATCATCATCACCCAATAAGTTACCTTTTCTATAGAGATTCAATGCTACTCTTTCTGGTTGTTTTGGTTTTGTGCTGACTATAGAACTTACTGCAGCTCTTCTTGCATCAGATATAGGTATACGCTTATATGTTCTCATTGCTTGCGATTTAGAGATCATAATTGCTGAATGTAATTTTTGTGCAGCAGATTTTATAGCTGTGTTTGCCATAGCTCCGGCTGCATTAGAATATTTTGTCATTTTTTCTAAAGCACCTCCTGCAGTTGCAGTATTAGCTGCATACTGATTACCCGAAGCATTTGCTGGGCTTTGTTCTGGTGCTTGGTATTTGTATTTACTACCATGTAAATCTTCAACAGTTGTATAATTTGTGCGAGGAGCAGCTCTTTCTTTACCATCAGTTTTAAGACCTGAAAAATATCCTTTCAAAGTTTCAAAATATCCTTTTTTCTTTTCTCCATCAAAATATTTGGCAACGTCAGCTGATGTTACAGCATTTGCAATACTCATTTTTCCACCCCTTTCTTAATCTGAAAATAGAATATTTCTTACCGGTCTTTAAATATTTTATGATATAACTAAGTTATAGAATCTATTTAATATCTTTTTTAACTTCCTGAGAAGGTTTAGTTGATTTGTTTGGCCATATTTTTCTGCCAGGATAGAATATTGTTTTTATTCCGGCTTTGACATTATCGCCAATTATAACTCCTAATTTTTTCCTGCCAGTTTTAACTAATTTGCCATTGACTTCTGATTTTATTATGCCTTTATCATGCCTTAAGTTTGCAACCATACTGCCTGCACCAATATTGATATTTTCTCCAAGAACACTGTCTCCTAAATAAGTTAAATGCGGAACTTTAGTTTTGTCCATTATAATGCTGTTTTTAATTTCAACTTGATGGCCTATTTTGCAGTTATTGCCAATACTTGTTGAGCCACGAATATAACAGTTAGGTCCAATATCGCAGTTTTCTCCTATTACCACAGTTCCTTCAATGTAAACATTTGCTTTAAGTTTGGTGCCTTTTCCAATAATTGCCTTACCTTTTATCACAACACCTTTTTCTTTCCTGCCTTTGTTTTCAGTCTTTTTAATTTTTGAAAGTAATCTCTCATTTGCATCTAATAAATTCCAAGGATATGTTACTGGAATCCAATTTTCTGTCTTTATGCATTTGACTTTCTTTGTTTTGATAATGTAGTTGATCACATCAATTAATTCATACTCTCCCCTTCTAGACTTCTTGAATTCATAATCAAACACTTCTTTCTGAAATACATAACATCCAGTATTTGCAAGTTTAGAAATTTTCTTTTTACCTTTACTTTTTGGCTTTTCCACAATTTGTTTGACATTATTCTTTTTATCAACTTTTAGCACACCATATTGAGAAGGATCTTTTACTTTCTGAGCTAGAATTGCATAGTTATTTTTGAGGCATTTAGCCAAGTCTTTTTTATCAAACAGATCATCTCCACCAATTAGCAGGAATTTTCCTTTGATTTTGTTTTTAACACTTTTAAGAGCATGTCCTGTGCCGAGCTGTTGTGTCTGATTAACAAATGTGAATTTAATTTTTTTGCCAAGTTTTAGTTGTTTTTTGATATTAGCTATTTCCTTCTTAATCATTTCTTTCTTATACCCAACTACAAGAATAACTTCATTCACTAATCCAACTAATTGCTCAATATTATGCTGTAGAATTGTCTTATTAGCTATTTTCAACAAAGGCTTAGGCCTAGTAAGTGTCAAAGGATAAGTCCTAGTGGATTTCCCTGCTGCCAGGATTACTGCTTGAGTCATTTTAGTTAATGGTTTGGATGGATTATTTATAAAGTTTAACTTTTAGAAAACAACAATGGCGCAGGCGAAGCTGGGGTTGCGCCGTCCGGGCTGCTGAGCAGGACATTTTGAGCATTAGCGAAAAATGGCCGTCTGCTGCCATTATTGTTGTTTTCAAGAATATAACTAAAGAAATTATTAAGTTAAAGTATTCTTAATCTCTTCCTTAATTTTACTTTCCCAGAATTCTAGCAAATCTTTCATTATTTCTTTGTTCTTTGCTTCGACATTCAATCTCATACTTGGCTCAGTGCCAGATGGTCTGATTAGAATTTGAGAATCTCCTTGTTTAATCAATAAGCCATCAACTTTATTCAGTTCTGCGTCTTCTGGGACATAACTTTCTAAAGCATCCATAACAATCTTTTTGTGTTCATTATCACATTCAAATTTTGTTCTGGTAAATGGAAACTTCTGGATTGGTTCAAGAATGTTGCTTAACTGCATGTTTTCTTCTTCTACAAACTTTAGTGTTTGCAGTATACCATAAATTCCATCTGGCCACATGCCGAATTTTGGAAAGATATAACTCCCAGAAGGCTCTCCACCAAAACATGCTTTGTTTTTTGTAATTTCATTTGCAACAAAAACATCTCCAACTTTTGTGCGAATAACTTTATATTCATCTCCGAGATACTCATCAATCATCATTGGAGCATCTACTGTTGTTATGATTGTGTCTGAACCATTATTTTCTAACATTTTCTTTGAAAAGAATGCCAGGAATTTGTCAAAATCCACAACATTCCCCAAATCATCTATTGGCATGAACCTGTCTGCATCTCCATCATGTGCAAAACCAATATCGCAGTTATTTGCTTTTAGTATCTCACAAGTTTTCCCGAGATTAGCAGAATTAGGTTCAGGATTTCTATTTGGAAAATTGCCGTCTCCAGAATCGTTGATAGCAAGATGAGGATAATTAAAATTCGCCAGCAATTTTGGTGTTATTGAAGAAGCAGCTCCATCTGCAGGATCTATGAGAACTTTTAGTTTGCCTTTTAATTCGAACTTATTTTTTATTTCCTCAAGGTAATTGTTTTTTATGGTTTCGTCTTTTTCTACCTTATTCTCTATTTCTTTATTTTCTTCTTCACTGATCTCTTTTTCTTTAACATCACTTAAATTCTCAATTTCTTTTTCTATGATCTCTTCTTCTTGTCTGGAAATTGCTTTTCCTGATTTATCAAATACCTTAAATCCATTATATTCCTTTGGATTGTGAGAAGCAGTAATCATGATGCCGTTTTTCATATCAAGATTTCTTGTTCCATAACCTAGTATTGGTGTAGGAACAATACTAAAGTCTATTGCCTTGCAGTCATGCTCAGAAATTCCAGCTAAAAAATATTTTCTAAGTTCTGGTCCAGAAAGTCTTGTATCTCTGGATAAAGTAATTTGGTTGTTGAGCTTGCCTATTGCCAGTCCAATTTTATATGCAAGATGATTTGTTATTTTCTTGCCATATATTCCTCTTATACCAGAGGTTGTGAATAGTCTTGCCATGTTATCAGGCTTAGAAAGGTTGTTTTTAAAGGTTTTGGAACATTCTAACCAACCAATCCGCACAAACTTCAATCATCGGCTGTCTGTGATCTCCTGTGAAACTATGGTCAGCAGCTTCAACTATTTCAAGGTTTTTTATTGGAGATTTTTCTGCTAAAAGATATATTGTTCTTGCATTTGCATCTGGTGTGCGTTTGTCATTTGTGCCGTTTACTGCAAGTATTGGTATTTTCAATTCCTTCAATGCTTCTTCTACATCATGGTCTTCAGAATCTTTGAGCATATCATGATGAAGTTTTATTCCATGATGGAATTCAAAAAAACCATCTTTCTGCCACTGTGCTTGCTCTTCTGGTCTGAAATAGGAATCAAAAAACTCCTGGAGATGGCTTCTTGTGCCTATTGTGATTAATGCTTTAATTCTTTCATCTTGCTTGGCTGCCAACATTGATATTATACCGCCAAGGCCATGTCCAATAACAGCAATTTTCTCAGGATCAACTTGCTCTAATTCACTCAGAAAGTCAATTGCTGCTTTGAGGTCTTCTATCTGCTGGGTAACTGTTGTTTTTCCTGCTTGTCCTTCACTCTCACCGTGATGAAGAAAATCAAACCTTAATGTAACAAACCTGAAATGTGCAAGTTGTGTTCCGAGGTCAAACATCAGTTCTCTGTCTTTGTTTTCATTAAAGTCATGACAGATTATTACTGCAGGAAATTTCTCATCTATGTCAGGAATCTGGATTATGCCTGATAAGGATTCCTCGTATTCATTGTAAAAATTTATACGTTTGCTTAGCATGAAGACCTTTCCTTTTCTTAATCTTTTTTCCCCTTAAACTTATCAACACTCATTATTTCACTTAATTTTTTCTTTGGCTTTTTTTTGTGCTTTCCTTCAGGATATCCAACAATCACAACACATAATGGCTCGTATTTCTTTGGAATGTTTGTAATTTTTTTTAATCTGCCGATATTTGGTTTGTGCCATAATGGTGCAACCATGTAGACGCATTGCAATCCAAGAGCAGTTGCTGCTAGTATAAGATTTTCTGTTGCTAATGCAGCAGAAACCTCTGGTGCGCATGCTTTTTTCTCATAAAATGGAAGTACTATTGTTCCGTTTTCAACAAAACTAGTGTCCTGTTTATAACCTCCAAATTTTTCTCTTGCTTCATCATACCACTGCCTAATTTTCTTTCTGCTTTTTTTGTTCTTAACAACAACAAAATGCCATGATTGCTCATTCATTGCTGATGGAGCAATCCTTGCAGCATCAATTATCTTGTTCAATTTTGTCTGGGGGATTTCCTTTTTCTTGAACTTCCGCACAGTTTGCCTTTTTTTGATGACTTTGAAGAATTCCATTTTTTATGCCTCTTTTTTATTAGGTGTATTTAATTTATTAAATTAGGTCATTTATCTTACGTATTTATTATTTATTACTGCATTTTTAATAGTTTTTGTTTAGAAATGTTAAGTTTTAATGAATTTTAATAAAGAAACAATCGAGAAATTAATTAGAGAGTAACATATTGGTTAATTGCTTATTATTAACCTTTATCTTGGCCCTCACCTTCTTTTGAGCCTTCTTCTTTGGATTCTCCTTTATCTTCTTTTTCCTGGGGAGGTCCTGAATCCAAGCTTTTTTTCACTCTCATCATTTCTGCAACAGCTCGTTCTCTTTCACGCTTGGCAATCTCAATATCAGCCTTAATCTCGTCTTCAGGAATAAGTTTTATTTCATGCTTCTTAGGTGTTTTTCCTATTTTTTTCCACATTCTATCCAGTTTGGTTTTTAAACCATCCAGATAGATGTCAACCATAGTGAATTTGCCTTCCATCATTTTATCTGTTGCCAGTTTTATCTCAAGTTCAAGATCAAACACATCCTGTTTGAGTTCTTTTAATTGTTCAAGTTGAAATCCTATATCGCTCAAAGCTTTATTGTATTTGTCATATGAATTCAGCTCTTTGTCAACTAATCTTGTTACACTGTGTTTTAATGGTCTGAATGCTACAAGATAAGGTCGTCCTTTGTTGTATTCTGCATTCTGCAGCATTCCTGTTCCTTGTGAAGCTTTAACTAATGATTTAAGTATAGCATCTCCATATTTGCTTTTTATTCTGCCAAGATCTCCTTCTGCTCTGGTTCTCATCTGAACTTCTGTGTTGATGTTTGCTTTTATCTCGCCGACAAAATCACTCAGAACTTGAGAGATTAACAGCACTCCAATACCCCACTTTCTGAACTCTCTGCACGCTCTTTCTATCTGTATGAATCCAGCTCCACTGCCTCCAAACTTAGGCAATAATCTGTGGACTTCATCATAAACAAACATTACCTTTAGCTCACCTGCTTCTGGTAGGTTCATCTTGAAGACTTGCCTTACAGTATTAGCAACAAAGATATCCAGGTCTTTAGGATCTATCTTGTTTATCAGGCAAATATTGATTTTTCCGGGTTTTATTTTTGATTTGAGATCAATGTATTCCCGCGGGTCGTTTATGGTAAACATATTTCCTTTGTATGCTTTAGCATCTTTTTTGTGCATTCCAAAATTAGAATAAAGCCTAAACATCCTTCTGTCTTTGCACGGCCTTAAGAAACCAGACCATTGACCTGTTGGATCAAACACAACAACTGCTATGTTATGGTCTAATGCTTCTTCAATTATGCTTTGGGCTGCAACTGTTTTTCCTCCACCCGTAGCTCCAGCAATTATTGTGTGCGTGGTCATTTTCTCAAAGTCCAGGAAAGCTCTTGTATTGGTTTCTGCGATTTTTCCAACATAAGCTGCTCTTGGGCCTGGGTGAGGAAGAAGATAAGGATCAATAGCTATGTGATGATATTTCTTTTGGGCTTCAACATGCCGCCTATAAGCAATTATGCTGCCGATTATCACTATTAATGCAAAGAGGATGTGAGGCCAATAAAGAAACAGCCAGAATCTTTGTCCGTCATCTCTGCCTCTGCCTTCATTTTCTGATGCAATTAGTTCTTTTGCTATATCAGCAACTTCAGCTTCTCTGATATTCTGGAAGACATCGAAGTTGGGATTGTCTTGCTGTATCAAGGTACCATCTTCTAGTTCATAACTCTCAATTAATGCTTCAATATTGATGTTTGGCTGAATTTCTGTTGGTGTCAAACCAATTATTAGATTTCTTCCTTCTCCTGCAGCAAGTTGGTCGACATTAATTTCATTATTAGGAGTGTAGTTCATATTGACATTAGAACTGACAGCACCCTTGATGTTTTTAGCTGTAGCACTGCCAATATTATCCAGTCTAAACTCTAGATAATATAAGTTGTCAATAAACATCTCTTTAGGAAGGTCGCTTATTGTTATCCTTATTTTTGGGTATTCTGTTGTTTGAGCAAAAGCAATGGAAATATTAAATAGAAGTAAAAATATAGCTATGAATATTATAGACTTTGTTTTCATTTTAGGTTTCTATTGTTTTTTTTAGGTTATTAATTTATAAATTTTCTCTTTAATATTAATTATAAAGATATATCTTCATGAGTATTGTGGAATGGTAACTGGTTTTTTAGAAATATAATTAATGGACTTGGCGGGACTTTCTCATTGATGTTCTGACATTGACGAGCATCAATATTTGAACCCGCAGCCTTCCCCAAGCCAAGGGGACACGATAGTCTCCACCAGAGACACAGGAAATTTCCTGATTTCTGCTTCCGGATTTCGCCACAAGCCCATTTGTTGTTGAGAGTTTTGTTAGGGTTTATAAAATTTTTTAGCAATATTATGTGGATTGGAAATAAATAATAATTAGAAAAAGAAAATAGTAATAAATTAATAATTTAACTTCTTGCTGCTAATTTGATGTCGCCTTCTTGGACTGTTTTTCTGCCAGAGTGCTTAGCAATTCTAGCTGCTTGTCCAGCAATGTCTTCTGTAATTTGTTGTATTACATCAGCAAAAGCATCAACAGCATCAGCAGAAACTCTTTTTGCACCTGCATTCATTAGGATTCTAGCAACTGGAGCCTTTGGTACGATATTAACTCTTCTTGTAGCCATTTTGTATTCCCCCTTAGTTTTTTTAGATTATGATATTTCAATTGCTTAAATAAAAGGTTTATTTATAAAGGTTTCTATTTTTGAGGCTGTTTGGTGGATAGTAAGGGCTATAAAGCTTAATTAACTCATTTTTAGTTGTGAAATGGCTTATTTGGGTTATATGTTGAGAAATTGGCTATAGAAAAGTAGAAATATGTAATAAACAATAAAAAGAGAGCTATAAACCATCATTAAAATGGAAAACATAGAAAATCACATAAGAATTTTGGCATTGGCCAATGCTATTAAGTATGAGGGTAAAGCCAATCCAGGGGCAATAATTGGCAGTATAATGAAGGATTATCCTGAAGCAAGGTCTGATCCGAAAAAACTCCAGCAGACCATTCAGAAGATTGTTGAAGAAGTTAATAATATGGATCTTGAACAACAGCTTCACGAACTTAAGGAAAAAGCACCGGAATTATTAGAAAAGAAAACAACAAAAAAAGACGGCCTTAAAGAACTTCCAAATGCTGATCCTGAAAAGGGTGTTGTTATGAGAATGGCGCCAAGTCCTTCAGGGCCGTTGCACATAGGCCATGCTTATGTTCTCGGTTTGAATTATGAATATGTAAAAAAATACAGTGATGAAAGCAATAAAGGAAATAAAAGCAAGTTTATCCTGCGTATTGAGGATACAAACGCAGGCAATATTTATGCAGATTCTTATGAGCTAATACCTGAAGATGCAGACTGGCTTACTGATGGGAATGTCGACGAGGTTGTTATTCAGTCAGATAGAATGCAGTTGTACTATGATTTTGCATTAAAATTAATTGAAGAAAACAAAATGTATGTTTGCGAATGTGATGCAGAAGATTTTAGAGAGATGATGAAGGAAAAAGTTGAATGTCCTTGTCGTAGTTTGGATGTTGAGGAACAAACAAAGCGATGGCACAATTTGTTTGACAAAAACAATGGCTATGCTCAGGGCGATGCAGTTGTTAGATTTAAAACAGATGTCAAGCACAAAAATCCTGCAATGAGAGATTTTCCTGTGCTGAGAATTAACGACGATGAACATCCAAGAACAAAATATGAATACCGCGTTTGGCCTTTGATGAACTTTTCTGTTTCAATAGATGATATGGATTCGGGCGTAACGCATGCTTTGCGAGGAAAAGACCATGCAGATAATGCAAAACGTCAGGCTTATATTCATGAAGCTCTAAATCATAAAACTCCTGAAGCAGTTTCTGTTGGCAGAATTAATTTTGATGGTTTTGAAGTTAGTTGTTCTAAAACAAAAGAGAGAATTGAAGCTGGTGAGTTTGAAGACTGGGATGATATAAGGATTCCATTTATGAAAGCACTTCGTCGTCGAGGATACAAGCCAGAAGCTCTTAGAAAGTTTGCGGTTGATATTGGCGTGACAAAAACAGACAAATCTGTTGCAATAGATGATTTTTTCAAGACAATCAATTCATTTAACAAGGAAATAATTGAGCCAATAGCTCACAGATATTTCTTTATCAAGAATCCGAAAAAAGTCATTATTGAAAATGCTCCAGCAATTGAGACTGAGCTGGACTTGCATCCTGATCAGAAAAAAGGCGGTAGGAAGTTCATCACAAATACTGATTTTTTTATTTCAAATGATGATTTTGAGAATCTAACTGAGGGGAAGATCCACAGATTGATAGACTGCCTTAATTTTGAGAGAAAAGGTGATAAGATTTCATTTATATCTGAAGATTACATTGACTTTAAAGATTCAGGCAGTAAAAAAGGAATAATTATTCATTGGCTCCCTGCAGAACACAGCTCAGTCAAAGTTAAAATAAGGTTGGCAGATAACAGTGTTGTTGAAGGTGAATGTGAGCGGTATGTTAATAATATCAAGAAAGATGATATTGTGCAGTTTGAAAGATTTGGCTTTTGCAGATTAGATGATGAGTTCTCTAAGGAGTTTTGGTGGCTGCATAAGTAGAGAATTAGATTCAATTAAGAAACAATTCTTATTTAGGGGATTGTTTGGAAAAATATTCTTGCAATAGAAAGGTTTATATAGCTTTTACTACTTCTCAGTAAAGATGGGTGAATTAGAAGAAAAATTACTTGAAATTGAGGAATTAATTACAACATCAACTGACTCTGAAGAGTTTGTTGAACCTCAGTTAAAACTAGCTGTTAAGTATTTGTTTGATAATTCAGATTCTGTATCTCAAGAGGATATGCCTTTTGTTCGAGATTTATTCAGAAGAATAGCAGCCATGGATAAATCATCTTCATTAGGATATCAATTCTACGGGCTTTTGAGAGAAAGTTCTTTTCCATTTAGTCAGGAAGTTTTAAGAGAAGCAATTGACACTGAACCTTATTACAATTGTAATGATGTGGCTTTGGAATCTTATATTGCAGTTTGTCTTAGAAATTCTGATGTTCCTGAAGATGTTTGTGATAATTTATTACAATATATTCCAGAGGGACATTCATATGTTTATGGGTATGCAGGTATTTTAAGAGGGATTAGCAATTCTAGACCTGAAGCACAAGTTAAAATTCCTGATGAATTAAAAGATACACTGATTTCTGCTGCATCTCGTGATGAGTTTGATCAAACACGAGGGAAAGCGCTTTGTGCTATTGTTTACTTTGATATTTCAGATGTTGTTCCTTCCTTGAATGATAGGTTGAAAAGATATGCTCAAAATTTTGATAAATTGAATCATCACATATTAACTGGTATAACAACAATTGCAACAGCTCTTGAATATTTTACAGGAAATGAAGAATATGGGCAATTAGTGGATTTTGTTGAACCTGAAATGGAAGTAGGAAGAACTACACCTTATCCGCAAGAGTTTATTCAAACTTTAAGTAAAAAGCTAGAAGAATTCTAAATGAGTTTAATTTCTTGATTTAAAGAAGAACACTATCTCTGCAGCATTATAGTTTATTTTTAAATAATCTAGATCATCAGTATTTATGTTTTCTTTATTTTTAAATAATCTAGGATTATTCCTTCATATTGTCTCAATTATGCCTCACTTTAGAAAAAAATATAAATGCACCTATATTTCAAAACCCTATAAGACGTTGATTCGGGGGTTTCAGACATTCTGATTTAATGGACTGAAGCTCATAACCAACATAACCGATATACAAAAATAAACCAAAAATGGGGTGAAAGAATATGGCAGACCTTGTGGTTAAAGCAAGAATAAAAGATTTCGTAAAAGGAGCTAATGTTGCAGGAGATTTTGCTGATGCTTTAGATGCTAAAGTAAAAGTGCTTATTGAAGCTGCTGTTGCTAGAGCAGACGGAAATAACAGAAAAACTGTAATGGCGAAAGACCTTTAAGTCTTTAAGTTTAGCTTTTTTTTCTTTTCTTTTCTTTATTTTCTGTTTCTCTTTGTTGTTCTATTTTATCATCGTATTTTTGTTTCTTAGCAAAATGATTAACTTAAGCCCCCAGAGCGAGTGCCAACAAAGTAGAATTAATCTCGCAATATCAGTTGACCATGCAAAACCATGTGGGAATTCCTTAGCACTCTGGGCGCTGGGGGCTTAAGTTTCTGCATAAAATTTAATTTCTAATAAAACTTTAAAAAGAAATACAACCATATTAGAAGAATGCCTGAAAATAAACTATTCAATCTGTCAAACATAATTCTTATCATAATTGTAATATCTTTTGGTTTTCTGGTTTTTTCAATATTTATGTGGAACGGCTCTAAAGAAGATATGCCGAATAAAGTCATCATAGGTGATAATACAATATTTGTTGAGCTTGCTCAGACAAGAGAAGATCATTCTAAAGGCTTGATGAACAAAACAAATCTCCCAGAGGATAATGGCATGTTGTTTATTTTCTCAAAACCAAGATCTGTTAATTTGTGGATGAAAAACACATTAATTCCGTTAGATATGATTTTTATTGATGAAGATAATGTAATAGTAAACATAGAGACTGCACAACCTTGCAAAGAAGATCCATGCAAAGAATTTTCTTCAAAAGTTGGGGTGAAATTTGTTTTAGAAGTAAATGCAGGATATGCAGATAACCACAATATTAAGCAAGGAGATGAAATAATCCTTTTGTTAGATGAATGATTCTTACTTTACTCTCTTATATGGTATTTTACATATTATAATATAATATTTTTTATTATATAATAGTAGATACGCTAATACGCTGTTTTTTGGCTTTTTAAACGAAATATTTAAAAATAATACAACCGAAAATCTTGTTTAAGAATGCGTGGTAAGCATAAAGGCTCTTCCAGAATGAAGAAGCCTGCAAAAAGGGGTGAAAAAAGGACTCATAGAACTAGACCTAATGCTCAAAAAGCTTCTAAAACAAAAACATCCAAAAAAAAGATTTCTAGGGATTCTAAAAGAACTAAAAAGCCTTTAGAAAGGAAAAAGCCTTCAGGAAAAATAGTAAAGATTGAAGAAGGCATAAAAAAAGAGCTGAAAAAAGAAGTTGAAGAATTAGAGCATGTAACAAGGATGTCAGATATTCCAAAGGGTTTAAGAGTTCTGATATATTATCTGTTTGTGATGTTCTTTATTTATGGTTTGTATTTTATCTATTCATTTGTCAATCCAAACATAATGTTCTTAGGCAAGCTAGTCAGCGGGTTTGGTGCAGTATTCATTAACATGCTGACTGTGTTTTTTATTGCTGTTGCAATTTGGGGCTTGGTCAAAAGAAAGACTTATGGATGGTATTTGGGGGTTGCGTTCTTTATTTTCAGCAGTATAAACTCTTTCCTTTTGTTGCTTATAGGAGAATTCAGCACATTCTCGATTGTCCAGGAGCTTATTTCAGTCAGCTCTGTCATACTTATTGTTATCAATCTTCTTGTTTTATGGTATCTTTTTTACAGAAAGGCTTATTTTTTCACAAAAAAACACATGACCTTCCACACTTCAAAAGACAAGTTTTTTGTTTACACTCTAGTCTGTTTTTGGTTTGTGGCAATATTGATTGTCTCTGCAATATCTGTAAGCTCTTACAAGGAGACAACAGCACTTGTTGATGAAGTTTGGTTTAATATTTACGGCACTGAAATAGAAGAATCTGTCACTTATTGCAAATCATTAGAAGTAGAAAAGCAGGATTTATGCCTGATTGTGGCTGCAATGGGAAGAAACACAAATGATGTGCTGGAAATCCACAAGGTATGCAAGCATGTGAATTCAGATTTTTACAAGTATACCTGCTATAAATCCAGCAGAAAAGAATAAAGAATAAAAAGAAAGAGTATGTTAATAAGATAAAAAAGAGGTTTAGAATGCATAGAAAAAATAAAAGGGCTTTTTCAAAGAGTAATAAGAGTAATATTTCCCTGAGTAATAAAATCCTGAGAAATAAAAAAGCCCAGATAACTGTTTTCATAATAGTCGGAATTATCCTATTGTTCTCCTCTGCTCTGGTTTTCTATATAAAAAATAAAGTAGCAGAAGGCAAACCTCCAATAGCACCTATTGTTGAGAGAGTTCCTCTTGAAGTAGCTCCTGTTAAGGCATTTGTGGATCAGTGTGTTGAAGAAGTAAGCAAAGATGCATTGCTTTTGATAGGAAATAATGGAGGATTTATCGGCTTGGGTGATGATGTTTACGAATATACCAAAACTCGGTTCAGCCTGAATGAGTTTGACTCAACACAGTCAGACGGTTTGAGATTTGCACCCGGCTCAAATTATTATGTGCCTTATTGGTGGTATTTATCAAGCTCAAATAGATGTGGTGAGCGTGGAAGGCCTGGTTGTCTGTTCAGTTCAAAGATGCCTCCTTTGACTAGAAACAAAAATGCTTTGAATGTCGGTGGAGAGTCATCTATAGAAGCACAGATGGATAGATACATGAATAGAGTGCTTCCTGCTTGCTTAGATGACAGGAATTTCGTGCAGTATTTTGAGCAGCAAGGCTTTACTGTTATTCAGGGCGATGTAAATACACAAACCGTTATAAGCCCAGAGGAGGTTTCAATTCTTGTTGATTATCCTATAACTCTGACAAAAGATGACAGAAAATCATCAGTAAGCAAATTTTTTGCAAAACACAATATTAATTTTGGTGATTTATATCTGCTAAGCCAGATGCTCATATTGTCTGAAGTGAATACAAGTTTTATTGAAACACAACTGATGGACATGATAGCAGGTTATGGTTTGCATATTGATGAGGATCTTTTGCCTCCAATAGCTGCAGCAGAGATAGATCCTACAGCAGACTATGTTTTCTGGCTGAGAGAAGAGGTTGCAGATAAAATAAAACTCATACTGAATGATTATGTGCCTTTGTTCCAAATTTTCAAAACAAAAAATTGGAGGCAAATTGAGACAGGCAATGCAATCTCAGACTCAATGTATTTTGCTTCATTGCCGTTATCTTTATTGACAAATGAAAGTTATGATACTATATCAGTTGATTTTAAGTATGTGCCTTGGTGGGATACTTATGTCCATCTTTCTGGCAAAGGTTCTGGCGGGAGTATGATCGGCCCTGAAACTTTTTCAGATCCAGGACCAATGGGCATATTCACTTTTTTCGGGCTTAAAAGATATAAGACCTATTATGATCTGTCTTTCCCGATCCTAGTAACTATGACTGATGAAGAAGCATTTAATGGAGAAGGCTTTACTTTAAGGTTTGCTATTGAGGCAAATATAAGAGACAATGCACCATTAACTCCGGGATATGTTAATGAGCCATTGCTTGTTCCTACTCAGTCAAGCTTATTAGTCAATGAAAACCAAAAACAAAGCGGAGAAGTGACAGTAAATACTATTGATCATTATTATCCTGACCAGGCTGTTGACAGAGCTCAGGTGGTGTATTCTTGCGGCGATGTTGGTTTTGTAGTTGGAGCTACAAGTCTGGACACAAACACTGCTTCACCAACACATGGTCAGGCAGTAGTAAAGAGTAAATTCCCTATTGGTTGTGCAGGTGCTTTAGTTTCAGCTGAGAAATTTGGTTATAGATCCCAACCAGTTTCATTACCTATTGGTTATAATGAAAGCATGGATATTACAATAGAGATGGAAAGCCTGAGAGAAATAAACGTGACTCTTCTGAAGAAAATAACTAAACCAGATTTCTGTAATGCAAATCTAATAAAGCCTCATAAATGGACACTTGATCCTTCGCCTTTTAATCTTGCCAGGATAGAGGAAGGATTTGTGACCTTCTCAAAAATACCAGAATACCCTGGAGAAGAGGATTATTCATTTATTATTTCAGTAAATGGTGTAGAAGCATCAAAACCAGTTCCAGTACTTTTGTATCCTGGAAAATATGAGCTAGACGGTATATTGATGAGAAATGATCTTGTGATTTTCAAAGGAGAAACAATTGTTCAAAATAATAATCCAGCCACTGCTTTGTTGACTGGTTCAGGAGCTACAACTATTGTGATTCCTGATGTCGAATTCAATGAGACTTTTTTGGAAGGCGGAATTGTGATAGCACCTCACACCACTGGTTATTTTGAGATTACTCCAGATGATTTTGACAATCATGATGAGATGGCAGTATATCTTATTGCACATCCTGGGGATTGCTTAGATACAGCTCTTAATCATCATGATCTTGGAGAGATAGGAACCCATGAAGATTTATCCTTAACCTATAAGGATGAGGTGATGCCTGAGTTTATTTAGGGTTTATTTAGTTTATTTATTAATAATCTTTAACTACTTTATTCCAGTAAAATATATAAATGCTGGTTTGATAGGGAAACTACTGTAAAGGAATAAGGAACACAATGGATAGTGACAATTTGTTTAAATTAACTGCTTGTTTAATGATTGCATTAGTCATTACTCTGCCTTTTAGTATATCCTCTGCTCACGCCATAAGTTATGTAGTGGATTATTATGATTCATCAAAAGGCCTTCACGGAAGTGATGGCATAAAGAATTTTGCTGCTTCAAAATCTGACAGCTTAAACTTGGATGTTCAGGTTTATTATGAAGATAATTTTGAACTAGATCTTGGTCAGATTGTTTTGTACATTCCCGATAAGATGGATCATGAGGATGATTCTTTTCCAGCAGACAGCTGTACTATTTTGCCAGGCATAAGTCCAGAACCTCAATACCAATGTTCTTTTTCAATGGGGTCTTATGACCAAATATCTGAAGATGTCTTGAATTCCATGCCAACTGAATTCAAGGTATTTTTGTATGATGATCCTGAAACAAAAAACAAGGTAGCGAAATTACCTCCGCAGGATAATGAGTATATTGAATTTTATTTTGATGATCTTGGGCCGGCAATATCTAATATTATTGTTGATGATACTGTTGTTGTTGATGGTTATGTTGGTGGAAGTTCTGATGTAACTGGAACATTTGAATTACAGGACAGTGTTAGTGAATCAATAACTGACAAATGTTCTGGTGCAGGTAAAGTAAAGATTTTTACTGTGGATGAAAATGATTATCCAAGCACAACAGATCTATTAGTTGTTACAGAAATGAATCCTATGGAAGAAGTCTGCAAGTATTATGGCGCATTTAGTTTTTCAGCTTCTTCATTGCCTGAAGGCACAACAAAGGTGTGTCTTGCAGCTTATGACAATGTTGGCAATCCAAAAAATGAGGCAGGAGATGAGATAAAAGTAGTTGCTAAAGAGGGTGACTGCTTTTCTTTAACAGTTGACAGCACTAAACCTCAATTTGTATTGGTTGAGCTTCTTGATGAGAATGATAGGGTGATGAATTATCTGCCTCCAGTTGAAAAAACTGTTAAGGTAAGAGTGAATCATTCTGATAATCTTGCTGGTTTGAAAAAAGCAGTGATAATATCTGATGATCCTTCTTTGAATACACCATTAGATGAAGAAATGACTTGTCCTGAAAAAGGAACAGAAGGTTATTGCTATCATCAATTCAAAGTAACCTTAACTGAAGATACAACAGGTTTGTCTGTTGGGATAAACCTGACTGATAATGCGGGAAATTGGGAATTCCAGACATCAAATTTTGCATTGCAAGTAGATGCAACAGATCCTTCTATGTCAAGTTTGAGAACTGCTGTTTCAAGAAATGAGGAATATTATGCAGGACCTATTGGCAATACAGTTGTTTTTGATATCTCAGATACAGGTGCTGGTGTGCCAATAGATAATGAGAATATTGATTTGACTGAATTAGGGGCTTTGTTTGACATAAGCAGTTTAGAGATTGAGAATTTTTGTGTTGGTTCAGAACAATCCATGAGCTGTATTCTTGAAAATATCAATCTCACTGATAATGCTAAAACAGAAGCAGAACAACATGATCCTTTTATGGAACAGACTATCAAGATAACTGCAACAGATGCTGTTGGTTTTCCAATTGAGCAAGAAGGAAATATAAATTTTGATGTTATTCCTCCTGAAATAGTTGATCGAGATGAGTCTTTCAGCACTTTCGATTTTTATGCAGGATATCCAATAACAATTATTAATTCTGATAGTGATATTCCTGTTTTAGAATCTGGAAAAACAGTATCAATGAAAATAAGATTCAAAGATGGAGGCGCTGGTTTAATGGATGATGCTGGTTTGATGAGCACAGTAATAGCTAATCTCACTGACATAGGCTTGGATCCTGCTGGCAATCAAGCAGAAGAGTGTGTGTTTAATGAAGAAAAGGATGTATGGATTTGTACATGGACTTTGGCCTTGATGAAACAGACAGACGAGTTTAAAGTAGGGCTTCCTAAAGTTTGCGATACTGCTGGAAACTGCGCTGATCTTGGAGAACGAAGCGAGTTTGCCATACAATACAATGCTCCTCCTGGGGAAGAGGATCATGTTGTGTATGCTGAGGGTCTTGTTGTTGCTCAAGGAGATTTAAATGCCAGTAATATGTGGGAGCTTGAGATCTCAGACAATTCTCCTTCTCCTAAAAAAATCAATAGAAAAACTCATTTCCTTGCATCTGATATGCATTTCATGTTAAACTTGAGATCTACTAATGAGGGCACTGTTTTGATCAATAGTTTAGGCGGTGGTAGTGATGATGCTAATGCAAATAAGATCAAGATTGTAAGAATTGGCTTAGATCCTGTTGACCCTAATATTGCTTGCAAAGGAAATGATATGGAATTTGTTTCTGTAGGTTATCCTGAGATTATCCCTGCTGGTTTGATGAATGATATTTCATGGAATTCTGAAGAAGACGCTTTTGAATCTGAGGATCTTTTTATGCTTTTCCAATTAGAGCCGACAGTAGACCTGCCAAATTATGATTTGCAGGATATAAATTGTTCATTTATTGTTGTTTCACAGAGAGGGGCAGTTTCCACAGAAACATCTGAAAGCTTAGGTGTTAACATAACAAGGCAAAATATTGATGTTAATTTTAAGATCCCGCTTTATAATTCTCCTGTTGGAGAACTCGGCCCACAAATTGCAAAAGAAATTGAAAATGTGCAGAAAAGTACACTAGTTCAATGGAAAGGTCTTGAGGTTGCAGAAAAATGGCTGAGAGATGCACAAAAAATATGCCAGATTTTAGACACTTACTATAAGATTATCAGGTTGACTTCTATATTTAGAGATATTCAAGCATTTCAATGTAATGTTGCTAGAGCAGCACAGACAGGTTATTCAGAAAAGATTTGTGCTAAAGTAAGGGAAAGCAATGAGTATAAGGAAAAGATGAAAGAAGGCTATCACAATGTCTATAAAGAGAACTGGGATATATGCAAAGTCATAAACTGCCAGATGGATGTCATTGATTGGTTGGGAGATGCAGAAGAGTCTATTTTCAGCAAACCTGAAGAAACAGGCAGTATAAGTAATGCTCAGAAAGACTTTGCTGATACATTAGGAAAGAATAAAGAATTTCAGAATTGGTGGTGGGCTCAAACAGAAAAAGGTGAAGGCCCAACAGCAGATCCTAGTCTGTCGCCTA
Organism: Nanobdellota archaeon; assembly: GCA_042571645.1. GTDB lineage: Archaea > Nanobdellota > Nanobdellia > Woesearchaeales > JBHPFW01 > JBHPFW01. The sequence goes on from JBHPFW010000010.1 coordinate 51,787, forward strand.
GTCAACAAAAATTTGGTAAGGGTCTGGGGGGTACAGGTTTAAGTTACTGGGCAGAAGTCAGCAACCCGCAAAACAGCTTGCTTATGAGTGTATACAAGCTTTGTTTGCCTGGTGTGATTTATAATCTTCAAAAAGCAAGAGTTATAGAATGTGTTTACATAAACTGCCTTGCAAGAATACAGGACGGCGGCTCAACTCCTGCAAGATGCATTGCAGAGAGAAGTTATGCTTGGTGTGCATTTGTCCTCGGAGAGGCTTTTGCATTCTTACCATTCAATACAATTGATAATTTATTGAATTCACTTGCAGGTGCTATCAGCAGCTGGGAAAACTTGGCTATGGCAGCAGTTAAAGGGGTTGCTTGCGATGCGTGTTGTGGAAGTGATTGGTGTGTTACTTGTTGGGGATGTACAGCACTTACATTAATAGATTCTATTGCTGATGTTTCATGTGATCTTGGTATAAATCCTCCTGGTCAGAAGACATGTAAACCAGTCTGGAAAGATGTTTTTGAAAAAGACCAAGACCAAAAAGATGCAGAAAATGTATGCAAGGATGCTTTAGATTATGATCCTACACCTTACAAAGAGGAGAGACATCCAACTCCAGAAGAACCAGAAGAAGATCCTGAAGTAGATGGTGGAGAACCAACAACTCCAGAACTGGATGCAGGTGAAGAACCTCCTGTTGATGGTGATGAACCTCCAGTTGATGGTGATGAACCTCCTGCTGAAGAACCTCCGGCAGAATAATAATTAATTCAATAATCCCAAA
>JBHPFW010000011.1:0-44242 GCA_042571645.1 Nanobdellota archaeon
CAAAGTTATTTTTATTTTTTTTTAAAAATTTCATAGAATGCCTTTTCAAGCTCTAAAACGCGTTTTTTTGCCAAAAAAAGAGAAATATTTATAAATAAAACTTACGAAAAATGACTTAAACGTCAACATTTGTTGATATCGACAAAAAACGAGGTGTGAATTCATGGCGGCAAGACGTAAAAGAAAAGTTGCCAAAAAGAAAGCTACAAGGAAAAAAGCTCCTAAGAGGAGAAAAGTAGCTAAGAAAAAGGCAACTAAGAAGAAAGCTCCTAAGAGGAGAAAGAAAGCAGCAAAGAAAAAAGTAGCTAAGAAGAAAGCTCCTAAGAGGAGAAAGAAAGCTGCAAAGAAAAAAGTAGCTAAGAAGAAAGCTCCTAAGAGAAGGAAAAAAGCTGCAAAGAAAAAAGCTCCAAAAAGGAGAAAGAAAGTAGCTAAGAAGAAAGCTCCTAAGAGAAGGAAAAAAGCTGCAAAGAAAAAAGCTAAAAAGAAAGCTGCTCCTAAGAGAAAAAAGAGGAGAAAGAAAAGATAAATGATTTTAACGTGCCTCTGACGGGGCACATTTTTTACTTTCTTATTCTAGAATATGATTGTTTACTTGGTATTGATCTATAATAATATTTTTGTAAACTGGGCTGCGTCTAAATAAGGGGTGGTGGGCGGGACGAAGGGAGTTGAGCGATAGCGAAGAAGAGATTAAAAACCGCACGCAAAAAATCTCTGATTTTTTAGCGTAATTAGCGAGTTTTTGACTACAGATCTGCTCTGACGCAGCTTTTCAAAAATTACTCAAAGAAATCTGTTCTATTTTCTGCTTAACTGGTTTTGGCTTGGATTCTTCAAGTTTCTTAGTTTCTCCCAACAAAGGCACTCCATATTCACCATCATAACCAGCTTTAACTTTAATCTTCCCTTGTCTATTCAAAATAATTGCTTCAGCTATTTTTGGATCAACTAATTTAGCTAAGTCTTCTTTAGAAACATTGAATAGTATGTTGTATTCATTTTTGAATTCTTTAAGAATCTTATCATATTCAGTTTGTACTTTTTTTGTTGCTAAGCCAGTTCCAATAAACTTTGAAAGAATCTCAGTTAAAGGAAGAAGTGTGTAGAATGGCTTTGAATCTTTTGGTTTAAAACCTTCTGGGCGGTCTGCTAATTGTTCTACTCTATTCAGTACCCCTATGGTTAATGGTTTTTTGCAGACAGGACAAATACTATTATTTCTTAATGTCTCAGCCGGCCCAAAACAAATATTACATTTTCTATGGCCGTCAAAATGATATTTGCCATAATTAGGATCAACTTCTATTGTTCCAACTAATCCTTGTTTTGTTCTTATTGCATTAATCAGATTTTTGTAAGTTAATTCTTTTAGATCAAATAGTGTTGATTCTCTTGCAATTCTCCAAGGCCAGAAACTGTGCAGATCTGAAAAGCTCACCTGCGCAAATTGATCTAGTTGACTTAATCTCCAATTCATTGGAGGATCACTACTTAAGCCAGTCTCAATAGCATGAATATACTTAGTATTTTCCTGAAATGCTTCTTTTATTGAATTATAATGTGATTTATCTCCTAAAACACCAAAATAAGGTGTCCAGATATGTGCTGGTATGATTTCTATTTCTTTGCTGATATCCATTAGCATATCTGTAAACTCTACACAACTCATTCCGAAAATAGGCCTGCCATCATAATCAATCCTGCCAATCTTCAGTAATGCTTCTGTTATTTGCTCAACTACTTCAAAACTTGGTGCAAAAAGAACATTATGAACTTTTCTTCCTTTTTTATCCTGAGTGTATATCAGTGATAATTCTGTTTGTAGAATAAATGGAAATCCAGAATCTGTTTTGTATATGCCATCTCCATGTTCGTCCTTGATTTGTTGTTTTAATTCCTGAATCCATTTTGGATGGGTAAAATCCCCACTTCCAAGCAGATTTACACCTTTAATTCTAGCATATTTCTCTAAATTAGTTATATCCAGTTGAGTACTGCATCCTCTGGAGTATTTAGAATGGACGTGTAGGTCTGCTATTAGAGTGTTTTCTGATAGGATTGAGTTGGTCATATACTGGCTAGAATAGCGTATTAGTTTTAAAGTTTATTGGTGAAAAGCTCTTTATTATTGATTAATTGCCCTGACTATTTCTACTTCACTTTGCCTTAAAACTTCTGTATAAGCATTTAATATTCTTGAAAGGTTTGTTAATGCATTTTGATCTCTTCTTCTTGGAAGTTCTGTAAATCCCGAAACAATTGCAGCTTCAAGTTTTGTTGGCATACCATCGATCAAATCAACTAATTGTTCTGTTTTTAATCCACCCTGAGCAAAATCCACAACCATCTCACTTTCATCCAAAACATCTAAATCTGTAGAAGCAATTATACCGCTTTTAGTTGAACTATAATTAACTTCTTTGAATGGCTTGAATTTTATCATAACATATTTCCCATCTTCAATAATATCATAGTTTTCAACTGAGGGATTACTCAATAGCAAATGTTCTACTTCAGGATAAAAAATATCTGCCACCAAACAATTTCCTGCTAAATACAATTCAACTTCATCTAACCATTTCATTATCTGACCTAAATCATGAGATCTTCTTCTAGAAAAACTAAAATAACCATTAACATTTTTCGACTCTTGCCCAATCATAATGATATTAGAAAACATTTCATCAATGATTCCTTTTGAAACCCAAGACCCACAATTCAAATACCTTTGCTTTTTCATATCTCTAGCTTTTTGATCGTACAGATAATCAGTGTGCCTATCAAACAAAACCAATGATAAATCTTTCCCAGGAGAAACTATGTCTTTTGATTGTAGCATATCGATATGATCTAAATCTTGGTGATGCCATTTTCCATTCCTTCCCAACACTAATACTCTGCCAGGAATATCTGTTGCTTTGTAAGCTTCCAAAGGAATAACAGATTCTCCGGAATAAAAAGGCGATTGCTTATAAAACTCGGCAACTTCCTTCATTTGCGGAACATAAATTAGATTGACCATTTCTCCAAGAATTAAGCTTAGATATAAAAACGTTACTGAATAATAAATAAAAAGTATATAAAGAATTTAAAAAAGCTTAAATATCACCAATCTGCCAGAACATCATCAATGTTTTCTAGTTCATCAGTTGATTCATCAGAAAGATCTTCATTAAGCTGGTCTACTTCTGCTGTTTCTTGGCTTAGCTCTGTTTGTTCTGATGTATCTGCTGTTGTGGTTGTTGGTGTTTTGTCTGCAGCAGTGGTATCGTCAGTTGTTACTGGTTTTCCACAGCCAGCTATAATACTCATAATGCAGATGATTGAGAGAATTGCTATGATTTTTCTCATTTTATTGCCTCCTTGCTTCTATTGCTGTTTTTGAAGGGTCTATATATAAAGTTTATGCCCTTCTTTAAAACAAGAAAGAAAGCTCATGAGCTTTCCTCTGTTTCATTTACAGCATCATCTGCTGTTGTGTCATCTTCTGAACTGTCATCATCTGATTCTGAATCATCATCACTTGTGTCATCTGCCTCTTCATCGGTTTCTGTTTCATCAGAAGTTTCATCTTCAGAGTCTTCATCATCTGTGCTATCATCTTCAGTTGTTTCATCACTGGAGTCATCTTCTGTTTCTTCATCCTCAACTTCTTCTGGTTCATCTTCAACTAGATCATCTTCTTCAGCAGATTCTTCTTCATCTTCTACAACTTCAACTTCTTCTTCATCCTCAACTTCTACACTGCCACCAGCTTCTTTAATGTCTTTGAAGATTTCTTTCAGAATTTTGTGTGCTTCAACTAATGTTTTGTGTGCTTCATTAGCTAATTTCCTAGCATCTTTAACTGTAGCTTCAGAATCGTCTTCTTTTGCTTCTATGAACTTTTCTCTGCTTTGTTCATATAGTGCCTTTGCTTCTTCAATCTTAGAACTGAAATCATCAACTTTATCATCTATGCCATCTACTTCAATGCCGTCTTCTTCCATCTTAGCTAGGATTCTGTCAAGCTTTGTTTCAAGTTGTTCAGCTCTGGTTATAATTTCACCAACTTTTGCATGAACTAATCTTGCAGAGTATCTCTTAGCTTTTCCAGAATGTTTCATCCAAGCTTTACCGATTGTTTTAGAAGCTTCCTTTAAATCTTCCTTGGTTTCAGCTGAATCGACATCTTCTTTTGCATCTTCAAGTTCAGCAATTGCTTGATCGATATTAGCAATCATATTTCCTGCATCTTCTTCTTCCATGTCGTCATTAGCTTCAACTCTTTCCCTGATCTTGTTAAGATGCTCAATTGCCATATCAGCAGCATTATTCAGGAATTCTTTTGCAGCAGCCATAGCTTGTTCATTAATCTCTTGGCATTCATCTGATTCTTGATCTTCACATTCACGTACTTGTGCTTTTAATTTCAAGAATTCTTGCTTTTTTGCTTTATATGCTTTCTCTGATTTAGCAAATTTTTCCTTAGCTTGGTTAAATTTCTGGTTTGCTTCTTCTAATTTATTCTTAGCTACAACTCTTTTTCTGAAGAGATCTTCTTTCTTAACCTTTTTAACTTTTAATTTACCGAGTTTTTCTTTGATTGTTTCAGCATCAAGTTCCCCTATAGCTTTGACTCTAGCTCTTGTCATTTTGGCTAACTTTTCTTTTTGTTCATCTGTTAGCTTAGAAATTCTTTCCTGAATATTTTCTTTTAATCTGCTGAGTTTTCTTCTTTGTTCTTTATTAATCTCCTGGAATCTTTCCCTTGCTTCTTCTCTGGTGAGTTCTCCAGATCCTATAGATTCTCCTGTTCTTAATCTTTCTTGTCTTGCTTCTTGTGTTACTCTTGAAGCAATTAAACCAGTACAGGTAGAAACTGCTCTTGCTCTGGTTATTCTTGGGAAAGTATTTTTTAATCTTTTTACACATCTTTCCAGAACAGTTGCTTTTTCATCCTCAGTTACTTCTTCTGGAACAGCTTCTTCTGCTTCATCTTCAAGTTCAGATTCTGCTGTATCATCAGTTGTTTCATCGGTATCTTCAGTTGAATCATCACTTTCTGCGTCAGAAGTATCATTTGTATCTTCTGTATCCGAAGTTTGTCCTGCTTGGGTTTGTTCACCTTCAGCAAAACTAATAGAAATCATGCTTAGCATAAACATTGCCAGCACCAATATGGTAAATATTTTTTTCATTTTGGTTAGCCTCCAATTTTTTTGGTATTTTTTTGTTTTTTGTTTTTTGTTTTTGGAATTTAATGAGAATATTGTTGATGAAACTTGTTTATAAATACACTTTCAGAAAGCTTTAGATTAAAACTTTATGAATCCTTCTAATACTTTATCAAGCTCAAATAGGGCTTTTTATAAAAAAACAAATGATTTAAATACTTCTTTGGTTTTTTAGACTGTTATGAGACAAGTTTGCATTTTTGCCTTACTATTGCTCTTATGCTCTGCTTTTGGATATGGTGCAGAGATAACTGGAGTTGTTTATGATTTCTCTTTAAATAGAATAGATAATGCAATAGTTGAGATAAATACTGTTCCTGCTCAGAGAATAGTTGCTGAGAATGGAGAATATTCATTTAATGCAAAAAGAGGCAGCTATAATGTTAAAGCTTCTTATTATGTTAATAATGATTTAGTTTCTTCTACTGAACAAGCTGTAGTTATTGTAGAAGAAGGTGTATTTAATATAGATCTTGTTTTATTTCCTAATGTTGATGAAGCCATAAAATTGGCAGAAATGGATGTAGAAATGCCTGATGCTAATCTTCAGGATTCAGAAATCAAGCCTTATGTTACTGTTATAGCCTTAACTTTTATCTCTTTGATTGTTTTAATATTTTTAATTATCTATTTTTTTGTGAAAAAAAAGAGAAAATCAGCTGTTCAACCTGAAAATCTTTCAGAACTTCCTAAAAAAATATTGCAGTTCATTAAAGCTCAGGAGGGCAGAACAACTCAAAAAGATATTAGAAAGCAATTCCCCCTTTCTGAAGCCAAGATTTCCCTTATAATAGCTGAGCTTGAGCATAATGGCAAGATTAAGAAAATCAAGAAAGGCAGAGGAAATATTATTGTTTTGAAGTGAATATTTAGTGGAAAAATTAAGTGAATATTTAAATATCTATTATTTTGTTATTAATTTAATTCTTGATAAAAATGAATAAATGGCTAAAAACAGTTACAGGACTGGGAATTTTCCTAACTTTAGTTAGTACACCTGCCAGAGGTTTAGAGTCAAGACTTAATGAAAATAATCCAATGAAAAATAACCCTCTGCAAACCTCAACTGAAAAACATTTAATTTTAGAAGCTCCATTTGGTTCATCTATTTTTGGTTATTTTCTTGAGATTTTTGGGGATTATGATGGAGAAAGATTTAGTAATAAAGAAAATGTCATATTATGGCAGAATGATATTCCCTATAAGACTGCTGATGCATATGATAAACGCTTTAATTTTGACAATCTTGTGTGGTTTCTTGCTAATAATATATCTGATAAAACTGCCAATGGCTTTGATCCCGAGGTTTTTGACGGAGATGCTGCACTAGCCCATATTGAAGCAGGGCTTTTTCCTAGAATTGCAAATCCAATGCATAGCTTGTTTCCTTCTGTTTCTGAAAAAAAGAAATTAATTGCTAGAGGGGTTTTTGGAGATGCTATGAATGACTTTCCAAGTGGTTTATATGATTCTGAAATCAGAAATTTGGCTTTAGCTGGAATAACTCCTAAAATTGCTGAACAAATACCAGAAGAATTTTATTCCTGGGATAATGAAAAAAGAGAGAATTATATTAATTTTTTCAGCTCATCATTGATTCCTGCTGAAAAAAATTCAAGGATATTCAATAGACTTGAACAAGAGATATTTTTCTCTCCTGAAATTGAGTTTATCGATATAAATAATGATTCTGTTGAAAAACTCCTTGAAAAGCCTAATAATATTAATAATTATTACCTTTCTCTTGGTAGATATGTAAAGGATTCAGATGATCTGTTTCATAATATTACAGAAGCTGAGAATAATATATTAACAGTGATTAAATATGCAAATCAGTATGGTGTTGATCCTTTATTGGCTGCAACTGTTGCCTTAATTGAATCAGACGGCATTCATAAGAAAAGTAAAAAGACAACGCTTAGTCATGCTGGTGCAATTGGCTTAATGCAGCTTATGGATTTTACTGCTGAGAGAATGGGTGTTGATCCATATGTTCTTGAAGAAAATGCAGAAGGAGGTGTCAAATACCTGAAATTAATAATGGATGAATGGGATCTTGATACTAGCACACCTGAGCAAATTGCCTATATCATTTCAAATTACAATGCAGGTGAAAAAGTTGGTTCAAGAATTCCAAATAATTGGGAAACTCCAGTATATGCATATAGGGGTTTGAGAGTTTACAGAATTCTTGAAGCAGTTATTGATATGTCTCAATCAATACAAGCACAGCTGTCTAATGAGAATCTTTTGAGAGCAAGATATCAGGTTTTTATAGAATCTGCTAATCAGGTAATAAATACGCAATAAGTAGGTACTCGCCCCGGCGAACCTATCTTAATAAAATTCATCACATAATTCAATAAACATTGCATTGCTCCAGGCTTGATTAAAACAGCCTTTTCCTTCAAGTTTTGAGGAGCTGCTTATTTCAGAATGAGTGCCTAAATTTGAATTCCAAAGAATATCCCCGGAACTAGCTTCAATAATCTTTTTTATCTTTCTCTTAAAGCGCTCTTTGCTTACTTTTGTCATGCACAATCCTGCAAGATTATTCAGCCAAAACCATGAATCACCATTATGATAGCTTATGTCATTTTCTCCAGTGTGAGTTGGCTGGTAAAGCTCAGATTTTTTGTCTATTGTGCTTATTCCGCCCCAGTCATTCCACAGACGATCAAGAACTTCTCTGAAGCAGACTAACCACTGTTTGTTTGATAATAAATGAGGATAAACATAATGAGCAATAAAAACATTAGGTCTTATAGAATCATCTTCAATACCATCCTTAAGATATTTTCCATTCCAGAAATTTTCAACAGTTTTTTTTCTGAGTGTCTCTTCTAGTTTTTTCGCAATCTTATATCCTGTATTATCATTTGTGATCTTGCATAACAATTTGTAGGTAGAATATGTGCATAATCTTAATGCCTGAAGTTCTATTCTTATTCCTGATCTTCCATTGTTGCTTTCCAGAGTATCCATCCATGTTTCTTTTGGATTGCATACTGCAAAATCATCATCTGAGTGATTCTTGAGCAGTCCTAATATTGATTCTTCAACTTTGTTTTTTATGTATTCAAGTTCGTCATAACTTATATAATAATTAAAAACCCTTTCTTTTTCCAGAGCAAGAACATAGTCCTTTATTCTTTTCATCAGCCAGCCAATTGCATCTGCACTATCTAATCCAGCAGCAGGTTGCCTGTTGTCTAATCTTCCATCCAGTCTAATTGAAGTTAAATGTCTGATTAATATCTTTTTCACAGTCTTGAATTTGTGGTCTTTGATTAATGCGCCAAGAGAAATAAGTTCGTCTCTGCTCCATATCTGAAAAAACCAAGGATGACCTGCCAGTATCGCTTTGCTGTTATTGTTTTCAATAACAAGTTTATCAAGTCCAGAAAGAGCAGCCTTATAACTCAAGTCGGTATTCTTAAATAATGATCTCTCTCTGAATAATTTTTTATAATGTTCTCCGTAATTAGAAATATTCTCATACTCAAGCTCCTTGATCAATCTTGCTTCTTCTAGAGCATCTTCTTTGCTGAGCCCAAAACCAAAAAAGAATTTGCTGCCATTCATTACAAGTGCTTCATAAACATGTCTTGAGTCTGGGTGAGAGCCTCTGGATTTATCTTCTTCATAATCTGTTTTTGTCCATTGCTTGATCTCTTTATAGCTGTCAAAACCTTTTATTGCAATAAAAACAGAGTATTCTGTTGAGTCAGTCTGATCATTTTTCTTTTCATATTCAATTACTAAACCTTCAGGAAGTTCATGTATTTTGTAGTGTCTGCCAAACTCAGCTAAATCATATGATTTCCTGCATTCCAAAATCAGCTTTACATCTTTCTCCATGTTTAAAGAGTAGATAAGACCCTTATGATGCATGGGCATAAAGAACTTCTCTCTCAAAAATCCCCTGTATCTTTCAACAGAATGGAAATTATTAACTATTTTTGTGACTTCCAGTGCATCCAATGCAATAATGTCTTCTATGACCTTGTACATATCAAGATCTTTCATGAAATATACGCCCTGATATCTGCTTTTGACAGGACTGCTAAGACTGCAATAACCACCAAGCTTATTTGCTATTAAAAAAGAAGGATTAGAAAGGTCCTTTTTTTTAGAATCCTTACCTGTTTTATGAATTGCAACAACCATATTATGAAACCCGCATTATTTTTTTACTTCTTTATATGTACCTAGCACTTTAAATTATTAAACTTATTTTTCTTCTTCTGGGGGGGTTTCTCCTCTGTAGAACTCAGCAGCTGTTTCAGGAGTCATTGTGTTGATTATTGTGCCATTCATTTCAAATCCTGCCCATGTGCTCAATCTCGGGAGTATTTCAACATGGAAATGAAGATTTTCTCCCTGAGGGGAATAGTGAAGTACATAATTAAACGGAGCATTAAGCTCTTTAAGCTTTACTAATATGTTTTTCATGATCTCTGCCATCTGATCAATCTGATCATTGTTCATTTCTGTTATATTTGTGAGATGTTGTTTTGGAAAAACCCAAATCTCAAACGGAAACCTTGAGCAGTAAGGTGTAAATGCAACAAAATTATCATTTTCAAAACACCTTCTCGACGAATCTTTCTCAATATTTATGATATCACAATAAGGGCATGTCTCGAAATTAGCCACGGCATTTATCTCTTGCTGCACAGTCTCAGGAACCTTATTGTATGAAATTATTTGACTGTGAGAATGGACTATTGATGTACCTGCTTCTTTTCCAGAGTTCTTGAAAACACAGGCATATTTAATATTCGGATCAGAACTTAATGCCTTTATTCTTTCTGAATAGACCTTCAATACTGAATGAATTTCATCTTCTGAAAGATCCCAAAGTTGCCTGTCATCAGGTGTTTCAACAACAACTTCATGATGGCCGTATGCATCAGAGAATGTAAAGAATGTATTGTCTGTTTTTATCTCAGAATTTCCCTCTGGTTCTACAGCAGCAAACTTATTTGGGAAGACTCTTATTTTCCAATTGTCATGATTGTTTTCATCCACAACCCTCATTATCTCTGTCGGGGTAAGATGTTCATTGCCAGGTGCAAAGAAATCTGTCTTTGGTGGTTCTGTCTTCTTCTCTAATTTGAATTGATGGGGGCGTTTAGCTCTGGCTGTAGCAAGAATTACCCATCTGTCCAGTATATAATCTTTTCTGAGTTCCATATTAATAATCCTGAATTCTCAATAATATCAAGTTGACAAAGTTGGTGATAAAATTACATATGAAAATCATATATAAAAATTCATAATTTACTAATAGCAATGCTATATGCATTGAAATAGTTTTTAATGAATTCATTCCAATCAGCTAGTGCAGATAGTTCTTTTGCCTTTATTTTTTGCTGAACTCTCTGTTTTTCTGTGAGATTAGTGAAATTATACAATATCTCTGTAAAGTGGTTTACTGTTTCTTCTTCTGTAACAGCCATTCTTTTAAGCACAAAAACACCATTATTAGTTTCTCCTTTAGCCATCATGAACCTTCCATAGCCGCCTAAATCTGTTGTTAAACTTGGCACTCCAAGTGCAGCACTTTCCAATGGAGTGTATCCCCATGGCTCATAATAGCTTGGAAACACACCAAAGTGGCAGCCCATTATTGCATCATAATAAGGAAGATCAATAAGACCATCAACACCTGTAAGATAAACAGGATAGAATATCACTTTTACTTTATCATCCTCTTTATTATCAAGGCCGGTTTCAACTAGGCCTTTAATGATTGCATCATCCTGCTCAAAGGAAAGCTCATGAGTTACCAGTAGAGGATTGCCCTTCTTTGCAAAATTAATACGTTGTTTTTTTGCTTCCATCAAAAAATCTTTATCAAACAATCCGGTTAAACTGAACTGTTCAGGATCATTGAATGCTTTTGCTTCAGCATTAAGCAGATCAATCATTATTCTTGACTTCAGTGCAACATTATATCGTTGTATGAATTCTTTCATCTGATAGTAGTTTGACTTATTTATAGAAAGCTCTCCTTTTGCTCCGTGGTGATCTCTAGGTATCCACAAGAATACAACAATATTCTTCTTGTTTTTTTCTGCTTTCAATCTATTATTAAGATTAGCCAATGCTTTTATGAAAATATCAAGTCCCTTGTTCTTGTATTCATATCTTCCAACAATAAAATAGAAGAGTGTTTCCTTCAGATCAAAGGTATAATGAGGAAAGAAATAATATTCAACAAACTCCCTGATAACATCCCTATTTTCCCTGTGTTTTATTGCACATTCTTCAAAAGTCGGGAATCTCTCTGCATCCAGTCCATTAAGCAGAAGTACATCAGGTTTTCTTCCGAGAAGTTTTTCTGCTTCCATGCCTGTAATTTCACTTACAGTCGTAAATACTTCAGCAGTATTTGCACAGGCTCTTTCTGTCAAGAATTTGTCCTGCACTCCGAGAGAATATGCTTCTTGTTCAGGATTGATACTTTCAATAATGCCATATAAATCTCTTCCACAGCCAGCAATAGATCTGCCGAGCATTGTTGCATGTGTTGTAAATACTGTGCCAATATTAACACCCCAATTTTTTGCAAATAGTATTGAAAATCCTGCCAGCCATTCATGACCATGCAAAACCATCTTGTTATTAGAATCATTCTTTTTCTCTTTCATAAACATTTGGACAATTCTTGCTACGCAATAACTCCAGATCATTGGTTCTTCAAAATCCCAGCTTGAATTCAATGAATCAATTCCGTAATTGTCCCACATAAATTTCTTAAATTCATTGGCTCTGCCTTTCAAATTCTGGAAATCTATAAGAATGACTTTTGGCTCTCCTTTAATCAGCCATTTTCCATGATAACATTTTATACCTTCTTTTTCAAGTTCTTTGAATATTGCACAAAGCTCTTCACATGGTTGTTCTTCTACTATTTCTTCTCTTGCTTTTTCTTCAAAATATGGCCCAACAAGATAGTAGTTATCTGCCTGTTCATTTACTAATGCAGCTTTTGATTTTACTACAGTATATATGCCTCCAACTTTGTTGCATACTTCCCAAGAAGCCTCAAAAATATAGTCTGGTTTTTGTTCAGCCATCTAGTCACCCCTTTATATATAATAAATATAATAATTAATAATTTTCCTTTTGTATTTTATAAAGTTTTCACACTACTTTGGAATACTAATATGTCAATCATCTGTCAATTAGATTATTTAAAAATAAACTAGAAATAAACTAGATTCTTGCTGTTTTGCCAATATCTACCTATTATTACTACAATTATAGTATTCTGCTGAGAACCTTATACTTCTTTAAAACCAACTTATGGCTATTTTAGTTAGAATATATGACTAAAATTCACAATATTTAAAAAAACCAGTTATTGAGAAATTCTAAATAAAAGAGGATTTTGCGTGTATGGTAAGGCGGTTATTTGGGCAGATTAGAGAATTGATCCTTCTAGAGTTGTCTAAAGGCCAGAGTACAATTAACAAGATTTCTATTAATACTGGAATTAACTGGAAGACAGTTGATAACCACATGATATTTCTTATTGGCAAAGGTTTTGTAAAAGAAGTTTTCAGATCAGAATATGTACATATTTTTGAGATTACTGATTCTGGAAAATTAAAAGTTATTGAGATAAAGGAAAATCTCAAGAAATTAATTGAAGGAAGATCTGATGATGATGTAGATGAAAATGTTATTGTTAAGGGTGATGGTTCATATCTGATTTATGAAGAAGAGGATGAAGAGGAATCTCTTGATGAACCAATTGATAAGCCAGTTGATAGACTAAATAATAATGATGAGCAGATTGACGAGTATATAAACTATCGTCAAAATAATAGAGAGCTATAGAAATAGCGAGGTATAAAAAAGCAAAATGAAAGTATTGATGTTTGGGTGGGAATTTCCCCCAATAAATTCAGGTGGTTTAGGTACAGCATGTGCAGGCTTAAGCAAATCTTTAGTAGATAAGAATATAGACCTGACTTTTGTTTTGCCTTATGCTTCTGAAGAGCACAAATCTCATAACGTCAATATAATCTCTGCAGGGGATAAGAAAGTCAAGATAAAAACCATAAAAACAATACTAAAACCCTATATTTCAGAGACAGATTACAATGAGACGATAAGAATTATAAGACCTTCTAAGAAATCCAGGATTTATGGCAAGGATTTATTCCACGAGGTCGAGCTTTATGCTCACAGAGCTGGTGCTGTTGCTGAAGATGTTGATCATGATGTAATACATGCTCATGATTGGTTGAGCTTCAAAGCTGGAATAAAGGCAAAGAGCATGTCTGGCAAACCATTAATTGTTCATGTGCATGCAACAGAGTTTGACAGAACAGGCAGCAATGGGGTAAATCAGGATGTTTATGATATAGAGAAACAAGGAATGAATGCTGCAGATAAAGTTATTGCGGTAAGCAATTTCACAAAGAAGATGATTATTGATCAGTATGGTATTACTCCAGAAAAAATAGAGGTTGTTCATAATGCAGTAGATAATGACATAGTTGTGGCAGATGAATGTGCAGAGATTAAGTCCAAAAGAAACAAGACTGTATTATTTTTGGGCAGGCTTACTCTGCAAAAAGGCCCTGATTATTTCCTGTATGCAGCAAAAAAAGTTCTTGAACTAGACCCAAATGTCACTTTTGTGATTGCAGGCAGTGGAGATATGGAACAGTTTGTCATAGAGAAAGCAGCAGAACTGGGTATTGCCAGGAATGTGTTGTTTGCAGGATTTGTCCAAGGCAAAGATGTTGGCAGAGCCTATAGGATGGCAGATCTTTATGTCATGCCTTCTGTTTCAGAGCCTTTCGGAATAACTCCTTTGGAAGCTTTGAAAAACAACACTCCAGTATTGATATCAAAGCAGTCAGGTGTTTCAGAAGTATTGAATCACTGCCTTAAAGTTGACTTTTGGAATATTGATGATATGGCAAATAAGATAATAAGTGTGCTGAATTATGATTCGCTTAAGGATCAGCTCTCTATCGAGGGAAGTAGAGAGGTAAGTGGATTCAACTGGGATATCCCTGCAGATAAATGCATTAATATTTACAACAATTTATTGAGGAAATGATGAGGTAAGGGTTATAAAATGGTAAGCATATGTTTTTATTTTCAGGTTCATCAGCCAAAAAGGCTGAAAAATTACAGTGTTTTTGATATAGGAAAGAATAATGATTATTTTGATAGTATTAAGAATGCAGAAATCTGCAGAAAAGTGGCAAGAAAATGCTATCTTCCGACAAATGCCTTGATGCTGGATTTGATTAATAAGTATAAAAAACAAAAACAACAATTTAAGATTAGCTACAGTATCAGCGGAATAGCTCTAGAACAATTTGAACTTTATGCTCCTGAAGTCATTGAAAGTTTCCAGGAACTTGCCAAAACAGGTTGTGTGGAGTTTTTGGCAGAAACATATCATCATAGCCTTTCATATATTTACTCAAAGGATGAATTCAGAGAACAGGTTGAGCTTCACACAAAAAAGATCAAAAAGTTATTTGGGCAAACTCCCCAAGTTTTCAGGAATACAGAGCTGGTTTATAATAATGAGCTTGCAAATTTTGTAGAAAAAATGGGTTTTAAAGGCATCTTAGCAGAAGGCTGGGATAATGTGCTTGATTGGAGAAGCCCAAATTTTGTTTATACACCAAAAACCTGCAGCAAGCTAAGACTGTTGCTGAAGAATTATAAGCTTAGTGATGATGTGGCTTTCAGATTTTCCAACAAAACCTGGAATGAGTGGCCTCTTACTGTGGAAAAATTTGTTGGCTGGCTGAATAAGGCAAATGGAAATGGCAATGTTGTGAATCTTTTCATGGATTATGAGACTTTTGGCGAGCATCAATGGGAAGATACAGGCATATTTGATTTTTTGAGGGTATTGCCAGAAGAATTCCTAAGGAATCCTGATAATGGTTTCAAAACACCTTCAGAAGTTATTAAGGATTATGATAGTGTAGGTGAATTGGATATTCATAATTTCCTTTCCTGGGCAGATCTTGAGCGTGATTTGAGTGCTTGGCTAGGAAATAAGATGCAGCAGTCTGCCATGAAAGAACTCTTTATGCTCGAACCAGAGATCAAAAAGACAAATGACCCAAAACTTCTGGAAGACTGGAGAAAATTGCAGACTTCAGACCATTTTTATTATATGTGCACTAAATGGTTTTCCGACGGAGATGTGCACAAATACTTTAATCCTTATGACAGTCCTTATGAGGGTTTTATTGCATTTATGAATGTGCTGAATGATGTTATAATAAGGATAAAGGAAAAGAATTTGAAGGCTGATGAAAAAGTAAGCAGAACAGAAAGCAGTTTGGCAGGTATAAGGCAGAATCTTATGGAGTTAAAAGGATAAAAAATGGGAAATTTGATAATCGAAACTGGAAAAAACAAGGAAGTTCAAATAGAGGTGGTGAATTTGCCAAGAACAAAATCAACTAATATCAAAAGTGCCAAAGGGAAAGAAACCAAAAGTAAATGTGAAGCTAAAGATAGCAAAGAAAAGGCAGACTTAAATATTATAGCAGAGGTTGTTGATGCAATGGCAGGTGCTATAAGTCCAATAAGTCAAAAAAATCAGAAGGAAAATCAAAATAAAGCAAAAAAAGCTAAAGCAGAAGAACCATTAACACCAAAAAAGAGTTTTGTGCTTAATGATGTTCAGGATGAAAATGCATTTTATTCAGCAGACGGCTCAAGACTTATGAATCTGAAGCATCTTGCAGAAGCTTTAGACACTATGCATGAAGATACTTATATTTCACATGCCAACGACCAGAAAAATGATTTCTCAAACTGGATTAAAGAGGTTATAGAAGAACATGAATTAGCTGAGAATATCAATGGAAAGACTCAGAAAGAAGCTCATGTAGAAGTTTTAAAGCATATTGTAAGTGAGCTTACTACACCCAGATCATAATTGATATAACAAAATCACATGATAAAAGCAATAATATTTGATTTGGATGATACTCTTTTTGACAGCACTGCTTTGGCTGAAGCTGCAAGAAAAGAAGCCTGTAATGCAATGGTTAATGCAGGCATACCAGATTCTGTTGAAAATTCCTATAAAAGTCTTCTCAGGATTGTTAAAAAATATGGCTCAAATGATTCCAGGCATTTTGACAGACTATGTAATTCTTATGGTATTAAAAACAGACCAGATATTATAGCTTCAGGTGTGGTGGCATATCATAATATGAAGTTCTCTAAGCTGCATATGTTTCCGAGGAGCAGATTTACTCTTACAAACCTAATGAAACAAAGATATAAATTAGCATTAGTTACAAATGGAATTATAAGCAAGCAATGGGAGAAGATAACTAGGCTAAAAATCAAATATTTGTTTGATGAGATAATGATATCTGAGAAACAGCCTAAGTCAAAATTATTAAAAAAGGCTTTGTCAAAACTAAATGTAAACCCCTCAGAAATTCTTTCTGTTGGCAACAGAATTGATGCAGAACTTAAAGATTCAAAAAAGCTTGGCATGAAAACAGTAAGAATTCTTCAAGGCAAGTACAGCAAGATGAAGCCAAAAGGAAAACTCGACAAGCCTGATTTTAATATTAAGAATATTTCTGAAATAATTGGGATATTGAAGAAGATTTGAGAGACTTCATTCCTTTAAAGATGCCTTCATTGGATCTTCAAATCCAGGTATTACAAAACGGAGTATTCTAAAGAAAATAAATAACACCAAAAACATAGCAACTGCTGCACCAATTGTATACCTATCAAAAATCAGACCAGAATACACTACAGTAATTGCAATGTAAGCAGTCACATTAATTGGTAATGATGAAGCAAGGAAAAATGCTAGTTTCTTTGGGAGAAAATGGAAGAAATCCAAGAACAGCAACATTAAACCATAAAAGCCAACACCTGCTGCAACTACTGTCTTAATGGGATCCATATAATAATTAGCAAATGTAGTTGTTGGGTTGTGATAAATAAAACGCAATAAATCCAAGGAAACAAACAATAACACTAAAGAATTGCCCACAGCTGTATTCCAGCCAAGCTCTTCTTTCTTATACCTACCAAAATAAAACTCCATTATTAGCAGAGTAATAACCATTGGCGTAACAATCCAAATCATCTCTGGATACAAAAAAGGTGCTTTAATAAGTTCTGTTAGCCTTTGAAAGACATTTGGAGCAATATCATTTACAATAATGTTCCAGAATCCTGCTTCAGTAACAGTTTGATTAACTGTTGCATCAATAGTAGCATTTATTGTTTCATTTACTAAATCAGACACCATAATAACTCAAAATAACCTTCTGGATATAAAAAGATATTGATTAAATGATAGCAAAAACGAATAAAAGAATAGGAAATTGAGTCTTTATAAGAAAAATAAGAGAATTAAAAAAAATTAAAAAATTTGTATGAAGTTATTTCTTATATAACAATCTCAAAGTCAGGTGCTCTGTTGACATTCTCGACTGTTATCTTTACTGTTGTGCTGGCTGTTTCTTTGCCGTCACTTACAGTAACTTTAACTTCTTTTTCTCCTTCAGATTCATAGCCAATTTCCCATTTGCCTTCATTGTCAAAAGGTGTTCCATATGTGATTGTAAGCTCATCACCATCTGGGTCAGAAGTTACTGGTGAAAGAGTTGCTGTCTCTCCTTCTTTTATTGTAATTGGTGCTATGCTTTCTATTACAGGAGCTCTGTTAACTTCTTCAACAATAACAAGCACTTTTTTGGTTACTTTAGATTGGCCGTCTGTAGCTGTAACAGTTATTTCATATTCTCCAGCATCTTCACTGTCAGTCTGCCATTCACCATTTGCTCCAATAGGTGCTGTAAAGGTATATTCTAACTTGTCTCCGTCAGCATCAGTTCCTTTTGTGCCGATTTTAACAATTTCTCCTTCTTTTACTTTGATTGTTGGTGTTCCATCTGAACTAGTTGTGGTTGTAGTTGTTGTTTCAGTTTCTGTTGTTTCTGTTTCAGAAGCTGTTTCAGTTGTTTCAGAGTCAGTAGTTTCCTCAGTATCGTCTGGATTTTCTTCGTTATCCACTACAGGATCAATTGCTACAATTTTTCTTGTTGCAGTACTCTCAGTACTGTCTGTTTCTTCTTCTTTTGTTTCTTCTTTTTCTGTGTCTGTTTCTTCTTCAGTATCAGTTTCTTTAGTTCTTCTGGTTCTTTTTGTTGTATCAGATTCTTTTGCATCAGAATCTTTTTCTATTGTGATGCCTTCTGAATCAGAACTTTCATTATCTGAATCATTTATTGGTTGGTATCCTGTATAGTTTTGATCACAACCACTTAAAATTAAAATAGCCAATACCAAAACCACTCCTATAATCATTTTAATTCTTCTCATCTAAATTACCTCCCCTGATTTTAATTTGAAAATTGAGTTTATTTCTATTAATCTTTCGATAAACTAATGCTAATATATAAATTTTATGGTAGTAAAAAGAGTAGAGTACTTTAAAGTTGTTTTGGATCCTAGTTTATTTATAAATGATCTGGAGTATTTAAACTATGTTTATAAATGGAATGTTTGCTTTTTAACCAATCAGCCTTATTTCTTCTGCCATGATTATTGGAGTATCATGATTGATGTCTGGTTTGGTAGGAGTGCCTATTACTTCTATTTTAGCACCTTTTTCAGGGATAACTGTTGGGTTGATAGCCAGTATGTCTATGCTGTTTTGCTGCTTGATTTTTAAAAATTGGCTTGTATTGGTTTGTGTTATCGCATCTAATCTTCCTTTAATTAATATTCTTTGATCACTTTTGTCCTCAAAATACTTTAGTTCTGCCAGGGTTGTTTCTTCAGGCAGTATTGTTGTGCTGAATAAAAAAAGAAAACTAATGCCTATAATGCTGGTTATCAGCCCTATTTTTAGAATATTAGTTTCTTCCATGGCTTTGTGGGGGTGAGCATTATATTTTTAACCTTACTCAACAAGTGGGATAACAAAAGAACACACCCCTTATTCTTCCAAGGGGTTTATAATAGGCAATACTGCGCAGAGCACACCCCAGCGAAACATTTAAATATCTGTTATAAAACATTAGTAGTAATACGTGATTTGGTTAATTTAGAGAGTAATTTCAATCATTTAGAACGCGGAGGGTGTTTCAGATGTCTTTTTTAGATAAAATCAAGGAAAAATTAAAGAGTTCTTCTTCGTCAGAAGAGCATGAAGTGCCAGAAGAGCATGAAGAAGGTTATGTGGAAGTATCTTCTGAGCCAAAAGTTGCAGATGTAGGCAAAGCAAAAGCCACTCTTAGGTCTTTTGTGCTTCAGGATTTTGAGAGTGTAAAGCCAATTTTGGATTCTATAAGAGAAGGATACACTATAGCTTTAGTGAATATAAAGCCTCTGAAAGACAAAGATCTAGTAGAGCTTAAAAGGGCAATCAACAAATTAAAGAAAACCTGTGAAGCTATTGACGGAGATATTGCTGGATTTAGCGATGACTGGATTGCAATCACCCCAAGCTTTGCAAAAATATACCGAGAACCCAAACAAGCTGCTCAGCAACATACAGAAGAATTGTTGACAGAAGCATATTAATTTTTTTATTAATTTAATTCTATTTATTCTTAGTTTTAATTTTTGAAATTTCTCCTTATTAATTTTTCTATTTTTAAAAGCTATGTAGAAAATCGAAGTCACTGACATCCGCTGAGCCTACTGATATAAGAAAGTTGAATGAGAGTAGGGGGTTGCCCCCTACGGGGATGCTTGGTAATTGAACATCACATGCTTCAGGCGAAGCCCGTCAGTGACTTGCGAAGCAAAGATTTTCTACATAGCTTGTTTTTAACAAAGATTTTTCCAAACAGAAAACTATTTAAACAACATTTAGTTATTTAGTTGAATGGCAGAACAGCAACTCGAGCAGACAGAGAAAAAAGCAGAAGAACCTTCTGGTTCAGTCGAGAGATTAGAGAATCAACCTTGTCCTGTTTGTCATACAAATAACCTTACACTCCTGGAACAGGAAACAGAAGTTCCTTTTTTTGGAAAATTATTCTTGTTTTCAATGACCTGCAGCAACTGTGATTTCCGTAAAGCTGATATTGAGGCAGCAGAAAAAAAAGAACCTATTAAGTATACTGTTGAAATAGATTCTGAAGAAGACATGAAAATTAGAATTGTTAAAAGTTCTGAAGCAACTGTTAAAATTCCTCATGTTACTACAATAATTCCGGGTCCAGCTTCAGAAGGTTATGTTTCAAATGTTGAAGGTCTGCTAACAAAAGTGAAAGAGCAGATTGAAAAAGCTAGAGATTCTGAAGAGGATGACCAAGTTAAGAAAAAAGCAAAGAATTTGTTAAAGAAACTCCAAAAAGTAATGTGGGGCCAGGAAAAATTAAAGATTACAATTGAAGATCCTTCTGGTAATAGTGCAATTATTTCTGACAAAGCTGTAAAAGGCAAGTTGTAATATGGATTAGAAATGGATGAAAAAGAACTTGATGATAAGATTAGAGAATTAATGCTAAAGGAAAAGCTGACTTATCATCAAGCTAGAGAACTAGTGACTAAAAAACAGTCTGGGTTGAAGGCTTTTTTTTGATTTTTGTGATACAGGCATTCTAGCATCTGAATTCAAAGGTTTAGTACCTATTCTTTAGTAGTTACAAAATACAAAGGTTTATATATAACTAATAATTTCTGTTAATTTTTGGCATAGCTATCCTATGCTAAATTGGGGGAGTTCTAGATGATTTATTAGAGGTAGTTAGAAGAATGAGTTTAGTAAGCATAATAAATGGATTCTCACAAAACATTAGCCCTGAAGACGCAGCTGCAGCTGTGGAAAGTTATGCTTTTGTAAATGAAAGAGACAGCATAAAAGATGAATTAACCAGATTGAGAATTAGTGAAAAACAAGAGCTTTCTAGAAAAATTGGAAAATTAGGTCTTGAATTGCTGGTGTTTAAGATTGCTTCAGGCATTGAAGCACAAGAACAAATTCGCCAAGAAAGAAGAGATGGTTTGCCAGGATATCAACAATTAGTAGGTATTGCAAGCGCATTAGCAGGAAGAAAACTCACAAGAACTGAAACAGGAAATTATCTGAAACAATTAGCTAAAGAAAATAACTTACCTGTTTTAACAGAAGAAAATCAAAGATATGTTGATAATTTTTCTGTTGAATATGTGATGGCGGCATCTCAAGAGCAGATACTTGAGGAGATTGCATTTCCAAGAGGGGTTTCTTTATTAAATCCTAAAGCCGTAAACTTTTCTCATTTCTTAAATGAACTTTCAAAGAAAATATCTCAGGATGAAAGAGTGCAGTTTGAATTACTAAAAAAATATACAGGCTTAGAAGCAAAAGAACAACTTTCAAAAAATGATGGAGAAGTAACAATCAATTATTCAAAGTTAGCGGGTCTTTTTTCTTTGCTTTCGGGTAAACAAGCGAAGAGCGACACACAAGTTTATGATTATCTAAAAAATATAACTAACAAGTTTGATCTTCCTTTATTGACACAAAATCACATAAAATTCATAGAAAGTTTTGATGTTGATTATGTAATTAGAACTACAAAAGAAGAATTAGAAAATGAAATTCCAATAAACAGGAATTTCTCATTAGAGCCCGGAAACAAGATGTATGTTCCATTTATAAGCGAGCTTTCTAAAAAAATATCTCAAGACAGACAACTCCAATATGAACTTTTTAAGAACTTAACAGGTATAGAAGCTCAAGAACAAATAACTGTTGTTGATCAGGAAAACACTCTTGGAACACATCATCTTCATCCCGTGGCAAGGCTTCTTTCAGGCCAAACAATAAGAGATAAAAAAGCTCATGATTATTTCTCAAATTTAGCAAAAGAAAATGATATGCCTTTGCTTACAAAAGAACATCAAGATTATATTAATGATTTTTCTGTTGAATATGTACAACAAACCTCAAGACAACAGCTTAAACAAGAAATACCATCTGGATTAGGAGTATCAGTAAGCGAGAAAACATCCCAATATTCTCCTTTTATGCATGAACTTTCTAAAAAGATATCTGCTGATTCTGAACTAAAATTTGAATTATTCAAAAAATGGACAGGCATAACTGCTGTTGAGCAAATATCCCTTGATGGTGAAGAAGGCATAGAGGGTTATAACTCACTTTCCGGATTTGTATCATTATTGAAAGGAGAAACAGTTTGGGGGAAAACCTCTGAGAAAGGCGAGAGTGTAACTAGAAAATACATCGAAGAATTAGTAAAAGAAAACAATTTGCCATTGCTTACACAAGAACATCAAGATTATATCGATAACTTCTCAGTTAAATATGTTACAAACACATCAAAAGAAAAATTACATCAAGAAATACCTCTTGAAGAAGGTATTTCACTGACGCATTCGAATTATGGAAATCACAATTATTTCCTGAATGAACTTTCTAAAAAGATTTCGCAAGACAGAAGATTACAACAAGAGCTTTTCAAAAAATGGACTGGAATAATATTCAAAAAACAAATAACCCTAGCAGGTGATGAAACAATACCCGGCTACAACTCATTACGCAGTCTTGCAAAATTAATATCAAATGAAGATTTAGATTACCCCTCCGCAGGAAAGTTCTTCAAAAGTATATTTTCTGAGCCTGATCTGGATTTTTATGAAGCTTCTGATATACCTGCACCTCTTGAGTATGACGATTACCTAATGCCGCTTTCTATGAAAAAAACTCCTAAAAAAAGATATGCATCAACTGCAACCCTTAGAAAAAGGACAAGAACAATTGAACAAAACATCTGGCTAACAGATATTATCAATATTTTTGACAGTAAAGAATACAGAGCTCTTTACCAAAAAGGAGTTCCTCTTAATTCATCTCTTCCCAGCAAACTAGAAGACTTAACATTAAGATCAAGAGCTCACAGATCATTTGGAAATTCTTATCAATATGATCAAGGAACAGAAACAGAGTTACTAGAAAAACTAAAGCAGATAAGGCTAGATGTATACAATGCTTATTTAGATTCTAAAGAACTAACAGCATCGGATTCTCATCAAGCAGCATATCTTGATTTTGATCTTCCAATAACTCGTTTGATTAATGAAATTACAAGAAATGCTTTTGAAGATGAACCAAATCATTTCAGGAGAGTTCTGAAAAAGAGATTTACTCAAGAATGGCTTCAAGACATGATTGACATATTTGACAGCGAGGAATACAAAGAATTATTCCATCAGATAATACCGCTCAATTCAGCCACTTTCAAATATCTTGAAGACCCATATTTGAAAGAAAGAGCACCAAGAGCACTTACCGCTCACAAAAAAGAAAAAGAAGATAATACCTTGAACTTCTTGAGTGTTGCATTACAATATTTACAGGTACTCAGACCTGATGTTTATTTGGCTTACAGAGACTCAGCAGAACTCACACATGGAGATGCAGCAAAAATTGCCAGGTTGAACTTTGACAGAGATATTGACATAAAAATATTAGAAGCCACTTATGGTTTCTTTAACCAAGAAACAAATTATTTCAAAAGAGGATATGCTGCAAGAAAAAGCCAGGAATGGCTTCAAGACATAGTTGATTTCTTTGATAGTGCAGAATATCAAAAAAGGTATGAGCAAGGCAAACCTTTTGTCGTAGATATATTAAACAAGATAAAAGATGATAGTCTCAGAAGCAAATCAAATTCAATATCACATCTTCACAATAACACAAATAATATTCAAGAGATATTGAAGAAAGTCAGACCTGATATCTTTAAAGCTTATACACAGTCTGCAGAATTAACTCAATCAGAACACAATGCACTTCATTATAAGGGTTATGACATTGAGCTTGATGAAAATATCGCAAAAATTGTTCTAAAAGCTTTTATTGATGAAGAAAATCATTTCAGAAGAACATTCAAAACAAGAATTGTTGGAAGTTGGCTCCAGGAAGCAGTAGATTTATTTGATAGCGAGGAATATCAAAAATTATTATATCTAAAATGCACTCCATATACTTCTACATTATCTAAAAAACTATTTGGGGAGTTAAGGAAAAAAGCATTTAAGGTTTTTGGTAGTTATTTACGTAATCACAATGAAGTTGAAGAAACAGCATTTATGCTTTTACAAGAATTAAGACCTGAGATTTACCTTGCCCATAAACAATCCCAAGAATTAGATCAAGGGGAAAGCAGAATGCTTGATTATCTGGATTTTAATTTCAAAGCAGATAAAGAAATTTCTGACAAGGTCTGGGAAGTGCATTCAAAAGAAGAAAATTATTTTAAAAGAACCATTAGAATAGTAAAATCCGAAGAATGGCTGCAATCAGTCATAGATCTTTTTGACAGAGATGAATACCAAGAACTATACAAATCAGGAGTGATTTTTAATTCAGGATTAAGCAAAAAACTTAAAGATGATAAACTTAAGAAATCAGCAACATATCTACTTGGCAGTCAACTAAATGAAGGGAAAGGTTTAGATTCATTAGGCATAAGAGAAAGTACATTTGATATACTTAATGAATTGAGACCCGATATATACAAAGCTATGTCCAAAAGAATAATAGAAAAAGTATATGATTCAGAAAAAACTGAACAAACAACACAAACAACAGATGGAACTTCAGGAAAAATTCCCCCATCGGAGAAAGGAAAATCAACACAAAAATTATATGATGATGAATATATCAAATTAAAAACAGATCTTTCTAAGTTAAAAAAACTAAGGAAAAAACCTCATAAGAATAACAATTATAGTTGTTTTTCAGGTTTTGGCAAATGCTTTGAGAATTATGTTGGAATATTGTTGGCATTAAACAGCAAAGATATCGAACATCAATATGTTATTGAAACAGATAATTCATTCAGAATTGTGGATTTCTTCATTGGTAATACAGGCTATGTTTCTGTTGAGGATTTGGATGAATTAGTAGAAGTAAAATCTGGAAAGAGCATGTCAAAGCATGATCGGGATCAACTAGAGGACATTCTAAGAGATAATGATTGCTTAACTTATGTTGTGCATGACAGGGACAGTAATCTGGCCAGATCGCTCATAAAGGTAGCAGAGGGGAATGGAAAGAGAATTAACTTAGTTTCTTTTGATGAACTACAATCTTATGAGCTTGTTGAATCAACTGAGTTGAATTCTGTCTTTGTTAACAAAGAGAACTATAGTGGATACACCAAGGAAAAAAATAAGGATCAGTTTGAGGCTGACTTATTCTCTGCTTATATGTGGGTAAAACAATCTGAAAATACCAGCCAACAGAACTTAAATGAGGTCTTATCTGTTGTCTATGATCAGGATGATGAGTTAAAAACCTCGGCATCAGAGATTGCAGGAGTAAAATGGTATACTATTGATGAATATAATCGTGAATCTTGCAATGTTTTTAGCAGCACAAAAGGCAGATATTTTGACTTGGAACTTGCCAAAAAGAAATTACAAAGCAAAATTAGGAAAGAAGAAAAAGAATTAGCCAAACTCGAAAACAGACTTGAAGATTATTTGTTAAGAGTAGAAAACTTTGAGGAACTTTCTGCAAAAATGGAAAAAGTTCCTGAACAGGCTGCAAATTGGGGTAAACCTCCTGTTATTCTTTATACTAGTGATAGTAGTGATTCAGATTATCTTGTCTTTAATTATGATGTGGAGCCAACAACATACCAAATAAATGGGTCATTCACAGTAAGAAGAGAAATAACAAATTGGGTACAACAAGGACGAGTTGATGTACAAAAAAAAGGCAAATATTTCATTCCAAAGGAGGCAATTCAAATATAAAATGAAACAAGTATTCACAATATCAATTGATGAGGAATTAGTGCAGAAGATTAGGCAGACTGCCAGAAAAGGTTTGTTTAGAAATAAATCTCATTTAGTAGAGGAAGCTATTAAGAGGTTTTTGGAGAATTAAGTTTATCCAGTTTTCTAGAATTATCTTAATAATATATCAATCATTGGCTTAACTTCTTCGAATGGGAAAGGAATCATATTTTCAGCGCCTTTTTTTGTTCTGTAGCCTAGTTGTTTATCAGGTGAATAATTTGCCCCATGGAAATCAGTTCCTGCGCTGATAAGAAGGCCGATTTTTTTGGCAATTTCATGATAGGCTGAAGTTTGTTCTGGTGAATTTTTAGGAGAATATACTTCCAAACCTTGCAGTCCTAATTTTTGGAGATGTCTAAGATATCTTTCATCTGCTTTATATTTCTCTTCTAGAGTTTCTGCTTTCATTAACCTATTCTTTTCACCAGGGTGCGCAATAACAGGAGCACCTCCAGCTTCAATCACAAATTTAAGTGCATCTTCAATCATTAATGTTGCTTTTAATTCTTTATCATAAGATGCTTTCCAACCAACATTACCGATTTCAGAGTTAATATAAGGTGCCAGTCTTTCTTTGTATTCTGCGATATATCTTTCATCTCCGTTGAGGAATAGTGCTAATGCCTGATACATGCCTATCAATATCTCTCCTTCTGTATTGTTTCTTTGATTATAAAGCATGTTGATTTTATCTGCAATATATGCGCCAAATTCACCCCAATGAACAACTTTATCAGAAGCAACAAAAGTCCTTATATCGTCAAAACTTGGCTTGATAATTGTTCCATCAGTTAGTTCAATAGGATTTTGCTGAGCCAACCTAGCAACATTTTCTGCTTGGTTATTTTTTGTTATAGCATCTCTCCTAAAAAAATCATGAAGTTCTGGACTGATTTTAGAAGGATCCATACTGTAAGCATGAAGATGGTTTTTGGTCCTTTGCCCTTCAAAGTCATCTTCCACACTCAATTCACAGCCAGGTATTACACTTACATCAATTTCTTTTCCTTTTTCTACTGCTTCTTCATTGCCATCTATTGAGTTATGATCTGTTTTGGCGATTATAGAAACACCTTGGCTTTGAGCATATTCAACTAAACCAGCAGGTGTTAATTCACCGTCAGATTCTGTTGTGTGGATATGCAAGTCTAATAGATTCATTTTAGATAGGGTAATGGTATCAGATATATAAACATTTCGTTTTGTTATCATTAAGAAGTAATCATTTAATATATGTTTAATATATTTTATCCCAAAATCTCCGTGCGGTTTTTAAGCAATAGAAGATTTATCCCTTGTTTATGCTGCTTCACTTTATCATTGCTATATCTCTTGGGGTTTTCTTTGGTATAGGTACTGGCCTAACACCTGGCGTACATATAAATTTAGTCAGCTTAGTGTTGTTGTCATTGTCTGTTTTCTTTCTTCAATATACTTCTCCTGTTGTTTTGTGTGTTTTTATCATAGCAATGGCCATTACCCACACCTTCTTGGATAGTATTCCTGGAATTTATTTGGGTGCGCCAAATGAAGCTCAAGCATTGATAATTTTGCCAGGCCACAGAATGTTATTGGAAGGACAAGGCCATAATGCTGTCAAGCTGATGACAATTGGCAGTTTTTTTGCATTATTGTTTGGGCTGTTGTTTGTGCCATTGTTTATTTTTTTGATTAGCAGGATTTATGATTTATTCAGGGCATGGACTGGCTGGGCTTTGATTTTAATTATTACCTACATGGTTTTGAAGGAGCATAATTGGGAAAAACGTTTGAATTCTTTACTGGTTTTTCTCATGGCTGGCTGCTTAGGCTTAATAACTCTCAATCTTCCAATGGAGCAGCCTTTGCTGCCTTTGCTTTCTGGTTTGTTTGGTTTTAGTTTGCTGTTGATTAGTTTATTGGATCAGAACAAGATTCCTGAACAGAAAACAGACCAGCAGCTTGATATAGATAGAGCAACTTTCTTTAAATCAACTCTTGCTGCAACATTTGTTGGGTTTATAGCAGCATTTTTGCCTGGTTTTGGTTCTAGTCAGGCTGCAATTGTTGCAATGCAATTCTTGAGAAAAATGAATGAATATGGTTTTCTTATTTTGGTTGGTGGAATAAACACAGCAAATATGATGCTTTCTATTATTACATCTTATGTTATTGACAAAGCAAGAAACGGCGCTATTGTTGCAATAAAATCAATAATTGGAATTGTTACTTTTGAAATTATGATTTTGTTCTTGTTAACTGCTCTTTTATGTGCTGGCTCAGGAGTTGTTCTCGCTCTTAGGATTTCAAGAATATTTGCCAAATATATTGTAAAAGTTAATTATGCTGCTATTGTTATCTCAATAATGGCCTTTGTCTTTATTCTTTCTGTATATTTTGACGGTTTTCTCGGATTTATGGTGCTTTTCACTTCAACTTCTATTGGACTATTTACTTCTGGATTAGGAGTTGGCAAGAATCATTTAATGGGTTGCTTAATACTGCCTGTTATTCTGTTTTTTGTGTTGTGAGGGTTGTGTTGTGATAAGATGAAAAAGAAAGATTTATATAGTATAATTGACTACATTTTTGTAGTCATAGCTTTTTGCTTGGTTTATTTTACTAATATCAAACCAACAAGACATTATAAAACAGAGCACGAAAAGAATGTAACATGGGAAAAAGTTGTTGAAATAATACTAACAACAAAGAATCCAAGAAAGAAAGGAACAAAATTTGAAATTGAAAAAGATGGTTATTATATCTTATTTGAAATAAAAAATAATAATCTATTCGTGATTAATGCCAAAAGATAAGAACTAAAAAATGAATTGCCCTAAATGTAAATCAAAACTGAGAAAAGTTAAAGTTGGTGTTTTTGGAGCTAAAAATAAAGCTCTTAGCTATCAGTGCCCTAAATGCGATTATTTTGAATTTGAGCCGAAATCTTCTAAAAAAGTACTTTCTGAGTTAAGAGAAACCCCTCTTAGAATTAAGCAGAAAGTAATTAAATTATCTCAAGATAGGCTTGGAATATATTTGAATAAGCACATTGTGGAAAGCTTGAATATCAAGAAAGGCGAAGATATTTATTTATCTGTACCTGATAAGAAACATATTATTCTTGAGTTGGGTTGAGAATTTGAAATATCTGTTTTGAATTAGTTATCTTCTTTGTCTATACTTGAAATTCGCTTCCCGGCATCTGTCTCTAACAGTTCCATAGTTATCTTCAAAAGTGTGGTTTACTTTTTTTGTATTGAGATCCAGAACTTGTGATGATAATTTTCTTATTTTATCCATATGCCTATCATGGCATTTATTGTCTTCAAATGAACAATCCCCGATGCTATGGGTTTCTGTATACCAGTCTGCTGGCCCTATCAAAAAATCGCATGTTTTCTCTCCAATCACTCCATCATCATTAGTTCCAACAGCTCTTTGATATTGTTTGACTAACTCAACATTTTTATCAGAACCTGATTTATTTCTGGTTGCATGTTGTGGAGTAATCTCAGGATCAATACATCCAGAATAAGAAAGTGCTGTTGCTAGCAAACTTAAAGCATATATGGCTAGATTTCCTGATGAATCAGAACTTCTTCTATTCTGGTGTGTTGCTGAATTTATCTTTTCTGATATATCTGTCATCTTTATTTTCACCTTGAACAAGGATTTTCTGGTTGTATATCTGATATTACAGGCTTTCTGATATTTAAACCTTTCTATTTTAACCACCATTTAGTAGTTATATACTTGGTTAGAGCCTTCAGTAAACTATATAAACCCCCTCAAAACCCCTGAGATGTTATGGAAGCTACAATAGTCAATTTCAGGGGCGGTAGACATACCCAAAAGGATAATTATATGATTCTTTCAATTAGTGGAGTGGCTGATAAAGAAAAAGCAGCAGCTCTAGTTGGCAAAAATGTGGTTTTTGAGACTAGTGCTGGAAATAAGATAACTGGCCAGATTAAGGCTGCTCATGGCAATTCTGGAGCAGTAAGAGCTA
Source organism: Nanobdellota archaeon (assembly GCA_042571645.1). Taxonomy (GTDB): domain Archaea; phylum Nanobdellota; class Nanobdellia; order Woesearchaeales; family JBHPFW01; genus JBHPFW01. The sequence goes on from JBHPFW010000011.1 coordinate 30,028, forward strand.
AATTTGAGAAAGGCATGCCTGGTCAAAGTTTGGGCCAAAAGGTCAAGATTGAGTAAGTTCTGATTTTTTTTTGTATAATTGTTTTATTTCTATTTATTTAACTATACCATTAGGTATATATACTTGACTGATTTATTAATTATACCATTCGGTATACTTCTCGGGGTTTTTGGATATTTTGGATATATTGGACAAGGTTGATTATACCCATCGGTATATATTCCGTATGGGTTAGCTGGTCGAGTGGAAAAATAACAAACTTTAAATATTTATTATACCATCTGGAATATAACGGGAACGGTATCAGTCTATATTGGCTCAGTTTTGGCTTAATTCTTTGATTTTTCTTAAAAACAGAATATTTATAAATACCAATTAGAATATATACCAAAAGGTATTTTGTTATTTTGGATAGCAAATCACCAGCAGATTAAAATCAGATTACAAATGTATGAACTGAAAAACAATAGATTTGTAGATAGAACTAAATTTCTTGATAATCTTGCTAAAAATATCTCTGCAAAAAAGAATTCTATGGTTATTGGGGGCTATAAATCCGGTAAAACCTGGCTTGTTAAAAAAGCCCTGGAAAATACAAAATCTAAGGCATCTGTTTATATTGATCTTAATACAATCAGTATCTCTCCAGAAAGTTTTGCAGCAGAAATAACTGCAGAGGCATATTCTTGGAAGAAAAAGAAAAAACACATTTTTGAAGATCTAAAGGATTTGGGAGAGCTTGAATCAAAATTAAAAGAAATTATTTCTACAATACAAAATGAGCTGGAGAAAATCAAGCCAGATCAGAAACTGCTTGTAACTTCTGCAATAAAATTTCTTGATACCTTGGCTAAAGATTGTTTGGTTTGCATAGATAATTTTGAACAAATAATTGACATGAACAATTTTGAGAAGATAAAAGATATAGTTGCATTATTTGAAGACAACATATCAAATTCTGGTTTGATGATAACTTCTAGAAATGATCTGGATATTAAGAATACTGAAAAAGTAATTCTTTCTGGTTTTGATGAAAAAGAATCTTCGGGCTTAATGAAAAATTATGGAATTACTGCAGATGCAAAAAAATTAGCTGAATTAACTTCTGGAAATCCATTTGTAATGGCAAATGTATGTGCCAGGATAAATCAAGAGAAAATTGATTTAGAAAAAGCATTTGCTCTTGAACTGCTTGATATAAATTCTCCAACTTATAATCACTTGAATTTTGTTTTTAATGATCTGATGTCAAAGGCCAGAGGAAAAAGCCTGCTAAAGACAATAATGAAAGTTCTTGCAGAAAAAGACGATTTAAGATTGACTGAGATTGCAAGAAAAATCTACAGGATACCTCCAGTAACAAAAGCTCTGCTTGAAAGGCTTATGTTGGCTGGATTAGTTGAGAAAAAAGAAAACAAATTCTATTATGCTGATCAACTGCTTAAATTGTGGGCTAAGAATTATTTTGAAGGAAATATTGCTGATGCTGCTGATAATAAAGAGGTAAAAGTAATAAGATGAATAAGATATTTTCAAACTGGGATGCAGAAAAAAGAAAAAGAATAATATGCTTAATAGCTCTTGCTTTATTCTTTGTAGTTGTCTTATCCACTTTTGTGGTTGGAGCGGAGGGTGTTGATAAAGCCAAGGATGCACTTAAGAAGCAAACAGCTAAATTCAAGAATGCATTTGTATTGCAGTCGTTAATAATTCTTGCTCCTGCTTTTGTAGTGTTATATTATGTACTTAAGTTGGACCAGACAATGAAGATTGCCTCAATGGCATTTGTTACAATGCTTTATATTGGAATAATCCATGCTCCTCTAGTGGCATTTTTCTCAAAATTCCCTACTAAGAGCGTTACAACTATAGCTTTCACTATATCATGGGTAGTGACTGTGGGTACTGTTATATTGATGAAATACAAGGGCCATCTTGATAAAGATAAGCATTTGATGGCTGGTTTATTGATAGGTGCATATTCATGGTATGCAATGCCTTTCTTAGGTTTTAGGACTTTAAGCAACAAGTTTATTGCATCTGTTGTTGCTGCTGTTTGGGGATTGGTACCTTTCTTTAATCTCGAGGAGAAAACAGCAGAAGTTGCTGTAGATACATACAAAAGAATGCGCGGAGAGAAAAAAGAAGAATCTGCACAAAAAGAAGAAATGGCTAAATTGAGCGAAGCAGTAATGGGTAAGATGGAACAAATGGAGCAAAACTTAGCAAATATGAAACAAGCAGAAGCAAAAGGTGACAGAGAAGCTGTAAAAGAATCTGGAGAGCAGATGACCCATCATATTGAAGAAGCCCAAGCACATCAAAGGCACATGCCTCATGGCTATGTTGCTGCGCAAGGAACAACAGATTTTGCTTATCAATATGTTAATGCGCATCAGCCGGTGTTGGTATTAGCTCAACAGATCCAAAACCCAGCAAGTTATGGTGAAGTTACAGAAAGAGGCAAAGCACATAAGTTTTTGCTTGGTTTGTTTAATAAATTGCTTTCAAAAGAAGCTGGTGAAAAACTAAATTGGGCAGAGTTCACAAAACTAAAGCATGAAAATTTCCACAGTATAATATCTGTTATGGAACAAAGCAGTGATGAAAAACTTATGAAATGGGCTGAAGAATTGAAAAAAGAACAATCACATATTGGTCTGCCTGAATTATTGAAAATGATGAAGAAATGGCTGGTAGAGCTTAAGCATGACAAGCAGATAATAGATGCAGAACTTGGAGAGTATATGCAGTTAATACACAAAACCGATGATGAGATAGAAAGACTTGGCAAACTCATTGAACAAACAGGAGAAGAGATGAAAAAACACTATGATGAGTTCAATAAATTAAATCCAGCTGTAGTAAAGATGCTGGATGTTATGATCAAGGATGTTGAACTCCTTTCTACTGGCGTTGTTGAAGAAGGTGGGGAAGAAAAACCTCTCACTACTGAGAAAAGAAATGAGATTGAGGCAAGATTGGATAATTATAGGGGATGGATAGAAGCATTTGAGAAGAGAAGGATGATTGTTTTAGAAAAAATTGGTCCTGAAGCAAAATCAGAAGAACTCATGAAATTATTAGCAAGAGAAATTGAAAGAGAAGAACAAGCAACACAAGTAGTTGAGGGAAAAGCAGAAGAACTCAGCTTAGAAGAATTAAACAAGGCAATTAAAGAAGAAAAAGCCAAGACACTTGCCAACATAGCCAGATTAGGTGAGTTGAAAAAACAGAAGGAAAAAATAACTGCTGCTTATACATCATCCCCTGAATCAGATGAAGCACAAGTACAACACGCATAACGAGGACAATAATGAAAACAAAACGAATATTCGCAATAATGCTGCTGTTTGTATTAGTCTTTAGTACTAGTGCTAGTGCTTTTGATTTGGGAGATTTGGGCTCCTTGGGTGAGGTATTGAGTAGTATAGGAAAAATTTCTGACAATATAAATAAAGGTGCTGGGTATTTTTATAAATCCTTTCAAACTAAATCAGCTCCTCCTGAACTGAGTGGTGCAGAGATTAAATGTGAAACAAGCAGTAAGGGTTATTCAGCTTATAGTGGAGATTTAACTCAGGAAACACAAAAAAAATATATTGGATATGATTGGAAATGCATACTTGCAAGTGAAATAGAAGGTGATGAGGAATACATATTATTCAAGGCTGTTGCAAAAGACAAAAAAGAAAGATGTGTTTTGACAAGTGATGACAAACAGAGATTAGAAAAAGACAAAAAAGATCCAAAGAACTTTGAGGGTTGGGTCTGTGCAGCTTTGGAAAAACCTGAAAGAGATTGTTCTTATAAAGAAACAAATTTTGGTAGTTGGTTTTTACCTCCAGGTATGGCTATTGAGATATTCTGCATTTATGACCATGTTGGCGGGACTGACAGGTGGACCATAAATTTCAAGGAGATAATTGCAATATTCATAACCTGCTGGATATTTTGGTTAGCTCATCTTGCCATCATACGTACTACTCGCTTAAATATACCTGGCTATTTCACAAAGATTATGATGGGGATCATTTCTTGGCTTTGGGGGATTTTACCTGTTATTAAGATCTATAGAGATGATGCTGTTAAAAAAATCAATGCATATATTGATGATTCTGCAGGACAGGGATCAGACGAAGTCGTTGCTTTATTTTGTATTTTCTCATTCCTTTTCCCTGTTATTGGTTTCACAAGAGGTATTGTTGGCGGTACTTGGTGGGGTTGGGTCATAGAAGTAATAATTACAGTAAAAGCTTTCCAATTAGCAGCTGATCTGATAGGCAAGAAGATTATTGGCTTCAGAGCTCCTGAAGAAAAAGAAAAGAGACAAGAAAAAAAATCACAGAAAGGTGAGATTAAGAAAACACTAAAGACAAATTTGGAATTATTGAATGATGCTACTAAGCATATAAGACCTGGTTTTGATGCTTATGTGTGGAATATTGAGGCAGGCATGCCAAGGGATGAGCTTGAGGATGCAAGAGTTCATCTAAAAGAACTTATAGAACGTCAGTTTCTTTATGATATGTTAATAGCAACAGAATCAACAGAAACCGAATTGCAAAAGGAATTGAAGACATTGAAAGAAAAAGACAAAGAATATAGAACTTCGGATTTCTCAGAGAAAGTATTGAGCGAAGTGGAAGCAAAGAGGGAATGGTTATTAGGCGGGAAAGTATCAAGTAAGATTAAAAGATTTCGAAAAGATAGGAGGCGTAAATGAGTGTATCGATGAGGAACTAAAATGGAAGTACAAGAAAAAGTTTTGGAAGTAAAAGGAGAGGTATTAATGCTGAATGAAAAGATCAGATCGGCAATAGTAGAAATTGAATCATTAAAGCCGACTGGCGATATAGATGATCCTATAAATTTGTCTGATCTACTTAAGAAATTGAAAAAAATGAGTTTAGCAGAATATCTGGAATTCCATTCAAGATCAGAGATCCACACCAAAGGAGAAAAACATCTGCCAACTGATAAATCAGGAAAGGAATTCCTGTTTTTGAGAAAAATACAGTCTACTGTAAAGAAATTAAAGGAAATGAAAATGTCAGAGTACGATGAAGCTCAAGGTCAAGCAACAAAAGATGGAAAATGTCCAGACAGCAAACTACTTGAGAACTTATTTGGTATTGATGAAGATACTTTTGAGAAGATTATTGATAAGGCTGGAAATACTTTTAATAAGAGTCTTAGTGAATTGCATGATAAACTAAAAGAGTGCGGCTGGGGAATTCATGGAAAAACCCTGGCTGAAAGTCATTTAGCTGATTTCCTATTAGAAAAAACAAGGCAATACAGGAAACATCTTGCACAGATGAGAAAAGAAGAGGAAGAAAGAGCTGAAGAAGAACCAAGTCTTTCAAGAACAAAGCAGCCAGTGCTGCATATGAGCAGGTTTACAAAAAAAGTCATACTTCTCACTACAGGAAGTCCGAATAAATTGTCAGATCATATAGAAACATGCTTGTTTGATGCAGAAGGCAAAAAGAAAGCAGAAAAATTACTGAAGAAAGCAATAAATGATCAAAAAGCCGCAATAAGTGAGAGGCTTTTCAAGATGCAGTCTGCAATGAGTGAAATAAGCTATCTTGTTGATCAGGACGACAAGATTCTGCAAAAGTTCAAACCTTCAGAGCGCGCTTTAAGAATGGACGGTTTGATGGATAACCTTGCAATATTTGCAGAAAGAAAGTCAGCAAAAGATATTGTGGTTTCTTCTGAGAAGTTAGGCAAGGACTATAACATGATCAATAAATATGCAAATCAATTGATTGAAATAAGAAAAAAAATAGATGCAGCAGCCAAGAAAGGCCTAAAAGAAGGAAAAAAACAGAAAATATTTGACCAGCAGGCAAAAGCATTTCAAAAAAATAAATCGCGGATTGAAAAGATCCTTGAACCTCTAAATAAAAAACTTTCACAGCCGAAAGAAGAAAAGATTCCAAGAGAAGAACGCAAAAAAGCACAGCCAAAAGTGGTTGAAACAGGAGAAAAACCAAAACTTGCAGTTGTTTCAGGAGAAAAAGCATCATCGCAAGAGCCAGGAGTGTCTGGCTCAGAAGAATTATTGAGAGAAACAGGATCATAAACATGGCCAAAAATAATATCCAAAGGAGAGTGTATGTGCTTGTGTTATTGATATTTTTATTAATATCGCTTTTGACTGTTTCATCTGTATCTGCAGCAAAGGGCGACTGGGAAGAAAAATACTTATCTGCACATACCAGATCAGGATCTCCTGTGAAAATGTTAACGGGAATATTATTTTTTGCTATAATGGGTTTACTTATTTACGGTGTTGGTTCTAGAATGACAGGCGGGGAGATGCCTATTCTTGTAGGTTTTCTGGCAGTAGTGGGTGGAATGTTCTTTACTTTGGCTTTAAAAGCGCAGTCTGCAGATGAGAGCATTTTTTCATTGACAAAGGCAGGAAATGTTGCAAAAGCAATTTTAATTGTCGGAGCATTCATCCTTGGTATCTGGGCTATTAAAAAAATTGCCCCCACAGGTGAAGGAGGCAAAGCCAAAGGAATAATAAATCAAATAAAAGGGATCTTCACCACAGGCGGTTCAATATTCTGGGTTTTGAAAACAATATTCTTTTTCATGTTATTCATAGGTTTTTGGAAACACGGCGGTCAAAAAATATTAGCATGGACAGTTGATTATCCGCTGCTCAACAAGATTATGAGTTTTTTGAATGAGAAGATATTTGGCTGGTTTGTTGAGCGTTCAGAAGCATTTTGGCAGTTTATTTTTGATCTGTTTGACAGTCTTAGCAAATGATAAGGTGTAATGTAAATGGAATTTGATGAGGAAACTTGGGAAACATTCGGCATTGTTTCGGGTATTTCAATGCTGATGTTTGTCTTAGCATTATGGAATTCTGGTGATCTTAGAAGTCTTTATGCAGAAGGAATTGGCAGTTTTATTTTGGCTTTGGTGATTACTTCAATAATTGCTATCGGGCTTGGCGGAGGAATTTATTTGGTGTGGAAGTGGGTATGGGAAGAAACCAGGCATAGAGCTAGTGTTAGACGTGTGGACAATAGCTTGCATGATATATGTCCTTGGTGGAAGCTTGAATGGGCTAAAATAAATGGATTGTTCACTTCTGGCTTTAAGACTTTGGAAGAGCTTGAGATGCTTATAGCTCATAAGATAAGGATTGCAGATAAGATAAGGATGGATTTGGATAAAATAAATGAGACTGTTATAATGGAGATGAGGTTTTCTGGAGAACACCAATCTGAGTTAGGCAGGAAAGGCCGCCAAAGAATGGATAGAATATTTCAGTGGATAGGTGAACAAACTCCTGAAGAAGCCAAAGCAAAACTGATATCTTTAGGAAGAATTGTTAAGGACACAAAAAGAATTATTGGAAAAATCAGAAAAACAGAATCAGATAATCCTTTTGAACAGGCAAAAGGTAGTTGGCTGTCAAATATTGATGATATGATGATCAGACATAACATTCCTTTAGCTGAGCATCAAAATCTTTTATGGTACAATGGTAAGATATCTGGTTTGTTGGTCAACAGATTATTTATGACAGATGAGGAAATAGAGTATATTTGCAATCATCTTTATGGTGGAGAATCAGCAGAAACAGCAGCTGAGTTAAAAAAGGAAACAGGAATAATTAATTTTTATGAACAAGACAATAGACTTAGACATGATAAGATTATGGAACGTATGGGAAATGTAACTTTATCAGATGAGACAAGAAATAAACTTGGGGAAATGATAAAAGAAACTCGTGATTTGAATCAGGCAATAGTGGGTCCAAGAGGATTGTTTACTAATTTACAGCATGAACAGGTAAGAATATTTGAGTTACAAAAGAAAATAATTGAGATTGTTGGTGAGGGAGGAATATTGGAAAGGCTTGATGCTTCAAGAGATAAGCCTCCAGATGAACTTAGGACTGCAATAGCAGAAGCAAAAAGATTAGCAGGCCAGGTTAAGGCAATAGTCAGTAACATAAAGAAATATAATTTCTTGTTCAAAGGAAAAAGAGGAGAACAAGTCAGAAAGAGAGTCTGGAAAAATCTTGCCAAGACTGCTGAAGAGGAATACAAGAGAGAAGTAGCCATAAACAAAGAGCATTTGAGAGTTCTGCGGAAATTCTTTATCACACCTGTAAAGTATCCTTTGCAACTTGAGAAGGAAAGAACAAAGGATGAGGAAGAGGATGAGGAAGAGGAAAAGAAACTGTTAAAATCTGAAAAGATAAAAAGAGTTGGAGAAAAGGGAGTGGAGATAATATTTGAGGATAATCTAGTATTTACAATTATATTCCCCTTTAAAAAACGTTATGGTACTAGTTTCCAACCAGGTAATAAAGGAGCAGGTATGTGCGATCTTTTTTTTGGTGCAAAGACATCGGATGATTTTGAATATACTCAAGGTGCTGAAGAGACTTTAGAAAATTTTGTTGATACTTTTGATGGTTTGTCACCAATAGAAAAGAAAAAGTATACAAACACTCTTGTTGAATTATTTAAGAATAGAATAGGAGTTTTAATGAGATTTGTGGAAGAGGAGAATGATGGTGTAGAAAAACGTTTTATTCTTAAAGAAGAGAAAAAGAAAGAAGATTTAGAAAAAGTTGGTAAGAAAGTTAAAACAATATCTGATTTATTGGCAGAGCTTAATAAAAGAGCAGATGAGGATAAGTTGAGACCTGAGCTGAATGCTGTAATGAAGCTATTGCTGCGGCGCGAGGAAAGAGTTGATTTTGAAGGTGAAACTGCTGTTGAGAAGGCGAGAACCATATTGGGGGCAGTTAACTTAAATCAACTTTCTTTTTGGATTGCAAGGAATTTCCCTATTGAGAGAGAACAATATCAAGATCTATTTAAGGATTTACAAAGGATAGAGTTTAAAATACGAGGTGGTGAGACATTTGCTGCTCAGGATGAACTTAAGGATCTTAATACGGCAGTCTTTAAAGCAGCAAAAATGACTGAGAAAGAAGGATTCTTGTTTTTAAAATCACCCTATTTCAGAACCCAAAGAGGATTGTTCAGGCATTTAGAACCCAGAAAAGAGTTTGAAGAATGAAAATATATATAAAAGAAAACCCCTAAAAAATGATAAAAACCATGAAAATCAATAAAACAATGGCGATTTTAGTACTGGTACTTCTATTGAGTAGTCTATTCGCTGGTTTTGCACAGGCAGCAAATCCTTTAAGCTCACTAAGAACTGCTACTGGAAAACTGAATCTTAAAGGGATTCTTGATAAGGCAGTAAATTTATTTGGAGGCATTCTTGAATGGTACAAACCAATTGATTATAAAGTAACAGAACGTGATGAATTTGGAACTCCCATAGATGAAGAACCAGTGTATGATGATAAGTTTGCCAGAAACAGGAAATTTGTTGACTTCTTTTTGTTCTTTATGATATTCACAAGCTTGGCTTTCTTGGCTGTTAACAAGTGGTTTGACAAGGGAAATGCAAGAATTGCTTTAGCTGTTGGCATTGGTGCTTCTTTATCAACTGCTTTGGTTGCTTTGGTCAAAGGCGGAACCGCCTTGGTTATATTCTTTCCATTTGCAAAGAACATACTTTACTTAATAGTTATGCTTATCTTCTATTACATCCTTACAAGAAAAGAATTATTAGAAAACAGCAAAGTCGTAGCTTTTATATTGGCTCTTGCTATAACATGGTTTGCTTTCTCTGGTGTTAGTTTTGCTACGGGCAAAGGAATTGATGATGTGCCAGGATTTGGTTTACTTAGTGATGTCGCTTCTGAATATCTTGATACACCGAGAGATTTAATGGCAAAAATCCTTGGGAGCAGAGAAAAAGGAGAGAATTTTGTTAAAGAGTATTGTGAATCTGGTGATACACCTGAAGAAAGGAGGAAAAAGATTACTTTGCTTGAGAAAGCCAGACTTGCTTATGGAGATGCAGAAAGTAAAATAGAAATTGCTGAAGGAAAAATAGCAGAGATACTAAGAGAGAATGAAAAAAAAGTGAAAGAGAAGAACAAGCAACACAAGTAGTTGAGAAAAAGAAAGATGTTGAAGTGTTGTCTGATGCTGAGAAAGAAAAGTTGAAGGAATTAAGTGAGTTTCTTGAAGCAGAGAAAACAAGGCTTGATGAATTGAAGAAAAGAGTTGTGCCAGGCCTGCCACCAAAATCTCATTGCGAAGAAATTGCTCCTGGCAGTACAACAGGAAAAGTCACAATTACAAAAGCACAGGTTGAAGAAGCCATAGCTAATGTTAATTCTGCTCGAGATAGAATGATAAGCTTGAAGAGTAAATATCCTGAAACTCCAACACCTGGAGAAAAAACTGTGTTTGAAAAAGCTGTTCTTGATTTCCAAGAAAAATGGACAACTTTAACTGCTTTGACATTTCAATTAGCTTTAGAGCTCAATGTTCTTCCTGAAGCTGAAATTAAAGCAGCTGTGGGCTTGGATGATCCTGAGAAATTAAAGGAGATTATTGATAAGATAATGGCAGCTATTATTTAAAAATGAAAAAACTAAAAATTCCAGCAATATTGTTGATGATTTTACTAGTCATGCCTATTTCTTTTGCAGCAGATGCAGATAAGAGTGATTTGTCAAAAGCTGCAGGAGCTCTTCGTGCATCATTTGATTTGCTTAATAAAGTAAGAGGAATGATTGGGGGAGGAGCACCTGTAGTTGTAAAACCACCACCAACACCAGATACTGGAGATTGTGGAAAAGGAAAATGGTCAGCTTATGCTTGCTTTAATCTGAGAAAAGTAAAACCTGGCTATCAATGTAAGAAAGATGATGGTGTACCATCCTGCACAGGAGACAAGTATGTAAGATGCTTGAAAACAAATAAAACAACTTGGAGTTGCTCGAAAGTAACAGCACCACCGCCACCAGCACCAAAGAAATGCGATCTTGCTGCTCAGATAAAGGACACGAATAATAAGCTTCTTGCTGCTGGAACTAATGCTGGAATTAAGAAGATTTGCAGTGCTTTTAAGACATTGTGCAGCAGTCATACAGAATTTATGAAAAAAATTACAAAGACCTCAGTAACATACAAATTGTGTAGCGCTGCTGGTTCTGATTTATTAAAAAAATAATTAAAGGTGGGTTAGATAAAAAAGAATAAGAATCATAAGTGGAAAGGGAAATCAAATTGGATTTTGGTATTTGTAATTTTCATTATGATGATTTTTTCAGTTAGTGCTCAAGAAGCTGGGGCTCCGACTCCCGCAACTACAACTACCCCAACTACCCCAACTACCCCTGCCGGTACTGAAACTAATTTAGAAGAAGTAACAGAACTTCTTCTTGGTGTTAAGGCTGATTGTGCTCTTAAATTTGCAGATAAAGGCGGAGTAGAATCAGAAGAATGCCAAAATCTTCAAGAGGATCTTTTATTTTTAAAGACTGATTTTGTTATTGGGGATCTTAAAACAAAGGAACAAGTAGATGAAGCAATAAAGAAAATTAAAATCAAGCATAAGTTGATTGAAGGAGAGCCAGAACCAGAATGTACTGAAAAGAATATTGCTAAGTGTGAATGCAGCAGTGTTTTCAAGAATCCGGAGTTATGTGAGGGGGATAATGAGCAATGTACTGATAAATGTCGTGATATGTTGGAGAGAAATTGTGAAGCAGTTTGTGTTGAGGGAAAATGCCGGGTTAATTGTGAAAGAGAATCAGAATTAAAATCTTGGGTTTCTCAACCATCTGTAATTATTGGAATAATTGTTGCTATTGTCTTAATTTTTATTGTTTTAAAACTTAAAAGATCACATGGAGAAAATTTGTGGAAGAAATTATTTTCTGGCAAGGAAACAGCAAAGAAAACAGAGGATCATCTGAAAAAATTGGCGCATACAGAACTTGCATATCTGGATGAGATTAGGAAGTTATTGAATGACAAAACGCGTGCTGAGAATATTCTAATAGATAAGTTAGATCAATTTGATGATGTTCTTAAGGTTTGGGGTAGGCAGGATTTAAGTGATATTGCAACAATAAAACATGGCCTCATGGAATCAGCTGGTAAGGCTACACCATCAGCTGCAACTGATGAGACTCAAAGAAAGCTTGTTGGTGAAGATATTCCACATGTTTTTGATCACATTGCACACCAAGGCAAGCTTTTGGAAGATTTGGAAAAAAAGATAATTCATCTTTCAAAATTAGCTGCAGAGGATGTAAAAACGATATATGACACTCTTACTGAGGAAGAATCTGCAATATTAAAGCTTTTGGAGTTTGGAAATCTGAAAAAATTAAAAAAAGCCAGTCCTGAATCTTTAGGTTTGTCAGGAGATGATATGCTTGATAAAGGTGAGGAGATAAAAGCAAGAGTTGTGAGGATTGTCGAGCAGATTCAAGAAAGACAAGGAAGGAAATTTAAGCATATTCTTTCAGAAGCAGATGTCAGGGCAAGAGTTATTGCAATAATGAGAGAAAATGAGCTTTTTAATAATGTAAAAGAGGCTGCAAGAATGAAAAGAAAAATCATACTTGAGCTTCACGAGGAATTCAATCAACTTATTGATTGGGCTATAGAACGTACTGCTGTACCTCCGAGGGGTTTTATAGCAGCAATAGAGGAAAGTTTAAAGAAGTTTAAAGACTTAAGACACACAGGAAATGTAGATCAACTTCAGCGTCATAAAGGCACAGAAGATGCTTATATTGCTAAATTAAATGATCTCATTGACAATGAAAAACAAGAGCTTAATGATTTATTAAAAAAGACAGGATTATCAACACGAGAGATAAATGATATTGCATTAATAAGGGCTAAATTAGAGCGTTTAAAGAAAAAAGGGGGGGAAAAAAGAGCAACTCCTAGTAGGAGGGGCAGTTCTCAGGAACCCATAAATATTATAAATGTTGACGAAAGCGAGAGTGAGTTGGTTGTTCATTTGTCTGCATTTCCAGATGATCTGAAAATACAGCTTGTACGCCTGACTAGAAAGAGTGGCATTCCTTTTTATATTAGCTTTTTTTCTGAAATAAGAGATGTCATTTATACAATAAGACAAGAACGTTTTGATATTAATTCTAACGGAATAGACATTATAACTGTTGATGAAAAGGAATCTCATGACAATAAAAAGTATATAGCATTTGACTTTCAACATGATCCTCAAGTTATAAGTGAAAAAGATTTGAAAGATCCAGATATAATCGAAGATAAGGCAGGTAGAAAAGTTATATTTAGATTCAAAGGACCAAAGCTAAAGCCTCTAGTTATTGAGTCTATTAGAACAATTTCAAGTTCTATAGAGATTGGATTTAACAGACGTGCAGATGATGCAAAATTTCAATTTACCGATGATAAAAGATATCTTAAAGGTGATCAAGTGTTTGGTTATTTTATTTTTTCTGACTTAGTCGATCTTGAGTACCATGGAAGAACTGAGATAGAAATAAATAATTGGGGTATTGATAAAATAGTTGTCGAACCTAGAGAGATTTCAGGAAAAAGAGCTTTTGCATTTAATTTTGTGCCTCTTCCTTTGATGGATATAAAGAAACCAGTAGCTGGTTTTCATCAAGGCAGGGAAAAGTTCCTAATTTCGTTTTAGAAGTTATAATTTTATGTTTCTAAAAGAGGTTCTATATTGTGCAGTTAATCCTGTAGAAATTGATAGAAAAAAATTTAGATTTTAATTTTTGTTATTTTTTTATCTTTTTCTTCTTATTTCTTAGGGGGCTCTTCTTCTGTTTTCTGTTCTGATTCACCAGCTATTTTATCTAGTTCATCAGTAGGTACGAACAAAGGAATCTTCGCTACAACATCCTCTACATACGCCTTATTTCCTCCTTCACCCATGCCATTGTAGCATCTCATTACGAGCTCCCAGCTTTTATAAACCTTTCCAGTTGGTTTATATCGCAAGCCCTCAGGATGTTTTTCAGCCTTAGCAACACATTCATTAATGATATTCATTGCTACTGCAATATTGCATTTAGGGTCTTCTGCAACTACACTTGAATCCTCACAGTCAGGATCATCGCAGATTGTGCCTTCTTGTTTTGGTTTGTCAGCATCAAAGCATCCCCATTTAATCCTTCTTCCTGAACCTTCTTTTGTTCCAGCGCCTTCAAGAGTCTCCTGGATTTGTACATTTTAAAAATGGCAAGATTCTCGAAGGAGGTTGGGGAGGGGATTTTGGAGCTATGCAGATAAATAAAAATGAAGGCGCTGGAACAAAAGAAGGTTCAGGAAGA
>JBHPFW010000012.1:0-42718 GCA_042571645.1 Nanobdellota archaeon
AAAAAGAAAGAAAAAAGGATCCCTTAGTGATCCCTAATAAAAAAATGCGGGGGAAAAAGTCAAAAGGCATAAGCTTTCTTCTGACGATAAATAACTCCTCATTTGGGAGAATATTATTTTGTTTGGGTGCTCCAATAGGAAACAAGACAAAAACTGAATTTCTCATACCCTCGTGGATTCGTAATTCAAAAACTGCTCAGAAATATTTTCTTCAAGCATTATTAGAAGATGAATTAGCAACTATCAAAATTGAGAAAGTACATTACTGCAATAAAGCAAGGTTTAATATGACAAAAATCTTACCTCTTAAAAAGAATTTGTGCATATTCCTAAATCAAGTTAGATCATTAATCGAATCCTTTGCAGTTTCTTGCAGTAAACTTCACAAATTACCTTATCAAGAATCAGAAAAGGTAGCATACTACTTTTTTATTCAAAGAAACAAACAAAACATCATTAACTTTGCAGAAAATATAGGTTTCAGGTTCCATCCAAAGAAGATTAAACATCTCAAGAATGCCCATCAAATCCTAAAGAAGACTTTCAGACCTAAAATAGATCGTGAACTTGTTTTGAAACTTAGATCAGAAGGCTTAACAATGCCTAAAATAGCAGAAAAACTAAAAATAAGCAAAAGTAGCGTTCACAGGATACTTGCTGATGTAAAAGCCTAAAGTCCCTTCCCCCGCATTTTTTTCTTTTAGAATTAATCAAAAACTGTCTCTGAAAAGGATTAGTCCTATTATAATCCAGATAATCATTGAAAGTAAAAACAAAATAACATAATGTCCTATGCCTACTAGTCCTAATGCATCACTTATCATTGCTCCAGGATATCTTATTGGCGCAGCCAAAATAGATAAGATTACGTGAAACATATTAGGTTCTGCAGGTGCTTCAGCAGCTGCTTGAACAACAGCACCAGAAAGAACATCAGAGAGGATTGCTATAATTGAGTGTATCACTCCTAAAACAGCTCCTACTTTTAATCCCGTTGACATCTTATACTATTCTTTTTCAACAATCTTTTTAAATATTCTTATCAAAGAACAGAAGATGCTCAAAAAATGGAACTGTATTTGCGGATATAAAAGAGATGATGATACTATTCTAGATAATTGCCCAAAATGCGGTATATACAAATATCATCTAAAAAAACCAGATTATAAGGAAAGTTTAGTTCTTGATGAATAAACGATAATTAATAAGGCCACCAGCGCAAATTGAGCAGAGCTCAATTGCGCCAAAAATCAAAGATTTTTGTGCGCCTAGAGTGCTAATGTTTTTCTATATGGTTTTGCATGGATCTATCATGATTGCGTGATGCAACAACACTTGGTAGGCACTCGCTCTGGTGGCCTTAAATTTGATTAGCTTTTTGCGAAGACTCGCTAAAGCTCGGGCACCATCGGGTTCGCTCTGTTGTATGTTTTTTAACATTACCGGGGATCCCCGTAAGGGACAACCCCCTCCCCTCAAACTATGGATAAAAACTAGTAGAGCTCACAAATGATGGTGCCGCACTTCTCAAAAAGCTTTATAACCAGATTATTTAAAAGCCAAAATATATAAATAATCAATTCGCCCTAATTTCTATTAAAATGACTGTAAATGACCTTAATTGGAAGATTGGAGGAGCTGCAGGAGAAGGCATAATGAATGCTGGCTTGGTATTTGCCAAGTGCTGTATGCGAGCTGGTTTGTATACTTTCAGTTATTCTGAATATCCTTCTTTAATTAGAGGTGGCCATAATACTGTAGATGTTAGAGTTAGAAATACTCAGTTATATTCTCATACAAAAAATGTTAATGTTTTGGTTGCACTAAACAAAGAAGCTGTTGACAAGCATAAGGACAAAATCTCTGAAAATGGCGGAATAATCTATGATGGTGAGATTGCTCCTACAGCTACTGGTGAAGTTAGAGCTGATGTAAAACTCTTTAATGTGCCATTAAAAAAACTTGCAGAAGAAGCAGGCTCAAAGATTTTCATGAACACAGTTGCAATAGGTGCTTCTCTTGCATTAGTGGATATTAAAATTGATCATTTGTACAACATACTTACTGAAATCTTCAAAAGAAAAGGAGAAGCTGTGGTTGAGGATAATAAAAAAGCTGCAAAATCCGGATATGAATATATTCAGGATAATTATCATGAAGAATTCGTACATAAGCTTAAAGAGCAAGAACACAAGGATAACATTCTTATCTCTGGAAATGAAGCAATAGTTGCGGGAGCAATAAAAGCTGGCTGCAAATTCATGTCTTCTTATCCAATGACTCCTGCTACTTCAATAATGGTAAACATGGTCAAGAATGAATATGAGTATGGAATTGTTATGAAACATACTGAAGATGAATTAGCTGCTATGAACATGGCTATTGGCGCAGCATACACAGGAGTAAGAGCAATGGCTGCAACTTCAGGCGGAGGATTTGCTTTGATGTGCGAAGCATTAGGCATGGCTTCTCAGAATGAAACTCCGGTTGTTGGAATATTATGTCAAAGAGCTGGCTGTGCAACTGGAATGGCAACAAAAACAAGCCAGGAAGATCTTCATTTTGCACTAAACTCTTCTCCAGCAGAAGGCCCAAGATTAGTATTAGCACCAGGAGATGTTGATGAATTTTTCTATAATACCTTTGACACATTTAATCTTGCTGAAAAATACCAGCTTCCTTCAATAATCATTACAGACAAATTCATTGCTCAAGCTTCCAACTCAGTTAAAGAATTTGATACTCAAAATATGAAAATTGATCGTGGAAAATTAATGAGAGATAAAGATTGTGAAATGGAAACTGACTACAAAAGATATAAACTTACTGAAGATGCCATTAGTCCAAGAGCTACTCCTGGACAACCTAAATGCATGCATGTTGCTTCTAGTTATGAGCATGATGAGTATGGCACAGAGAATGAAGAATCAAAAAACAAGATAGATATGACTCATAAACGCAATAAAAAACTTGCTTCTTTAGCAGAAGACCTTCCCATGCCTCAAATCTATGGAAAAGAAAATGCAGAATTTACTCTTGTTGGCTGGGGTTCTATGAAAGGTATTGTGCTGGAAGCATTGATGTTGTTAGAAAAAGAAAACATTAATGTTAATTACATACATTTTATTTATCTTAATCCATTAAAAAAAGAGATCAAAGAACTTTTAGAAGAACAAAAAAATCTGATATTGATAGAGAATAATTCCTGGGGCCAGCTTGGAAGAGTAATAAGACAAGAAACAGGAATTGAAATGAAAAACAAACTCCTAAAATACGATGGAAGACAATTTTTCCCTGAAGAAATTGCTGATGGAATAAAACAGATGTTGAAAAAATAAAACCAAAAATAATAATCAAAACAATAAACAAAACAGATTAAAATGCCAACAATACAAGACTTGACAACTGATCCCAAACCAACCTGGTGTCCGGGTTGTGGAGATTTTACTATTCTTGCTAGTTTAAAGAATGCTTTAGCAGAATTAGATATTCCTCAAAAAGATACAGTTCTTGTCTCTGGTATTGGTTGCGGTTCTAAAACTCCTCATTATGTAAAAACTTATGGTTTTGAAGGTTTACATGGCAGAATACTTCCTGTTGCTACTGGAGTGAAACTTTCAAACAACAAGTTGACTGTTATTGGTGTTGGTGGAGATGGAGACGGCTATGGTATTGGAACCTGCCATTTTGTGCATACTGCAAGAAGAAATATTGATATGACCTACCTTGTTCAGAATAACAGGGTTTATGGATTGACAAAGGGCCAATACTCTCCAACAAGTATGAAGAATTTCAAAACCTCTACCTCTCCTCACGGTTCTATTGAACAAGGCTTTAATCCTATTGCACAAGCTATAATTTCTGGTGCTACTTTTGTTGCTAGAGGATTTGCTTTGGATATTGAGCATCTAAAAAGCTTAATTGTCCAGGCTGTAAAGCACAAGGGTTTTGCTTTGATTGATGTTTTCCAGCCTTGCGTTACATTCAATAAAATAAACACAGCACAATGGTATAAAGAAAGACTATATAAGATTGCAGAAGACCATGATCCTACAAGCATGAGTGCTGCATTAAGAAAATCTCGAGAATTTGGAGACAGAATCCCTTATGGTGTTTTTTATAAAGCTGATAAGCAGACTTATGAAGACCAGCTGCCTCAAATCCAAGACATTCCTCTAGTAAAGCAGGATATCTCTAATATTGATATGGGTAAATTCTTTTCAAAATTAAAATAAAAAAATAATTTCAAAATGGTACATACAGGCAAAGGATTACATCACTTTCATAAAAGAAAGAGGATTCATCACAAACATGAACAATACCCTCATCCAGATAAATTCAAAAGGTTTATGGATAAAGCTATTTATGTAGTGGGTGTTCTTGGACCTATAATGACTATTCCACAACTTCTAAAGATTTGGGTTGATAAAAATGCTATTGGTGTTTCATTGGTTTCTTGGATAGCTTATTTGATTGGGGCAGTATTCTGGGTGGTATATGGAATAATACATAAAGAAAAACCCATCATCATTACATATGCTCTATGGATCGTTCTAGACATTTTTATTGTCGCGGGCATTATAATATATTAATAATAAAATGAGTGCTAAAAAAAATAAAATTGAAATCTGCACAATTGGCGGGTTTGAGGAAGTTGGCAAGAATTGTGTAGCTGTTAAAGTAGATGATGAGGTTGTTATATTTGATCTCGGCCTGCATCTGCCTTCTTATATTGACTATACTCAAGGCGATGAGGATGATGTAGATGTAAGTCCATTTGCATTAACTAGGGTTGG
This sequence comes from Nanobdellota archaeon, assembly GCA_042571645.1. Lineage (GTDB taxonomy): Archaea > Nanobdellota > Nanobdellia > Woesearchaeales > JBHPFW01 > JBHPFW01. The sequence goes on from JBHPFW010000012.1 coordinate 4,797, forward strand.
AGCTGTGCCCGATTTAAAGCCTATTAAAGGTTGGAAATCCAAAACAAAAGCAATTGTTTCAACTCATGCTCATTTAGATCATATTGGAGGCATCCCCTATCTTGGTAAAAAATTTAAAAACGCAGACATTATTTGTAGTCCTTTCACAGCTGCTGTGTTGGATAAGCTTTACAAAGACAAAAAGATTTCTTCTAAAAACAAAATAATCAGGATTAAGCCAAATTCAAAGCACAAAATTTCTGATAAACTAACAATTGAGCTTATTTATGTAACTCACTCCACTCCACAAGCAACTATTGCTGCATTGCACACTCCTTACGGCATCATTGTTTATGCTAATGATTTCAAGTTTGATGATTTTCCTACTTTAGGCCCAAAAACAAATTATGATCGCCTAAAAAAATTAGGTGAAAAAGGCGTCATAGTTGCGATAATGGATTCTGTAAACTCAAAAAAGCTGAGAAAAACTCCTTCTGAAAGTGTTGCTGATGAAATGTTAAGAGATGTTATGCTTGGTATGAAGCACGAAGACAAAGCAGTTATGGTAACAACTTTTTCATCTCATATTGCAAGGCTTAAATCAATTGTTAAATATGCTAAAAAAATGAATAGAAAAATAATCTTCCTTGGACGATCTTTATCAAAATACGCTGAAGCTGCAGAAGAAGTTGGTTTAGTGAAATTTTCTGATGATGTGGAGATGGTCAAGTTTGGATCGCAGATAAGAAAAAGAGTCAAACGCCTGAAAAACCCAAAAGAATATGTTATTGTGTGCACTGGACATCAGGCAGAACCAAAATCTGTGCTTTCAAAAATGATTAATGGTGTGTTTGATTTCCTTCTCAAAAGAGAAGATTCTATAATCTTCTCATGCAAAATTATTCCAGTTGAGGAAAATATTATTGCCAGAAAAGAGCTTGAAGAAAAACTTGTTAGGATGGGAGTTAGAATATTCAAGGATCTACATGCCTCTGGACATGCTTCAAGAGAAGAATTGAGGGATTTTCTTAAATTAGTCCAACCAAAACACTTAATTCCTTCTCATGGCGAAAGAGCTTTGACTGGCGGTAGTTTGGAGCTGGCTAAAGAGCTTGGATATTCAAATAAATATATTCATTATGTTAAAGATGGTGAAAAGCTGGAGTTTGAGGCTTTAGAAGATTCTTAAGGTTTAGCTAAAACAGTAAAAAATATAAACCACTCTGCATTATTCTATTTTAGCTGAAAAACACGTTTCAGAGGCTTTTAAAGCCTGAATAGGGTTTTATAATACTTAAGGGGGTATCGAAATGAAACTTACACTTGCTGAACCAAAATATCTTAAAGACAGTATTTCAATAATTTCTGATCTGGTCAATGAAGCCAGGTTTAAGATAACACCAAATGCTGTTGAGCTTGTTGCAATGGATCCTGCTAATGTTGCTATGGTTGTTTTCAAGCTATTGTCTAGTGCGTTTTCTGAGTATAAGGTTGAGGAAAAGGTTGAGCTGGCTATTAACCTAAGCAATATGAAACAGATACTTAGAAGAGCCAAACCAACAGATGTTCTTACACTAGAGATTGCTGAAGATAAACTAAAGCTGCAATTAAAATCCAATACAACAAGAACTTTCTACATGCCAATAATTGAACTTGAGGATAAAGAGCAAAAAGTTCCTGAACTTGAATTCCCACTGACTGTTAAGACAAACTCTGCATTACTTTCTGATTCTATTGAGGATGTTGATGTTGTTGGTGAGTCAGTTAGCTTTGGTGTTGATAAAGATGTACTCACAATAATGGCAGAAGGCGATTTAAACAAAGCAAAGGTAGATATTAAAGCAGATGATGACACTGTTATAACCAATTCATCAAATGAAGCAGTAAAAGCAAAATACTCAATTGAATATCTCAAGAAAATGATCCAGGGAGACAAACTTTCTGAACATGTAGAAATCAAATTCAACAAAGACTATCCATTAATGGTTGAGTATAAGGCTGTTGACAAGGTATTGATGAAGTTTATCCTTGCTCCTAGAGTCGAGAATGATTAAATAATTTCTTATTCTTCTTTAGATTATCTTCTACCATTGTCTGCTACAGACTCATTTATATTGGCCAAATGCCCGCAAATCAGTTCGTAACTGCTCAGGATATCAGTATATATCAAGCCTGGTTCTGAAAGGCATAACCCTTTTTTCATACGTTCTATATGCTTCATCCTGAATTGCTGTAACAGAAGTTTTATGTCATTCTTAATGCTTATCCCTTTTCGGGCAGCAACTTTGTTTTCCTCAATCATAGCTTTATAGCTGAGTTCAAATAATTCATTAATCAAAATATTAATCTTATCTATCTCTTTAACAGCTTTCTCAGAGAATTTTGCATTGTTCTCGTGTTTGTTTTCAGCAAACTTAACAAGATTCTCACAATGATCTCCTACTCTTTCTATATCATTAACAGTATGGATCAAACTTGGAATTAAGTTGGAATCTTTATCATCAAGTTGTTTCCTTGTTATCTCGACAAGGTATTCTGTTATTTCTTTTTGTGCTAAATCAACACTTTCTTCATCAGTGACTATTTTCTTTTGAGTTTTATAATTGTATCTCTTGAACAATACATTGCTATCACCAAACATTTCTTTTGTAATATTAAGCATTCTGCTCAATTCTTTCACAGCAGCTTTTATTGCAAACGGGGGAGTTTTTAGAAGGTTTCTATCAAGATACTCGCCGTCTTCTCTTTTATTCTCTTTTGCTTTGATAATCTTATTTAATAGCTTAGCAAATAATGATATAAAACCAATAAATATGAGGGTATTTACTATATTAAAAAGAGTATGGGTATTTGCTATTTGTCTTGAAATATCCGAAGAGATAAGTGGGATAAAATAAAGATATATTGGCAGCATAAGAAACGCAATGCCGGCACCTAAAACATTAAACAGGGTATGGCCTAAAGCAAGTTTTTTTGCAGATGACTTGCCGCCTATAGAAGCAATAACTGCTGTAACACATGTACCAATATTACCTCCAATAAGGATGAATATACTTGCAGGAAGATTTATCAAGCCAGAACTCGCCAAAGCTAATGTAATTCCAATAGTCACACTGCTGCTTTGAAGAACAGCTGTCGCTACCATCCCCACAAATATCGCTAATAGGGGATTACGACTGAATTGCACAAAGAAGTGATCAATAACACCTATTTCTTTAAGCGGCGCCACTACTGATTTCATTGTATTAAGCCCTATGAATATAAGTCCAAAACCCAATATAACCAAACCAAGACTTCTATGCTTATTATTATCAAAATAAAAGTAAGTGAATGCGCCTATGCCTACAAGCAACCATGCATAATCTGTTATTTTAAAAGCAATAAGTTGAGCAGTAATGGTTGTCCCTATATTTGCTCCGAACATCACTGCCAATCCCTGAGTAAGATTCATTAAACCGGCATTAAGAAACCCTATAAGAATAACTGAAGTGACACTACTGCTCTGAATTATTGAGGTCATTACCGTACCGACAAATACACCCTTAAACCTATTTGAAGTGAGATTTGAGAGGATTTTCTTAAGCTTATCTCTTGATACTTTCTGCAGAGATTCACTCATTAGAATCATGCCATAGATGAATATGCCCAATCCCCCAAACAAACCAAATACAATCTCTTTCATATTAAATCCCTTTCGGTCCTTTGCACAAGTACTAATATAAAAATATTATGGAGGAAATGGTTATATGTAAGTGAGCACTCTTTTAAAGAAGATATCATTCATCACTTTACGCTAAACACCTATAACATAGAAACTTTCTCTAATTTTAATTTTGTTGTGTGTAAATCTTTATAGAATTGTTTTGAATAATGAAGTGCTAATTCAGCAGCATCTTTATTGTTTATCTTTCCTTCATTCAGATAGCCTTTTTGTTTAGCATAAGAAAATATTTTATCTGACATTGATTTTTTATTATCCAGCATCTCAACTACTGGTTGGATTATCTTATTGTATGATTTTGGAGTTACTGATTTTGCAAGACTAAAAAACTTTTTTGCATGATTATACATCTCTTTTTTGTTATAGCCTTGGTAAGTACTCCATTTTTGAAGCTTATTTCGCACATAACTATGAGGTGGAAGAAACAACATATCGTTTTCTATCTTAAAGGATTCCTCAATACCAAAATCAGTTGGAAGTGCTATTATAAACTCTCTTTGAATCTTCTTGAGACAGTGCTTGAGCAATACTGTCACAGCAATAAGTATTGATAAAAAGTTTACATCCATGCCTCTTTGTTCGAGAGTGCCAAGACTATTTATTTTAACAGGATTCCAACTAATAGAAAGATCATGAGGATAAATATCCTTAAAATTAACTTTTGGATTAACTCTGTTTACTTCGGATTTCCACCTACCCACTCTTTTGGAAAAACTATGCAAAAGATCAGTTATAGTGTGCTTATAAGGTGGCAAAGCACCAAACTGCTGATGATGCGAATATAAACCATTCATGTATTTTAGTTTCTTTCCGCCTCTGTATACTACTAATCTAGAATCTTTAGCAATTTTCTCACCCTGATAAAAAGGAGAAGATTGCGTAAACAATGCTAATACTGGATCTACTGCTATCTCAAAATTATAGGAAGCAACTAAGGTATTCTTTATTTTGCTTTTCTTGATAAGTTTAAGGCTTTTTGTTTTATCATCAAACATACCTTTTGGCAAGCAATAATGATGATGAAACCCGCAAACCCTGCCCGCAATTTTCATATTTTCCTCGCCTAAAATTTTCTTCTTTATATCATGTCTAGCATCTTTAGAAATAATTGGATCAAACTTTCCAGGATAAGTTGCAAAGGGATATATGTGTAGATCATTACTCTGGCATAACTCATAAGCATTCTCTAATGATCTTATTAGATTCAATGATGGGTCGTATGGTTTTATACCTGGAAAACAACCAAACTCAATCATGTTCTTGCCTACTTCTTTTTTCACAACAAGGTTCTCATTGATATGCTTGAGCGCGGATATTAAATCAAAAGCCTTGTTCGATACTTTTCCGTTTTGATCAAGCAAGCTAAACTCTACTTCCAACCCAGTCTTAGATCTCTTCAATACTCTTTTCTCGGGCTCTGTTTTCTGTTGCACTTTTTTTACGAGTTTCATTTTCAACAACTTATTCCACAGCCATATCAAATATATTTGTTAGATCTCTGGATAATTTCTCTACTTTTCTAGATATTGACTTGGATCTATCTTTTGTCATATAAAGATTCTTATTTATCTCCATAGAACAAATAAAAACATTAGAAAATTTTTCACTCAGCCATTTAAGAATATACCCCCCATGATATGGGGTATTTAGCAAGACTGGTTTATATCCCAACTCAATCATTTTTTTTTGCATACTTTTTACAATGGGCATATAAAATTTAGGGATATATTCTGTGCCAAAACTTATATTTGGCCTCCCTGCTAAATCCTTCATTGAATGCGCATCAAATACAATATTAAAATTATATGACTGCACCAATTTTGAGAGCATGAAATAAAAATCAGTATAACTAGAATAAATATCCTCAATCTCTGCTTTTGTGAGCTTTTCGCTCCATACCTTATTAAGCCAATCCTCTGAATTATCTGCATAAATTGCTTTCTCCAAACTTCTATTCAGGTCAATAACAAATCTTGACTGCTTATTATCTATCCAGATACCTCCCTTTTCAAGAACAAGCTTGTTGTATATCTTATGGGTGTCGACATCTTCCTCAGTTATTCTGCTTTTGTGAGGGATGCTCAATTTCTTTTCAATGTTATGGGGAACCCATGTTCCTGAATGAATTGTTAGGAGCAAAATGTTAAAGGAATTCTTTTTGAAATTATCATATATAACAACCCCTCTCTTTGTGAGTGTCATCCTTACATCCTTGTAATCCGGATAAAGTGCTTCAAGATCACTCTTGACAAGCTTGTAAAGTCTTTTATCATAGAAAAAATTCTTGAAATACAATTTATTCCTGTCTCTGTAAAACTCGTGTAGAGTTCCATTAAGAAACTTGCCTAATACCTTATAGCTCTTTAATAAAGCTATAAAATTAAGGTGCGGATCTTCTTCTATAATATTAACTATCCTTTTCATCAGCTGAAAAAGAAAAAATCTCCTAGAAAGACTTATAGTTAGAGAAGTCGAGGTTGGCTTTATCAGTACCGGGCTTACTTTCTCCAAAAGATCTTTCATTAATACCTTAAAAATCCTTAATATTATAAATTTTTGTAAAAATTTATTAATAAGCCCTGACACAGATCATATTATAAGCAAATGAGTTGATAATGGTGAACAAAGCAAAACTAAACTACCTCATTGATATTGGACTGATAATTACATTCATTTCTGTTGCTACAACAGGGATTATTAAATTCCCTGGACTTCTTAGCAAATTTAGCATAAGCTATAGAAACTTGCCAATGCGCCAAATAAGCATTCTGCATGACTGGTCTGGAATAGTGATGGCAGCATTAGTGCTGGTTCATATTGCACTCAACTGGAACTTTCTTGTATGCATGACTAAGAGTTTTTTCAAAAAACAGGGGAAGAAAAAGGTAAAAAAGTCCTAATACTTAGATAAATTTAAAAATAACTTTAGCGTGGCTGACATTATGGAGAAAAAAGAGGGCTTTTTTGGAGTTCTGAAGAATATTTTTGCAGGCAAACTTGTCTCTAGGCTGATTGAGCTTTTCAGAGAAGAAGCCAAACTTACACTGAAGAAAGCACAAGAAGTAGCCTATCATGTGCAGGATATTGTGATTAAAGAAATACTCGCTTCTATAGGGGTGCTGCTTGCAACTATTTTCATATTGATTGGGATAACCTTTCTCATTATTGAATATGCTAACATAAGCAAAGGATTTTCATTTCTTATTGTGGGACTTGTAGTTTTGATAGCTTCATTGCTATATAAAGCTCATATTGAAAAAGGAAAAATATTAGAGGTAAAATACAAATGAAAAAAAGAAAAGTAATTAAAAAGAAAGCTGTAAGAAAAAAAGCAGCTAAAAGAAAAGTTTCAAAGAAAAAGACAATAAAGAAAAGTTCTAAATCTGTTGCAAAGAAGAGTTCTGCTACTGGAAAACTGCAAAACAAATTGAAAAAAGCCAAGGCAGATCTTGCAAAAGCTAAGGCTGCTGTAATAAAAGCAGAAAAGCAAGTAGCAACATATACTAAAAGCCATCCTGAAAAGGCTCTTGCTATTGCAGCAGGCGCGGGTGTAATCCTTGGGGCTGCAGCAGCTGCTCTCCTAAAAAGACACAAAAAGGACTAATTTTTTAATTATTTTTTTATTCTATATTTCTTCTTATTGTAGATATTATTCTATCCGCATAATTAGCTCTCATTCCCATTGGTTTGAAATACAACTCTTTAAGCCTATAATTGCACATATGATGGCTTTTATATTTTCTTTTCATTTCCTTATCTGAAGATGGAATTGCCCAATACCAATCATTATCAGAAAAAAATGGACTAAAATTCTCTAATCTGACATCTATTGCTCTTCTCCCTGGCAAATCGTTCTTCTCAAAAAAGCTTGAATATGATTCAAATAATCTTCTTCTTATTACAGGTGGAAGAGCCTTAACTGCCTGAGTAAATGTTATCTCCTGAGTCCAATAAGGAATAAACTCAGCATCTGAATCTGCAATTTGATCATAATGTGCTTTATACAAGCATGCAATTTCACGGCTTCTCTCTCTAATTTGCTGTTTTATACCTGATAAATCAATAACAGATGAATCAATAGAAATTGCTAATGGATCAACAGGTGAGAATTCTCCCATAGGGAATTTCTCTGTATTCCAATAAAGTAGATTAGAGTAATCAATAAGAAACCTCGCCATTGCCTCATCGGCTTGAAAAAAACCTTCAAAATCTCCTCTTCTAGGCATATGATGTTTATATAATGCTATCTTAATTAATACTCAGTATAAAAAGTAAACCAAAAGGTTTAAAATTAGAAGGAATATCCTCAAAAAAGCCAGAATGAGAAATACAGAAAATTCAACCAAAAAGTTAATAATCCAAATACTTGGAGATAGATTTCCATTAACATTGAAACAAATATATATTGAAATAAAAAAAGAAAAAGATATATCCTACCAGGCAGTTCACAAAGTCATTAAAGAAATAGTTGAAGATGGAATTGTCGATAAGATAGAAAAACAATACTTTCTAAACAAAAACTGGATAAAACAACAAACAAAATCATTCTCAAATTATTATTCAAATTACTTCAATATTGGCTATAACCCGAATCAGATTGATGAATCTAGCAAAATTCAAATATTTCGTTTTACCTCATTGAAAGACTTAACCAACTTTCTCATAAAGTCCTATGCTAAAGGCTATTTTGGGGAAAATGAACCTAAGAAGATATTTTTATCTGTAAGACGTCTTCTTCCATTTGTTCCGGAATCAATAATCCACTTTATTAAAAAATTAGAAAAAGAAAACAAAATATGTCTTGCTTGCAGAGGCAACACAATAGCAGATAAACTTGCTGCTAAATTCTTTAGATCTTTAGGCATAGAAGTCAAAACAGGGGTTGTAATCCCCCATCATAACAGTATTTGTATTGGAGATACTGTTCTGCAATACTTTTTCTTCTTTAATGAACCTTATCGGAAAAAGCTTTATTCATTTTCTGACAAAATTAAGAAAAAATCAGGATTCAGTTTATTAAAAATGACTTCAGATATCTTTCACAGACAAACAGAAATCTACATTATTGTAAACAAACATTCTGTCCTGGTTGAAGATATAAAACAGAGTATTTCTGATGTTTTTGAATGAAAACCCATATTTTCCTTATTTTTTAAAATCCACTAAAAATATTTTTAAATAAAGGCCTTATATCTTATTTATTAGCAAATAAAAATAACTTATAATTATGGAGGATATACAAAAATGACAAAATACAAGGTTGAGCATGACAAACCTAACTGCATTGGATGTGGAGCTTGTGCTGCTGTTTGCCCGGAAAGCTGGGAAATGGTAGAAGATGGAAAATCAAAGCTTAAAGGAGCAAAAGAAGGAGAAAACCAGATAGAAACAAAAGAAATTGAAGATGCTGAGTTTGACTCCAACAAAGAAGCTGCAGATAGCTGTCCTGTTAATGTCATACACATAATCAACACTGAATCTGGAGAAAAGTTAATTTAAGCTATTCTTGATTCTAGTCTATTGAAAATGTCAGAAGAAAAATCTAAACAGATAAATAAGAATATGACCTTTGGGGAACTTCTCAATAAGCTGGGTATGCCTGCTGCTCAGATTCTAGCTGATAAAGGTATGCACTGCATTGGATGCGCTATTGGTGAATATGAAACTATTGAACAAGGCTGCCAAGCTCACGGCTTAGAGGAAAAAGAAATTAATACTCTTATCGATGAACTAAATAAAGTTGCAGAAAAGCTTGAAAAAGAAGCTCCTGCAGAAGATAAGGAAAAAGATTAATTCTAATCCACAATAATCTTTATAAATCCCCCCTCCCAATCTCAACCCATGACAACTAAAAACCAACTTGAAATAACCCTTTCTACTGAACAACCAGAGAAGATTGAAGCAGATATCCTAATCATCGCAGAAACTGGTGGAAAAAGTGAATTCCAGAAATACCTAAAAGAAGCTGTAAAAACAACTAAATTTGAGAGCAAATTCAACAAAACTGCAACAATATACTGTCCAATTTCAAAAACAAAACCTATTCTTTTACTAGGAAAAGGGGATAATATTGACCAAGAAAAAACAAGGCAGTTAGCAAATACAATTATCAAAACTGCAAAAGCAAGAAAAGCAAAAACTGTTGCAGTGGAATTTAGCAAAGGCCTAAATGACAAATCAATTAAAGCTTTAACTGAAGGTATTGTCCTCGGAAATTATGAATTTGACAAATACAAATCAGAAGACAAAGAAGACCCAAAAATACCTGTTAAAGAAGTAATAATTCTATTGAAAAACTCCAAGAACAAGAAAAATCTTCAAAAAATAATCCAAAAAACACAAATAATCTGCAACAACACCAATTATGCCAGAGATTTAGTTAATGATAATGCAGATACTGTCAACTCATTGTTCTTTGAGGCTCAAGCAAAAGAAATTGCTAAACTAACTAATGTCAAAACCAAGATAATTGAAGAAAAAGAAATGAAAAGGTTGGGTATGAACCTGCTATTAGCAGTAAGCCGCGGCTCAGAATACACTCCTAAATTAATAATTCTCGAGTATAAAGGAAATAAAGCTTCAAAAGATAAAACAGCTATAGTTGGAAAGGGCATTACATTTGATTCTGGAGGCTTAAATCTTAAACCGGCTGGTTATATTGAGACGATGAAGCAGGATATGGGGGGTGCAGCAGCAGTTATTGCCACAATTAAAGCAGCTGCTGAATTAAAATTAAAAAAGAACATTATTGGTGTGATTGCTGCCTGCGAAAACATAGTTGATGGAAAAGCTTACAAACCAGGAGATGTTTTCAAAGCATATTCTGGAAAAACTGTGGAAATATTGAACACAGATGCCGAAGGTAGATTAATTCTGGCAGATGCACTTGCATATACTGAAAAGAACATTAAGCCAAAAACAATAATTGATATTGCTACTTTAACTGGTGCTGCATCGGTATGTTTAGGAAGCGATGTTAGTCCAATAATGACTAAAGATGAAAAACTTGCTAAAAAACTGTTTGATGCAGGAGAAAATACTTATGAAAGAGTTTGGCAACTCCCCCTATACGATGATTATAAAGATCACATAAAAAGCGACATTGCAGATATTAAAAACCTTGGAAAGTCCAAAGGCAATGCAGGCACAATTATCGGAGGTATATTCTTACAAAATTTTGTTGAAAAAACAACTTGGGCTCATATTGATATTGCTGGAAGTGTTTGGCTGGACAACCCAAGAAGTTACAGTCCTAAGAATGCCTCTGGTGTTGGCGTAAGGTTATTGATTGAGTTCTTTAGCTAAGTTTTATATACTTGGCATTTATTCCTAATATTGCGTGCGATGATTTAGTGAACACCCAATGATTCTCGCAAGAGAAGATGATTAACGGTAGTAACTGATGAGCACGTACTTTCTAAATAAGTTCACCAGCGCCTAGAGTGCTAAGGATTTTCTATAGTGTATTGCGTCGATCGATCATGATTGCGACATGGAACACTACATGATTGGCACTCGCCCTGGTGAACTTAGGTTAGTGCTATTAAGGCTGCGTCAGAGCGGACCTGAAGCCAAAAACTCTCTGATTATTTTTCCCTAAAGGGAAAAATGCGGTTTTTGTTGAATTGTACGCTTCGCTAATTGTCTTCTGCCCACCCACCGCCCCTAACCTTGACGCAGCCCTCTAATAAGATAATGACTTTATTTCTCAACTAGGCACAGCTAATAAAATATAAGAAATCTTAACCAAACATACGCATATAATCACTGCCTTCTCTGGCTTCATCCTGCTTGACTTTTTCTATGGCTTCTTCAAAGTCTTTCTGAAGTATCTTGACTCTGTTTTTCCTTATGGCAAAGTATCCTGCTTCTGTGCAAACTGCCTTGATCTCTGCACCTGAAAAGCCATCCATAAGCTTACATAACTTATTTTTGTTAATCTTTGGATCAAGTTTCATTCTCTTTGTATGAATCTTGAATATTGCCTCAATTCCTTCAAAAGTTGGTGTTGGAACATAAATTAACCTGTCTAATCTTCCTGGACGGAGAATTGCCGGATCCAAAATGTCTTTTCTATTTGTACATCCTATGACTTTTATGTTTCCTAATGCCTTAAACCCATCAATCTCTGCCAAGAACTGCATGAAAGTTCTTTGCACTTCTCTCTCACCTGAAGTTCCAATCTCTATTCTGGTGGATGCTAATGAATCAAGTTCATCTATGAATATTACTGCTGGAGCTTTTTCTCTTGCAAGCTGAAATATTTCCTTGACCATTTTTGCTCCTTCTCCTATAAACTTCTGAACTAACTCAGAACCAACAACCTCAATAAAGGTTGAGTTTGTAGAGGAAGCTACAGCCTTGGCTAAAAGTGTTTTCCCAGTACCTGGAGGCCCATAGAGAAGTATGCCTTTCGGAGGGGTAATACCTACTTTCTCAAAAAGTTCAGGCTTTTTCAGGGGCAGCTCAACAACCTCTTTAATCTCCTCTGCCTGCTCATCCAGCCCCCCGATATCACTCCAGTTTACTGTTGGCTTTTCTATTATTACAAATTTCTCTACATTGAACTTCTTTGTTTGGGATATTTTTCTTATTATAGTGAGATTTTTCTGCTCTACTAAAACACTATCTCCCGGCGAGATGCTTCCTGCATCTGAAGACATTTCTACATAGAACTCATTGCCATTATTTAACTTGACAAAGGCTCTCCCATCCTCGACATCTCTAACCTCGCATACATGCAATGGCGGTTTTTGGAATTTATCGAGCTCATTTTTGAGATGATTAACCGTCTCTTTTAATACTCTGTTCTCATCCTCCAAGGAGTTCATATCGACGGTGTAATGGGACATTATTGCATCCAGCATCTCTTTTTCTTTATCTTTGGTCGCCATACCCGCTTTTAATAAACTGGAGGTATATAAAGGTTACGATTGGATAGAAAAATCATTAAAGCTTAAAGTTTCCTCGAAACCCCCTTACAAAAACAACAAAATTTATAAACCAGAATGACGAAAATCTGGCTTTAGGGGGTTAATTCCTCGATAGATTCATATATAAAAACAGAGGTGTTGAAATAAGATGGCAACAAAAGTTGTAAACTGTAAAATAAAGAGAGAACCCGGCTACCTTTATTTCCTTGACAAAAAAGGAAATGTTTCTAAAGCTAAAATGGTTAAAGGCGGCGGTAAAAAAGGCAAGCAAAAACAGATCGTTGTAGTAAAATGCGGCGTTAAGAGAAAAGATGGACATCTTTACTTTATTGACAAGCAAGGCGACGTAGCTATGGTTAAGATGCAGCGTGGTGGTAAGAGGAAAAAGAAAAAAACCACAAAAAAGAAAGCAACAAAGAAAAAAGCTGTAAAGAAAAAAGCTGCTAAAAAGAGAAAACCAGCAAAGAAAAAGGCCAAGAAAAAAGCTACAAAAAAGAAAGCTAAAAAGAAACCTGCTAAGAAGAAAAAAGCTAAGAAGAGAAAAAGGTAAATAAGCTTTTATTTTTTTTTAATTTTTTTCTTTCTATTTTTTACTAAGAATTTTCAATTTGTTTGAAGGCTTAGAAATTAATATTCCTTTATCTTTCCCAACTAAAACATCATCTTCTATTCTTATGCCGAATCTCCCTTTGAGGTAAATTGCTGGTTCAATAGCTAAAACTGAGTTTTGTTCTAGTTTTTCTTTTGATTTTCCAGAAATATTTGGTGATTCATGTACTTCTATGCCAATACCGTGTCCTAAAGCATGAATAAACTTATTATTTAACTTGCCTAGCTGTTTTCTTACAGATAGATCTAAATCCTTTGCCTTGATATCTGCTTTAATCCTTTTTAGAACATCTTTCTGGATCTTATTAAGATTTGAATAAAGTTCTTTCTCTTTTTCAGTTGGCCTGCCTACATATATCGTTCTGGTTATATCTGCGCAATATCCCTCATACTTAACTCCGTAATCAATTATACAAAACCCTTTGTTAATTCTAGTTTTCTGCGGTATATGATGGGGCTTAGAAGAGTTTTTACCAGAAGCTATAATTGGGTCAAAGCTCGGCTTACAACCCTCCTTGTATGTTTCAGATACAAGATATGCTGCTGCTTCAGATTCTGTCTTGAATGAATTGAATTTTTTTATGCAAGAATCTATGATCTTTTGGGTTATTTGACAAGCTTTCTTTATCTTTTTTATTTCATCCTTAGATTTTGTTTCTCTTAGTTGCTGACAGAATTTTGATATATCTTTTGTTTTTGATCTTATCTTGGATTTTAGTTGTTTATAATCTGAATGACTCAAGGAGGAATAATCTAATGCGGTATTTTTAGCTCCAGGGATTTGTTTGAGCAATTTTCCTTTTAATTTTTTTATCTTGATTCTTGATTTTGCTTTCTTTACCTGTTCTTTTGCCAGTTCATATTCCATCTCCGGCACTAACAAATAACTTGGTTTTTTGGCTGGTACAACTAAAGCACCATAACCCCCATATCCACTGAAGTAGAACATGTTTGGATTGGGAATTTCATCTTGTATAAACAATGCATAAGAAATCTTTTTCTTCTTTAGATAAGATTGAAGATTTTTCATTTGAACAATTATCCGAATATCATATGGAAACCCTTTACTATGTAGGCTGCGCCATGACCTATAGTTTCAGGAGATGTAACAAATATTATTGCAAGAACTACTATCAAAATCACAAAAAACCATATTATAAAGTCTTTGAATTCCATTATCTTGTCACCTCAAAACTGTCAATTTCTTGCTTTAATTTCTTTGCTTTTGGATCTTTTTCAAAATGTTCTCTCACAGGCTGGATCATTTCGTTTACATAAGACGCTGTTGCCTGTTTTAAGTCCATTGGATGAAGTTGTTTATCTGCGAATGCTTTCTCTAGTTCTTCATATGATTTAAACTCCAAATTTCCGCCGAATTTCTCTGGGCGTTCTATTTTTAATGAATCAAAATTCTCAAAAATTAGGTATTTTGCATATTCTAATACTGGATTGTCATCTACTTCCCCTTCTGGACAGTAAGCTTTATTGAGTTTCTTTTTTATTTCCTCTTCTGAATCAGTCATAAAAATAGCAGTATCTGGTTTTGATTTAGACATTTTTATGGCTATGCCTTTATCTGCTCCTGTTAGTTCTGATTTTGGCGGTTGACCTAAACCCATGAGCATGTGATGGTGAATGCAGATTGGTTTCTTAAAGCCGAGTTTTGGTGCTATTTCTCTTGCCAGCATTTGAACTTTTCTTTGATCTAAGCCGTGCTGAGCAATATCTGCATCAAGATAAAATATATCTGCTGCCTGCATGCATGGATAGAATATCTGTGATGCTTGTTGTATTTCTCCTTCTTGCCTGCCCATGATCTGGCTGCATCTCATTATTCTTGCTACTGTTGAATCCCTTGCTATTTTCATTACTAATTCCCAATATTTCTCATCTTTAATAACATCAGAAGACCATAGAATTTCTACATTGTCTGTATCCACGCCAAGAGCTTTCCATACTTCTATGAAATACTCCCCTGCTTTCCTTATCTTATCCATATCTCCTCCGAGCTTATTGTTAAGATATGCAAACCAGTCTGCTACAAGAAGTTTATATTTCACTCCAGCTTCCTGGAATTTCCTTATATTATTGGCTACAAATATCCCTTGAGCTATATGGATCTTGCCTGAAGGCTCAAACCCCTGATAAGCCACTGGATTTGGATTTTCTTTAAACAGTGTTAGAAGATCTTCTTCTGTTATTATCTCCTCTCCTACCTGCTTTATTAGGTCTATTTTTGCCTGTGAGTCCATATTATCACTATGGCTGATTATTTTCTTTGCTTATTTAAATTTAACTGGAATGGGGGTTGATTTGCCACTCCCTGCAATAATAATATAACGACATTAGCCAAAATTCAAAAAAACTTTATAAATAAGGAGTATAAAACCTAATAACATGAAAAAACTGGATTTTGATAAAAACGTAACTCTACTTGCCATACTTGCTATATCTGCTGTTGCTAGTTTGAGTATTATGGTTCTTGTGAACAATGATTTTGCTGCAAGAATATCTTTTTGGGATAATGATTTGACTGGCAGAGCAATCTCAACTAATAAAGAAGATCTCCCAGATCTAGCTTACAAAACAGAAAGCTATTACTTCTTTGATATTGGAGAAACAGGCATTATAAGAAATGTAAATCATAATCTTGGGCGGATAAAATTTTTGAAAAAATATGACAAGCCGGTTATTATTGCAAAGCCTGTCTCTTTAAAGGATCCTCAACCGGCCCATACACGAATAAGTCAGGTTACAAAAGAAGGTTTTTCTGTTAAAATAGAAGAATGGGATTATCTTGATACACAGCATGGAAATGAAGATATATTCTATTTTGTCGTCGAAAAAGGCAAGTATGAAATTGATGGAAAATCTATTGAAGCGGATTTTGTCCAAGCCAGTGATGTAATCAAAGCAGTGAATTTCGAGAACAATTTTAAAGACATTCCCGTAGTCTTTAGTGTTGTAGAAGAAACCACTTATCCAATTCCATTAACCACTATGCTTAAAGACCTTGATGAATCGGGTTTTTACATAATGCTTCAGAAAGAAGAGAAAAAGAGGTATTTTAATACATCTATTCCTGAACATTTAATAAGTTACATTGCAATGGATACTGGTGAATATCTTGAAGAAACCAGGGCTCATTTTGTTGGCAGAACTGAAAGAACTGTAAATCATAATTGGCACGGAATCAGCCTTATGTCACTCAAGCAACTATTTTCTTTTATTGCAGAAGTGCAGACCTCAAATGGTGCTGATACTGCTGATATAAGATACAAAAATCTTGATTCTCATGGTGTTGAGATAATGATTCAAGAAGAGCGTTCTTTGGATTCAGAAACCAGGCATAATGAGGAAATTGTTGGTTATTTGATTTCTGGCGCCTTGAGTTAAGAACGCTATTTTGAGGTTTTAGAATAGTGGATTCGGGGGATATGATTAAAAAACTACTACCAAAACATTTATATATTAGCTTTCTTAATTACTCTTTATAGGATTAGGGATTTATAATTATCAAACTATTCAAAAAAAGGTGCTAACACATGACAGAAGAAGAAAAGAAATTCTCAAAACAACTTATTGGAAAGACTGTTGTAAGCAAAACAGGCAAAAAATTCGGTGAAGTTGGAGATTTGATATTTGAGACAAAAACTGGGGAGCTAATCCACATAATTCTCAAAAATCCTACTGCTTATACTGATAAATTAGAGCTGGAAAAAGATAAAGAAAACAACAGCCTTGTGCCTTTTTCTGCAGTAATTGCCATGGGAGACTTTATGGTGGTTGCCGAAGAGGACATAATTTAGGTCCGATGAAGGCAATTTCAAAAATCTACAACATATTTCTAATTTTTATTAGTTGCTGAGGAAGATATTATTTAATTTCGATGAAGGCGACTTTAAAAAACATCCTTAGAATTAATTAATAATTTTCTCCTGCATCTGATGCTCTCTTTGTTCTGCATGCTTATATCTCATGAGCTCTTCTTTTAGATCCATATTCTCTTCTAGTAATTTTCTGTGCTCCTCTGCGATTATGAGCATTTTTTCTAATAACTCTTTTGATTGGCCTTTAAGTGCTGAAAGACGTGTTTCTTTTTCTTTGATTTTCTTATGAAGCTCTCTGTTCCTCTCATCCATATGATTTAATAGTTTGTTTTTGGCATTAGCATCCAAATTTAATAAATCTATGTTTGATTTCCTCTTCAGCAGTTCATCTTCAATTGGTGTCATATCATCTATTAATTCTTTTAGTGTTTCGGTTTTACTGTCAAGTTCGCTCTGCAAATCCTTTGTTTTTTGTCTTAGCTCATCTGCATTTTTTCTTTCTACTTCTAATTGCTTTTTGTAAAGCTCTATTTTATAATTCAATTTATCGACGATAGATGAGCTAACAGCTGCAGAATGTGATATTTCTTTATGCTCTTTGTGTTTTGTTTCCAGGAAATGCATTTTATGCTTTAATTCATCTATTCTTATATTTTTTAGTTTGTTGTCCTTTCTGAGCTGGCTGTTTTGTTTTAGAAGATCCTGCACTTCCATCTCAAGCATTACTGTCTTTGCTTTTAATCCGGAAATATCAAGGTGTCTCTTTTGATATTCTGCCTTAATGGATTCAGAAAGTTTTGTATAATCTATGTCAGAAGCTCCTTTTGACTCAGAAACAGAGAATTCTCCTTCTATACCCTCTTGTTTTTGTTCTTTTTTTTGTTGGAGTAAATTTGTCATTTTATTATCATAATATATGCGGTCCTAATATCATTTGGTTTGTCCTGCTAATGCAACTTTTGCAAGGAAAGCTTCTAATTGTATGAATTCATCTGATCCTTCTGACAACCTGAACTCTGCTTCTCCACATGCTGCCATGAGTTTCATTTGGGATCTTCCCCCTAGCTCAAGTAGGGTTATCTCTTTTTGGATTTGTTTTATAACATCTGTGCCTGATAATCCATAGTTAAGCATCACATCCAGAAGTTTCTCTCTGGCTTCAATGAATTTGTTTTTCAACGCCGATTCAAGTATTTGCCTTACCTCTTTTGGTTTTGCCACAGAAGCCATTGAATACACTACATCAGATGTTATGTTTGTGGAAATTGCTGCACAGCTTTGCAGAATGTTTTCTGCTCGTCTGCAATCTCCTTCAGATATTTCATATAATGCTTTTTCTGCATCTTTGTCTATCTTTAGGTTTTCTTCTTTTGATATTTTTTCTATTATCTTTATTATATCTTCTTCTGGAATTGGTCTGAATCTAAAAACTGCACACCTGCTCTGTATTGGATCGATTATTTTGCTTGAGTAATTGCATGAAAGAATGAATCTTGTTGTCTGGGTGAAATTTTCCATGGTTCTCCTTAATGCTTGTTGTGCTTCTTTTGTCAAAGCATCACACTCATCTAAGAAGATTATTTTGAAAGGCACATTCCCTATTGCTCTTGTCCTGGCAAAATCTTTTACTTTTACTCTGACTACATCTATGCCTCGCTCATCAGATGCATTAAGTTCTAAGAAATTATTTCTCCAGGTCTCTCCAAACAGTTCTCTTGCTGTGACTAATGCTAGTGTACTTTTTCCTACTCCTGCAGGCCCTGAAAAAAGCAGATGAGGCATGTTTTTTTGAGCTGTAAAGGCCTTTACTTTCTCAACTATATCCTTTTGCCCTTTGACATCCAAGAACTTCTTTGGCCTGTATTTCTCTGTCCATATGCTGTGTTCTGCCTGCTTTTCCATACTAAAAAAGAGAACTCAGAGCTTTATATATTTAACTGAGGGGTTTTTAAGAAGAAATAAGAATAAGAAAATAAATTAAAAAAATTATTCGTCAGGTTCAATGTGCTTGACTTCTATTTGCTTTGTCTGGCTTGCCTGCTTATACTGATAGCCTACTTTGATTGTTATAGGTGTTTCATAATCAGTTCTTCCTTCACTAGGTAAACTCAAACTGCAAACAATTGTTCTTGAAGCTGTTCCTGCACCTTCTTCTCCTCTGAACAATGTAAGCTCGCCTGCATTTCCATCTAAGCCGCTGCATGATAAATCGCCTGGAAGCTTAGTTTCAGAATCCACAGTTACTGTGACTTTGTCTTTGTTAGCGAGTGTTTCTTTGCAAGGATTATCTCCTTCTACACCTTCTTTGAACAACACTCCTGAACCTCTGTGTTGCACATCAAATGAGAAAGATATCTTATCTTTGCCTATTGCTGACTCCCTGAAATTCACTATTTCAACTGGCCCGCCAGAAACCTCTGTTGTTCTATCGCTGTTTGGATTGCATATTGCACTCTCAATTGGTTTTCCTGTCCCGAGAATGTCCTCTAAGATGCATATGCTTGTTATTGATGTTGTTTCATAAGGATAACATATTTCTGCTTGCAGATTAAACATTACATTTCCAGATACTGCAACTGGATCTAATCCTTCAAACTCCAAGTTTGTCAATTCGCCCTGAATTATGTTTCCTGCAGGGTCTTTTCTTACTGCTGCAAGAACAGCAGGGTCTTGTTTTAGATCCTCTGCAGTTATGCCAAAGTCTGTTGGAGAGATTCCTGTAATTTTTACATAATCAGGATCAGATTCAAATTCTCCCATATTCTCAACTCTTAGATTGATATCAAATTCAAAATTATCATCATACACAATTGGAGGTGGTGCTCCTGATACAAAGGTTATTGCAAAACCATCATTTGAACTGCTAGCAAAAGCTCCTGCTGCAGTACCACCTGCGCCTCCTGCGCCAGAAGTGCCTGTACCTGCATCTTCTTCGCCGCAGCCTGATACAAATATGAGCATTGCGGTCATTAATATTGCTAGAATTGATAATAAGGGTTTTTTCATTGTTATTGCCTCCGTTTGGACTGATTGTTTATCTGAAAATTGATATAATCTACTTCTTAGTGATATTGACAAGAGTCATTTATAAATATTTTGATTATTTTATATATTTTAAATAGATAATCTAGATAATCAGATCTGGATTAGATTGGTTAGATATTTAATTAGAGATTACTAACTGGTGCTTCTTATCTCTATGGGAGTAGTCCATGATTGAAGATAACCGTATTGAAGTGTAATTCTCAAAGGAGCTTCATAAGCTGTTTGTGAATTTACTGTACCTTGACAGAATATTCTGCCTTTTTTATCTGGTCCGAGAATTACTGTTTCTGTAGGTTCACATTGAAGATTAGTAACTCCTGAAATTGAAATTCCGGAATCTCCTCCCTGAGCATAATAAACTCTGTTAACTTGATTGTATTTTAGATTACCAAGACATCCTCCTCTTCCAGGAGAATTTATTGCTGATTGTACAACACTCTTCTCTAATATTGTTCCTTGACCTTGATTTGCAATCTCAATCACAATGCTGATTTTTCCTGGCATTGATTGTTGTGTTACAGATGTTACAGAAACTGGAGCTCCTTGTCCTCCGCCGCCAGACCATCCCTTTGGCTCGCATGCTCTTATAGTTAAAGGCGAAAAAGGATCAGGATCTACACACAATACTGGTGATGCTTTTGTCTCATAATAATAACATGTTGTTAATTGGAGATTTGTTTTGTATATGTCTATGTCTCCTCCTAAATTTAAATCTGCTGGCCCATATAACTCAGTAATTCTGTATTCTCCTTCAGGATTTAATGTGCTTTTTCCTCTCAAAGCTGGAGTTATTACATCATATAACGGCGCACCAGATAAATCTGATCCTCTGAATTTTATTATTGTTGGATCAAAACCAGAAAGATATATTATGGGTGTTGCATCAAATACTCCTTTATTCTGCACTTGTATTAATGGTAAAAGTTCTCCGCCAGTACCCTCAAGATCATATACTACATCTGGCGGGCTGTTTTCTATAAAACCAACAGTTATTCCTTCTGAACCTGAATAATGGTCTTGGGATGATGTTGTTGGACCATCAGGACTTCTACCAAATAACCCTCCTCCACCTAATCCACCTGTACTTGAACCTTTTGTATCTGCACCATCTTTATTTCCACAAGACATTATTAGAAGTGATATTATAACAAAAACTACTAAAATGGGTGTTTTTTTGCTGAAATTTGTTTTTTTACTCATTTTTTACTTATTTCTATATCTCTTGTTTTTAATTATTTTGATATTTTACTATCAATAACTAGCCAATTATTGCTAATTGGCTATAAATTGACTATATTCAGCAGCAATGAAGATTTCCTGGACAGGCATTCTTCATGTATTTCTCTTCTCCACCTATTATTGGACATTCTCCAGGGGATTTGCATGATAAGCTATATTGAACCATGCATATAGGGACTTGGTTGATACAGCAAACTTCTCCAGAAGTTTCACATTTTCCAAATTTATTCTCTCCACCATACACTCCACACACACCTGATCCTGGTTTGAAACAATTCTCTCTTGGGCAAGGCCCTTCAATACTGCCAACCATGCCTGATATTTTGACTTCTTTTGCTGTTGCCACAGATTCATAACCATATGAAAGCACAATCTTCAAAGGAGAAATATATGGTGCTATATTGCTTACTTTTGCTGTGCAGCTTACAATGTTTTTCAATTCTGCAGTTTTTGATCTTGTATCTCTTTCTTCTTTGACTAATAATATTTCACTTGGCTGGCAAGTGATGTCTCCTTCTATTTTTCCGTTCTTATTAGTAAAACTGTATCCTCCAAAACTGAATTCTTCAAGTGTTATTTTCTTTTGAGAAGTTTTTAGGCATTTGTCTCTGTCAAGATCTTTTTCATATGATCTTACTTCTCCTTTCTTTGCATCCAGGTTTGCTATCTTTAATGTGAATTGAAGCATAGAAATATCAGCTGATAAAGGAATTATACTCTGCTTTATCCAGCTTATACCGACTGGACCTCCCTGTCCTGTTAATGTCACTTGTTCTGTTGGCTGACATGACTGTTGTTCTTTGTTTACTGCTGTTGAACCTGAGACTGCAGCTAAGCAGAGGTCTGCTGTTGCAGTTGTTTTGTAATTGTAGCATGTTTTTGCTTGCACTATTGCTTTTTCCTGTGTGCCTGCTGCAACATTAACACTGTTTTCTATTTCAAACATCTGCAATTCCCTTCCTCCAACAGTATCATATAAACTTCTGCCATTTATTGAATATTTTTCTGATCCTAATGGTTTTACTACCATATCATCTGTGTTTGGAATTCTCAATATTGTTATGCCGTCTGTAACATCATATGCTCCTTTATTCTCGAGCTGCAATGTTATCTGAAAATCTGTTCTTGCCCAAATGCTTTCTGGTGGTGAGCCTGGAAGATATGAAAGAACTATGCCTTCTGTGCTTTTTAGATGTTCATAACTTATTGGCTGAGTTGCTTGGGATTTACTGCCGCCAATTAAAGGTATGCTGTCCTTTGTTATCTTGGGTATGCCTGGTTTATCACAGGCAAGAATAAATATGGCTATAACTAATATGAATGAGGATAGAATTATTTTTTTGGTGAAATTATTCTCTTTTTTATTCTTCATTTTTTCTCTTGAAGTTAATTATAGAGCCCTTCTGAGGTTGATTCGCCTGGAATTAAAATCGGACTTGGGCTAAACCAGCCTACTTTTTTTTGCACATTCTGTACATAATTAGGATCTCCTGAGCAATCCTTTGCCCAGCCATTATAACATCGTAGTGCATAATCCCATCCTGAATACATTGTATTCTTGCAATCATACATTTTGCCATTTGGGTGCTTCTCCTGTCCTTCTTTATAACAATCAGATAATAGTTTCATTCCAACTGCAATATTGCAATCAGGGTTTTCTTCAACAACACTTGAGCCTTGGCATTCTGAAACTGCACATATTGTCTTGGGTGTTTTTGGCATATCTGCATCAAAGCACCCCCATTTAATCCTTCTTCCTGGGCCTTCTGGTGTGTTCTTGCCTTCATTTTTATTTATCTGCATAGCTCCAAAATCATCACCGCCAACTCCAACATTTATCTTCCCGCCTTTATAATGAATAAATGTAGATTCTTGATATACTAAGGCCAAAGCCAATGACTCTGGAACTCCATAATTATTTGCAACTTTTACAACCTTGTTTTGAATTTCTAAACTTCCTTTGTCTTCTCTTAATCTCCCTGTTTCAGGGTAAATTCCTTTTAATTCTCTTACTGTCAAAGGCTGCTCAAATGTCTTGACAAAATCCATATCTGCTTCTACTTGTATTTGTCTTGCAAAGAATTCATCTCCCTGGTCCTTGAGTACTGCATCTTGATCGACTTTTATCCAGCAATGATCAAGCATTAATTGCTCAGATTTTGTCTTTTCTGCGAGACTTAGGGCAGGCTTTATTTTATTATTGATGTAACTGGCAGACAATCTGTATTTATTCTCAGTTGTATCATCTATTTTTTCAAAGAACTTACATCTTTCATCTGGCTCAAATCCCGAAGGAAGTGTTAATTCTAATGAGTTTATGCTTCCTAATCTTATTGTTTTATCCTTTGACTTGAATCCGATGTTCAAAGCAATTAATCTTCCTTTTTCAGGATCTATCCAAATTACTGGTTCTTGGGTTGCCCAGCCAATCAATAATTGAATAGCTTTCGGATCATAGAATGATTGTACTTTACTTGCAGGATATGTTTCTCTCCATAATGCAATATTTTTTGCTCTGGCATTATATGCAGCAGATATTGTATTGAAATAAAGCTGCCTGTACATTGATTCTGTTTTTCCTTGGGGATTTGGAAATCCAAAGTTTGGATCTGTGGAGATTATCTCCAACAACTCATCATAGCCTGGTCTGCTTACATAAACATTTTTCAAGTAAGCTTTTGAATTTACATGAGATATTGTTGCAACAAAATGCACTGTATTCTGACCTACTTTTATTGAAGTTGGGTCTGGTTGGCAAACAACCTCTATACCTCCTGGAATTGGAGTATCTATGCTCATAAAAGGTGCTTCTCCTTCTGAAGAAGTCTCATATAAAGATATTCCATCTGTAAATACTGCTCTCCCAGGCTTGTCTATTTTATCTTGCTCAACAAAACAACCCACAGATAACATCACTGGATCTTCAGGATTCTGAATTACAATACTGCTTGTAACTGCATTCTCACCTAAAATTGTGGTTGAAGGATAGCCTTTGAATACAGATATTTCCAAAGTATTTGTTGACTTTGTGTCTCTTGCTGATTCCAGATATGCCTCTGTTTCTGTCTTGGGTATTGGATTTAAGCAGTCTTGCACAGCTGTATCTGGATCTTTTCCTCCCCCCAAAACATTTCCAGGATTTAAATAAATACCATAGCATTTGAGTTTATCAAACCCTCCAAAAAACGATTCTTTTGCTTCTTCTTCTTGAGTAGAAGAAAGTATGTATGTTCCTTCAGGAGAAGTTGCATATTTGTAAAGTTCTGCTGCAGAAAATATATTGAATAATATGGAAAAGAAAAATACTGCAAAAAATATGAATGCTATTTTTTTTGCCCATCCCTTGAGCATGTCTGACTGGCTTCCCAAAATAAGGCTTGCCAATAATACATAGGACATGAGAAAATACCATGTTTTTACAAAAATAAAACTCAGGTGATAAGGAAGTAAAGAAAGCCAGCTTCTTGGCATGCCTGTAAATCCTGATTCTGCCCAAAGCACAAACACAAAAACCAATATGACATTAAAATTATCTGCAGTTTTGCTCAGATAGAATAAAAATAATATTGCAAATGCAGCCATTATCAGGAATCCCCTGCCTACAAAAATGTTTGTAAACAAGACAAAAACTAGTACCATTATAGTTACAAAATTCTTTTGTGATGGCCATACTGTTGTTACAGCATACCCCACAACAATCAAATCAAAGATTGCTGTTAATGGTGTAAATGCAACCTGCCTCATATTTAGAAACCAGTAATCAATTACATGATTTAGAATAGCTAATATCAGAAGGATGTTGAATGCTGCAGGGTTTTCTTTGTGAGATGCAACTTTTTTCAATCCCCCAAAAGCACCTCCTGCTACTTTTCCCACAACACCAAACCCTGATTTTGGAGTTACAGGTTCATTCTTATTAACATCTTGAGGTGGTTCATCCTTGCCTTTTCTTTTGCCGCCAGGATGTACTGGTGTATCATCAGAAATATCTTCTCCTTCAGGGAAGGCTCCTTTAGAACTGTCTTTATCTTTTTTTTTCCGTTTGAAAAATCTTGAAAATCTACCTTTAGGTTCTGAAGGAGTATCATCAGTAAATATGTTTTCTCCTGCTTCGCCAAAATCCTCTCCACCAGAAACCTCTTTAGATGAATTATCACCAGCCATTTTATTTTACCTTATTTGCATCAGCAAATTAACATACAATAATATGATAGAAAAACTATCATTTGAATATTGGAAAAGATTTATGATCTTTTCAACACAGCTTTAACATTTGCAATGTTTAAATCTGTATCCGGAATTATTTCCACGCTGTTTGTGCCGTCCTGGACAAAATTATCAATTAATCTGGTGTACTCTCTATCTGTTGTATCAATATGGGTTAATCTTCCATTGATATAAAGTCTTGCTCTTTTGCGGTCAAAATCATTTGTGAATTGTACTTTTAATTCAACATCAAAATCCTCCAAAAGCCTTGCTTCTGTATCCACAGATTTAATATCAGACCTGCATCCCGGGCTTGTACCTTCTGAATCATAACCTGTTACACAATCATCGCATTCTCCTGCAGATAAGGCTTCTTCACAGATGCTTTCTGTTCCTGTCAAGGGCATATCATCACACCAGAATTTATCTATATCATCATCTTCATCAAAACAGCAGTCTTTATCATAATAAATGCTGCATCCATAAGGACAAACATCATCATCATCATCCCCGCAATATGCATTACCTTTGTCAGGATCATCTGGAACACATGCATCTGGTGCATCACCATCATCATCTTCATATCCAGAAACGCATCTGTTGCATGTTGATTTTTCTACAATATTCAAACATCTATCTCTGCTGTTTTCAGTTTCGAGGTCACACCAATAATTGTTTGCACTGTCTTCAAAGCAACAGTCTTTGTCCTGATCTGGCTGACAGTCCTCTGGACAAAAACCGTCTATATCACCGCATTCCTTTTCTTCTGAAATCCTTACATACTTGAAATAATCCTCATCAATGTCGAAATAATATACAGGATATGTTGGCTCGCGTAATTCTGATTTCACAGTTATCTGATCTATAAGATATATGCCTTTTGTTGTTTTGAAAGTAAGCTCATTTTCTCCACTAAACAAAAAGTGCGTGTCTATTGCAATCGGTCTTAAAAATCCGCAATCAGGTACTGCTGAGAAAATTGTATGGCCATTAAGTTTTATATCTAATCTGCCTACTTCTAAAGATTTACATGCTGGAAAGAATCTTACAAAAACTCTTTGAGCATTGCTTTTTTCTGTTGCTGTTACAACAAATGTTTGTTTTGCTTCCTGGCTTGTTTTGTCTGTTAAGTCTGCAGTTATCTTGATATTTGATAGCGTGTATTCATTTGTTTTCCAAAATTTTAGTCCAACTTCTGAAACACTTAACTGAATTGTATTTTCCTCTTTTAGATAATCTCTCGGAAGTGTTATTGGTTCTATTATTGATTGTCTTAACTCCCTATTATAAATAGTGTAGCCATTAAGACTTATCATTAGCCTTCCTTGGCCATCAAGTGATGAAAAGCCTAATTGAACATTATCTGTGTTATCCAAATCTTCTATTGAAAAAGAAATGTCTTCGTCTTTTTTATCAAACCATCCATTCTTCACATATATGTTGTTTACTTTCTTGAGTAATGCTGCGCTTGTTTTTGTATAGAGATGGACAGAGGGGAGAATATGTTCAACTTCCTGCTCTTCCATAAAGCTTAATCTTCCCGGTGTCTCTAAAAGAAGGTCTTCTCCGCCAGTTGGCACAGAAGCTGTTGAAGCTTGAGAACCAGTACTAGAGTATCTTGGTCCTTCTCCTACTTTTTCTGCATCTCCTGACAATATTGCTTCTCTATCAGAAGGCGGCAAAACAAGAACATAAATGACTATTAAAGAAGCGATTATTGCAATAAGAGCTGCTGCGCCTACACCAGAAGCTTGTGCTCTTTTTTTTGGGGATTTGAGTTTCATATTGTCACCTTAACTTGTAAAAGCTTTTAATGGCCTTTTTGAGCATTTTAATACTGCTCCAACTATCCAATAGCCTGTTTTCAACAAGTTTTATATATAAATGTTTTTCTTTTTTAGGTTGTGAAAACTCATGAAAACCCTGCATTCAGACTTTAAAAGAGGCATTGCTAAGATACTAATAGAGAATCTTGATGATCTGTGGTATTTGAGCAGTATTATTGAGCCGGGAGATCTTATTAGTGGAAAAACTGAACGTAAGATTAAAATTGGCGGTGGCAAAGGCAATGAGGATAAAGCTGCTAAAATTATCAGAAAAACCATATTTCTAAAAATAAGGGCTGAAAAGACTGAATTCAGCAAAACTTCCAATAATTTAAGAGTTCTCGGAACTATAGTTGAAGGCCCTGAAGACTTAGCTAGAGGAGATCATCACAGTTTTAATCTTGAAGAAAATTATCAATTCACACTTGAAAAAGCAACCTGGCTTAAGTTTCAGATTGATAAGCTTAAGGAAGCTAGTTCTGGTGTGCAGAGCAATATTCTTTTATGCATTCATGATCGTGAAGAAGCTTATTTTGCTTTGATGAAAAAATATGGTTATGATCTATTAACTAAAATTTCTGGGGATGTTATAAAAAAAGCAGATGATGCATCTAGTGCAACCGGCAAAAATTTCTATGCTGAGATTATTAAGATCATTAAGGATTATGATTCCAAATACAAATTTGATAATATTATTATTGCCAGTCCTGCATTTTGGAAAGAAGAATTGCAGAAAACCCTTAAATCTGGTGAAGAGGAATTAAAGAAAAAAATTGTTTTAGCCACTGTTTCTGGTTGTGATGAAAAAGCATTCAATGAACTGCTAAAAAGAAGTGAAGTGCAGAATGTGCTTAAACAAGAAAGAACTGCTAAAGAGATTCAGTTGGTGGAAAAATTGCTTGAAGAAATTTCTAAAGATGACAAAGCTGCTTATGGTATAAATGAAGTAAAAAATGCCGCTAATGCTGGAGCAGTAGAAACACTTCTAGTGACAGATAACCTGATCCAAAAATCCAGAGAAGAAAACAATGGTGAAGATTATAAAATAATTGAAAACATTATGAAAACAACTGAGCAAACAAACGGCAAAATTCATATTATCAGTTCTGAACACGATGGCGGAAAGAAATTAGACGGCATTTCTGGAATCGGCGGGATTTTGAGGTATAAGTTGAGTTAATACAAATTAGGCCGCGCCCAATTTAGGGGAGGCAGGGAGTAAGTGCAGCTAAAAAAACAAAAATCTCCAAATTTTCATTTAAAAACAAATCAATTCTCGAAATTAGTATAAAATAGTTATCAAATTTTTATAACAAGGTGATGACTAAAACTTTTTCCCATCATTAAATAAGGCCCTCACGCCTTCACTCACCGATAGAACAGCACTCCTTTAAAATGGTCTCAAAACCGTAACATATATATAGTAGTTATGCACCTTTACTCATTAACCGGGTAAAACATTCGGCCAAAAAAGAGGGGGTGTAAGAGAAGATGATAGTAAAAGACGATTTTTTAAGCAAGCTCAGACGTTATTTCTCTTTAAACCTCTATGAGGTAAAAATTTGGACAGCATTGTTGAGCAGAGGTGTCTCGACAGCTGGCGAACTTTCTGACATAGCTAATGTACCTAGAAGTAGAAGCTATGATGTATTGGAAAGTTTAGAGAAAAAAGGTTTTGCAGTAACAAAGATTGGGAAACCAATTAAGTACATTGCTGTTGAACCTGCAGAGGTTATAGAAAGAGTAAAGAAAAACATGCATGAAGAAGCAAAGGAATCTGTTAAGAGACTTGAAGACTTGAAAAGCACAGATGTTGTTGACGAGCTGAACACATTGTATACCCAAGGCATTGAATTGGTTGAGCCTGCGGATTTGAGCGGAAGCTTAAAGGGCAGACACAATCTGTACAATCATCTTGAGCTTACAATAAGGAACGCTGAAGAATCTGTTCTTATTATGACCACAGCTCAAGGTCTGATGAGAAAGATTGAAGGATTGAAGCCAACATTTGAAAAGCTGAAGAAGAGAGGAGTGAAAGTAAAGATTGCTGCTCCGATAACAAAAGAATCTCAGCCTGCGGTTAAAGAGCTCGGAGATGTTGCAGAAGTAAGAAACACAAACAACAAAGCAAGATTTGTTGTTGTGGATGGCAAAGAACTTGTCTTCATGATAATGGATGATGCAGAAGTGCATCCGACATATGATGTGGGCATTTGGGTTAACACACCATTCTTTGCAGGTGCTGTAACAGATTTGTTTGACATAGCATGGAAAGGAATGAAAGTTCCTGGAAAATAAGAGAAATAATTTTTAATTTTTTTTCTTTTAATTTCTAAGTTTTACTTTCAGAACTTTTCTGGATTTATTTAATGCTTCTGAAATTAATGCCTTTTCCAAATCTAGAATTCTTTTAGTGATTATGCTTTTTGTGTTTAAAGTGTAAAGTTTTGTTTTGCCGTATTGTCTTGTCTTTCTGACTATTCCATGCAGTTCTAATTCTTTCCAATAGTTAAACAAAGATGCTCTGGAAATATCCGATCCTTCTGCTATTTCTTTCTTTGAAAAATCTGAGCCTTTATTGTCTACTAAAAAGTCTATTACCTTAAATAAAGGTAGTTCTCCTGTTAATTGTAATAATAGTGATTTTTCTTTCATAGTTAATAGATAAGAAGTCAAAGTATATAAAACTTACTCTTAACGTCTATTTTAATAGACTTTTCTTTTGATAATTATATTAAACAGCACTGGACAGATATGGCCAAGAGGTATAAATACAATTAAAGAATACTGATATTTATGTGGACAGAAGACGAAATAAAAGGAAAAATCCTCCATAAACTGACTCGACTAGGTAAATTCAAACATAGTCATACTTCCATCAGTAATCTTCCTAAAGGATTTCCAAAAGATCAAAGAGGCTTTGTTAAAAGTCAAATCGAAGAACTAATCAAAGAGGAAATATTATTTGTTAAACCAACAAATTATGGTGATGAAGTTTCTATAAATTTAGATAAAAAAGAAAAGATAATGGATTATATTGAGAAGTTTTTAGAGAAAGAATAATTATTTCTGATGCACAAATACAAATTCTTTTAAATCTCCATTTTGAAAAATCCGCTTAAGAATACTTCTATCATTGTTTTGTTCGAAAATAGCAGAATGAACAGCAATAGGTCTTAATATAGAATCTAATTCATTCTTGATTATATCAATATGTTTGGTTCGTGCTCCAGATATAGCAGATAAAATTCTTTCTCTAATTGTTAGGTCAGATTTTCCATTGTGTTTTCCGAATAAGTGTGTTAAATATAAACATAGTGTGCCATCTGCTGGTCCCTCATTCATTATATGATATCCGCCTTGTTTTAGAACCCTTGCAGATTCGCTTATTGGAGTTGAATAATCTCCAGCTTCAGAACTAATACTTCCATAGGGGATAATACCCATAACTAAATCAAATGATTCATCACTAAAATCAACTATTCTCTGACCATTTTCATAACCTGATTGTAAAAATTGATATCTTGAGTCATCAAGGACTTCTTCTAATTGCTTCCAACCTTCTTCCCCTACCCTAATTTTAGTTAAATCTTTTCTCAACTCTTTTGCATCTGCTAAGACGCACTTAATATTTGCTAGTTCTTCTGGACATTCTCTTTCAATATTTTCATAACCAATCACAAAAACTGTTGGTGAAATATCTGATAGAACTAATTCATACTCAATGCCCTTTTTTCGAAGTTCTCTAACATATCCTGGATTAAATTCATTTGGACCAGTTGCCAAATCAAGAATTCTTACAGGTTGTTGGCCATTTGATTGGTATATTGCTTTAGTTGCTCCAACAACTGCATCTAAATGTACTTGGTGAAATTCTGCGGGATTATCGTAAGGTTGTTCAATGACCATTTTTACTTATACTCTCCAATTGCTTCCATAAATTTCCCAGGAGATTCCCTGTAAAGCTTGTAAGCAGCTTGAACTCCATTAGTCTGGACCCAGTTTAAAGCTTGTGGAACCAATCTATATGGTCCATGATCTAGGCTAGCTAACATCGATAAATGCTTAGCCAATATGTCCTTCCCGCCAGGAATTTTTAATTCATCACATAACTTCAAACCTAAAACATGTGCCACTGCCTCAGAAAAAGCTTCAGCTGCCAAATAAGTAGAAGCATTACTTGTCTCTTGTTCATACTTCCTTTCAACTTTAGAAAATAAAGCCGGAATCAATTCAGAAAAAGGACTAAATACCGCTCCAGGTGAAGCAGATATGAACATCAAATATTCTTTTTCAGGTGTATTTGCGATATCTTGATTTAAATGTAGTCCTCCTTGATTCATTCGAGCCATTTTTCTTTCAATTTTTTCATCATTCATTAAACTTTTAATTCCATAAGTAACCACATCAAAATAACCATAACCTAAAAACCCTCGTCCATTAAAATCTGTTTCATAGTTATCTCCTTTTTTCAAAATAGTCCATTTGATATTCAATTTTTCTAAGTCAGGAAAAGATTCATATAACACTTCCTCTGCTTTCTTGCAATGAGCCATCAAAGAACTTGCATGCTCTAGATCATCGGGAATACCAAAGATTTGACGATAAACAAACCCGATACTGTTTCTCGGGGAAAAGCCTCTGGTTCTTGCTTCCAATTTAATATCTCTTTTAATAGAACTGACTAAAGTTTGATTAGGCAAATTTTCAAAGCTAGTTTCATACTGTTGACCTAAGGGTATGTATGAAGTTTCAATTAGTTTAACAGGCAAAGGTACATCTATAATAGGTCGATCTTCCAAAAATGCCCATTGATTAGAATGCTCGGTTGGTTGTTGAGTTGGTTGAATTATTTGAGAAGTATTATCAGAATCTCCACTTAAAGCTAAACCTGTTGCAATGGACACTCCCCATCCTGCTGCATGTCTTAAAAATTCCCTTCTTGTTGAATTATTATTTGCTTTACCCATTTTTTACCTATAAGCAACGATTGCTTCCATGAATTTCCCAGGAGATTTCATATAAAGCATATAACCACCAAGGCATTATTGTCTAAGAATTAGATCTTAATACTGCTTTCTCAAGATAATCATAAGTGAACTTAAAACCAATTTGATCTAAATGAGTCATTAAAAGACTTGCTGATTTATCTGAGACTCCCTTCATCCTGTTTATAGTTCTATGACAAGAACCTTTATAGTTTGAACTAAAAAGTTCATCACTACGGTATTTAGGAGGAATTCCTTTGTCATTAAAAAACCTCCTTGCTAAATCACTATATGTTTCGCACCCTGCAGAAGATAAAGCTTTTTGAAGTCTTCCAGCAGATTGACGATTACCTTTTTGTTCTCCTAATTCAGACAATGCATTATAATCAATTGGTTTATCTAATAGAACTGAAGGATCTGATTCTTTTATTGAATCAGACTCTGCTTTTTTACTTGCTGCATAATGAGCAAAATCTGTAGTAAATTTGTAGCCAACTTCCTCTAAATGATCCAACAAAACACTTATAGCTTTATCACCAATAAATCCTGGATGTTTTAGAAATAAAGAATAACCTTCTCTTCCGCCCTGTTCAATAACTGGATAAGTACTCCTTTGTTCATCTCTCTTTTCTTGTTCACGTTCTCTACAAAAAACAGCGTAAGAAGAACTATCTTGGCCAGATTTGACGTTACTAAGTAAAAGCTCTGGATGATCTTTCTCAAATTGAATGGTTTCTAACTGATTATGATAAGCATCAGCTAAATCACCATAAGTCTCTATGCCCACTCTAAAGAAATTATAACTAATACGATCTGCTATAGCTTTAAATCCGCTATCTCTTATTGCTTCAAAATCAATGGGTTTTTCCAGCAAAAGATCTAAACTCTTCTGCGCATGATCATCTGACATAAACCCTAGGGATTAATTACTAATATATAAACCTTCCCACATTGACACCCCTTTCAAGTAACAAATCAAAAGGTTTATATACTAGTTCAGACATATAACCCCTTAAGAAAATGTCAAAAACTAGCATAACAAAAACCTCTAAAAAGGCTCAATTTGCTAGTTTGCACACCAAATTCTTCTTTTACTTTTGATTGCCAGGTTTTTAGTACTCTAAGGGCTAAAAAGACTGGCTATCGGCTTTAAAATCCTTAGAGAAAGCTTTACTGTTCTTTTTTAGTTTCGGTATAGCAGCTTCAAAACTTTGCAAGTGTGGTTTCATGGTGCTGCGTCCCCGGATGTCACGCAAATCGAAGATTTGTGGGAAGTTACGAAAGCTTTGCTTTCGCAACTGGGCGTCCCCCCGCGACGAGCTGAAAGATGAATTATAAGGAGTTTTGACCTTATGATGCTATACCTCACCACAATATTTATATACAACTTGCGAATTACGTATTTAGGAAAAATGGCATCTAGAACCCAAAAAAGACAAAACAGAAGGGATTTTTCTAGGTCTGGCTCTAGTTTTTTTGGTTTTTACTTTAGTTAGTCAGGTTCTTAGCAATAAGAATGGCTGACCATGAGCAATTCTAAGACAGATTTCAAATGTCTTAGATATAGTGCTATTAATAGCAATACATTAAAAGCAAAACAAATGGAGGAAATAACATGAATATCGGCAAAAGTATAAGGATGGAAAGGATAATGAACCGTAATACTAAACGGTCTGTCATTATCCCAATGGATCACTCTGTAGGGGATGGTCCAATAAAAGGATTGATTGACACAGGAGAAACCGTAGACAAAGTTGCAAAAGGCGGTGCTAATGCAGTTATAGGACATGTTGGATTGCCATTGCACGGCCACAGAAAACACGGAAAAGATGTGGGATTAATTTTACATCTCTCTGCATCTACTGCAATAAGCCCAGACCCGAACAACAAAGTTTTGGTTAACAGTGTACAAAACGCGATAAAGATGGGTGCTGATGCAGTATCTGTTCATATTAATTTAGGTGCAACAACAGAATTCAGAATGCTAAAAGACTTGGGTGATGTAGCACAGGAATGCATGGAATGGGGAATGCCCTTATTAGCAATGATGTATCCTAGAGGACCAGAAATAAAAAATCCTGCTGATGTAAAAAATGTTAAGATTGCAGCTAGGTGTGCTGCAGAGATTGGCGCAGATATTGTAAAGGTTCCTTACACTGGGTCTCCAGAAACATTCAAGGAAGTTACAGAAGGCTGCCCGATTCCAGTTGTGATTGCTGGCGGCTCTAAGGGCACAGCAAAAGACACATTGAAAATGGTTGAAGATGCAATTAAAGCTGGCGGCGGTGGAGTGGCAATGGGCAGAAATGCATTCCAATGTGAAGATCCAACAAAACTGGTCAAAGCTGTAACAAAAATTGTTCACTACAATAAAACTGCTGAAGAAGCAATGAAAGACGTTGGATTATAAACAGAAACAACGAACAGGTGTAATAAAATGAAAAAGTTTTGGGTAAATATTGAGCAATGGGATAAAAATATTGTTACAACAGCATTAGAAAGCAGTGCAGATGCAGTTAAAGTTCCAAAAGGATTCACAGAAAAAGTTAAGGAACTTGGAAAAATAGCAACTATTGCCGAAGATGGAGATTTACAGCTTGGAAAAGATGTAATAGAAATCACAATAAACACAAAAGATGATGAAAACAAAGCAGCTAAACTTGGAAAAGATAAAATCATCATTATAAAAACAAGTGATTGGACAGTCATTCCATTAGAGAACCTTATTGCACAAAATGCAAAGATTGTTGCAGAGGTAACAAATGCAAAGGATGCACAAACTGCTCTTGAAACACTGGAGAAAGGTGTTGACGGCATACTCCTAAACACAAAAGACATGTCAGAGATCAAAAAAGTTGCCAATATTGTAAAGACCCCAAATGAAAACATTCAGCTTGTCAAAGTAAAGATAACTAAAACAGAACAGCTTGGCAGTGGAGACCGAGTTTGCATTGACACATGCACAAACATGAACATGGGAGAAGGTATGTTAATTGGAAATTCCTCAAGTGGGATGTTCCTTGTGCATTCAGAATCTGTTGAAAATCCATATGTTGCTCAGCGCCCATTCAGAGTGAATGCTGGAGCAGTTCATGCATACATCAAGATGCCCGGAGATAAAACAAAGTATTTGTCAGAAATTGCAACAGGAGAAAATGTGCTGATAGTTAACTCAAAAGGCAAAACACAATTAGCAGTAGTTGGCAGAAGCAAAGTTGAGAAACGCCCTTTGATGTTGATTGAAGCAGAAGTCAAAGGAAAAAAGATCTCCCTTGTACTTCAGAATGCAGAAACAATCCGCCTCGTAAACTCTGACGGCAAACCTATTTCAGTAGTAAAGCTAAAACCTGGAGATGAAGTCATGGCTTATGTTGAAGAAGCTGGAAGACATTTCGGCATGAAAGTCGAGGAAACAATTGTTGAGAAGTAAGATGTTAGAAGATAAAAGAAAAAAAATTGATGAAATTGATGAAAAAATAGTCAATCTTTTAGGAGAACGTACAAAAGCTGCAGAAGAGATTGGCAAAGAAAAGAAACAAACAGAAAGAGATATCCTAGACAGCCAGAGAGAACAACAAGTCATTGATCATGCCAAAGCTATAGCTGAAGAAAAAGGCCTCGAAGGAGAATTCATAGAGGAAATATTCAAAAAAATAATGCATTATTCAAAAGAAAAACAAAGAAAGCTGTAAAAACAAAAAGAAACAACAAAACAAATTAACAAAAAATGTCAGAAACAAAAACAACAGGAATGATATGTGTGCCAATTGTAGAGAATAATGTAGATGATGCCATAAAACAAATGGAAAAATCCGCCAAAATAGCAGACATAGTGGAGTTTAGAGCAGATTTCATTGAAGACATAGATGAAGAAAAACTTGAGCAGGTAATTAAACAAAGAAAAATTCCTATAATCGTCACAATAAAAATGGATGGTGAAGGTGGTCAGTTCAAAGGCACAGAACAAGAACGCCTCAAACTATTAAAAAAAGCAATTGAACTTAAAGCTGAATATGTTGATATAGATCATGACTCAAAAAGTGCAGAAGAACTAATTAAGAACAAGAATAAGACAAAGATTATTGCTTCATTTCATGATTTCAAGAAAACAGATGAAACTGCTGTAAAAGCATTGGAAAAAATTGTTGTGCTTGAAGCAGATGTTGCAAAGATTGTTACTTATGCAAATGATATTACAGATAATGTAAGAATATTCGAAATCATAGAGGCTGCAAAAAACGCTCATATAGAAATAATTGGTTTATGTATGGGAGAACTTGGAAAGATTAGCAGAGTTCTTTCAATAAAACTCGGTGCATTATTGACTTTTGCTTCCTCAGAAACTGGAAAAGAATCTGCTCCTGGACAACTTACAGTTGAAGAACTCAAAAAAGCATTAGAGGCACTAAAATGAATAATAACAAACTCACAAGCAAAACAAAAATATGCGCAGTAATAGGTGATCCTATAGAACACAGCATGAGTCCTGTTATTCATAATGCTGCATTCCACGCAACTAAACTGGATTTTGCTTATGTTGCATTCCAAGTAACTAATCTAAATTTTGCAATAATGGGTATGAGGGCTTTAGGCATAAGGGGATTTAGTGTTACATTGCCTCACAAAATAGATGCAATGAATTATGTTGATAAACTTGATCCTGTTGCAAAAAATATTGGCGCGATAAACACAATAGTAAATGATAATGGAACATTAATAGGCTATAATACTGACGGAGATGGAGCTCTAAAAGCAATAGAAGAAAAAACAAAACTTGACAATAAGAAAATCCTAATCTTGGGTGCGGGAGGAGCTGCAAGAGCAATCGCACTCACAATTGCAATGAAAAGAAAGCCAGAGCAAATCACCATCCTAAATAGAGAAATGAAAAAAGCAGAGAATCTGATAAGAGATGTGAAAAAAGCTGTAAAAATCAATGCAAAAGCTGATCATTTTACTGATCAAAACATAAAAGATGAAACATCTAAAGCAGACATCATTATTAACACAACCCCTATAGGAATGTCGCCAAGGAAAAACTTAACACCCATACCAAACTTTTGGATTCCTCCTGGAAAGGTTGTTTTTGATATAATATACAATCCAATGGAAACTAAATTACTAAACGAAGCAAAAGAAAAAGGCTGCAAGGTAATTTCAGGTATTGAGATGTTCATTAATCAAGCTGCAGAACAATTTAAGCTTTTTACTGGAAAACCTGCACCAAAAGAAATAATGAGAAAAACTGTGTTGGCTGAGTTGAGACAAAAACCTGTAAGATATCCAACTCAAAAAATATCTCCCTCTAAAAAACCTGAAGGATATGTAAAACAATTCAAGCCAAAAAAAAGATATCCGAAAAAACCAACCATGAGAGATATCTCTGCACACAAGCAGGATTGAAACAGAATAAGATAGATGAATTAATCTAATAAAAAATGACAATCAAAGAAATCATCCCGACAAAGAAATTCAGAGCAGAAGTTGCTGTTCCAGGAAGCAAAAGCATAACAAACAGGGCACTATTAATTGCAGCTCTTGCAGAA
>JBHPFW010000013.1:0-40647 GCA_042571645.1 Nanobdellota archaeon
GTTTCAGTGTGATATTCAATATTTGGATTCAGTACTTTCACAACTTCTCTTTGGCCATCACTTGTTAATATTTCATAGGCGGTCATTAATGATCCGCCACCAACAGAAGGTCTCATTTCAACGACTTCCTGCTTAAAGTCTTTCCATTCTCTCTCAAGCATCATATATGCTGCGAGTTTGCTTTGTCCCTGGACAGAATCATAAACCTTAACAAACTCTTCCTTATAATCATCAGGGATTTCTACATATTGACCAAATAATTGCAGGAATCTTATACCGGGACTTCCAAGTGTTTTGGCACCTTCAACAATAAACTGCAAGGGTGTTAGTTTTGTTCTTTCTTTTCTTTCTGTATCTTTATCAATTAGTTTAAGGATCTTGTAGATAGTAAAAGAAAGTTCGGGGTCGTGATCAGATATGTCTGTCTGGAGTTTTATCAGCTTGTCATATTCTTTTTTAAGAGATGTTGCTCTATCAAAGAAATCTTCAACTGCTGGTCCAATGTTTTCTTCAATACACTCTTCAAGATATGGATCCCATTCTGCTTTGTAATTTTTGTCTGACCCATATTTTGTGACGTCTTCTTCCTCCTTTTCATATTCTTTTCTTAGTTCTTCTTTGAAATAATTTTCCACTTCCTCCTTTATATCTTCTCCTTGAAGGTGTCTTAAAAAGAAATCTTTTAAGCTGTCATCTTTTCTATATTTGGTTTTAATGACATAATTGGCACTTACTTCTTCCAATGATCTTGCTTTTTCAGGAGGGTTGAATATTTTATCAATCAGCAATGGCACCAAGATAAAATAATTAGTTTCCATATCACCGTCTTTGATAACTCTTTCCATAACATTTGTTATATTATCATACCATGTTTGTTCAGTTTCATTTTGAGGGGTTTCAAGAATTTCCTGTGCAAGAAGATTATGCAGTTGTCTTCTTTTATTTTTGGATTGAAGAATTCCTCCTTCTCCTGCAAAAAAGTTTCTCAATAAAGCATATTTGTGATAACTCTTGGTATTGTATAAAGTCTGCGCCATTGCATCAACATTGTACTGTTTGTTGTAAATGAATGGTGTTAGAAAAGTCTTTAATCCGAGATCATCTTGTTCTGTTTGAAGCATTAATTCAAGTGCAGTTACTGATTTTCCTCCTTTACCAACATCAGCTAATATTTCAAATGCCATAAGTTTATTTAATTCAGTTGGTTCTTCCTTAAAGTTTGAGAGTGTTTCAAGTTCTTTTTTTATCAAGTCAAAATCCTTATGAGTTAATGCTTTTTGTTCTATAAAATCTTTAATAGGCTCTAAACTTCTTATATTTTTTTTCATGCTTTCTGAAAAAATCAAGTCATACCCTTCTCTAAATGACATTTCTTTAAGTCTTTTTAGGTAGTGGTCTTGAAGTTTTGAAGCAATAATCGCATCAGGGATGAATAATGATAAATAAAATAAGTATTCTGAATCCTGACTATTTTCTGGTGTGAGCTGAACATCTTCTATCAATATCTCTCTTATATAAGGAGCAGTCTCTCTTTCTTCTATAGGATTTACTTTGTTGATTAATGAGAGATAATCCCTGATTATTTCAACACGTTCTCCAATATCTGATGTTTTTGTTAGTTCGGAAAATAAAAGGTCATTTCTTACTTCTCTAAGTGATAAATGGTTTTTATCAAAAGCTTTTAGTAAATCTTCAGAAACAAAACCATATCTTTCTTTTACAAGCTCTGTACTAGTTGTTGCTTGGACCAAGTTTCTTAATGCGTTCCTGTAATTTTTTTCTTGATGCTTGAATTTTCCCTGATAAATAGCGATTTCAATATCTTCTCCAAGTTTTTCTCCTATAACATCTGCAGGGAGTATTGCTCTGTAAAGAAGCATTGTTTCAGCAAGGGATTCTGCTGTTGTTCCTTTTGTTATATCTCCTGTTATATATGACAAAACATCAATGACTAAATTTTCTTCTTTTGTGAAAGTTCTATCTAAACCTTTCCAAATTCCGGAAAATAGTTTATTTGTTTGTACATACTCATGCAATTCTTCTAATAAATCAGGATTGCTCCAGAAATTCTTTTTTAACCATCTTTTTAAAACTTTTGCACCTTGTTCATAATCCTTATCTAAAGCTATTTCTTCAATGGTTTGGCTGATACCTTTTTGTTTTCTTTTACTTTTTGAAGTTTTGCTATATTGTTTTCCTGCAGAATTTAAAGCATCTTGCATTTGTTCTTTCTCAAGATGCTCTAGAAATTTGTCTTTGTATTCTTGGAATTTTGGGTCTGTTGGTTTGAATTCATATACGCCAGCAAGGAAAAATTCTCTAAGTAATTGCTGTTTATTCTCATTGTATGGAGTCATAGGTATTAATCTGCCTAATTGACTAGCAGCTTTTTCAGAAAATGCAATATATGCTTCAATATTGAATTTTTCATCATGAAAATATTCTTCTTCAAGTATGTGAACTGCAAGATTTCCAATAAATTCTTTTGCAGGTTCAGGTGTTTTTCCAGCAAGACCAAGAGATCTAAATGTATCTCTGCTGCATAATGATATATATTTTTCCAAGTCATCTATTGAGTTAATTTGTTCAAGGAAATTAACAGCGGTTCTTTTCCTATCTATCTCTTCTTCAAGATTTATACCATTATAAAAAGCCAGAATTGTTGGCAATAGCATTGCAGTTTCTTGTTCTGTATAGCCTTTAGCTTTTATTCTTTTATTCATTTCTCCTATGAGTTTATTTGTTAGTTTACCAATATGTATCTTATATTGATCAAAATTCTTTCCATTGCCAATTGAGGGGCTTTCACTAAGATCCTTATAGCCCATATGAACAGGACCAAAGGATATTAGAAGTTGATGAAGGTCTGCTTTTTCTGCTGCAGACTCACGCGAACCATAACTTTTTTGGGGACTTGTATCTGTGATTTCATCTATCAGTGTCTCAGGTTTGGTTCTAGATTTATACATGCCAAATGATTCTGGTAAAGGAGTTGTATGTATTGAAAGTTCTTCAAGATCAAAAAGCCTAGTTGTCCATAATAGATTTAGAAGCCTGTCAACAGATCTTCCATGAGTAACGCCATGACCTTCTTCAAGCTGGCTTAGTTTTCTGAAAAATAATATTCCTCCATAGGGATTGCTTTTTTTATTAACATCAATACTACCTCCCATATCTGCACGATATTCTGCTGTTCTTAAATTTCCAATTCCCCCAAGTGTTGTTGGCATTTCTTTCCAATGTTTTTCAGTAATGTGTCTGGCTTCATGACCAAGAATAAAAGCAAGTTCTTCTTCAGAATCAATCAGTGAAAACAAACCACGTGCAACATAAATATTATTGTTTGGAACAGCACAAGCATTAATATCATACCATTCATCACAGATAACAATCTTAATGTCTTCTGAATCTTCAGTTGCGACTTTTTCCTGAAAGAAATTGTTTATCCAGCTTGAAAGTTCATGATCATCCTCAAGTCCACCATATCTTGATCTTAGCAAAGCATCGATATGGCTTGAATAGTATTCCATATCATCATCAGTCATGATTGGGTCCTTATCTACTTTTTTTGCTAGAGCTATAGCTGTCATATTCTGCTTGGAAAAAGAATACGTATTTAAACCTTTCTTTTTGTAACTACCAGTAAGTAAACAATCCACACTTTAAGCTATGGTTCTTATGCTTCTCAAACCCCCAAATTCTTACAGTGCAGAGCCTCTAGAGGCCTTCTACAAACAAAAGTTTTATAAAGAAAAGCTACTTTCAAAATCATGAGAATATGGTAGAGAGAGAGCCTGTAGGGCCTGAAAACAACACTTCTGAGGAGTCTGGAAAAAACACATCAGAAATAGCTGAAAATAGCTCAAAAACAGCTTCAGAAAAGACTTCTAAGGAAGTAGTATCTAAGGCAGAAAACCCAGAAAAAGACCCCAGAGTAGTCCAACGTCTAATTGAAGATGAGATGAAGCAGTCCTATTTGGGTTATGCTATGTCAGTCATAGTTGGCAGAGCTTTGCCAGATGTTAGGGATGGCTTAAAACCAGTTCACAGGAGAATTCTGTTTGCAATGAATGACATGGGTATTGTTCACAACAAACCCTACAAGAAATCCGCAAGAATTGTTGGAGAAGTTCTAGGAAAGTATCATCCACATGGTGATACTGCTGTTTATGATGCAATGGTAAGAATGGCTCAAGATTTCTCAATGAGATATATGTTGGTTGATGGTCAGGGAAATTTTGGCTGTTTTACAGCTGATACAAAAGTAAAATTAACAGATGGACGAAGCTTATCTTTCTTAGAATTAGTAAAAGAACATAAAGCAGGAAAAAAGAATTACACCTTTACTGTTGCAGAAACAGGTAAAATAGAAATTGCAGAAATTAAGCATCCAAGAAAAACCATAGAAAATGCCGAGCTTATAAAAGTAACATTAGATAACGGAGAAAAAATAAGATGCACATTAAATCATAAATTTTTATTGAAAGATCTTTCTTACAAAGAAGCAAAAGATTTGAAGCGGGGAGAGTCATTAATGCCACTATACAAAAAGTATTTCGCTTCTGAGGCTTTAAAGTATTTTAATGATGAAGTTGAGCTTGCCCAGGTATATAATCATAAGGTAACTAAAGTAGAACTATTGGAAGAAAGAGAAGATGTATATGATCTCACAATAGATAACACACATAACTTTGCTTTAGCTGCTGGTGTGTTTGTTCATAATTCTGTCGACGGT
Source organism: Nanobdellota archaeon (assembly GCA_042571645.1). Taxonomy (GTDB): domain Archaea; phylum Nanobdellota; class Nanobdellia; order Woesearchaeales; family JBHPFW01; genus JBHPFW01. Next base: position 4,736 of record JBHPFW010000013.1, read on the forward strand.
GATAATCCTGCAGCTATGAGATATACAGAAGCAAGAATGGACAGAAAAGCAGAAGAACTTCTTGCAGACATAGACAAAGACACAGTTGATTTTGTTCCAAACTTTGATGGAAGCTTAAAAGAACCTACTGTGCTTCCTGCAAAACTTCCTAATCTTTTGATTAATGGTTCAAGCGGCATAGCAGTTGGAATGGCAACTAACATCCCTCCACATAATGTTGGAGAGATAATTGACGGAGCTGTGATGTTAATAGATGATCCTGAGGCAGCGGTGTCAGATTTAATGAATGTTGTTCATGGACCTGATTTTCCAACTGGAGGAACTATTGTGGGCGTAGCTGGAATAAAATCTGCTTATGCAACTGGTCGAGGGAAAGTCATTACCAGATCAAAAACAGAAATAGAAGAACACAAAAACAGAGAAAGAATAATTGTTTCAGAAATACCCTATATGGTTAATAAATCTCATCTCATAGAGCAAATTGCAATCTTAGTAAAAGACAAAGTTGTTCAGGGAATCTCAGATATCCGAGACGAGTCTGACAGAGACGGCATGAGAATAGTGATTGAACTAAAAAAAGATGCCGCTTCAGATATTGTTCTCAATCAATTACTAAAACACACAAGAATGAGAACAACATTTGGAATAATTATGCTTACGTTAGTTGATAATGAACCAAAAGTTCTGAATTTAAAACAAACAATCCAGTATTATGTTGATCACAGAAAGGAAATTGTTACTAGACGAACTAAATTCGAGCTTGATAAGGCAGAAAAAAGAATGCATATTGTCGAGGGATTAATCATTGCATTAAATGATATTGACAATGTTGTTCAGAAAATCAAGAAATCAAAAGATATTCCTACTGCAACAAATATGTTAATGACTGATTACAAACTAAGTGAAGAGCAAGCTAAGGCAATACTTGATATGAAATTGCAGAAATTATCCTCACTTGAACAGCAAAAACTAAGAGATGAACATGGGGAATTGAAAAAACTCATTGTTGAATTAAAAGGAATCTTAGCAGATGAAACCAAGATATTTGCAATAATCAAAAAAGAATTACTTGAAGCAAGAGAGAAATATGCTGATGATCGTCGTACACAAATAGAAGAAGGAGAAGATGATGATATTGAAATTGAAGACATGATTGAAGAGCACGAAGTTGTTGTTACAATATCTCATCAAGGTTATATTAAGAGATTGCCGGTTGATACTTATAGGGCACAGAATAGAGGAGGGAAAGGAGTTATTGGAGCAACATCCAGAGATGAAGACTTTACTGAAGATTTATTTGTTTCATCAACACACAGTTATATTTTGTTCTTTTCAAACAAAGGAAAAGTTTACTGGTTGAAAGTATTTAATATTCCAGAAGCCAGCAGACAAGCAAAAGGAAAAGCAATAGTTAATTTGATTGGTTTGGATAAAGATGAAAGAATAACAGCATTTATTCCAGTAAAAGAATTTGGTGATAATCATTTCTTGAGTCTGGTTACTAAGAAAGGCACAATAAAGAAAACAGATCTTAAAGCTTATTCAAGACCAAGACAAGGAGGAATAATTGCAATAAATTTGGTTGGTGATGATGAGCTTGTTCGTGCGTTAATGACAAATGGCTCACAACAGATAATGATTGCTTCCAAAAATGGAATGGCAGTTAAATTTAATGAATCTGATGCTAGAGCAATGGGAAGAACATCTATGGGTGTAAGAGGCATTAAGCTAAAAGGAGATGATGAAGTAGTGGATGCGCTTATTGCAAATGATGAAAAAACAGTACTTACAGTCACAGAGAATGGTTATGGAAAAAGAACAAAGATTTCTGATTATAGGCTGATTAATCGTGGTGGTAGTGGGGTTATTAATATCCAATGCAGTGCAAGAAATGGCAAAGTAGTGGAAGTCAAGGCAGTAGAAGATGATGATGACATGATTTTAGTAAGTAAAAATGGAATAATAATCAGAATGGCTTCTTCAGGCATATCTGTAATTGGCAGAAACACACAAGGTGTAAGATTGATGAAGCTAAAAGAAGATGATAGAGTGATGTCTGCAGCAAAGATTGTAAGTAATGAAGAAAAAGAAATAGATAAAGAGTAGTTCTTAGTAGTTATGTATTTTTTAGTAGTTCTGCATTTAAATTAAGGCATCTAAGCATAATTAACACCTTTTTTCTGATTACAAGCAAAAATAAGGGTTTTTTGGTTTCTTTGGGGTGTTTTTGATCTTCTTTTTTAATAATATTGGTTAATGAACAATAGCAAACTTATCAATGGCTTAAAATACCTATTTTGGCTTAAACAAGTATTTGTTTTTGGGATAAATAATAAGTAAAACTTAACCAAATTTCTTTTTCTGGAATAAACTGGTGAATAATATGGATGATGGAAGCGATGATGAGTTAAGTGGCAGGAAATTAGCAGCTGCAGTAGCTGCTGCTGTTTTAGATATTCAAGATACACCTTCTTCAGGTCAATCTTTTGGTCTATCTTCAAGTCAGTCTTCAAGCCTATCTCCTGATCTTTTAGAAATCATTGCAGGTTCAGGTGCAGAATCAGAAGCTTCAACAGTTCCATCAACAACCCTTTCAACAGTCCCAAGCAGTAATGGCAGATCAGAGCGAAATCTTAGAATGTTATATTCAATGGATTTTGAGAACTATCATGCAGGAGACCAGGAAACACAAGATAAATTATTTAATTTTCTTTCATCTCCGCCTGAGGGATATTTTGTGATTATTAAACCCCAAAACGGTTCAGAGAAATATGAACCAATTGTATTGTTCAAGAAAGATACAAGAGGAATAACCAATCAATTTGAAGATCGTATTAAAGAAGCAGAATCTGAAAGACAGGGAGTTCAATATGCTTCAGTTTGTGAGTCACCAAATTCATATACTATAATAGAGAAGACCACTAATGCTGTGATTTATGATTTTCTTACTGCTTTAAGCTCAGAGGGTTATGAACAAGTCTGCTTGAAAAAACTTCCAATGCCAGGTTCAGAAGGCAGGTTTTTTGAATTAGCCACTTCAAAAACAAAAGAAGAGGTTTTCTCAGAGTATAAAAGAAGAATTTCTACAGGCGAACAAACTGTAATACAGTGGCAAAAAGAAACAGAGGCATTCCAGCCCAGGTCTAATAATCCAAGGCAGAATTATGTTCTGCAAAGATCTAGGTTTATGTTAAATCATCTATTGGGAAGATTGATACATGAGAAAAAGCAAAATTATGATGCACTCCAAGAAAGAATGGATTTAGAAGAAGATGCGGCAAAAGCTAAACTTGTAAAAGATATTGGCGCCTTAAAAGAAGAAATTGATTATTTGGACACCCAGAAAGATATGATTGTTAAGTTTCATAATGATTCATTGTATCTTGTTAAGAACATATCTGAAAAAGGCTCTGATAAATATTCTGAGATTGTGGATGCGTTTGATAAAAGAGCAGATCTGGTAGTAGAGCTTAAAGACAAGTTTATTAGGGATTTGAAATCAAACCAAATAGCCGGTCCTAAAATGCTGCCAGGCCCGGAATGGTTTGTTGGTTATTCATTAGCTTTAACAACTGCAATGTACATGGTTGATAAAGTTGTTCATGCAAATCTTGGTGTCTATACTGATCTGACTTATATTGGAGAGTTTAGTAATCTAATAAGTAATAATGGCGGAGCACCAGAGAATCTAATGCAGCGAATTGATAAGGCTTTGCCAAGAGAGTATGTTAGTATGATAACTAAGGAGCCATAATTCATTTCTTTTAGAAAGATTGCTAATATTTCTCATTTTTGGATTTTGAGGTATTTTAGTAATTTTGAGGTCTTTTTGAGTATTTAGAACTCTTTTTTTTATCTTTTTGGGGCTTTGTTTGTTTTTATTTCTTATAATATTCCTTAATGAACAATAAGAAACAAATTTAATTATGAAAATGGTGTTTTTGGCTAAATTAAGGCATTGTTTCATTGATAGATTATAAGTATTTTCTATGCTACAGAGTTATTGAGGCGTCATTGAGGCAGAAAGATTTAGAATAAATAATTATATTCGCCACTAAGAAATGGTTACAATCGAAAGGTTTATATATGGGTCTTAATTACCAAACAGCAGTAACAGTCTATTGATTTAAGATGGCAGAAGAACAAAGAGCATACAAAACAGATATTGTTGAAGTTCTAGCTAGTTATATGTCTCCTACAGGTCCTGCTACAATGATTGCTGATATGGATTATACAGCATCATTGCTTTGCGATCCTGAAGGAATGAATGCTTCAAGAGTAGATTCAATTCTTACACTAATAGAACAGCGTGAAGGAGTTGAGCCAATAGTTGCTGAACTTAGCACGCCTGATGGTGTAAAGAGATATGCTAATCCTGCTGAAGATGATGTTAAAGCTGTTGAAGAACAAAAATATCAAACAGCAAAAAGAGCCATAGAACTTATTTATGGGGAATCCCTTCCAGATACTTACTCAGAAATAGAAGGAAAAGTTAATGCATATCTTGCTTTTGTACAAACAATGAATGGTTTTTCTGATTGTTTAGCTATTGAGCCAGAAAAGGATGAGGAAATTGGAGAGATAGGGAATGGCGATATTGATGGTGTTGTCACATCTCTTGATGACTATAGAGCTCAACAGGATGGTTCACTTGCAGAACATGGTTATTTGCCGCAAACATCTCGTTCAGTGTTATCCAGATTAGACCAGCAAAATACAGCAAACCAACAGATCGGAAATTGGTTAATAGAAGTAAGATCCAGTGTTGCTAAAATACATAATTATGGAGTAGAAGTCAGGAAAGCTGGTGTTGATCCAAATTCCTCAGAATATACAGAACATTTGGACCAGCTCAAGACAACTTTGCCATTAGTTGTTGCTATGTTAGGCAGATATAAAGAAAGCCTTGAAACATTTCTTCCATCTGTAAATATAGAAACTGGTAAATATCTTAATGTACTAAAGAAGATTGTTCAAGGCGCTAAAAATTCATTTGCATATGCTGAAAAAAACGTAATTCCTATTGCAAAACAAGCACCACAAGTAGCTATTGTAAAACAAGCACCCCAAGTATCACAAGACACAACTCCTGATTATCTGACTGAAAAAATTAATTCATTAAATAGTTTACTTGGTGAATATTTTACTGGCAGAGGAGTTGCATCAGGAAGTACAGATGCATATGCTATTGATGTTGGAGCTCTTAGGACAACAATTGATGATATTTTTGAACATAAGGATGAACTAGGAGATACTAAGCTTGCTGAAGTCAGAACAACTATAGGTCATTTTCTGAAAGAATATGTGGCAGATAGAGTTGAGAGAATTACTAAATCAGCTCCAAAAAAGCACAAGGGAATACAAATGGCAGAACAATTAAGAGTTGATGGTGATACAGTAAAACTTGCTAAAGTAGAAAGACAAATTGAAGAAAACAAAGCTTATGTGCATATTTTGGCAGAAGAATTAGATGATATTCTTAGTCTTTCAGGAGTTAAGGCCTATGTTGTTGATAACAAAGATAGTTACAGGGAGAACGGAACGGTTTTTGATGATTTTCATGTTAAGAGAACAATAGCAGAGAGTAACGGTACATTAAGAGTGGATACGGCTTTATTAACGGAATTGAGAGGAGCAGCATTGGATGCACTTTATAATTATGAGGTAGCACTTAACGATCAACTCAATCTTCCCGCTATTAAACATGAGCCATAAAGTTTAAAACTAACTTGTTTTTCTCTATTTCTTATGAAAGCATTTGCCATAACACTGAAAGGACTTGAAAATATAGCCAGTTTGGAAATTAAGGAGATAACAGGCTCAAAAGTAGAGATATCCAAAGATTCAAAAGGAATAGTGATTTTTGAAGTCTCAAGTGTAGAGCAGATAGCAGAAGTTGCATATAAATCTCAAAGCATCTCAAGAACAGGGATATTTTTAGATAACATAGAGTTTAGTGATTTAGAAGATTTGAGTGAGAAAATTAAGAATATTCCAAATATTAGTGAAAATAAGTTAAAAGAATTTCTTGATCTGAATAAATCTTTTAATGTAGAATGTGAAAGATCTGGGAAACATGATTTCAAAAGCACAGAAGCAGCATTAGAGATTGGAAAATTACTGCCACTAAAAAATCCTGATTTTAAAACTCCTGTAAATAGGTTTTTTGCTTATGTTCATGAGAATAAATTATTTTTTGGAATAGATTTTTCTGGATTTGAAATGGACAAAAGAAGCTTTAATGTTTTTATGAATCCTGATCAGCTAAAAGCTCCGATAAATTATGCATTGGTAAGAGAAGCAGGTTTTTCTGATGGGAAAATATCACTTGATCCATTATGCAGGTCTGGTTTGATTCCAATTGAATCCGCGCTTTATGCTTCTAATATGTCTCCAAGGTTTTATGATAAAGAGAATTTAGCATTTTTGAAATTAAAATGTTTTTCAGAAATGGATACAGATGAATTATTTGAAAAATGGGATTCAGGAATTAAGAAAAAGATTAATGGAAAAATAAATTGCTTTGATTTTTCTCAAAGAAATGTTAAGGCAGCAGAAAAGAATTCAAAGATTGCAGGAGTGAATAAATTAATTAACTTTAGTCGGGTTGAGTTGAATGATTTAGATCTGAAATTTGAAGATGGCAGCATTGATTGTATTGTAACATATCCTCCTCAACCAAGTTTGCACACAGCAGAAACAAGAATGAATGCTATTTATTCTGAATTCTTTAACCAAGCAAAAACATTATTGAGTAAAAAGGGAAAGCTTTGTGTTGCTTTGAAGAAACCAGAATTGTTTTTGAAAACTGCAAAGAATCATGATTTTAAGATTTCTAAGGAATATTCTGTAATGCAAGGCCAGCAGGAAGTTAGGATTGTTGTGCTGGTTAGAGATTAGTTTTTTAAAAAAACTTTATAAATACAATTTACTGAAATATTTCTAAAACATGAAAGAGGCATTCAAAATGACTGATAAACCCCAAAAAGATCCTTTTGCATTATTATCTCTTGTCGCGATATTTGCAATTGTAGGGATAGTTACTATAGTTTTAAGCAACTCAATGGGCTTATCAAGAAAAGCTTCACAACAAGATATTTCATTAGAGTTAGTAGAGATAGAAGACATATCAGAAATACAAGAGCCTAAACAAGATTTATTAGGAGGAGCAATATTATATGTTAGCCCAACTGGATCATGTGATCAATATTCTAGCAGAATTAGAGAATTAAATGGTTTAAAGGAAACAAATATGGGACAATTATCCACAAACAGAGAGAACTATGATTTAGTTATTGCAAAAAAAGCCATCAATATTAATAATGAAGAATTACTTAACAATCAAATAGCAAAACTAGAAGCTCAAATAGAAGATAAAAAAGAACGCTTAGAAAGAAATGAAGAAGCAATGGCAAGAATTGAGACAACACTTGAGAAACTAGAAACAAACAAGGAAATATTAGATACTAAAATTGCAGGTATAGATGAGACAGGCGATCATATAGAAAGAGAGCATTCAAGTTGTTTTGGATGATTTTTATAGTTTTCAAAAAAACTTTATAAAACAAACACCTTTAATTATTTCTAAAAACCCAAGATATTTAATAAAATGGCTGAAAAAAAATTAAATGATTCTTTTACACTATTATCAATTGTTGCGATATTTGCAATTGTAGGAATAATCATAATGGTTTTAGGAAGCAGCAATTGTAGACAAGCAGTAGGTCTTGAATCAGATGATATGCTTATTGATGAAGACACTGATTTAACAGGAATGGCATATGATACATCTGCTTGTGAAGGTGCAACAGAGTCTTGTGTTTTTTTAACTAGTTATTCAACTGAAAGGTATACTAATACAACCGATATAGATGGTGTCGATTATTATACCCGATCTAGTATATTGTTTTATGATAATTATTATAAACGAATGGATCACAAATCTGATCGTTGCCACAGAATGTCTAATGGCAATGTTGTTTTAATAGAATACATAGCTGGAGATGATGGCAGAAGAGGATCTGAGTTTGTAATGTGCGGTTCAAATTTTGTTTGCGATAAAGGTGCTTGCATGGAGCGTTGTGATGATTCAGATCTTGGTAAATCTTATGATGAACTAGGCGTTGCTTCTATGGGCGAGGATATTAGGACTGATTATTGCAGGGTTAGTTATGGTGATTCTACTCAGGTAGATAGTTCTCCTTATTTGATTGAGATGTATTGTGATGCAAAAGGTTATCTTAAGACTGAGTTTGTTAATTGTGCTGCTAAAGGATATGGAGATTGTATGGCTGGTGTTTGTCAAACAGCTTGTTCTGATTCAGATGCTGGGAAAAATTACGGCATGATTGGCACTGCTTCTCTTGGAGCTGATGTTAGAACTGATTGGTGTAGGGCAAGTATGGCAGATACGACTCATTATAAAACTGCACGTTATATGATTGAGATGTATTGTGATTCTGCTGGTGATCTCAAGACTGAGTTTGTTGATTGTATTGCAGAAGGATACGAAGGTTGCCAAGACGGTAAATGTGTAGGTTCTAATCCAGTCTGTAATGATGATGGAGATCGCGGGAAAGTTTATTCTAAAAAAGCAACGACTATTTATGGTAATAGTTGGAAGACTGATTATTGCAGGGTAAGTATGGCTGATACAACTAAAGTGGACTCTTCACAGTATTTGGTTGAGATGTATTGTAATAATGCGGGTGAGTTGAAGACTGAGTTTGTTGATTGTGTTGAACAAGGATTTTTTGGATGTGTGGATGGAATGTGCGCAGATGATAAGTATGGTTGTAGTGATGGTGATTGTTTTTCTTGTATTGATTCTCAAGCATTATCAGACTTGAATTTATTGCCTTTGTCAGATCAAAATGATATAACCGAGGACAGGATTAATTTGGTTTTTGTTACAGCTGATTTACCAGAAGATTCTATAGATTTAAAGAATTTATTTTTAGAATATATTGATTTTGACAAACCAGAAAATATAGGTGATGAATTATTTGATGAGGGTGGGGTTTTAACTCTTGAGCCTTTTAGATCAAATGAAGATAAATTTAATTGGTGGTATATTGAAAAATCAGTCCCTGTAAATTATGTTGTAGATGAAAATAAGAAGGAGCAAACAATTCTACTTGAATATAATACAAAACGTGGAGTTGTAATGGAGACTAAATATGAGGCTATTGCAAATATCGTTCCAAATACAGTAATTGTTTTTTTAGTATTCACAGATATTCCTGGCGTAGGGTCTTCTTATGCAATGAGAGGAAAACGAGTTGTTATGGGGATAAATACAAAACATTACCCTATTCATTCAATAAACAGAGCATTAAACGAGTTAAGTTTGGGCTTTAATGAACAAACGTTTATACATGAATTTTCTCATGCAGTAGGATTTTTGAAGGATGAGTATAGATATGGTTCTGGTGATGAGAGCTTTATTCCTGATGATCAAGAGGATTTCCCTCCAAATTGTGTTAGATTGGAAAAAGCTAAGGAATTATGGGGGGATTTAGTTGGTCAAGGAGAAGGAGTGTTAGAAGTTGGATTTTTCCCAGGTTGCATGGCTTTTTCTGATACTTATAGACCAACCAAACTATCTCTTATGCAGGATGAAATTAATAATGAAGTAATATCTGCTCATCCTGAGTTGCGTACTCCAGAAAGGCTAGGTCCTGCAAATATCAGATTTGTTCAGCAGCGTTTGGATGAGTATACAGGTTTGAATAAGTATTGTGTTTCACCATAATCTAACAATTTCTAAAGGTTTAAATACTATTTCTTCATTCTTCATATTTGCAGGGTTGGTAGTTGGCTCAGGTCGCAAGACTTAGGAAAGTCCGTCCACTCTTAGATCGTAAGATTTATGGTAGCTAATATCGAAATGATATATGCTGAAAAGCATGGCAACCGCTCAGAAACGAACTATTGCAAGTTAAAGGATGATGATGCAAATCTGACATTCCTTGTAGTAGATGAAACGGCGAGTCCTGGCTGGTGCAACCCATTATGGGGCTAAGTAGAATGCCAACCCAGACCATCGCATTTACAGGTTAAATGTTTGGGTCTGACAGAAGACGGCTTATTCCAACCCTGCAATTTCTTTGATTACAATCTTTTAGCTAGGAACCGAAAGGTTTATATAATAGTTCATTATATTTCATAATGTTTTATAATAAAGGTGATATGAATGGTACAAGCAGTTGTAGATTTACGGGAACATGCAGACAGAGTTTTAACAATAATTAAAGGCAAATTCGGCTTTAAGAATAAATCTGATGCAGTTAATTACATAATTGAAAAATATGAAGAAGAACTTCTTGAGCCAGAATTAAGACCGGAGTATAAAGACAAATTAGCCAATATTATTCGAGGGAAACATCTTTCTAGATCTGCATTTGAGAAAGAGGTACAATAATCAAATGTATACTGATAAGTATAGTGAAGAAATTACTAGAAAGTTGTCTAAGCTTAGAAAAAAAGACAAAAAACATTTTGATAAAGTTCTTAAGAAAATCGATCAAATTCTGGAGAATCCTGAACACAGACAAAAAGATTTGCATTATTCTATGAAGGGAATAAAAAGAGTGCAGATAGGACATTTTGTTTTGGTATTTGTTGTTGATCCTCATAAAAAAATAATCTCTTTTGAAGACTATGATCATCATGATAAAATCTATAAATAGCACATTTTCACCATTCAAAAAAAAAAACATTTATAAATAAAGAGTGCTGAAATAGGTTAAATTACGGATATTCAATCAAAAACTGGCTTTTTGGTTGGGAGTTTAAGCAATCTTTGTTAATTCTGCTTTGGCTCCTGAGGGGGAAAGAGAGCCCTAAAGGAGGTACTAAAATGAGTGAAAAAAAGTCAAAAGACAACTTTAGTCTGTTGTCAATAGTAGCAATATTTGCAATTGCAGGAATAGTCATAATGGTTCTTGGAAGCAGTAATTGTAGACAAGCAATAGGAATAGAACCTAAAGCATCAGTAGAGATTCTTGGCGAAGAAGATACAGGAGATTTAGCAGGAATGGCATACAATTATGCGGTTTATGCGAACCAGACACCAGTCAAAACAATTTATTCTAATGGCGAGGACTTCTTTGGTATTGGCGAAGTAGGTATTGTGAATGAAGTTAACCACGATTTTACTAGAGTTCATTTTAATCGGTGGTACTCTAATCCTATTGTCATAGCAAAACCAATATCTTATGCAGGAGCTCAACCAGCTCACGCAAGAATAAAAAGTGTTACTTCTAATGGTTTTTCTGTTAGAATGGAAGAATGGTATGATTTAGATGGATATCACGCTAAAGAAAATGTCTTTTATATGGTTGTAGAAGCGGGAGATTATACAAAGGATGGCAAGAAAATAAAAGCAGGAATTACCACAGCAAATGATGTATTTGCAAGAAGAAATTTCGGCACAACATTTAACAGCAAACCTGTTGTCTTTGCATCTATTGTTGATTTAACTGATCCTGTGCCTCTAACTACAAGATTTAGCAATATAGATACCACTGGATTTTCAATTAAGGTACAACAGGAAGAAAATAACACCTTTCACAATGGCGTGCTTCCTTATCAAAATGTTGCTTATATTGCTCTACAACTAGGAGAATACAGAAATGGTTCTAGATCATATATGGTTGGAAATACGGGTAGAGTTGTAAACAGTAATTGGTATACCTTAGACTATCCAGGATTTGATAGTGTTTCTGCAGTTATTGCAGATATGCAGTCAATATACGGTGGAGATACAGCAGATTTGAGATACAGAAACTTTAATACGGATTCAATACAGTTAAAGATTCAAGAGGAAACATCTAGAGATACAGAAGTAGCACACACAACAGAAAAAGTTGGCTATTTAGTTGCTGGAAATAAAACTATGGCATCTTCGTCAGTTTTTGAGAACGGAACACTGAATCTAACCACACATCCAGGCGGTGCAACAATCAATATTAAAGATCTTTGGGCATCGAATGTACAAAAAAAGTATGTCTCAGCAGGAGTTTTCACTAGTTCTGGTGCAGGAACTGGAACGGGTTCAGCCAATATAAACTTACCAGCATTTACTGGCAACACACCATCTAAGTGGTATGGCATCCAGGTGAGAAATGGCACGAGTATTGCTTCTGGAAATTTTAAGATTGAGCCAGGAAACACCACTTACAAAACCATGACATTAAGTTAGTTGAGCAAGAATTAATTTTTTTTAATTTCTTTTTTTCTCTTTTCTTCCACAATTAATATAAACTAATCAATGTAATTTAATCAAAAAGAGGTATTTTAATGGTATTTGAGCAGTTAATTAATGTAAACTGGTTGGAGAGAAAGAGGTATTTTGCATTATTCTTGGGATTCTGTTATTCATTGATTGGTATATTGAGTGCTAAGTTAATCTTTCCAAGCAGTGCAGGTATAATGGCTGTGGCATTCACTTCTTTGTTGATTGTTCCGACTTTGAACAAATTACTGCTTATTGAGGAGAATTTGGAGATAAGAGAAAAGAAATTATCTATAAGATTATTATTCAAAGACCACAAAGATGTTTTTGAGATTTATTTCTTTTTGTTTTTAGGAATCTTTTTTTCATTTGCTTTGGTAAATTTATTTGTGCCAATGACAACTTCATTAAAACTTTTTGCACCGCAATTAAAGGTTGCAGGTTTAACAGGCGGAGCATTTAGTAGTGCGTTTTTCACTAAGATACTGCTAAACAATCTCCTGGTTTTGTTTGTTTGCTTTATACTATCATTAGTTTATGGTGCAGGTTCAGTCATATTCATAACATGGAATGCTTCTGCATGGGGTGTAATCTTTGCGCATTATGCAAAAGATGCTGCAGGCTTTGTTGGTGGAAGTCCATTTACTCAGTTTTTTGTAATTATTATACCTGCTTTGCCGCATATGTTTACAGAAGTTGCAAGCTATTTCTCAGCAGCAGTTGTTGGCGGAGTAGTATCAAAAGCAGTATTAAGGGAAAAATTGTTTTCTGAGAAATTTCACCATATCATAACTGATGCATTGATATTATTGGCTCTAGGAGTTGCTTTAGTTGTGTTAGCAGCAGTAATTGAAACAGTAGTTTAATACTGATTTTTCATGGAAAAGGATAATTTTACTCTATTAGCTATTGTTGCAATATTTGCAATAGCTGGAATAGTCATAATGGTTTTAACATTTAATAATTCTGTTAGGCCAGAACCTGAAATAATTGTAACTAAGCCAGCTAAAGTTGAGATAATGGATTTAGTTGTTACTGAGGAAGCTACTAAAAATTATTCTATGGAGACTGTTTTGCTTGGAAAAAATGAAACAATCCAGAAAATTCCAGATTTGTCATACAAAATAACACTAGTGGATGTCACTTCAGACAGCCAATCCTGTGTTTTTGATGTAAATGGGGAGATTATAGTGGTTGATAAAGGCAAAGAAAGGAAAATCAATGGTTTAAGGATTGGTGTGCTTGATGTCAAATCAGTACACTCAATACAACCAGGAGCAGATGTCTGTGAGTGTTATATAAGGTAATTACGGTTTTTGACCTTCAAAAAAAAAAACATTTATAAATGAAGAGTGTCAAAATAAGCTAAATTACGGATATTCAATCAAAAACTGGCTTTTTGGTTGGGAGTTTAAGCATTTGTGTTAATTCTGCTTTGGCTCCTGAGGGGGAAAGAGAGCCCTAAAGGAGGTATGAAAATGAGTGAAAAAGTGTCAAAAGACAACTTTAGTCTGTTGTCAATAGTAGCAATATTTGCAATTGCAGGAATAGTCATAATGGTTCTAGGAAGCAGCAATTGTAGACAAGCAATAGGAATAGAACCAGTAGAACTTGTAACTGATGAAGTATCAGATGATTTAGCAGGAATGGCTGCAGGAGATGAATGGTTGAATTGCAGTGATAGTGATGGCGGTATATCTCCTAATACAGTAGGCACTATATATTTTGCTTATGAAACAGCTGCAGGTCAGTTGATTGAAAGAAATCTACCAGATCAATACTGCTATAAGGATACTAATATTTTGAGAGAGAGATATTGTGATGGTAATATAAGGAGAGCGGAAGCAATAGATTGTGAAGAATTAGGGGGAACTTGTAGTAAAGTAGGAAGAATGTGTGCTGTACCACTGCCACCTACTCCTCCTCCACCTGAGCCTATTCCCACTGCGCCTTTTTGCGGCGATGGAATTGTCAATCAGAAGACTGAAGATTGTGATGGTGCTGATCTTAATGGTATGAGTTGCAGTTCTTTTGGCTATGATGCTGGCACTTTAACCTGTTCTCAAAACTGTACACTAGATACTACTAGTTGTACTATGATGCCACCTCCACCTGCACCTTGTGTTGATACTGATGGCGGGCAGAACTATATGGTGAAAGGAGCAATTACAGGGCCAACTTCGTCAGGTGTTTTAATTAATAATAGATCTGATTATTGTAGAGTAAGTTATAGTAATCCTGCAGAGATTAATCCTTCTGCATATCTAATAGAGAATTACTGTAACATTGATGGTCATGTTAAGACAGAGTTTGTGACATGCAGTCAGGCAATTGGTACAGGAAGTCAGTGTAATTTAGGTAAATGTACAATACCTTGTGAATTTGAAAGGCATTGTGAGGGAGATTATAGGGTAACTACATTTGCTTCTTGTGAACAAACTAGAGGACTTTGTTCTTGGGGTTGTTCTGGCGGAATATGTAATCCTAATCCAGTACTTCCACCTGGTAATGGAACAAATAGCACAGGCAATTGGACTTAATTTTTTTTAATTTCTTTTTCTTTCTCTTTTTCTCTATTTCAAAAAAAACATTTATAAATAAAGTATATAATAAGGCAGTATTATAAGATGAAGGCTCATAAAGTTAAGGAAAACAGAGATTTTTTCAGCAGCAATACTTTTGTGCTGTTGATTATTGTTGCTATAGTTCTAATAGTTGCATTGGTCATGTTTGGATTGAGATCAGGGGATTGTGGGACAGGAGTTTGTTCTGTTGGAGATGTTCCAGGGAATTTAGCAGGAATGGCTCAGAGATTCCTGCAAAAAGAAGCATTAGTCAAAGTAACAAGCCAGCCTGCTGGTGCTAAGGTTTTTGTTGATGGAGTGTATAAAGGCACTACAGCAATGAGTTTTGGTTCTACTAGTGATGCAGGGGTTTTGGTTATTAGAGATTTACTGCCTCCAGAAACAGGCAAAACATATAATATCACTGCCACAAAAGAAGGTTATAGTCCTTTCACCATTTTCAAGACACTTTCTCCTGGTGCTATTGAATCATTGACTATGAATCTTGGAGAGGATATTGTATGTGCAAATGAAGGAGAATATGTTTCTACAGGCGGCAGTTGCTGTACCGGGCTTTCAGTCATAACCACAACTAACGGTTTATTGTGTTATTATTCTGAAAAAGGAACTCCAAAGTGCATGAACATAGGCACAAGAGCAGAAGGATGGTTCCACCCAGATTCAGGAAAATTATTGAAATATGAGGATTGTTATCAAGGACAAATTGTTAAGTGCCAGGATCAACTTGGTCAGGATTATTCCTGTGGAGATCTTGATGATTTTCAAACTCAATGCAATAGTGTAGGAAACTACACAATAATGTCAAGTGTCTGCAATTCTAAAGGAGATTATTATTGTTTTATGTGTCAAGGAGTAGGTTGTACAGAGAATACTTACAGATTGGCCAATAATGTTGGAGCTGATTATTTTGGAGCAGAAAAATGCGCTTCAGGAAACTGGATTGATGCATCTTCAAATGTTTCTGCATGTATTCCAATGATACAACCAACACCTCAGACAGGAACTACTCAAGTACCGCAATATGAAATAGGCACATATTGGAAATCTGAATCTTCAAATGGAAGGATAATACATTTTACAAAAATAGTTGACAAGAAAATGTACAAAGGCCGAGAAGTTTATGAAGTTGAGACCATAGAGGATAATTATTATTCTTCTGTAAATGATACAATAACCTATTACCTCACAACAGATCATTTGAAAGTTCTTGATGTAACAGAAGACGGCCAGATTGATGTTGATGAGATTGATTTTCTGAATTTCCCATTATATGTTGGCAAGCAATGGACTTCAAAATGGTCCTCTTCTTTTGATGAAGTAGATGCTAAATTCCAAATTGTTGGCACAGCTTACCAAGATTATGTTTCTAATCAAAACCTCGCTGTTGAGAACAATGCTTACATAATCAAAGCAGATCTTCAAACTGATGATGAGGCACTCATTCTTTATTTTGAATATGTTCCTGCTTCATCAGGTTTCCCAGGTACTAGCATAACAGATTTGTTGGAAAGATTAGATGAATTTGGACAGCCAATAACCTTAATTGATTATGGTGTTGAAGGTTGTAATGGCACAAGTTGTGGTGTGCAATTCACAGATAATACCTCTGTTTGCACAGATTCTGATGGTGGAAACGAATCCAGTATCAAAGGTAATGTGTTGAATATAGAAGACAGATGTCATTTTAGTGCCACTAATTTATTGCTTGAAACAACATGCTCAGACATACCTTATGAAATCAGTGATGTATCAGGTACTTGGCCATTAGACTTGTTTTTCACACATGTTGTCAAGATAGAAGACGTTACTTACTCAATTTTTGGACATGATTTTATTGCCAGACGAGGTTCTAATTCAACAGAGTTCACAATAAATATAGATTCAGTGGATCTTAATATGTCTGTTGGCGAATACAAGGAATATGATGATGTAATAGTCAAAACAAACAGTTTTGATCAGAGAACAACTGAAATATCATACTACATAATACACAAATATGGAAGGGTTGAATATATTGACTGTCCAAATGGTTGTCAGGAGGGTGTTTGTTTGCCTTGAATAGTTCTATACTGTTTCTTCTCAATTTTTAGCCGTAAAGTATATAAAGCAACTATTCTACCCCTTGAATTATGGCAAAACAACAAAAATCTATGATTTTTGAGCTTTGCCTCTAAAGGTGAAAATATGGCAAAGGACAAAGTACATATGCCTCAAGGTATGGGGGGCTTGGTAAGGTATTTTGATGAATATAAAAGCAAGATAGAGTTTAAGCCAGGAGTAGTTATTGCAGCAATACTTGTGGTGATTCTTCTTGAATTATTTCTGCATTGGCAGGGTGCCAGTCTATTAGGATTAGGGTGATCAGAGCCTTTTCTGATAAATTCTGACTTTTCCTATCTAAATAGATGATCAAATTGTTCTTTATTATTACATGTTTTTTCTAGAATTTTATGAGATTTTTCAGTAAGAACCCAGAATTTACTGCTGTTTACTTTATCTATTGTTTTTATAAGCTTTAGTTTAGCCAGATATCCTACAGTGTTATAAACAGTCTTCTTCTTTTTATTTGTAACCTTAATAAGATCTTTTGTTGTAAAATAACCTTTAGCATTTTGAATTTGCTTAGCATTTGCTAGATAATAATTAATTCTAAGCCCAAGAGGTAAACATTCAGATTTTTGTTGCTCTAGAATGTTTTTAAGAGCATCTTTCTTATATTTTATAGAAAGATACTTTCCGCATAAATCATTTAAGTTTTTTAAGTTATTAAAACCAAAAATAGCTAAATGCCATCCGGCTGATGCTATATTATTGGATGATATGTATAAATGTATTGGATAAACTGTGGAATTTATTTTATATTTTCTTAAAAGTAACTGAGAAGATACAAGAATTAATGGCGGATTTGATAATACTTTTTCTTTGAGAATTTTGTTTAGTTTTGAGAATACTATTGATTGGGATGCTACATTAACTGGTTTAATGAAGTT
The DNA here is from genome assembly GCA_042571645.1 of Nanobdellota archaeon. GTDB lineage: Archaea > Nanobdellota > Nanobdellia > Woesearchaeales > JBHPFW01 > JBHPFW01. The sequence continues at coordinate 22,549 of JBHPFW010000013.1, forward strand.
TGTTTTAGAGTTTGTCAATACAAATTGTCTTTCCGGTTCATTAATCTCAATAAATGATGACTGAGCTATCCTTACACCATTCTTGCCTTTAGGAACATATCCTTCTGTATCGATAAATTTACTTAGTAGAATTCCATGGTATTTTTTAGAACACAAAAACATCCAAGAAGGCAGATGATTATTAGCGATTAATTGCTTCTTATTTGTTTCAATACCTCCGAAATTTATTAAATGGCTAATAATTGAATGACCTTTAATTTTAGTAAGATTTCCTTTGTTCTGAAAATAAGGTTCAATACCAACTTCTCTAAATGATAATCTTACCTGTTGAGCAAAATCTCTATCTTCTGCAACGAATTCAAACTTTCTTAGATGAGTATCTAAAATAATTCCGAATATCAAAGCCCATTTTTCATCTTTCATATTAATTGGCAAGCCATTTATTTTGATGGGTTTTGATTTAATACTGGTTTTGATTTGGATAGCTCTTTTGTGAATGTCATTCATACCAGAAATATTTATTTTCTGTTTTTGTAGAAATTTGAAATATTTTCTTATTGTATCAACAGTTAAAGAACAATTACCTTTTATGATGGAGTCATTAATTAAGTAAAAGTTTACTCCGTCTTTTCTTAATGTTCTGTCTATTCCATATTTTTCTTTAATGAACATCATCAAGTTTGTCAAAATTTTACAACCAGTTTCATTAAATTTTAAAATCCACGGCCCAGATAAATCTTCTAAGGAAATAAGAGATTTTCCGGTTTTTGCTTTAATTTTATTAATAAGCTTATCGGAATATTCTTTTCTAAAAGGATATTTTTCTCTTTTTAATTGAGATATATCAATAAGTTCTTCGGTTAACTCATTAATAAGGTCTATAGCAGATCCATTAGCGATTTCTTCGCTTTCTATTCTTTGTATCTTTGAAGATATTTTAATCACCAGATGACTTTGAGCGAGATTATAGATATGATTTTAGCGACATTATTGCAAAATCATAATCAAATAATTGAGCTTTGAATACGTGATTTAATGGCTGAAATCAAAGAATTAGAAGGAATTAAGCCTTTAAATACTTCTTGACCACATCTGTCCACTGGGAAACTGTATAGAAATATTTTTATACAGCCTATATTTCCTTCTTTTTGATCTTAAAATGATACCAGGTATGAATCCAAGGCAACTAAAGGCCGCAATGCGCAAAATGGGTATGTCCCAAACTGAGATACCTGCAACAGAAGTTATTATCAAAACTGCTGATAAAGATATTGTTGTTCTAAATCCTCAGGTTGCTAAAGTAAATATGATGGGTCAAGATACTTTGCAGATTACTGGTCAGATAGAAGAAAGAGAAAAACAAGTAGAAAAAATAGAAATTTCTGAAGATGATGTTAAAACAGTAATGGAACAAGCTAAAGTTGATAAAGAAAAAGCCAAAGAAGTTCTTGAAGAAACAAATGGCGATTTAGCAGAAGCCATTTTGAAATTGCAGGAATAATATTTCGTATTTTCCATTTATTTCTAAACAAACTTTTTAAATGATAATTCCAGAAATAGCTTAAAATCCCTTAAATTCATTAAAAACCAAAAAAGAGGCATAAAAATGACTGATAAACATCATCCTTCTGATTCTTCATTATTATTAGCAATTGTTGGAGTATTTGCGGTTGTCGGAATACTTTTCATGGCTTTTGGAAGTACTTGTACTCAAGAAGTTTCTCAACAAGAACTGACAGAATCGGAAATAGTAGAATTAGAACAAGAAGCATTGCAGACAGGAGAACTTTCTGAATCTGATTTAACAGGCATGGCTCCAACTCGTTATTGTAATTGGTTGACTGAGAAGTGCAAGGACTTAAATGCGAATTATTGCAAAACTGATTATTATACAAGAGTATGCGGCAAAAAGCCAAGCTGCGCAAAAGAAGGAGAATTTGCAACCAAAGACTTAAAATGTTGTAAAGGTCTTTCAGGATTTATACCAACAATGATACATGTGCCATTGTGTTACAATCCAAAATATGGCAGGCCAGTATGTAAATTTGGCGGCACAGAGAGTGAAGGATGGTATTATTCTGATGCAGTATCAGATAAATTATTGAGGTATGATGATTGTACAAAAGAAACTGTAGGACTATTAGAAATAGCAACAGAGGAAGAACCTTGTGTAGAAAAAACCTTCAGACTTAGTAAACCAAAGGGAGAATATTATTATGGTGCAGAAAAATGTGTTAATGATAATTGGATTGATATTTCTGGTGCAGATACATCCTTACCTCCTTTAATGGTCGCTCCTGTATTCGAACCAAAGATTGAAAATAGCAGTTATTATCGTGTTCAGACTTGTACAAAAACAGACAACAACCCTGATTACAGAAAGAGAGGGACACTCACTGCTATCAATGAGGACGGAAAGTTCTGGGATGGTGAATCAGAGGATAGATGCCATTATCACGATGGGACTTTAATGCTGGAATTAGTTTGTTATCAAAAAGAAGGCTATGCAATGATATATTTTGAGAATGTCGATTGCGGTCCTGGTTATACCTGCTCTAAGAATGCAGGTGCTTGTGTGCGTGGAGAAACTCTTGTTCCAATTGCTGAAGAGGATGCACCTAAAATAAAATGCACAGATGATGATCCAGATAACAACATATCAAAAAAAGGAACTGTTAAAATACTCTCTGGAAAACATATTACTTATCTATCACAATATGGAACAGAGATTATAGGTGATGAGGCAATAATTGCTGGTGCTTATTTGCATCCTTCTTATGAAGGTTCAGTGAGAGTAAAAGTTGGGGATACCATTCTCAATCCAGTCGGAGGTGTAATGAAAGTTCTTGAGTTCTCCAAGAAAAATCCTGATGATGAGGAACTATCTGTGAAATTGAGATATGTCCAAATATCTGATTACTGTCAGGAACCTAATGGCCTTCAACAAATGAATTGTGCCGAAGAATATGATGAGGTATATGATTATGTACACATTAATTCAGGTCCTTGCCCGGAAGATTTAGTATGTAGCGATGGAGCTTGTGTAACAGAATCTGTTGTTCAACAACCAATTGCAGAGGAAGAAGCTAGACTTCCAGGAGAATATATGGGTACTTTAACTACAATTCAAAGAGGTTCTATCACTCTTTACACAAATGAGTATGAAGGAATGTCTCATGCAGAAACTTGGTTAGACCTTTTGCCCCGAGATACCGAAAATGAACAAGTTCGTGCCGAGTGTTCGCCTTCGTGGGTTAATTCATGGGGTTCATCTTATTGTGAAACAGATTGTGTTTGCACTTCAAGAGGTATTATAGAATTAAAATGTCCTGATTTATATAAGGGTAAATATTTCTTTGTTCCAGAGGGTATTATGAAAGGAGAAGGCAGTAATGGTTTTGCTTTGAAATGTACTAATACTAATACTTGGAAAAGGACATCATATGAGGAAAATAAAGAAATTCATGGTTGGTGATCTTTTCTTTATTATTTTTTCCAGCTCTAAAGTATATAGATTAAATTGTTTTTAACCCTTTTCTCCTATTTTCTCAAAAACCTTTAAATACTTGCTAAACCTACACATATCTTAAATGAGAGAATATGAGGATTTGCTGCATAAGGCCCAGAAGGAGTTGAGGGTGGGGGATCACCTATTAACACAGAGTTTTCCTGTTCTAAAGGATACTAAAATACTATTGGGGGTTCTGCATAATCTATGCAATGCAGTTAATTCTGGTATGGATGCATTGTTGATGTATGAAAGAATATTCAAACGCATACCACCATATCAAGAAACATTTCATTATAAACTGGAAATATTCAAAGAAATAGCACAAAAAAATAGCTTTGACAAAAATTATGTGAAAATTATTCAGGATCTTAATAATTTATTAAAATATCACAAAGACAGTCCAATGGAATTTGCAAGAAAAAAACATTTTGTAATCTGTGATGAAGAATATTCAATGGAAAAATTAACCCAAAATAAACTAAAAAACATATTTTCCATTGCAAAATTATTTATAGATGATGTTGATTTAGTATTAAAAACATACAAAACTGAGATATGATGGAAGAAGCAATAAGATCTTCAAAAGAGGAAATGAAAAGAGTTGATCATTTGATCTTTGTAAGCCTGAAATATACAAGGACTTGCGATATTTTTAAAAGCATCATAGAACGGCTGATAAATGCAATTGATTTTTCTTTAATGGCTTTATTGAAAAAACTTGAGCAAGAGCAGAAGATAGTGGAAATACCTGCTCAGCCATTATTGAAAACAGAACTAGTCAAAGAACATTATGATGATGATACTGTGAAAAAATTAATTGATTTCTATCTTTTATTGAGAAGAATTAACAAAGAAAAATTCACCAGAGCAAGAGAATTCAGAAGGCACGTCACAATGACTGTGCAGCTAGCAGAAGGGCCATTTGATGTTAATATAGATTTAGTAACAGAATATTACAAAGATACAAAAGAAATGTTTGGCAAGATATACCCTATTGTTATTGGTGAGCCTGAAGAAAACTGACAATTTCGTAAGTCTAGTCATAAACTATAAAAAGCATATCCTTTTCATTGTTTTTCTATGACGAAGTTCATTGCAGTAGCTTCTACAAAAGGCGGGTGTGGGAAAACAACAGTAGCACTGAATCTGGCAACAACTCTAGTAAATATGGGACGGCAGGTAGTGCTTCTAGAGGCGAATTTCTCTAATCCCAGTATTGCTGTTCATCTTGGCAGTCCAAAACTTCCAAAAACACTCAATGATGCTATGCATAGAAGAGAGCATATAACAAAAACAGCATATTTGCATGGCTCAGGACTTAAAATTATACCGTCTAATCTTGCAGTAGAGGAGTTTAAAGGTCTTAAACCAAAGGATATATCTTCTAGATTAGAGGATTCTATTTCAGCACTTCATGGAACATCAGACTTTGTCATAATAGACACTGCTCCAGGTCTTGATGCTGTAACACAGACTGTGTTGAGATCTTCAGCTAATTTGCTTGTGGTTACTGAGCCAGAGATGCCCTCTGTTTTAGGGGCTTTAAGAACAATAAAAACAGCTGATGAACTGGGTTGCAAGATTAATGGTGTTGTTGTTAACAAATTAAGACTTGATAATTCAGACATGCCAAAAGAGAATATAGAGGCTATACTTGAAAATCCAGTACTATGTTCTATACCAGATGATTCGCTTGCCAGAAGAGCTTTGGCTCTAAAACATCCACTTGTTTTTACTCATGCTAATTCTACATCTGCTTCTGCCTTTAGGAATCTTGCAGAGAAATTACTGGAATTTTAGGCAATTTCTGGTTTAAATCTGCTTAAAAATAACAATCAATAAAAATACTCGTTCCAGAAAAGTAACTTATGACAGAAAATCTCCAATATAAGCTTCAGCAGAAGGGTTGGTCACAGGCAGAAATAAATCAAACAATAGGCATATTAAATGACAGACATCAGCAAAATCATCCAGGTCATGCATTAGGAGCATTAGCTCCTTTTCTATATTGGGTAGCTCTTTTTGTAGCAATATTAGCAAATTTTGTTGCTTCATTAATACTGCTGCCTTTATTCATAGTAACTGACAAATTAGTTTTGTATTTTTTTATAGCTGTCTTGGCAGGAGTTTCAGGCACATTATTCGAGGTATTATTGAAAGACATAGAATTTCTCGATATAAAGCATCATGTAGTAGTCAGTGTTTTTCTGCCTGCAATGGCGTTCATAAATGTTTTTTTTATACTTTATATGGCTAGAATAATAGATGATATAATTCGCTTAGAGTTGGCCCATAATTACATGACTATTAGTGTAGTGTATGTTATTGGATTTATGGCTCCTTATGGGATTGGCAGACTTAAGACTATGCGTCATAAATCACAACAGGATCAAGGATCTCCAAAATCACCTAAACCGCCTTCTTCAGGACCTAGTATTCCTCCTGAAACACCTACGAATATTCCTACAACACCTTCTCCTACAGTTATTCCTCAAGCCTCACTTTGAATCATAAGGCTGGTTATGTAGAAAATCGAAGTTACTGCCAATTTCTGAACCTACTCAAAAAATATGTTGTATGAGGGTAGGGGGAAGCCCCATCCGGGGATGCCCGATAATACAATATTTGTATGGTACAGGTGAAGCCGGCAGTAACTTGCGAAGCAAAGATTTTCTACATAGCCAATAAGGCCAAAACCTTTATAAACCTATTTCTAACACTTTAAGCTCACTTTAGAGCCATTTGAGACATTCTACTCATCATGGCGGCCGTAGTGTAGTTCGGTTAGCATTAGGGACTGTGGTCAATATTGCTAATAATGGGTTTGATAGATATCCCTCGGGCTGGGTTCAAATAACTCTCACTTTTGTGTGAGTATGGAAGTCCCAGCGGCCGCCCTTTATTTTAAAGATTTTAAAGAAACTCTCACTTTCTTATCAGGTAGTATTTAATATCATAATAGCTCTTTATGTGATCAGTCGTAAGCTTTATAAAACCCCCTTTAATCCCTTGATCTATCAAAAACTGATGATGTCAGGCCTATACTGGCTTTGAAACAAAATCAGCAGGTTAACTTGTTCCTGTGACATCACAGAAGGCTAAATAGGCTATTTCTGTGATTTTCCAGGTTAAAACGGTGTTAAAATAATGGCAGATGAACAACAAGACTTTAAACACATCATAAGAGTTGTAAATACTGATCTAGATGGTAATAAAGGCATAGAAAGAGCTCTATGGAAGATTAAGGGAGTTGGTTATTCTCTTGCCAGTATTATCTGCAATACAGCAGGCATTGCTAAAGACAAAAAAGCAGGACATCTTTCTGATGAGGATGTAGCCAAACTTGAGGATGTTCTAATGAATCCTGCAAAGTACAATCTTCCAATCTGGCTTATGAATAGAAGAAAAGACTATGAATCAGGAGAAGATAAACATTTGCTCACTTCAGATCTTGACTTTACTAAAGATAATGATCTTAAACGTCTTAAGATGATTAAAAGCTACAGAGGCTTAAGACATCAATGGGGTCTGACAGTAAGAGGCCAAAAAACAAAATCAAACTTTAGAAGAAACAAAGGCAAAGGCAGCTTAGGTGTAAAGAGAAAGGGCGGTAAAGGCGGAAGAGTATAAACAACTAACACTCACTTTCAAAAAATAATACTCACTTTCAAAGGTAAAGCACATGGGACAACAAAAATCGTTGATTTTTGAGCCCCATTTTTTAAGGTAAATAACATGGGAGATCCAAGAAAACCAAAAAAGAAATTTTCCACTCCAAATCATCCGTGGATTAAGGAAAAGATAGAAGAAGATAAGGTTCTATTAAAAGAGTACGGTATGAAAAACAAAAAAGAGTTATGGAAAATGGCTTCTGTAGCAAAACATTTTGCTCAACGTGTTAAAGCTTTGAACCGAGTTGATACAGTTCAATCAGAAAAAGAAAAAAAAGATCTTTTTGAAAGAATGAAAAGATTAGGGCTTTTAGGCACGGACTCTCAGTTAGAGGATGCTTTGGCATTAACTACTAAGAATGTTCTTGAAAGAAGGCTCCAGTCAATAGTCTTCAGGAAAGGTTTGGCAAGATCTGTGAGTCAGGCAAGACAATTCATAGTTCATAATCATATCAAAGTTGGGGAGAAGAAAATTAATGTCCCTTCATACTTAGTTAAAGTTGCTGAAGAAGTAGATGTTGTGTTTGTTCCAAACTCTTCTTTGGCTTTTGATGAACATCCAGAAAGAGCAGTAGTGGAAAAGAAAGAAAAAAAGAAAGAAACCACTAAAAGTGAAGAAGCAGAGGATATTGCTCTTAAAGCAGAAGAAATAGAAGCTGTTGAAGAACAGGTTACAGGAAAATCATAAGGTGTGAATATGGCTGAAGAAAAACCTAGACAAGAACCACAAAAAGTCCAGAAGGAAACTTCAAAAGAAAATCCAACTAGGCCGTCATCTGGTCAGCAGTCTCAGAGTAGACCGCCTCCAAGGTTTCAAAGAAATTCAGGCAGATCATTCAGGCAACCTTTTCAACAGGATAGTGCAAGGAGAAGAGATTTTAGGTGGGGTGTCGCTCACATCTATTCATCCTATAATGACACGATCATTCATATAACAGATATAACAGGCACAGAAAGCATAGCAAGAACTTCTGGCGGGCAAGTAGTTAAAAGCCATAGAATGGAATCTTCCCCAACTGCAGCAATGATTGCAGCAAAAAAAGCAGCAGAACTTGCAATGGAAAAAGGAATTTTAGGAATTCATGTTAGAATAAAAGCTCCTGGTGGCCATAATGGTCCAAGTAATCCTGGGCCGGGTGCTCAAGCAGCAGTAAGAGCATTATCCAGAACAGGATTAAGAATGGGATTAATAGAAGATGTAACTCCGATGCCTCATGATTCTTGCAGGAAAAAAGGCGGCAAAAGAGGAAGGAGAGTATAAGTGCATAAAAAGAGGGCTTGATCAAAGATGGAAATCGAAATATTAAAAGAAGAAAAGAAAAAAGGCAAACTCTCACTTTTGATAAAAAAGTCAATACCTGCCTTTGTTAATGCACTAAGAAGAACTATTATGGAAGAAGTGCCTGTGATGGCTATCGAGGATGTTGAGATAAGAAAGAATTCATCAATCCTTTATGATGAGATGATTGCTCACAGACTTGGTTTAATACCGCTAAAAACAGACCTAAAAGGCTATGAACTTCCAAAATCTGAAGCAGATCTTGAAGAAAGAAATGCAAAGTGCACTGTTGTATTAACACTTAAAGCAACAGGACCGTGCATTGTACTTGCATCTGAGATGAAGTCAAAAGATCCAAAGGTTGTGCCAGTTTTTCCAGATGTTCCAATCACAAAATTATTGAAAAACCAGGAACTTGAATTAGAGGTAGTTGCTGTTTTGGGCAAAGGCAAAGAGCACATGAAATGGGCTCCGGGTTTAGTGTGGTATAATTACAAGCCAAAAATCACAGTCAATAACAAAAGCTCAAAATTTGATGAGTTTAAGAAAAAATATCCTTCGCAGATATTTGGCAAGGATGGTAAGATAGATAAGGAAAAAATAATAGAGAATAATATGGTTGATGTTTGTAGTGGAGTATGCGATGATATAGTTAAGATAGAGTATGATCCAACATCATTTATATTCAACATAGAATCTTGGGGTCAGTTAAGCCCTAAAGAGATACTAACTGAGGCATCCAAAATCCTTGAATCCAAGTTTGAGGATTTTGCTAAAAGCATTAAAGATTAAAGGTTAATCCCTTGCGCGGGGATGCCGGAGTGGTCAAACAGAAATGGGACATTTATGATGTTCCCATCTGGAACAAACGGGCTAGGTTGAGGAAAGCTTATGCTTGCAAAGGCCTAGTGGCTTAGTGCCTGCGCGGGTTCAAACCCCGTTCCCCGCACTTGTATTCATTCAATACAGGTTCAGTATAGTTCAATTGAATACGAACGAACCAAACAAAGTGAACATAAAAATGGCAAAGAGAACAGGTCCAACAAATGAACATTTAAAGGATTTCATAGTTCAACTTAGACAACTCTCTGCAAAACAAGAAGCTCCAATCTGGAAAAGAGTGGCAAATGAACTTGAAAGATCAACAAGACAAAGGAGATCTGTCAACCTTAGCAGAATAAATGCCCATTCAAAAGAAAATGAAACTGTACTTGTGCCAGGAAAAGTGTTAGCTTCAGGAACTCTTGAACATCCTGTCAGCATAGTTGCCTGGCAATTTTCAAAAGAAGCAGAATCAAAGATTAAAAACTCAAAATCAAAAGCAATATTGATCAGTGATTTCATAAAAGAAAATCCAAAAGGACAAAAAACCAGAATAATGGGTTAAAAAATAGAAACTAAATGTGATTATAATGATAATTGATGCAACAGACCTCATGGTTGGAAGACTTTCAAGTTTTGCAGCAAAAAAAGCTTTACTAGGAGAGAAGGTTGACATAGTTAATTGTGAAAAGGCAGTTGTTTCAGGAAAAAAACAAGAGATAGTTGCAAAATACTTCAGAAAATATCAGATGGGTGTACCCAAAAAAGGCCCTTTTTTACACAGAAGAGCAGATAGATTGTTAAGAAGAACAATAAGGGGAATGCTTCCGTATAAACAACCAAAAGGAGTAGAAGCATACAAAAGAGTTATGTGTTATAATGCTGTGCCTAATGAATTAGAAGGTAAAAAAGCAGATACATTAAAATCAGCAAATTATTCAAAACTACCAAACCTCAAATACCTTAAATTGGGAGATGTATCCAAATTGATTGGTGGAAAAGATCAAGATTCATGAGTGATGTGATATAAAAATGTCAGCAGCAAAAAGTAATGTGATAAATACCTCGGGAAAAAGAAAGAGAGCAATAGCTAGAGCCACCTTAAAACCAGGAAAAGGTATGATAAGAGTTAATGGTCAGAGAATTGAGATATTCAAGCCAGCTTTGGCAAGGATGAAAATATTAGAACCTATGATTCTTGTTGGTGATCTGGCAAATAAGGTTGATGTTCAGATAAACCTCAATGGAGGCGGTCAAAGCTCAGGGCCAGAAGCAGCGAGATTGGCTTTAGCCAGAGCACTTGTAGCTTTTGGAGGTAATGATATAAAAGAGAAGTTTATGGCCTATGACAGGTTTTTGTTGGTGGCAGATGTCCGCCGTAAGGAACGATATAAACCAAATGATTCCAAGGCTCGCGCAAAACGCCAGAAATCGTATCGTTAAAGATTTTATGGAGCTGATAATATGATAATTCCAGTAAGATGTGTTTCATGCGGAAAACCCATAGCTCACTTATGGGAAGAATATAAGGAAAGAATAGCTAAAGGAGAATCATTGAAGAAGATTCTTGATAGCTTGGGCTTAGAAAGATATTGCTGCAGAGCTCAATTCCTGGGTCAGGTTGAGTTAATAGACACAGCTGCACAGTTTAAGAAAGTTTAATTTTTTTATTTCTTATTAGATTTGCATAGGTTCTTTATATCTGTTTTATTAGTTAGTTACTTAGGGATTTGGGCAACCAGCGCAATTTGAGCAGAGCTCAAATGCGCTAAAAATCAAAGATTTTTATGCGCCTAGAGTGCTAAGGATCTTCTGTATACATTTGCATCTATCCCTTATGCTAAATTGAGCAAAGCTCAATTTGCATCCTAAAAATGCGTTTTTGCATTTTTATGATGATTGCGAGATTAAATCTAAGAATGGTAGGCACTCGTCCTGGTTGCCCAAATGCCTTGATTATTTAATTTCTATAGCCTGGCATAGGCCATAGATTCTTGCTCAAGAAGGTTCTATATAAACCAACTCTCACTTTAGGCCCCAAAACCAGTATTTTAGCTCATTTTTGGCTGTTTTTAGGGTTTTCTGGGGACTTTTCTGGTCTAATCTGTATTCAGTTCAGTTCAATTGAATACATCTGGTCTATACTGAACAATCACTTTTGGTGATTCAGGCTATTTTTTGGCTATTTTTGGTTGTTTCTTGTTTGTATTGGCAGGTATTTATCTGGTTTATCTTCTTCTGCTTTACTTTCTTTTTTGTTTGTTTGCTCTGTTATTAGTCTCTTTATTGGACTTTTTTTTACCCAGATATTTCATGCTTTTTTTCAGGATATTTTTCATTTCTTCTTTTATGCATCTTATTTTCTGATTTGTTTCTTTTATACTTTCTATATAGAAAATATTTATATTGGAAGTGAGTATTGTTAGTGGATATTAGGTCTATTCAAAATAGATTTTCAGCTATTTTCAGCTATTATTGTTTACCTTATTGAAAATAATTACTCTCAAATTGAGTGTTTTGGCAGGGGTTTGTTCTAGAAATTAGGGGGTTTCTGATTATGGATTTTATTGATTGGATTATTGATTATATCTGGGTTCATATCATTCTGAGTGAGACTAAGTTAAGGTTCAATACAGACTGAATACGTATTCAGTTTAGTTCAATTAGGTTCAGTTCAGTTCAAATATGAACTGAACTGGACTGAACTAGGGCATTATATGGTCTGAAATGCCTGAATTTGATATTATTGAGAATATGCCTCTCAGAAGGCTCCAGAAGCCATCTCACACCAATTCTGCAGATTCTTTTGTTTATTTGGGTTATTTAGCAGTTTATTGATATTTTAGCAGTATTTAGCAGTGTAAATGCCTGTTTAATGCACACATACTATATTTCTTGATATGATGATATTAGACCTGATAATTCAAAGTGAGGGGTTGGTTGAGGTATTGCTATACCAGTATATCCTGATTCATGCAATATCTTACAATATATCCATCAAAAGACTCAAATTAAGTAAAGTGAGGTTTAGAGGGGTTTAGAGGTTCAAGTTCAGTCCGAACCTAGTCCGAACTGAACCTGAACTGAACTTGATTGAACCTGATTGAACTAGGTTTTTAGGGGTTCTATTTGGGGTTGCCGCAGTGGTGGGGATATGTATTTATTTGGGGGTATGAGGCGGGCTTTCAGCAGAGATTCGCTGAAGCTCAGGGGTGTTGTCGGGCTCGCATCTTGAAGCTAATATTTCATGAGCGGCGCCTCCCCGTAAGGGACGTCCCCCTCCGCTTTGTAAGTTGTTAATGCAAGGATGCTCGCAACATTGACAACACCCCGCACTCTGCTGAAAGCCCTGATTGTTTTCTTGTCTCTGCCATTAAAGTAAAATATAAAAACAACCTATATGTATCTAATTATGAAAAGGGGGTTAATTATGGCTTGGGAAATTCTTAAACCAAAAAAAGACAAGGAAATAACAAAGATTCACGAAATTTCTATCAGGGTAGCTGATGCTTTCAATAAAGTCAAAGGAGACATTATTGATCTGAAGTATCAGCACGGTTCCATGGAAGAGGATGCTGAGAAGATAAAGCAATGGATTACTTATCTTTACAAGCAGCAGCAGAACATCCACAATTCTCACGGCAATGTATCGAGGAAGGTTTCTAATTTGGATGCCCAAGCTTCAAAATTGCATGATCTTCATTCTTCTACTGCAAAAGAGGTGGAGAAGACAAAGCACGAGACTGCCACTTCACATCAATTGACTGCAAAAGAGCTTCATAATCTTAGGGAGTGGATAAAGCACTTCTCAAATAGTATTGAAGCGCAAAAATCAAAAGAAGACACCTTACGAAAAGAGATTGCTGAAATACAAACTCTGCATAATGATTCTCTAAAGACTTATGAGTCAGAAATCACTTCTTTGAAAAAACAGAATACTAGGCTGCATGAAAAGCTTGATGAACTAGAGCAAAAACTTAATGAGCAAAAAGCTCCGCCAGTTATTATAGAGCGGGAAGCTCCAATTGCTGCAGAGCAAAAACCTGCAGTTTCTCGAGAGCCTGAACAATCAGGTTTTGAAAGGCAAATTCTCGCAAGAGTAAGGCCGAACAGAAAGAATTTTGTAATGAATGAGATCTTGGAGCTCATCAATCAGAACAAGCATTCTACAGGAGAGATCGAGGATATTATAATAAAACAAAAGAATCTATGCGGTAGGACGTCTTTTTATGCCTATCTTAGGGAGCTTAAGAATTTGGGCAAAATAGACTATGCAGATGCCAATGGCAAGAGCTTTCTAGTGGCTCTAAAGGAGACTGATTAAGTGTTTTCTAGTTGTTTTCTAAGGGTTCTGTTTAAGGTGTTTATTCCTTTATAAATGATCTAGGTAAAAACCCACAATATGATGGATCTTTTTATTTCTGCCTAGACTGCTTGAGAATATTGATTCTTTATTTCTTATTGATTCTAAAGTACCGAAAACTATAAAAATATGTACTGGCCAAAAGCCATATGGGTTCCAGAAAGCTTGAGAACCTAGAATTTGAAGGGCAGTTTATGCTATTTTAGGCTAATTATTGAAAAATGTATATCCGACCAAAAATCAAGAACAAAGCACCATATGCAGTACTGGTAAAGTGCGAGAGAGTAAGGAAAAGAGGCCGTCCTAGAAAGAAGAGGCACGGCTATAGTTCTGCTACTAAACCCAAAGAGATATTAGTAAAGCATCTGGGCAGGATAGTTGTTCCTGAGAAATTAACAGATATTAAGGCGGTTAAGTTTGAGAAGAGATATGCAAGCAATAGATTTTCTTCAAAAATTAAGAGGATTGCTTATGAAGAGCTAAAACAGCTCGGCTTTTGTGAAAAAGGAAGATTGCTCTTTCAGAACTTTGATGATATTGGTTGTTTTGTTGATCTCGGGAAATTTAAGGTTTATAGAAGACAAAAATCAGATTCTAACAAGACAAAGCCATTGGTCATCCAGATGAATGAGGGATTTATGTGCGACTATACACTAAAAAAGCTCGTTGGTTTGGCTAAAAAAGAAGTTGATGACATCGAACAATTCAGATTAATGTTTGCAAATGCATATCTTGAAGCCGGCTTGCCATTTAATAGAAAATATGTTGAAGAATTGTTTAAGATAATCTCTGAGCATTTTGAAAAGAAACAGAGCGATGAATACATCAAGAAATATATGCCAAAGTTGGCTAATATTAAGAAGAGTGAGTAATAATTATTTCATTTTCTTGAGCTGCGCCTAATTTAGGGGAGGCGTTAAATTAAGGGGCTGCATCTAAATCAGGGGATGGCGGGCGGGCAGAAGTGAGATGAGCGATAGCGAAGAATACAATAAAATGCCGCATTTTTCGAAGAAAAATCATAGCGGCATTTTGACTTCTTGGCGGCTCTGATGCAGCCCTTAGAGGTCTGCTTAGGCATAGCCCGAAATATCTTTTTATTGCCTTTTCCACCCCAAAACCTTTAAAAACACATTCCACACACCCTGAGAATATGGCGGACTTTAATGCAATACAGCAAAAGTGGCAAAAGAAATGGGCAGATTCAGGAATATTCAAGGTAACTGAAGATCCAGACAAACCAAAATATTATGTTTTAGAGATGTATCCTTATCCTTCTGGCAAATTACATATGGGTCATGTTAGGAATTATTCTATTGGAGATGCATTTGCTAGGTATAAAAGAATGAGGGGATTTAATGTTCTTTACCCAATGGGTTATGATAGTTTTGGTTTGCCAGCAGAAAATGCAGCAATAAAAAATAAAGCCGATCCAAGAAAATGGACAGACAATAATGTTCAAGAGATGAAAGCCCAGCAGATGTCAATGGGTCTAAGTTATGATTGGGACAGGATGGTTTATTCTCATGATCCAAATTATTACAAATGGAATCAATGGGTTTTTCTCAAGTTGTTTGAAAAAGGCCTGGTTTATAGAAAACCCGGCATAGTAAATTGGTGTCCAAAGTGTGATACTGTGCTAGCGAATGAACAGGTTCATGACGGCAAGTGCTGGAGGCATTCTGACACAGAAGTTGAACAAAAAGAACTTGAACAATGGTACTTTAAGATAACAGAATATGCAGAGGAATTGCTAAATGACATAGAAAAACTCGAGAATTGGCCAGAAAGAGTAAGAATAATGCAGAAAAATTGGATTGGCAAGAGTCATGGTACCATGATTGAGTTTGACATAGTGGACGAAGATGGAAAAAAGATTGACAAAATTCAAACTTTCACCACAAGACCAGATACAGCTTTTGGAATTACTTATTTAGTGCTGGCAATAGAACATCCTAAAGTATTGGAGTGGACAAAAGGCACAGACAAAGAAAAAGAAGTCAAAGAATTCATCAATAATGTAAAAAAACAAAGCATAATTGAAAGAACTGCTGAAGGAAAAGAGAAAAATGGCGTGTTTTTGGGCAAATATTTCATCAATCCAGTAAATGGAGAGAAATGTCCTTTGTGGGTGGCTGATTATGCATTGTATGAATACGGCACAGGAGCAGTAATGGCTGTTCCAACACATGATCAAAGAGATTTTGAGTTTGCAAAAAAATACAAATTACCCATGAGAATTGTAATTAATCCTCATGACTTTGATTTAGATGTAGAAAAGATGAACAGAGCGTTTGTTGATGAAGGCGTTATGGTAAATTCTGGAGAATTTGATGGCATGAACAACAGAGATGCCATAGAAGACATGTCAAAATGGATGGAAAAACAAGGCTTTGGAAAAAGAACAGTCAATTATAAGTTAAGAGATTGGCTTGTTAGTAGGCAAAGGTACTGGGGAACTCCTATACCTGTAATTTACTGTGAAAAATGCGGAGTAGTTGGTGCAAAATTAGAAGAACTGCCTGTAGAACTGCCAGAAGATGTTGACTTTTCCAAAGGCGGTAATCCAATGGAGACTTCTGATGGATTTATCAATTGCAAATGCCCAAAATGCGGCGGTAAAGGCAAACGCGAGACAGACACAATGGATACTTTTGTGGATAGCAGTTGGTATTTCTTAAGATATTGTTCACCTAGAGAATCTAGTCTGCCTTTTTCCAAGGATTCTGTAAAATATTGGATGCCTGTTGACCAGTATATTGGAGGAATTGAGCATGCTTGCATGCACTTGATTTATGCAAGGTTTTTTACTAAAGCAACTAGGGATTTAGGGCTGCATAATATTGACGAACCATTCACAAGATTGTTATGTCAGGGAATGGTAATTAAAGATGGCGCAAAAATGTCAAAAAGTCTAGGCAATACTGTGGATCCTGGCTTGATAATTGACAAATATTCTGCAGATACTGCAAGATTATTCATTTTATTTGCTGCTTTGCCAGAAAAAGAATTAGACTGGAGTGATTCTGGTGTAGAAGGAGCATTTAGATACTTAAACAGAGCATTCAGACTGGTTGAAGAGATGCCTGAATTTGTAAAACGAGAAGAAAACAACAAAGACAAACATATTATTGCTAAAATGCATAAAACAATTAAGGTTGTAACAGAACATATTGATAGGTTTGAGCTAAGTTTGGGAATTGGCAAGTTAATGGAGTTTACAAATGCAATTTACAAGTATACAGATGCAAAAGATGTTAATGAAACAGTCTATAGGGAAGCAGTTTCTAATCTTGCATTGTTGGTGAGTCCTTTTGTGCCACATGTTGCAGAAGAAATGTGGGAAAAATTAAGCAATAAGGATATGATTTCTTTGCAAAAATGGCCTGAGTATGATGAAGGCAAGATAGATGAGGATGCAGAAGCTTCTGAAGAGATGATTCATCAAACTTTGTCTGATATTATGAAGGTTAAAGAGTTAGCTAAGGTTGATGTTCTTAAGAAAGTTACATTATTTGTCAGCTCAGCCTGGAAATATGACTTTGTTAAAGTCTTGAAAGAACAGATGGATAAAACCAGAAACCCTGGAGAGATAATCAAGGCAATTATGGCCACAGATCTGAAAGAATACGGCCAGGAAATAACAAAAATTGTGAAAAATTCGCAGTTATTGCCAGAAGTTGTTACTGATCAAGCTACTGAGTTAAATGCATTGGCAGAAGGCCAAGAATTTATGAAAGAAGAACTGAAATGTGATGTAGATATTGTTAAGGAAGAGGATTCTTCTGAAGCAAAAGCCAAACAAGCAATGCCTGGTAAGTTAGCTGTGCTGGTTGAGTAGATAATATAAAACTAATTCAATTAATTCTTAGCTTTTACTTTAATCTTTAGATTTTCTTCAGTCTTTTCCCAAACCAAAGAATCTGCAAACTTTATTAGATTTTGAACAGTATTGTTTTTTGTGTTTAATCTATACATTTTTGCCTTGCCAACATTTCTTGTGTGTTCAACCATTTGGTTTTTTTCTAACTTAGGCCATAATAAGTTTAATGTTGACCATGCTACTCCTGATTCTTTTGCAATATCTGTCAAGGAATAGTCAAATTCTCTAAATATCAAGAGATGGTTTAGTATCCTAATTAGAGGATAGTCCCCAAGTGTTTGGATGAAAATGGTTTGTTCGGTCATAGTATTAGTAATGCCTAACTTATATTTAAATTTTTCGTATGATATTATCCGAAAATATGAATTTTCTCACTAGACATGTTTGGGAGGAAGTTATTATAATGAGCTTTGGATGCCTATATCTATGGAAGCAGACATTGTCAGAGCGTTAATCCGTAAATTAGTCTATATTGGAAAGTGGGGTAATAATCACACTAGTTTTGACAACCTGCCAAAAGGCTTTCCAGGTCATTTGAAAGGAAAAGTAAAAATAATTGCAAAAGATTTG
>JBHPFW010000014.1:0-39294 GCA_042571645.1 Nanobdellota archaeon
TTTTGTTGTTGTTTGTAGTTTCCATAGGGCATAGTGGAAATAAGATCTGAGATATAAATAAGGGAGCAAGAATCATGGAATTGAATATAAGAGAATTTAAAAGACAGATATTTCATCTTATTTTTGGGGCTGTTTTAATAATTTTGATCTATTTTGATATACTCTCACTAGAAGCATTGGCAGTTATTTTTGCTTTAGGTTATATTATCTCTATTTTATCTAGGACAAATGAAATACCTGTGATCAGTTGGTTCTTGAGGCATTTTGAACGCGAGGAAACCATGAGGGAGTTTCCAGGCAAAGGCGCATTATTTTTTGTAGCTGGGTGCTTGATTGTTCTTATTTTGTTTGAAAAAAACATCGCTCTTGCTTCTATTGCAATATTAACTGTTGGAGATTCAATAAGCCATATAATAGGATATCAGTTTGGCAAAAGAAAACACCCTTGGAATCAAGATAAATTGATCGAAGGCAGTATAGCAGGAGCAGTTTGTGGTACTTTTGCTGCATTTTTATTTGTACCTTTTATATATGCTCTGGCAGCTTCTTTGTTTGCTATGTTTGTAGAAGCAATAGAAGTCCAGATTCTTAAGAGAGTCATTGATGACAATATAACTGTGCCTTTTGTTGCAGGTTGTGTTCTATACATTATGCAATTAATTTTGTAATCTATATGTTCCGGACACTACTTCTTGGTGGTTAAAAAACCGAAAGGCTTATAAAGTGATTGAAAACCCCAACATTCTGTTTATAAATAGATATTTGGTTGGGATATTATGAAAGGAACACTATTAAGTATATTAAACGAGAAGCATACTGAACTTACAGGTATTTTGGAAAAGAATCAGAACAAAGCAAGTGATGTGCTTTTTGAGGGCTTTTCTATATCGGATTATGTCAAGATTCTTGAAAAAAGCATCAGTGATTATGATCAAAAGGGTTTTTTTGAAAGAGTTTATGCAGGAGGCATAATAAGGGACACACTTTCAAAGAATTATGAACATCAAAGAGTAATTGTTGGAGAGAATTTTTCTGCTCCAGAAGTTCTAGCACAATTATCTGGAAAATATGGTGATTTGGATATTCTGATTGCATATGCTGAAGGCGCTAATCTTGAAAAGCATTATATTGCTGATGCAAAAAATCCCGATGGTTGGAGATTGGATGATGGGCTTTCTTCAGGGCAGGAATTGATAATTTATGCCAAAAAAATAAATGGAAGCAAATCAGATCCAAAGAAAGTAATAGATAAGCTTGCAAAAAAAATAGGCCCAGAAGTTCCTCTGCCTTCATATGCAAGCACTCCTGAAGAAGAAGATGCATTAGGTGGTAAATATCCTGCCGAAGGAGAAAGTAATGAATACAAATTCAGGATCGAGGATCCATTGGGATTGCATGCAAGGGCAGCTGCTGTTATTGTGAAAGCTTGTTCAGAATATGATGGTAAGGTAGAAATAATACCTCATGCAGGGGTAAGAGAAGGAGAAGAAGGCATAAGTGCTAAGGGCATAATGTCTGTACTGACTTTGGGGCTAATCCATGAAAATGAGTTTACTATTAGTTTTTATGGTGGTAAAGACCCAAGTAAAATAATAGCTTGTATTTCTGAACAAGAATTTGCTTATGAAACTAAAGAAGGTGCATATTTTAATTTATTGTCTTGATGTTTTATTATTATAATTCTTGCTGGGTTTATTAAAATTTACAAAATCACTGGGAAAACACGACCCAAACATTTATATACTCATTCTTATTTCCACTATGCCCTATGGAAACTACAAACAACAACAAAAACAAAGTAAGTGAAGAACTAAAACATGAATTGCTTCACAACAATCCTTTTACTGATATTTTAGGTTTGGAAAAAGTTAAATTCGAACTAAAATCAGCTTTTCTGGCAAACCGCCACATAATTCTTGTGGGGCCTCCAGGCACAGGAAAAACAACTTTAGCAAAAAACATAGCTAAACTTCTTCCTGAAAGGGAAGTTGAATTAAGAGATGAATCTGATCCAACCAAACTTGAAAAGAAAAAACTCAGAGGAGAAGAACGTTTTGTCAGGATTCAAGGAAGTCCAGATTTAACAGTTGAAGACCTTCTGGGAGATATTGATCCAATCAAAGCAATGAAATTCGGGCCTTTAAGCTTAGAGGCATTTACTCCAGGAAAGATATTCAAAGCTAACCAAGGAATTCTTTTTTTCGACGAATTGAACAGGTGCCCAGAAAAACTCCAGAACGCACTATTACAGGTTCTCCAGGAAAGAAAAGCAACTATTGGAAGTTATGATGTTGATTTGGATGCTGATTTCATTTTCATAGGAACAATGAATCCAGAAGATTCAAGTACAGAAAAACTCAGCGATGTATTATTGGATAGGTTTGATCTCGTATATGTTAGTTATCCTGAAACAGCTGAAATAGAAAAACAAATAGTTTTGATGAAAGGCCTAAAACAAGATATTGAGTTTCCAGATGATCTTCTTAATTACACAATTATGTTTGTAAGAAACCTCAGAGAAAATAACAAATTAGAGATTGTTCCAGGAGTTAGGGCAACACTAGGATTATATGAGAGAGCTCAAACAAATGCATTATTAAGACATAAGACTTCTGTTGAAAAACAGGATATTGATGATGCAATAGAATCAGTCATTGCTCACAGAATAAAACTTAAGCCATCTTACCAGTATCTTCAGAGTCCTTCAGAGTTTATCAAGCAGGAATTAAAGGAATTTTCTGAATCTACTGATTTTTCTTCTTTAACTCAAAAGGGTGATGGTCTTTAGCATACGGCAACCCGAAGCCAACAAAATAAAACAGGAAAAAATCCAAATACCTCACCCATCTGATCTTGAGAAAACAGAAGAGCTTTCTGGCAAGCTTGCAAAGCAGAATAAGGAAAACAAGCTTATGAGTTCTGTCATGGAGAATGACAAGAAAAAGATAGATCAAGGCAATCTTATTGAAGCTGCACTTAATCAAGGGATGAGTTCTTTTTCTCCAGACACTATGTTCGAAAGATTAGTGCAGAATTATTCTATGGCAAAGAATATTTTTGGAGACTCACTGATTAGAGCTGTTTCTGGCTATGAGCCTGGCTATGTTGAGAAAAACATAAACATTCCTGAGTTTAGAAAAGAACTCAAGAAAAAAATCGAGGAAAATGTAAAAGAATTAAGAAGAGAAAACCTAATTGACAAAGAAAATAACATAAATGAAGAAGGAATAATGCTTGCTTCTCTGGTTATGTACACTCAGGAACTGGATAATCTAAAAGCAAAGGGTTTGCTTGGAGAAATTGTTCATAAAAAAGCATCTCATTATGGAGAAAAACAAGATACAAGAGCTTATAAAAAAGGCGATAGATTTAGAGATATAGAACTGAAAAAATCCATAAAGACTGCTTTAAGAAGATCTCATTCTGATCTCCAGTTTGAAGATCTTAAAATTTCTGAAAGGCAAAGTAAAGGCCAGGTTTATGTCATATATGCTGTTGATGCATCTGGCAGTATGAAAGGCAAAAAGCTTGGCGCAGGAAAAAAAGCAGGGATAGCCTTAGCATTCAAAGCTTTGCAGAGAAAAGATAAAGTTGGCTTGATAGTCTTTGGTGATACTGTAAAATCAGTAGTTCCTCCTACAAATGATTTTAAGATGCTGCTTCATGAAATTACAAAAGTGCAGGCATCTAACCAAACAGATCTAGCAGCCACAATAAGAAAATCAATTGAAATGTTCCCAACTTCAGATGTAACAAAGCATTTATTGCTGCTGACAGATGCTTTGCCAACAGTTGGTGAAAAACCAGAAAAAGAAACACTCAAAGCAACATCTGAAGCAAGAGCTGCAAAAATAACAATTTCTGTTGTAGGAATTAACCTTGACAAAGAAGGCCAAAAACTTGCAGAAAAAGTAACCCAGATAGGCGAAGGAAGATTATACATTGTCAAGAACACAGAAGAAATGGACAAAATAATACTAGAAGATTATTATGCAGTTGGTTGATCTTTTTTGAGAATTTAATATTTGAGATTTATTAGATATTTATTAATCTTCAAGACTTCTCTCAAAACCAAGTTCTGATAAGCCTATAACAGGAAAACCTGCAGCATTTGGAATATACGGCTGCAGCCCCCGAAAATATTGTTCTGCTGAGATATTAGCTAGATGTCGTTCATAATTATCAGGACTTATCAGCATGGTATCTCCATTTTGTTCTAAAAGTCTAAAATCTCCATTTCTATCAATTCCTGCATATTTAAGGTGTTCTTGCGGGATTGTGAACGTATATCGGTCATTATCAGGAGTTATAGGTTCAAATCGTGCTTGTATGCCAAATTGTTTATCATAAGGAAATAGTTCAAGTTCAGTATTCCATAAATAGCTTGTTTCCATAACACCCAAAAATAAAAGAACAGGTATTGGATTTTCTTCAGATGACGAGATTGAATATTCACCATCATTTGTTATGTATGCGTCCGCTATAAAAAAAGTCCTTTCAAGCGCAATTCTGAGTTCATCATTATTTCTTATGAATTCTTGTTTCTCTTTTTTTGTATGAATAGATTTAGAAGGCAATTTAACATTTCGAACACCCATAACTCTTTCGTCATAAAAAGAAATACCTTGAGGGGTGATGGAATAGATATCTTCATTAACAAGGATTGCTATATTTATTTTTGAAGATCTTTGCTTGGTTTCTTTTGGTAAAATAAACCTACCATTATCTAAACTTAAGGTTCTTGCTTTATCTTCTATGTTTTCTATCATTTTTAACTAAAAGAATTGTAATACTATATAAACCTTATAGAACATTTAGCACTCTATTCCTGTATAATTCCGTATCCAATCAGCCTAAATCTGTTGCCTAATCTTCTAGAAATAGTGACTCTCGCACCAATATCTGCACAAACAGGAAGCTTCAGATTGCATATTGTGCCTTTTTTAGAAACATCTGTTACCATGCCTATTGTAGCAGCAGAATTCACATTAAGCATCAAAACTTCTCCTTTAGCAATAGGATCAACAGAAATATCATCTTTTACTCCGACAACTCTTTCCAAGAGATTAATCTTTAGATTTAGTGTGTTCCATGTAGGAGGTGTTTTTCCTTTTTTCCCAACAACAGATCCAGTTAATGAGTCTGACTTAACTACAGCAGGATCTAAGTTTGTTAACACACCTATAGAACCTCCAGGTTTTACATCATTGACAACACTGCCACCAGTTCTTATGCTGGTTATCTTTGTGATTATTGGCTGATAGTTCACTCTTCCTTCTTTTTCTATTCTTTGGCCTGGCTTTATTTCTATTTCATCCCCTTCTTTAAGCACTCCTTGTATAAGTGCTCCGCCAAGCACACCTCCAACCAAATCTTTTGGAAAACTTCCTGGTTTGTTTATATCAAAACTTCTGGCAACCAACATTAACGGATCTTTGTTTGGATCTCGTTCAGGAGTTGGCATGTATTCCTCCATTGTTTGAATAAGAAGATCAACATTTATGTTATGCTGTGCAGATATGGGGATAATTGGAGAGTTCTCAAATTTTGTGCCTTTTATGAATTCCTTTATCTGATTGTAATTACTTAATGCTTGCTCTTCAGATACAAGATCAATTTTGTTTTGCACTATTATTATCTTATCAATCCCTATTATTTCAAGTGCCATTAAATGTTCTCTTGTTTGCGGCTGCGGGCATTCTTCACTTGCAGCTATCAACAGTAAAGCTCCATCCATTATTGTTGCTCCTGCAAGCATTGTTGCCATCAAACTTTCGTGGCCAGGAGCATCAACAAAGCTTACTTTTCTTACTGCTTCTACTTTTCCTTTAGTAATCATAGGTTTTTGTGCAGTATAGCTGACATCTCCTTTTTCATCAGTTACTTTATAGAAAATACTGTCAGCATAACCTAGGCGAATTGTAATTCCTCTCTTGAGTTCTTCAGAATGAGTATCAGTCCACTTGCCACTTAATCTTTCTGTGAGAGTGGTTTTCCCATGATCTACATGCCCAATAAGCCCGATATTTAGTTCTGGCTGTTCTTTTTCTATAGCATCAACAGGGCCTTTTTTAGAAGCTTTAGAAGCCTTTTCTTTATCTTTCTTTGGCTCTTCCTCTGGTTTTTGCTCTTCTTCTGTTTTTTCCGTATTTTCAGCTTTTTTAGGCATTATAAGCTCTGGAAAAATGTTTAATATTTAAAGTTATGCTCTGTATATTCAAAGGGATATTGCATCATAAGGTCAAAACTCCTTTCAATATCAAAATACAGCTCGTCGCGGGGGGACGCCCAGTTGCGAAAGCAAAGCTTTCGTAACTTCCCACAAATCTTCGATTTGCGTGACATCCGGGGACGCAGAGCCTTACATTTCTAAAGACAGAGTTTTGAAGATGCTATATCCCTAAAAGTGCCCAAACATTTAAATATCACCTCTTAATCCCATATCTAATTCGAGAGATAAGCCGGTTTTTACCAAAAAGCTTGCTTATGCTGGAGAGCAACTGATAAACTAGTTCTCAGCAATCTCTTGTCAATTGGAGGAAATAAAAAATGGCAAGGATGTATTCACGTAAAAAAGGAAAATCTAGTTCAACTAAACCAATCAATCAAACAAAGCCTTTGTGGGTTAGATACAAAGGAAAAGAAATAGAGATGTTGGTTCTAAAATTAGCCAAAGAAGGAAAGAATTCTTCTAAAATAGGTATATATTTGAGGGATGTCTATGGTGTTCCAGATGTTAAGATGTTGACAGGCAAGTCAATCACTCAGATTCTCAATGAGAAAAAATTAGCCCCAGAAATACCTGACGATCTAATGGCATTGATTAAAAAATCAGTAGCAATCCAGAAACACATGGATGAAAACGGCCAAGACATGACAGCCAAGAGAGGATTGCAATTAACTGAATCAAAGATCAGAAGAATGGTTAAGTTCTACAAAACCACAGAAAAACTCCCAGTTGATTGGAAGTTTGATGCAAAGAGCATAAGATTGTATGCAGAATAAGCATATAATTTATTTTTTTAATTTTTTTAGAATTTTCTTTTTCTTAATAACTAACTGGCCTTTATATTACTCTTACACCATCCTGTTTTTGGTCATTAGAATGAACTGAGCTAGATGATGCTAGTTTTGCTGAAGCATTTCCTGTTTGTAATGCTTTATTAAGATACATTTGCTTATCTGCTTCAGCATACATCTCCCTAATCGTTCTTTCATTAGGGAGGTTTCGCTCAGTAAAAGTTCTGGTGGAATATCCTACTGCGATTCGAACATCAACTTGCTCATCAACTCCCGTTTTTAGGTTTTTTAATATAAGCGATTTATCATTGAATCTCTCTAATAATATTTGTTTGAATGCTTCTGGGTCATTGCCAAATATGTCTAGCATAGCAAACTCATCCCCGTGCAATCTCACAGGATAATTTGTTTTTCTTAGTTCCTGGCTGATCAATTCTGCAACATATTTTATCACTCTATTTCCTGCTTGATGACCATAAGTATCATTAACTGATTTTAGACCATTAACATCCATAATATAAGCAGTAACAGGTACTTCTAAAGGTGTATCTGACTTATTTGAATATATTGCTCTGCTTGCTGCTCCTAAATACTCTGCAAACTTTTTCTTAAAACCTTTTTCATTTCCAAGACCAGTCATTGTATCTTGTTCTGATTGTGCTTGAAATTCTGAAATTTTCATAGAAGTTGTGTAAGCCCTGGATAAATATTTCATAGTTTCTTGATGACTAAATAAATAGTTTAGGAACGCTTCTTCTCTTTTTGTTCTTGGGGCGTCATTTTTCATTGTCAAATAAAGAAGAATTTTGTCTGGATCAGTTCTTGAAGCTATTTTATAAATATCGAATCCATCTGCTATTAATTCTCTCCTATTAAATTTAAAACCGCCACGATAAAAATCACCTTTTTCATAATCTTGTGTATAAATAAGTGGTCTAAAACCAAATGTAGAATCAAAAAATTCTCTAACAATATCATTAACAAATTTTGGATCAAATTCATCAATACTATCAGAAAGTACATCTCCAAAAGAAGTCAGAGTGTGATTAAAGCTGTCCACTGTACCATGCATTAAAGAAAGAATTGCATTGTTAAGACTTGCATCACCTATTGGTATATCAAGATAAGCTGCATTATTCATCCCATTAATGACGTTTGATGTTGATTGATTTGGTTTTTCTGAAACAACAATTACTGGGAGCTGTGCAAAAGGAGGTATTCCATTTTTTTCTTCATGAGCCCTTAATATGTCTAATAATCTCATTGCACCACCAACAGGTGCATGTTCATCTGCAATTATGTAAGCTGGATCCTTTTCGTTAAGAATACCTGAAACTGAATTGACATTTGGAGCAATTAATTGTTCTTCAGAATTAAAGGCAGTTTCTCTTAATGCTCTTCTTATATCATCAAGCATCATTCCACTAGCTAAAATCATTGGTTCACTATACAATTCCTGGGGGAACATTGCTCTGCCTCACTGCTATCCGCTATTATGCTGGCTATATAAATGATAATTTAAGAAGCACTTATATATAAAGGTTACGAATTCAGTAGTCTAGTATACTTAATTGTATACTGAATCTATGCTACTTTTCCCTTCAAAAGAAGCCCCATAAGCTGCTAAAGCTTGATATACTGGGGTTTCAGCAATTTTTGCAGGATTTGAGGAGTCCATAGCAATACTCATCATATAATTTACTGCTTGAGCCTTGTCAACTCCATTTGCAGTTAATTTTGCCAAATTAACAGACATTTTGACAGTTTCTGCCATAGTTTTATCCAATCTAGAATCTGCTGGCTCAGATTCTTGGTTATTTGCATAGCCTGCAAGAGCGGGTATGACATACTGCAAAAATGGTGCACCATATTCAGAAAGTTCTTGGCCTGGTTCATAATAAATTAATTTCTTGACACTTTTTAGTCCTGTTTCTTCTGCTGCAACAATATATGCAGCTGCTGCTGTCATTTCCTGTGAAAATGAATCCCAATCAAGATAACTTGTAATTTGTTTTGCAAACTCCGCAGCATCTTCTGATTTTGCTCTTTCTCTATCTGTTAATAAATCAGATAATTCTGCAATTAAACTATAATCAAATTCAGGTTCATCACTATCTGTTTCTCTGTTGATTCCATCTATCCCAATTAATTGTGCATCAGCTATTCTTCTTTTTGTTGAGTAACCTAAAGTTCTATGCTTCATATACCCTTCAATTACTTCACCAATATGCATCTTTTCTTACCTCAAAGATTTTTTTCTCAGTTTTTGTTCATGATCGATATCATTATCTCTAACTTCACATACTGTTGAGACTTCTTCTAATTCTTCTTCGTAATAATTAGTTTTCCTTACTCTGATAAACCACATTGTAAATTCCTCCTTGAGGAAAAATTAATTCTCTGCTTGAACCGCATGAATGTAAATCCATTTTTGTGTTCAATTTGCTTCCACTGCAATTTTCCTTTTTTTATTCCGATATAGTTAAGTTTCATTTTAATCACGCTGCCTTTTTTCTTGTAGATGGGAGTTTATCCCTAACTGCTTTGAGTCTTCCTACCAGTCCAGGGGTGTATTTGCTAGCTGGTGAATTTGTTGTGAATATGTACAAACCTGTTGGTCTTTCTCCTTTGTCATTTTCTTCTTGTCCGTCACTAGCATAATTTATACTAGGTGTTTGTCTTGCTATATCTGCAATATTGCTATATTGCGTTGATGCCTGAGTTATTTCTCCCCCGCAATGAGTTCTGCCCAGTTCCAGATACATTCTGGCTTGTTTCATATATGTCTCAAATAATTTAGTTTTATCAGCACCATAAGCTGTTATTAAATCAAAATGCCTCGGTTGTCCCGGCATCTGAGCCCCAATAGGCGTTTCTTTTTGTTCTCCAATTTCTTCAGTTCCATATTCTGTCACTTCATTCACCTCACTAGATTATCTAAAATACCCCAACTTTTTCCAAACAAACTCATTATTATTGATGAGATAATTGTAAAGCTGAAAAGTTTTACGTCGAAATAGCCAATTAAATTAAAAAAAATCAACCAGTAAAAAGGCAGCGAGGTGATGAATGCCGCCTTTTTACCAATGTTGATTTTGCTTGCAGACGTACTTCTCTTGAGTGTGAATAAACTAAACAATGATCTAAATTGTTCAGCAAATGAATGTTCGTATGTTTCTAATACTCTGTTTTCTGAAACTAATTGCACTTTTAAGTCCCCCAACTTTTTTTTGTGTTTTTTTGAATGAATAATTTTAGTTGAATATGAAAAGAAGCCGCCTGTTCCCGCCCAATCTTTTTTCTTGCGAAAAAAGCTTGACCAAAACTTAGCGAACACCTCGGTGTTCACTGACCGCTTTTTTTTGTGAGTATGAAAAAGAAGCCGCCTTCTTCCCCCCAAAACAAGACAGCTTCTTCGTCACATTGGTTGTGTTCTTCACACAAACCACGTGAGTATGATTTTTGTTATGAATGAAAATGAGTTGTCTGTTCCCCCCAGAAACAGACAACTCAAAGTTTCAAACCACCCCTTTTTTGAACATTAGTTTAGATAATTTGGTCTTTCTACCCTCGTTTCTGCTTCGCCAAATCTTGCCATTGCCATTGTTTTTTGATTCAGACTTTCACCAAGTGCCATCATTGAATTAACAACAGATTTATAATTTTCATCTCCATAATATTTTCCAATAACATGCCTGTTCATAGCAGCTTCGTGATTTAAGCCATATTCATGAACAGCAGTTGCATAACTTTTGCTTACACCAATTATCCTGTCAAACATTGCTTCATCTTCAGTTGTTGGTTCTGTTACTTTTCCAGCCTCGACACTTGTTTTATAATCATAAATCTTCTCAATCTCATCAGCTCTATAACCCATTTGAGCAGCAAGTTCTCCAATCAAATCATAAGCAGCACTATTTGCAGCAGGATCTTCAGGTATTCTTGCAAGGCGTTTACTGTCTCTATTAGTAACTACTCCTGCTATGCCTGTTGCTTCAGTTGTTTGTCCAGGTTGTTCAGTCATATTATCATCTCAGTTTTATTGAAGTTTGTAAATTGGCTTTTCAATTCCCTTCTGGTTTGCTCTGTATCCTATTGTTCCTTGATCTATTTCTGGGAAACCATCTGGGCCTCGAGGCGCGTCTCTGAAAGTGTTAAGTTGTTGTACTGTTAATCCTCTAAGACAAGCCATTAACCCCATCACTATTCTTTGATCAAAATCATGAGCAAGATCTCCATTTTCCCATCCAAACATTCTTTCTAATGCATAACTGTCTAATACTGCCGGTCTATAGTGTTGCCTTGCATCTGAAGTTACAGCAGAAAAATGATCAACAGCACCAATTACTCTTGCTGAGTGTGGTATAGGTACTTTTCTTCCTTCTTTATCAGTAACTAGTGGATAACCATCTGAATAACGTACATGGTGATGTAAAGCAGCTTCTGGAACTTCGTCTGGAAGGCCTCTGCCGATTAATAAGTCATAACCATCTATTGGGTGTATCATTATTCTTGCATATTCAGAAGACTCAAATGGTTTAGATTTGCTGATTACTGAATCAGCTATTTGGGTTTTTCCCATGTCATGCAATGAAGCAGCAACAGCAATTTTTGTTATATAATCCTCATTCAGTCCTAATGCCATGCACGTTCTTGTTGCCATTTCTGTTACATATAATGAATGAAGAAGCAATTCATATGGTTCTACAATTTCCTCAGAATATAAGCTTAAATTACGAAGTTCATTTAAGTCATAACTATGCATATCATTTACAAAAGATTGAATTAGTCCATAAAATTCTCTTAGATTAGGAGATTCATAATGTGTTCCTCCAATATGATGGCCGTCTAAATCACGATGGGTTTCAGCATGTTTGAATATGTTATCAAGACTAAAAACTAGAGAAGTTATATCTATTTCAGGATTTACTTTATAATGAAGATGTTCTTGTTTTTGAAATAACGGAGTTTCAAATATTGCCTCTACATCACAACCAGGAACATAAACTCCACGATAAGATAGACCTATTGGTCCTCGTTGAGATTCTATTTCTCTAACATTCTTAACGGCGGTATCTAATACCTGTTCAAGCTTTGTCATTTCATCACCTTCTTTTTGTATAGCTTACGCTATATTTGAGTTTTAGTCTGCGTATTTGTTTTGACAGCTGTAGCTAGTTATTAACAAAAAAACAAAATCTAGCTAAACTGTCTAAACCCACTGTAGTGAGTTTATCCCCAATCTCGTTTTAATCTGCAAGTCTTTTTTTTTAATCTTTTTTCACTCCGAGCTATCCGAGTGTTTTTTGATTATGATTATATGCTGTCTCTCAGCATTTTTACTGCTTTTGGCTTTATTGCATCCTCTACTGGAACTGTGATTTTTCTTGCTTTTTTCTTTGAGTCTGCTAACCAGCCGACTTCTGATTCTAATAGTCCAATATCAGTAAGATTTATCACCATTGTTCTTACTCTTCTTTCAGTTAACGGCTTCATATTGTATGATTCACTTGTTTCTAAATAAAGTTTGTATACATCTGATCCTGCCATGATTTTCTTTTGATTATTAAGGATTGAAAGATAAAGCAATTTCTGCTGTTTTGTTAATGTGGAAATTAAATTCAACAGATTATCCCTTTCAAGTGCAGCATCTGCTTCCTCGACTAAATCCAGGCTAATCTTGTCTCTTTTTTTTGCCAGAGCTATTTTTGCGCAGCTATCGATGAGTTCTAAAGCTTTTCTTGCATCTCCATCTCTTTGTGATTCTATTTCTGCTATCTTTTTTATCACTGCATCACTTATTGCGCCGTCTTTAAATGCAACACCAATTCTTTCTTTTAATATGTCAAACAGCTCTTCTGCTGTATAAGGAGCAAATATAATTTTGATTCTGCCAAAAGTGCTTTGTGTTCTTGGCTTAAGATAATCTGAAACTCTAACATCATTGGAAATTATTATGTTTGATACTTTTGATTTTATTTTTTCATTGACTCTGCTTAATCTATAAAGTATGTCGTCTCCAGATTCTTTTAGTACATAATCAACTTCATCCAGAATTATCAGAATTTGTGAATCAAGATTTTTTACAACTTTGTTAAATTCAGATATGGCTTTTGATCTTGTCCAGCCCATTCTAGGATATTCTTTTTCAGTATTTAGCTGGCTTAGAATTTCCATCATTATAACTGTTTCAGTTCTATTTTCTGAGCAATTAACATAAACAGTATTTAATGCAACCTTATTATTTTCTGCTTCTTCTTTTAGTTCATTCATTAAATCAAGTACCAAGCCAGTTTTTCCTGTGCCTGGATTGCCGTAAACAAATAAGCATGATACTGCGCTTTTCATAAGAATAGGTGATAATTCCATAATGAGTTCGTTTTTTTGTTCAGTTCTATGAAGAAAACCAGTAGGAGGTTGCATTGCGTAAAGTATGTCTCTGTTTTTGTATATTGGATTCTTCAGCACAGATGCAAATGTCATCTCCTGAACTTCTTTTTTGTTAGCCATTTTCTTTTCCTTGGTTCTCCTTGTCTTTTATCTTTTTATTTTTTGAAAAAAATTTAAATGGCTGTTTTCAGCCAATGTTTTTGTTGTCTTTGTTTTCCCCAAATTTCTGTTGACCCTTTCCCTGTTTTTTTTGTTTGCTTTCTCGCCTTTTTCCCAGGCAAATCCTATAGACTTTCTCTCTGTTTCTCAAACCACTCCTTTCCTGTTTGGATGACATCCACTTTTTGGGTGTTTGCCTTCCGATATGTAGGTAGATGGAACTTATATATAAATCTTCCGATTTTAATAAAATTTCCTTTACTTCCTTTGATTCCGATACTCTCAAGAAGCTCTGAAGAGTCTGAATTCTCGAAGTGGTGATTTTTGCCAATAACATCAAAATACTAAATCATTTATAAATGGGCAAAGATTTTTATGGAAAAAACAGAGTATCGGAAATTATAATGCATTCAATATGTCTTGTTTAGTCCTCTAAAGTAGATCCAATAACAAATTATAAAAATTAGTCCCGAAAAGCACTCTATCATGCAACTACACACTCTTCTCAATGATAGAACAGCGGTCTGTGCTTTAAAGAAGGTATATGATCATGAAGTAATTGAGAAATCAAGCTACACAACAAAGCAGTCTTTTATAGAAGAAAGTATCGGAATGACGAATATATCTGATTCTTTAGCTAATCTTGAGAAATTTGGCCTAGTTAGTTCTGAAAAAGTAGAAGGTGAGTTAATACTAAGCATAACAGAAAAAGGCCGCCATTTTATTGAGATCTTTGATCAACTAGTTGAGTTGTTTTCCTCTAAACCAGTAAAGATTGTTTCCCAGAGTGTTAAAGTAAAATACGAGCTTACAGATTTAGAAAAGAAAATATTGGTATTTGCATCAAAGATAAGCAAGGAATCTGGCAAAGAATTTATTCTATTGAGAACATTAACTCAGGAGATTTATCCTTATCAACAAGTTTCCAGAAAAATATCAACAATATCAAGATATGTTAAACAATTAGAACAGCTTAATCTCCTTGAAAGAAAAAAGAAAGGCCGAGAAACAATAATTAAAGTAACAGACAACGGTGACAGGATCATTAAACAGCAATATTTGAAAGAGATATTGTGAAATTGATAATTACTTCTTCAACAATTTAATAAATTCCTTAAATCCAATACTTGACTTTATTCCATATCTGGAAAAATGACTTCTACAGGCTTTATGTTTGCTATTTTCTATTTTATTAATAAGCTCAGAAGTCTTAATGTTATTTTTTATTTTATTTCTCTTAATAATCGCATGGATGTCATAAAACCCAACAGTGTTAATATTTGATTCATTCCCCAAAACCTCAAGGAATTTAATTAGCTCCTTATCAGAGTTATCTTTAATATTATTATTAATTTTCTTAATTAAAGCCTTATCAACTAACTCACCAATCCATATTGGCCCAGCATATTCATTAAAGCCTTTCTCAGAATTATATTTGCTTAGCTTAAACTCCCCAGTCTTATTATTAAACAACAAGAAATTATAGAATTTCATTAATTTGTCCACTTTCTGTCTGCCTTTCTCTACTCTAAAGAATATTCTGAAATAATGGTCTTTGTTATAACTTAAAATTGGAATTAGTGCTTTTTCTGCTTGCGCTCCAATTAATTGTATTTTTCTAATAAAGATCCTTAAACCAATTTCATGCATTAATTCATTTCTTAATGGTTTTGCCCAGTATTTTCTTAAGCAAGGCGCACTAAAACTGCCGCACAAACATCCTGTATCTGTTGCAGTAACTGCTAATATTCCATCTCTGCTTATTCTCTTTATAGAACTATCCAAGAAGGGATTAGGACTTCCAAACGGATCTATATCAATATAATCAAAACCTGTTGAATTTAGAAGGAATAAATTAGCATCTTGATTAGTTATATTTATGACATCTTTTTTTGCCTTAATATCATTGTCCTTAATATTTTTCTTAATAATCTTAATAGCTTCAGGATCTTTGTCATTAAAACTAATTTTCTTTATTTTATTCTTTGGCAATTCAAGCAAAAACCTAACTCCTCTAACTCCTGATCCAGCCAAAGGCAGTCCAATCTGCATATTCTTATTAGAAACAGCATTTAGCAACAGCACAGAAACATCTCTATTATACTTCATCACAGGATTATAGAATACTGGCAAATCCTTTGAAACCTTCTTCTCCTTAGGTACAGTTAATTTGGCATTGCCTTCTGTTATTTTTTGGTACATGAGAAAGAGTTGGTTAATTAGGGTTTATAAGTTTTTGCAGGGCATTTTCTACAACATTTCAGAATCACAATACTGATCAATTTCTTCAGCTGGTAAACCAGCTTTTCTAAAGAATTCTTCTACTGTAATATTATGATCTGCATCACTAGGTATGCCGTCTTCTAAACTTCTATTTGCTTTGTAATCTTTAATAGCAGAAACATCCTTTTCAAAATCAAAACCCATTGTTCTCATTGTTCCAATAACATCAGCTTCACAATATTGACCTTCTTCATCTGGCTGTTTTTGAACAACATAAATCCCAGAAAAAAGTTCTGGTGTGTGCAGACTATCTCCATAAGCACTTCCTGAGAATAAAATAACTTTTCCTTTATAGTGTGATGTAATAGCATCATATTCTGAACCAAAATAATCTTCTGCAAATTTTTTATGATTCTCAGTCATATTTTGTTCATTACCTATTAGGGTATTCAAGAGATCAAGACCATCAAAAACATCACCATATTCTGAGAGTTCAGATCCTGAAAAGTGATTATCGCAAATGACAGCATCATAAGGATTTCCATCTTTTTGAGCATTTGCAATAAGATTTGCTCCGTTTTCTAAGCTATCTTCAAAGTCATATTCAATGCCAGAGCTTGCAAAGTACTCTAATAAGGCCTCTACATTGCTTGGTTCGTCATCCAATACCAAAACTTTAGATGTTTTCATTACTTATAAGTAATGATGCTTCTACTATATAAACCTTTCGGTTTTTTACTACTTTTCGGTCGCAACTTTAATAAAGGACCTAAAAATGCTTTCTTATAGGTTTAAAATGGGAATTTTAATAATAGATGACCAGGAATGGACTATAACTAAGCTTAGAGAGCTTTTAGGGGGGAAGGGTATTGAGACAGATTATACCTCAACACTTGAAGATTCTCTAGATCAGCTCGGTGAAGAAGCCTATGATGCTCTAATTATAGACTATGACATGGATGTTCTAAATGGAGAACAGCTTATAAGACTAATAAAAGGAGAGTACATAGTTGATGGAGAAACTAAGACCCTAGATGATGACATAACATATGATGAGATAAAAGAATCTGATTCTGAGATTGCTGGAGTATTTGAAAAATATTTTATTGGAATGGAAAATTATAAAGAATTTGTATCAAGATTTAAAGACACAACTTTTATTCTTTTTTCTGGAAACAGTGCAGAACTAGAACAAGCAAAATTGCCAAGTGATGTTTTTGTTGTATATAAAAATAATGACTCAGACAATTATTCTGCTGAAAGAAAAATTATTGATTATTTAATCGAACAAAGAGCACTAAAATAAAAGTTTCAATTAACCCTAACAATCCTGTGAAGAACTCTTCTAACATCATCATTGCTGATGTAGATGACAGCATAGTAATCTCTTGGCTGGATATTTTGAGGCAGTTCAACTAGAACTTTTTTAATGTCGCTTTTGTCCTCAAAATCAAAGCTTCTTGCAGGAACTCTTATTGCGAGTTCAGGTATAAAAACAATAACTCTGACATTTTCAAGGTCATGAGAAACCTTTTTTTCAAGGTTTATAGTAAATTCAGAATGTCTGCCAACCATTGCATCGGTTGTTAATATCTTGCCAATATAGATTTCATTGCTCACTGAAAAAGCAACATTGACACTTGATAGAATGATCAAAAGACCAATTAAAACCATGCTTATTTTTTTCATTATTATACCCCTATCCTAGCATAAGGAATAAATATCTGATATATAAATCTTTCCATCAGTTAGTACTTAAAAATAGCAAATCAAGGGTTTCAGAGGCTCAGCAAGATTTAAAAAAGAACTATCTTTGCTTACTGATATTATGACAGATACAACCAATCTCAGAAGCCCGATTTGCTCAGTCTTAGGGCATGTGGATCATGGGAAATCCAGTATCTTAGATAAGATTAGAGGCAGTGCTATTATAGCACAAGAAGCTGGCGGAATAACCCAAGCAATTGGCGCTAGTATTATTCCCATGGACACAATAAAAAAAGTCTGCGGCAATTTATTGGATAATCTAAAAACTCAATTGACTA
Source organism: Nanobdellota archaeon (assembly GCA_042571645.1). Lineage (GTDB taxonomy): Archaea > Nanobdellota > Nanobdellia > Woesearchaeales > JBHPFW01 > JBHPFW01. The sequence continues at coordinate 17,838 of JBHPFW010000014.1, forward strand.
TTCCTGGTTTATTATTCATTGACACTCCAGGTCATGCAGCTTTTACAAGTTTAAGAAAAAGAGGCGGTAGTTTAGCAGATATTGCAATTGTTGTTGTAGATATCAATGAAGGCTTTAAACCACAAACAATTGAAGCAATAGAAATTCTGATAACTCATAAAACACCTTTTATTATTGCCGCAAACAAGGTTGATCTTATTCCTGGCTGGAAATCTTCTGATAAAAATATTTTGCCTAACCTAAGTTCTCAATCTCAAGAAGTTCAACAAAAAATCGACACAAAACTTTACGAAGTTGTAGGACAAATTTATGAGAAATTCCAGCTTAATGCAGAGCGCTTTGACAGAGTTGATGATTATACAAAAAATATCGCAATTATTCCTTGCAGTGCAAAAACAGGAGAAGGATTGCCAGAGTTAATTATGGTCATGACTGGGCTGGCTCAAAAATATCTTGAGCAAAATCTTCAGCTTAGTGCAGATGGCCAGGCAAAAGGCACAGTACTTGAAGTAAAAGAAGAAAAAGGATTAGGTACAACAATGGATGTAATAATTTTTGACGGCACAATGAATGTCGGGGACACAATTATTATTGGTACAATGAATGAGCCAATTGTAACAAGAGTAAAAGCTTTGTTTGAGCCTGCTGCTTTAGCAGAGATGCGGGACAAAAAATCAAAATTCAAACCAGTGAAATCTGTGACTGCTGCTATCGGTGTTAAAGTTTCTGCTCCAGAAATAGATAATGTGATTTCAGGAATGCCTGTGAGAGTTGCAGGAAAAGATAATCTTGAAGAAATAAAAGAGCAAATAAAAACTGAAATTGAAGAAGTCATGGTTGACACAGATGAAGACGGCATTATAATAAAGGCAGACAATCTTGGAAGTTTAGAGGCATTAATGTTATTGCTGAGAGAAAAAGATATTCCTATAAGAAAAGCATCTATTGGAGATATTTCAAAAAAAGATGTGATGGATGCAGAAACAAATTTGGAAAAAGATGAATTGCAGGCTGTTATTCTTGGGTTCAGTGTAAAAGTATCTGAAGAAATTATCAAGAATGCAGGCAAAGTAAAAATTTTGACTAATGATGTAATCTACAAATTAATTGAACAGTTTGAGGAATGGAAATTAGCAGAAGAAAAAAAAGGAGAACAGCGCGAATTAGAATTTATTGTCAGGCCTGCAAAACTCCAGATATTGGAAGGCTATGTTTTCAGACAGAATAATCCTGCAATAGTCGGCTGCGATATTTTAGTTGGAAAAATAAAGACTGGCACACCATTAATGAAAAAGAACAAGGAAATAACCAGAGTAAAAAGCATACAGGCAGATAAAGACAATTTGACAGAAGTTTCTCAAGGCAAACAAGTTGCTGTTGGAATGGAAGGTGTAACAGTAGGAAGACAGATTAATGAAGGAGACACTCTTTATACTGCTATTCCAGAAGCAGATTTCAAGAAACTAAAACAACTAAAAAAATACTTGAGCGAACAGGAAATTGAAGTTATAAAAGAAATAGCCAGATTAATGCGCGAAGATAACCCTGTCTGGGGTGTTTAGGGTCTTTCATGTCTTCCAATAAGATTTCTTTATAGAATTACGGCAATTCTTACAAAATAAGTAAGATTTATATAAAAAAACCATTCAATAATAACCAGATTATTATCGCATTTATATATTGGGGGTGTATAGATGGCCAAAAAGGCTTCAATCAAGCTAAAGACTGTTAGAAGTAGCTCTAAAGACTCTAAAAAAGCTAAAAAATCTCCTAAAGCTAGAAAAGTGGTTTATAAAGCCAGAAAAGTTGCTTCCAAAAAGCCAAATGTCTCTAAAAAGTCTAAATCAGCAGTAAAACATAAACAACCAATCACTAAAAAGAGTGTTTCTGGAGATTCAGATATTAAACTAAAGCTTCTTTACAAAATTGATTCCATAAGGGATGCAAATCCAGAATTAAAACCTTTAGTTGAAGAATTTTCTCAGGAAATGACTAACTTGCTTAGATCAAGCGGCTCAGCTGTAATATTAAGCAATCCAGAATCAGGAGATCTTCAGCTTGTTCATGCTGATCAAAAAGCAACAAAAATATTCAAGGTTGATGGTTTCAAAAAGATAATGGATTTTTCAGCTAATACCCTAAAGAATAAAAAAACACTATTAAGCAACAAACCAACACAGCTTTCTAAAATATATACAGCAGTTAATTCAGTTCTTGCTCAGCCATTAATAATAAATAGGAAAGAACTGGGTGTATTTGTTTTCCTGAATAAAAAAGATGATTTTACAAAAGAGGATTTAATCTTATCAGAAGCTTTTGCCACACAGGCAGACTCAGCTGTAGATCATGCAATGATGTACTCAACACTTGTTCATAGAAACAAGGAACTTTCTGCTCTGTACAAAATAGACAATATCAGAGATAAATATTCAGAGGATCTAAGTTTAATGCTTGACAAAATACTTGTGGAGATTGTTAATGCTTTGGATTCAAAATCAGGTTACATAATGCTTTTCAATTACAATAATGAAGAGCTTGAGCTTAAAGCAAACAGCCAGGTTCTCAAAAGCTCAGAAAAAATACTATATCATCTTGCAGAAGAAGCAATACAAAACACAGACCTTACTGTGAGAAATGATTTTAATCCAAAAGTAAAGTCGAGTTTAGCTATTCCATTGATTATTAATGACCGCGTTATAGGTGTGTTTGGAGTTATAAATCCAATAACAAAAGAATATTTTGATTCAAATGACAAAAACATTCTCAGAGCAATAGCTTCTCAGGCAGACACTGCAATATTTGAGGATATTGAAAAGAAAAAGATAAAAAATCTTTTTAAGAGGTATGTTGCAGAAGAAGTTATAGAGAAAATGCTTAAGAATCCTGATAAAGATTATCTGAAATGTGAAAGAAAATATATGACTGTGCTTTTTTCTGAATTAAGAGGATTCACTTCTGCTTCTGAAGAAACTGACCCAACAGAAATATCAGGAATGCTTAATGAACATCTTGCGGTTATGAATGAAATAATTTTGAAGAATAAAGGAACTTTGGATAAATTTAATGGCGGCTCAATCAGAGCTTTATTTGGTGCACCTCTTGAAATAGAAGATCACGCTCTTCGGGCAATTAAAGTCAGTTTAGAGATGCAGAGAGCTCAAGCAAAATTAGCTGAAAAATGGCAGAGTGAAGGAAAAACACCCATTTACATGGGCGTTGGCATTAATACGGGCGAGATGATTGCTGGAAATATAGGCGCTGACAATATAGTGGATTACACAGTTATTGGCGATAATGTTAATATTGCTGCCAGACTGAAGAGAGCTGCTAGAGAAAACCAATTGCTGATCAGCGAGGAAACTTACAAAGAAGTCAAAGGCAAAGTCTGGATAAAAAAGATACCTGAAATAAGAGTGAATGCCAGGAATAATTCTCAGGAAGTATATGAAGTAGTTGGCCTAAAATCAGAGTAAAATCACCGCAGAGATTAATATGCAAAAACTCAAAATTCTTAATACAAAAGAGAGAAAAGAGCTGTTAAAGAAAATTAATAATCAGTGGGATTGTGATTTCAAGACAGATTTGGTGTTTCTGCTTAGTTCTAAAGAAAAGATTTATTTGGCTAATCGAGAAAATCTTGATTTTCAGCAGGAACATCAAAAATCCCTAAGAATAGATGCATTAGGATTGTATTTTGCAGAGATTAAGAAAGGCTTTTTTAGATTAAGCATAGAAGGCTCTCAACTTATCGGGCCTTTAGCTAAAAAAAACATTCTTGAAGTAGACCAAGAAACAATGAAACACTGGCTTAGAGGAAATGACCTAGAAGATGTCAAAGGAGACTATTCTGATTTTGTGATTATTTCTTCCAAAAACAAGACCGCAGGAAAAATAGATTATTGCGGTACTGGAAAATATTCAGAAAATAAGATCATCAATTATGTTCCTAAAGCAAGAAGGATTTTGAGTAAGGATTAATCACAGTCATATGTATCTGGATCAAATTTGCTAAGGCCAGTTACTAAGCGTTTTGTTCTTTCTATTGGATTGATTGGATCTTTATTGTCTAAAGTATATGCTATGGATTTTGCCATTGCATAAGCATTTATAGGATTTTCATTTAATTCCGCAATTAACTCATTTCTGGGTTTTTTCATGCTTTTTCCTTCAGCATAAAGTGCTTTAGCAAAATGTGCAAATGGTATCATTAAAGTAAAGAAATCCTTTTCTTTATGTCCATCATAAATCTTTTCTGCCTCTGCGATTCTCTTTTTTGAAAGTTTTCCTTCTAAATATTCTATGTCAGTCATAAGTTGATTAAATGTGACTCTTCTTAACACTTCTGTTTGGATAATCATGTCAGAATATACGGGGAGGTATTCAAAATCAGTGGGTTGTCCATCTTCCTTACGCTTATTTGCTTCATTAACAGAGTAAAATCTGTTTAGTTTTCTTTCATTCATGTCTATGGCATACAAATTCTTAAAAGCCCAGAATAATCTCTCACCTACGCTGAAACCTCTAGGTAGATGTTTTGTTTTTCTTGGTAATGCCAGAGCATTATCAATCAAGTCAGAAGCCTTGTTTGTTATTGCAAACTCAACTAATTTTCTTTCAACACTGCTGTTCTTTTCTGCTTGTGATAATCTTGTGTAATAGGTTGCATAACCTTCTCCCGGCAATTTGGTCATCAGCCTTAGTACTTTTTCTATTTCCCTGAAATCACTTTTATAACCCGCAGCTCTGATTTTTAGATAATCATCTGCAAATTGTAGGTATTCTTCCCTGATATCCTTTAATATTTCATCTGTTAGATGAGTAATATCTTGAGAACTAAGATCATGTAGATTCTTTTTTTCTCGTTCTTTTCTTGCTTCTCTTATCTCTTCTTCAATGACATCATGTAAAAGAATTTCAATAATTGCTTTGTAAGATCCTGCTGTTAATGCCCTGATTCTTGCAGCGCCGATAGGATGTGTTGCATAAACATCCTTTGATCTTCTCCTTCTTTGTTTTGCGTGAAATCTTATCGCTTTGTCAACAAAGAATTCAGTTGCAATGAAATCAAGATCATCATAAGGTTGTAAAGGACCTTTTCTTGGTGGAGGAATTGCATATTCATTTTCAGGGCTAATATTTGCCTCATTTGGATGGGTTAAAATGTATTTTGTTAAATCACTCACAATCTTAAGATATTCCCTATCAGAATGTTCATACTTTTTTTTAATGATTTCCGTAGCTCTTTCTATTTTCTCTACAACAGGGCAGTCTAATTTTCCTTCTCCCAACCTCTCAACCCAGATTCTTTCATACACAAAATTACTTCTTTCTCTTAACTGATCTATTGATAAGTTTCCTTGAAGTATTTCTTCATCAAGTGTCATAGAGTAAAAAAGAATTCACTAAGATATATAAACCTTATGAGGATTACCATTCAAAAGTATTAAAAGGAAATAATGGCTCTAATCCTCGAATTCGAACTATTCAGCCTTTCTAGGAGTTCTCTACTTAAATCTTTAGCAGCTTTATCAGCTTTTATCCCAAATGTTCTTTCAGAAATAAAATCAGTAGTTCTAATAACAAGTTCGTGATTATCATTAAATTCAGGATTTGGTTTAAAGGTTAATGAATCAGAAATACCATCACATTCAATTGTTAGTTTTAATTTGTCATATTTCAAGAACTTTTTTAATTCCTCAAGATCAAAATTCGCTTTAATACCAATTATGCAGTCTCCTTCTTTGCTCAGTTCAGAATCCTTTGTAAATTCCAATGTAGTTTTATGTGTTCCAAGAATGTTTTTGTGGCTTTGACAGGAGAATTCATATTTCATTTTCTGTTGAGAAATCTTAAAAAATGATTTAAAAAATTTGATTATTTAAGCATGTCTTCAATTGGCTTGTCTGTGCTGCTTGTTTGACCAGCTGGTTGTTGTGCAGAAGCATCTTTAGCCATCTTTTCAAGATCAACACCTAATTCCTTTAAACTTTTAACATGCATCTGCATGAGCTGCTCTACTATAGAAAGTATTTTCTGCATCTCTTCTCTTTCTTTTGCTAAAGTGCTTAATGCGCCTTTATGAAAGCCAATTTGCTCTTCTTTGCTTGTTTCTTCTTCAGCCATGATTATCACCTTTTGATTATTCTGTATTTATATGTCTTTTTTAAAGAAAACCTTGCATAGTATATAAAGGTTTTGAAGATTAAGCTAATTAAAATTGAATATTACTAATCTTTTCTGCAGCTTCTTTTACTTGTTCTAATTCCGGCACTAAAGCAAATCTTATGTAATTTTCGCCAGGATTGATGCCATTTGCTTTATCACTGATCCAGGCACCAGGGGTGGTTACAACACCAACTTTAGGATCAAGAAGTTTTTTAGCAAAATCAACACAGCCCATATCATTAGGAGCTTTCTGCCAGATGTATATTGTTGCGTCTGGTGTGCAATCAGGACAACCAGCATCTGTCATTGCTTTAATCATAATATCTCTTTTTTGCTTGTAATCTTTTCTGAATTCTTCAACATGTTTTTCATCATTTAATGCCGCAATCCCAGCATCTTGGATAAAACTTGGAGCTCCAGAATCAATATTTGTCTTAACTTTTTTGAACGGTTCAATGATATTCTCATCACCCATGGTCCATCCTATTCTATAGCAGGTCATGTTGCTTCTTTTTGATAGGCTTTGGAATACAACAATGCCTTCTCTATCAACTTCTAGTATGGAAATTGGTTTTTTATCTTCATCATAATAATTTTCAGTATAAGGTTCATCACTTGCTATTATTATATTGTTATCATGAGAAAAATCTATTGCTTCTTTATACTGTGCTTTGTTAGCTAATGCTGTTGTTGGATTATTTGGATAATTCAACCACATTATTTTTGCTTTCTTAGCAATATCTGCCGGAATTTCATCAAATTTTGGAAAGAAATTGTTTTCCTCAGTCAAATTCATGAAATGTACTTTGCCTCCTGCAAATTCTGTTCCGCGTTGGTAAGGAGGATATCCTGGATTAGGTACAAGAACATAGTCTCCAGGATTAACAAATCCTAAAGGAAAATTAAATACTGATTCTTTTGAGCCAAGAGATGCTATTATTTCTTTGTCAGAATCTAAACTAATCCTAAAACGATTATCACACCATTCTGCTATTTTTTGTCTGTAGTCTTCAGCACCAATATAATTAGGATAACCAGATGATTTTCGGTTGTCCAGAGCTTTTTTGCATGCTGTTCTAATGATATCTGGAGTAGGAAGTTGAGGATCTCCAACACCAAAATCTATTGGTGTAATGCCTTGTTTTTTTAGTGCATCTACTTGTTTGTCAACTTCTGCAAATGCATATTTGCCAAGATTGCTTATTCTTGAACTTTTTTCAATTTTCATTCTTTTATAGCCTCTCATCAAAATTAAGAATAATAATTATAACTCTAATTCTCCTTCAAATTCCTCTTCAGCAGGTCCAGTCATTATAATATGATTGTTTTCTTCAAGCCAGTCAATATGAAGATTGCCTCCTGAAAGATGGACTTTTACAGATCTTCCTGTTTTTTTATTAAGAATACAAGCAACTGCTGCTGCACTAGCGCCAGTACCGCAAGCTTGTGTTTCACCTACTCCTCTTTCCCAGACTCTCATGCTTATTTCCTTGTCTGTTATGATTTGAATAAACTCAACATTCACTCTATTTGGGAATGTTTCTGTATCATTTGAGATTGGTGCTCCTTCTTCTTCTACAGGATAATTATCAACTTCATCAACAAATATCACGCAATGGGGATTTCCAATTGAAACACATGTGATGTTGTATTTTTTATCATTCTTTTCATATTCTTGATCTATAATTTTTTCTGTTTTGGTGATGCCTTTTAGATGAGCAGGTATCTTTCCAGATTCTAAGATTGGTTCTCCCATATCAACTTTAAACATAAAGTCATCAAGATTTTCTATTGTTTTTATGCCAGCTAATGTTTCCACACTAAGTTTTCTATCATAGTCTATTCTGATTTTTTTATCAATATCTTTGTCAAGAATATATTTTGCAAACGCCCTAATACCATTACCGCACATTTCTGCTTCACTGCCATCTGCATTGAATATCCTCATTTTGTAGTCTGCTTTTTCTGATGGCAGAATTAGAATTAATCCATCTACTCCTACACCTGTATCTTTATCACATGTTTTTTTGGCAAATTCATTAAGCTCAGATTCCTTGATAGGCATTTCTTCCAGAGCATTGATTATTGCAAAGGTATTCCCAGTAGCCTGATACTGACTGTATGGTATTTTAGATTGAGTCATTTTATTGCTTAGGATGAGCTAGGGATTTATAAAGATTATTGTGATAAGGGTTGCCAGCGCCCAGAGTGCTAAGGTTCTCTATTGTGGTTTTGCATCTATCTATCATGCTAAAAAGACGACATATTCGTCTTTTTGCATCCTAAAAATGCTAGCATTTTTATGATTATTGCGAGATTCAACACTACTTGCAAGGCACTCGCCCTGGCAACCTTTTTTTTAATGTCTCTAGTTTCTCAAGCAAAACCTTTAAAATCCAGAAGATAATCACTTATTTAAAAATGACAGAAACTGCTAATATGACCAAAGAACAGCTTAAAAAGGCTATTTTAGAGCTTAAGAAGCAGAAGAATGCAGTTATTCTGGCTCACAACTACCAGATTCCTGATGTATATGATATAGCGGATTTTGTTGGGGATAGCTTGGATCTTGCTAAAGAAGCCCAAAAGAGTGATGCAGATCTCATAATTCTTTGTGGTGTGGATTTTATGGCTGAATCTGCCAAATTATTGAATCCTAAAAAGAAAGTTTTGATTCCAAATGCAGGAGCTAAATGCCCAATGGCTGCAATGATAGATCCTGAAGGTTTAAAAGAACTTAAGGCAAAGCATCCTGATGCAGTTGTTGTAAGTTATGTTAATACTACTGCTGATGTTAAAGCAGAGAGCGATGTTTGTTGTACTAGTGCAAATTCTGTTGAAGTTGTAAATGCTGTTCCTGCTAAAGAAATAATATTCACACCTGATAAAAATTTAGCTAAGCATGTAGAAAGAAACAGTGATAAAAAGATAATTCCCTGGCCAGGATATTGTATAATCCATGAAAAAATTGATGGTGAGAAGTTTGAAGAAATAAAAAAACTCCATCCTAATGCAAAAATTATTGCTCATCCAGAATGCAGTGAAGCTGTTTTGGATCAAGCTGATTTTATTGCAAGCACAAGCCAAATGATTAAGGTTGCTGAAAAAGAAACAGACACTAAGGAGTTTATAATAGCAACTGAAATTGGCATGGTTGAATTGTTATCCAGGAAATTTCCAGACAAAAAGTTTTATGCAGCACCAGGAGCAGGTATCTGCCCTACAATGAAAAGCATCACTTTGGGAAAAGTCTATGAAAGCCTCAAGAATGAACAGTTCGAAGTTAATGTCCCGGAAGAAATAGCAGAAAAAGCTCGAAAGGCACTAGAAAAGATGTTAGAGTATACAAAGTAAAAAAAATGTTTATAGCATCATAAGGTCAAAACTCCTTTCAATATCAAAATACAGCTCGTCGCGGGGGGTTGCCCAGTTGCGAACGCTAGCGTTCGTAACTTCCCAGAAACTGATGGTTTCTGCGACCTACGGGGACGCAGATCCTTGGAAAATTACGTTCAGAATTTTGAAGATGCTATAAACATAATTTAAAAAAATGACCCGAACCAAAAAAACACTAAATCTTTACTCAAGAAAAAAAGAACTTTCTTTAACTAATTCAACCTATAAAAAAACAATCACAGCATTCTTCAACACACAACTCAAACAAGACCTTGGAAAAGGAGATATAACCGCTAATGCACTTATTAAAACTAACAAACCAGCTAAAGCAATTATTACTGCTAAAGAATCAGGTGTAATGGCGGGATTAGAGGAAATAAATTTCATTCTAAAAAACAAATTCAAAACAAAACTCTTAAAGAAAGACGGCCAGAACATAAAAAAAGGCAATAAAATAATTGAAATCCGAGGAAAAATTAAAGATATTCTCAAATACGAACGTACTGTTCTAAATATTCTTCAAAGAATGTCTGGCATTGCCACAACCACAAACAAACTTGCAAATAAAACAAAAGGAAAATGCTTTATTGTAGGAACTAGAAAAACAAACTGGCCAGAACTAGACAAAAAAGCAATTGAGATTGGCGGTGGTTTGAGTCACAGACTTGGTTTGGATGATGCTATTCTAATAAAGGAAAATCATTTAGTTGGTATGGATAATAATGTTGAGAAAGCCTTAACTTTGGCAAAAAAATCAAAGAAAAAAGTCAGATTCATAGAAATTGAGGTCAAAACAGAAACTCAAGCAATTAAAGCAACAGAAACAATGAAAAAATTAAAGATAAACAATGGAATAATCATGCTTGACAATTTCTCACCAAATAAAATTAAATCCACTATCAGCAAACTAAAGAAAAACAATCTTTACAACCAAATTATCATAGAAGCATCCGGAGGAATAACTCCAAAAAACATATCAAAATATGCTAATTCAGGAATAGATGTTATTTCTACAGGTTATATAACTCATTCTGCTAAGGCTTTGGATTTGAGTATGTTATTGTTTAGAGAATAGATTATACAGTCCAATCATCATATAATAATAACTTTCCTTTTTTATCTTTAAAAAAGCGTAAGTCAGCCCGAGTTTGTTCAGATTTTTTTAATTCTTTTATGATTTTTTCTTTTATCTTAGGACCACAGGAACTAATAAAGCTGCTTACTATAGCAATGGGTGGGTCTTCAGTATAATCTATTGTTATATTTCTAACTTCAGGATCTGAAACATATTCTGAAACTAAAGGATAGGGGTGAGGGGTAGAACAACCACTCTTTCTAATATCTATTTCCCATTCCAGTTTTTTCTCAATAAGATCGCATTCTTTGACTACTTCATTCAGTAATTCTTGATTATCACTTATTAAACTAAATCCGCCACCACAAAATTGGCCAGTAACTGGTCCAAATGTTTTCCTCAAGAAACCAACTGCCAATAAAGTAATAAATACAATAATTATGGTAAGGAATATTATCTTTATGTCTTTTTTCATTGTTTAATATACTTAAGGTTTATCTCTATTTAAATTTAATTAATTTCAAAGAGAAAAAGAAAGAAATTAAAAAATTTTAAATTAATTCACCAACTTCTACACCTTCATCAAGCTCTTCTTTTGATATTAATGAAGGACCTTCAACTTCTGGTGAAGCCTGTGCTGCTGCACTAGGTAAAGGTTCTGTATCTGTAGGTGCTGTTTGGCCGCAGCCACCAACCAACATGAGAGCTAGCAAAGTTGCTACAAGCAAGATCGCTTTTACTCTTTTTTTGTTATTCATTTCTTGCCACCTTTTCCACTATTGCCTTTTCCATTAGCAGTGGTGGTTAAATCTTCTTCACTGGAACTGCTTTTTTTGCTGGATCCAGTGGACTTTTTAGTGGTTGATGTCTTCTCCTTTATATTCTTTATCTTTGCATTTACATTGGAGACAACTGCGTCATGCTCTTCTGCACTTAGATCTTTCTTCTTGAGCTGCTTCATCTTTGAGCTAATTTGGCTTAACTCTTCAGATAATCCTGAGACATCCTTGCCTGAAGCTTTACCTTCTTTGATTTTTTTGGTTAAAGTTTTAGCTTCTTTAGCAACCTTTACTCTGTCTACTTTCTGCTTGTTCTTGACTTTTGCTTCTTCCAGATCTTTTTTCTTGCTTTTGAACTCTTCGGAGATCTGAGATACTTCTTCTTCAGTTAGTTCTCCAGATTTAACCTTTTTCTTTAAGTCTTTCATAGACTCAACGATTTCTGGAAGATCCATTGTAACTCCAGTTTCTTCCTGGAATTCAGCAGCTTCTTCAAGGCTTTCTTCAATATATTCATTTACTTCTTCAACATTGCTTGCTTCTACAGCATTATCGACTTCTTCTTCTGCTTCCTGAAGGTCTTCATCTGCTTCTTGAGCTTCCTCAATTTCTTCTTGGATCTGTTCTACTTCTTCTTCTGTAAAGACATCTCCCAGAGTTTCTTGGGATTCACCAGTTATTTCCTGGATTTCTTCAATAACTTCTTCTCTGTCTTCTTCAGTCATTTCAGTTACAGATTCTTCAACTTCTTCAGCTATTTGTTCGATTTTTTCCTGAGTTGCACCAATTTTCTTAGCAATTCCAGGAGGGATTTTCTTTCTTTTAGTGTTTTTCATGATTGCTGCATAAGCTATGCTCAAACCTTTTGTTTTGAACTCAAGCATTTTGTTTTCAGCATAATCTTGGCCGTCAACATTATCGTTTTCTGCTACTTCAGTAAGTTCTTCTGCTTGTTCTTCATCCATACCTACTTCTTCAGCAATCTCTTCAGGTGTTTCATCTATCTCATCTTGGATTTCATCTAGAATTTCTTCGTCTGCTTCAACTTCAGATTCAGCTTCTTCAACTTCTGCTATTTCTTCTTCAACTTCTTCATCAATTACTTCTTCTATTTCAGCAATTGCTTCTTCTGTTGCAGCTTCATCTGTTTCAGTTGAGTCTTCTTCAGAATCTGTTGTATCGTCTGTTGTTTCATCAGCACCTTCATCTGTGCTTTCTTCAGAACTATCGTCTGTTCCTTCATCAGATTCATCTTCACCTTGGTCATCTTCTGAGTCATCAGATTCTTCGTCATCTGAATCTTCATCGCCTGAGTCATCCACGCTTATTGTTTCAGGCACACCTAAAATTTCTTCCACAACCGGTTCAGGTTCTGCAGTGTCATCTTCTGCACTGTCTGTTGTTGTATCTTCTGCCCCCGTATCATCTGTAGTGGCAGAGTCATCTGTTCCTTCTTCTGCATATCCCACTGACATCATAGACATCAGAAACATAAACACAACAAAAAGAACTCCTATTTTTCTTAGTTTCATATATATCTCCTCCCTGTTTCATTTATATCTTAATACCATTATCCCATGAATAATATTCTTGGTTCATGATACCGTGGCATCATAAACCAAGATGTTGGTATTTTAGCGGGTATATTCCCTAGGGTTATATATGGGTGGAACAGTTTATAAACCTAAGCTGGAATATAGTGGAATCTGGTGGAATCTCAAGGAATTAGGCGCTTAACTAAATAGTTTCAAAGAAAATTATTATGATTTCTATTCTTCTGTTTCTTTATAAAATAAGCCTTTATAGAAAGATGGATGAAGCTTAACATTATTTCTTGTGCCTGTATAATATTTCACAATAATGTTCTTTTTATGCATTATATCTATATTTCTTGACAGAGATGATTTAGGAATGTTAGTCATGTGTTGTATGATTGATTGCGAGCAAATGCCTTTCCTTTCAATCAGAGCATCCAATATCCTTAGTTGCGTTTCGTTTAGTGTAGGTCTTATGGTGGTTATCTTTTCGTGGTCTATTTCAGCTTCTCCTTTTTTCTTTATTTTATTGCTCTTGTGTTTCTTAGCTGTTTTTTTGTTTTTGGTTTTCTGAGCAATCACTGATTTTTTCTTTTTTCTTGTAAGAATGAATATTAACATGACAATGAAAATCAGTATTATTATTCCTTCAAGAATTATGACTGTTTCATAAAAAGCCTTTTCTTGCCCGTTTTCATTATTTATTTCTCCAATGAGTTTTGTTGGATGATCGCTCATATAATATTGGAGCTTTATTTTTAGAGGCTTGTTTGATCCTAAGAATTTTATTTGGATGCCTTGATCAGTGTTTTCTATATTGATTTTTAGGTTAGTATCAATATGGTTTATAACAGTGTTTTTTGGAAGATTAAGTTTTATTATTATGCTAGAAAGATTTTGTTCTGTTTCATATTGAAAAAGCCAATATCTATCCTTTTTTAGGGTTAGCTCAGGTGTTTCGCCTTTTATTACATTCTTGTCTGGTTTAATATACTTAAGAAGATCAATATTTGCTTCTCCTGTGATTGATGCACTGCCAGTATTATCAAGATAAATATTCTCATCTATGTAATATTCTATAGCTTGAGAAGACAGGCTTAAAAGCAAAAATACTGCAATAATCGACATTATAGTCTTTATTTTCAATTTTATACCCCAACTTCAGTGGTTTATAAGCTTGTATTTAATAGTTACGCTTGAAAAAGCCATTTTTAGCCAGTAACAGCAATATTTATATTTAAACAGCTTCTTTTTCAGGCTATGCAAACTGACTTCCTAGTAATAGGCTCTGGAATAGCTGGATTGAGCTTTGCTCTGAAAGCAGCCAAACACGGCAAAGTTACTGTTTTGACTAAAAAGGAGACTGTCAATTCTAATACAAATTATGCTCAAGGTGGTGTTGCAGCTGTTCTAAGCAGACTGGATAACTACAAACTTCACAAACAAGACACAATAAAAGCAGGAGATGGTTTGTGTGATGTTAAAGTTGTTGATTATTTTGTAAAACACGCTCCAAAACAAGTCAGAGAGCTAATTAATTTTGGTGTTCATTTTGAGCGAGATAGAAAACACCATTTAAAATTCACTAGAGAAGCATGCCATTCAACCAATAGGATTGTGTATGCAGGAGATCATACTGGTTTAGAAATAGAAAAATCATTAATAAAAAAAGCTAGAGCTAACAAAAATATAAACTTAGTGGATAATGCTTTAGTCACAGATTTAGTCATACACAAAAATAGCTGTATTGGTGCAAAGGTATTAGATGAAATTGAAAACAAAAGTTCTGCAATCTTTTCTAAAGTTGTACTTCTTTGTGCAGGTGGTTTGGGGAATGTTTTCCTGCAAAACACTAATCCTGGAATTTCTACTGGTGATGGTTATGCAATAGCTCATTTAGCAGGTGCCAAAGTCCAGGATATGGAATTTGTGCAGTTTCACCCAACAAAGTTTGATATGAAAACACCAGAGCCGTTTCTTATTTCTGAAACTCTCCGCGGAGAAGGCGGCATTTTGAGAAATAATAAGAACAAAGCATTTATGATAAATTATACAGATATGAAAGAATTAGCACCAAGAGATGTTGTGGCTAGAGCAATTTATTCTGAGATGAAATCTACTGGAAAAGGAGTTAAACTTGACATGACTCATCTTAATAAGAAATATCTTAAAAAACGTTTTCCAACAATTTACAAAAAATGCTCAGAATATAAAATTGATTTAACAAAAAAACAAATTCCTGTCACACCAGCAGCTCATTATATGTGCGGTGGAGTAAAAACAGACATTAATGCAAGAACATCTGTAAGGAATTTGTATGCTTTTGGTGAAGTTGCCTGCACAGGTTTGCATGGTGCTAATAGATTAGCCAGTAATTCTCTTATAGAGGCAGTTGTATTTGCAGATGCTGCTGTTAAGGATATTGTCAAGAGGAAACTGCTCAAGAAAATATTAGTTAAAAAAGAAATAAAATTAAATAAAATTGCAAAGAATAATATTAAGCAAATTGAAAACAAAATCCTTAAAATCCAATCAATAATGTGGCAGAAAGTCGGCATAGTCAGGAATGATAAGGATTTAAAGACAGCTCTGACCAAAATAAGGAATGTTAAAAAAGAAATACAGCAGATTCTAAAAAAAGGAATTTCCTACAGGCTTATCGAAGCCAGAAACATAGCTATTTGTGCAGAATTAATAACTATGTCTGCAATTAAACGTAAAGAATCTCGAGGCACTCATTATAATACTAATCATTTGAAGAAAACTAGTAAGTGGAAGAAGCATATTATTTTGTGATTTAGAAATTATTCAGCAGCTTGTTCTTCATTAGCTTCAGGAATTGTTTGGGCTGCACTTATAGTAAATATTTGTATTCTCCTTTCCTGGGCATTATCAGGATTATCTTCTGTAAGATCAAGATTTTTAAACATCAATATAACAATGTTTTCACCTGAAACAGATAAGGTTCCATAAACTTCAGGAGAATCAGGCGAATAACATTTTGTTGGGAAATATTTTAGTGAGCCATGACTTGTTGAACGGACTTCTGGTGTTGGATTATCAAATGAACCTGTTTCACTAAACCACTTTGCATTATCAGGATATCCACGAGAATCTGATGTAGTAGTAAGCAAGCTGCAATAATCTAACCCCCAATTGCGCCAAATACCATTTAGTCCCATTTTTTCATATTTGATATTAGCAATTGCTTCTTCATAATTTGTAATTGTAGTAAAATCTATTAAATCATCTTCTTTTGGAGCAGTAAATATGCTACTATCTATATTATGGAAATCTGTTGTTGTTTCAACTGTAAAAGAATCACCTTCTGGGAAAATAGTTATTTCATAATCATCTAAGCTAGTTGAATAACCGCCAGTGAATGTTTTTTTAATCGTTCTGTCTTCATCACAAGAGTAGTAGTTACCTCTTCCTAGATCATTAAAGTTTAAAGCTTGAATACTGCCAGGTGAAAATGAAACAATACAGTCTTTAAATGAGGCTTTAAATTGAACTTCAATTGTTCCTTCTCCTCCACCCTCATCACCTTGCCCTCCGCAGTAGAGTGCAGTGGCTGCAACTGCTATGATTATTAGAAATACTACTGGTGTTTTGCCTAGGCCAGAACCAAGTCCTCCTTTGCCAGGTGTTTCTTTTTTTAGTTTTTCTGCTAGTTGTATTGCTATGTGTTCAAATTTCAGTATTTTGTGAGTTTGTGCTTCTTCTTTTTCTATTAATTTTTTTCTTTTTTCTCGATCTCCTTCTTTGTCTCGGTCTTGTTCTAGTTTGAGTCTTTCTTTTAGTTCTTTGTCTAAGTGTTTTAGGATGTTTTCTAAGTAGAATGCGGGTTTAAGTAGTAATTTTTCTTGGTGCTTTTCAAATATTTCTTTAGAATCATGTGCTTCATGGATTTCTTCTATTAGTTTTTCTACTTCTTTGTCTATTTTTTGTGCTTTTTTTGTCCAGCCTAATTGTTTTTTAGTTTCTTCAATTGCTTCTAAGTGTTTTCTTTTCTCTTCTTTTAGGTCAAGGCGTTCTTCTGCTCTTTTTTCTGCTTCCAGGCATTTTTTGTGTTTTAATTCATGATCTCTGATATTCTCTGCTAATTTAATCAATTTCTTTTCATCTACTACTAATTTAGTATTTTTAGTCATATTAAAGCTAGTTTAAGAAGCAGTATTTATAAAGTTTTTTTACATCCCTTTCATCAAATCTTCAACTTTCTGCCTTTTCCGAATAACTCTAGCCTTACCTTTACTAACTAATACTTCTGCTGGTAATGGTCTAGTATTATAATTAGATGCCATAGAATAGCCATATGCTCCGGCATTTGCAATAGCTAAAATATCTCCTTCTTTGATTTTAGGCAAAGATCTGCCAACTGGACCATGTTCATCCTGGGTAAAAATATCACCTGATTCGCATATATTTCCAGCTATTACAATCTTTTCCTTGGCACCTTTTGAATTAGAAGCATTATAGATTTCATGATAACTTCCATACATTGCCGGCCTTACTAAATGATTAAATCCAGTATCTGTTCCAGCAAATTTATGAGCAGGAGTTTTCTTTGTGTTAGTTACAGTACAAAGCAAATAACCAGATTCACAAACCAAGAATCTGCCAGGCTCTAGTTTTAATCTTAAATCTTTTCCATATTCCTTGCAAAACTCAGAAAATTTCTTTGTTACAGCTTTTCCAAATTCATTCAAATTCAAAGATTTCTCTTCAGGTTTGTACGGCACACCTATTCCTCCGCCAAAATCAATAAAACTTAGTCCTTTAACTTTTTTAGCCACACCCAACACGACATCCATTGCCATTAGCCATGTTTCAGTATCCAAAATACCTGAACCAATATGACTGTGTATTCCAATTATCTCTAAGCCATATTTTTTTGCAGTTTTTTGTGCTTCTTCAATCTCATTATAATAAACTCCAAACTTACTGTCTGGGCCGCCAGTAATACAGTGACCATGATGGCCTGCTCCAACATCTGGATTAATTCGGATAGATACTTTTTTGGCAGTTTTCTTGTTCTTAGCTAATTTTCCATATCTGTGAATTTGATTAATACTTCCAAGATTAACTAATACATGATTCTTTATACAGAAATTAAGATCTTCATCAGATGCATTATTCCCAGTAAACAAGATATGCTTGGAATCATAACTAGATTCTAATGCTAGCTGTACTTCACCTGGGCTGACTGCATCAATATATGATCCTTCCTTGCGAAGAATTTTCATTATGTGAATATTAGTATTTGCCTTGCAAGCATAATGAAGATCTGTCTTAGGCCATTTTATACAGGACTTTAATTGATTGATCCGATCTCTAATCACATCCCCCTCATATACATAGAGTGGACTACCGAAATCCTTGATCAATTGCTCAGCAGATACTCCGCCTAATATTAGTTTATTGCTCTTTATTTGCATTTTAGATCACTTAAGAAATAACTAAAATAAAAAGTTAACTAAAAAATTTTATTTCAAATATCCTTTAGCTTTCAATAGCTCAGCATTCAATATTCCGCCGCCTGCAGCTCCTCTGACTGTATTATGACTTAAAGCAACAAATCTCCAGTCAAATACCTTGCACTCACGTAATCTGCCAGCTGTTAGAGCCATGCCTTTACCATTATCCCTGTCTTTTCTTGGTTGTGGGCGATTTTCTTCTTCCAAATAGATTATTGGTTGCTCAGGTGCAAATGGCAGCTTAAGTTCTTGCGGAACAGACTTGAAGTCTTTCCAGATTTTCAAGATTTCCTCTTTGGTCGGAATTTTATCCTTGAATTTTACACTAACACATGCAGTATGGCCATCTACTACAGGCACTCTTGTTGTTGTGGAAGATATCTTAATTGATTCATCATTCACAATCTTTCCATCCTGAATGCTTCCAAATATCTTGTAAGGTTCTTTTTCTGTTTTTTCTTCTTCACCACCGATTACTGGCACAAGATTGTCAACCATGTCCAAAGAAGGCACACCAGGATATCCTGCTCCTGAAACTGCTTGTAAGGTTGTTAATATTATTTTGTCTACTTTGAATCCTGCTTGTTCAAGTGCAAATATTGCAGTTACATAAGACTGCAATGAACAATTTGGTTTTACAGCTACAAATCCTTTCTCCAAATTTCTATTTTTCTTCTGAGCTTCGATTATATTGATGTGTTCATGGTTTATTTCTGGTATTAACATAGGAACATCTTCTGTCCATCTGTTAGCAGAGGAATTACTAACAACAGGAATTCCTGTTTCTGCATATTTGAATTCCAAAGCTCTTGTATCTTTTTTATCTGGAAGATCCATTGCAGAGAACATAAAACTAACTTTTCCTTTAGCTGCATCTACATTTGAAGCATCTTCTACTACAATGTTTCTTACTCCTTTAGGAATATTTGTAGACATTTGCCATCTTCCTGCAACGGCTTCTGAATATTTCTGTCCAGCACTTCTAGGTGAAGCAGCTATATAACTAACTTCAAACCATGGATGATTATCTAATAACCTGATATAATTCTGACCAACCATTCCAGTACCGCCTAATATCCCAACCTTAATTTTTTCTGTCATATTTATTTCACCCTTTACTTTATTTTTTTGTTTAGATTTTTAATTTGAGATTCAAGATCATCAAGTCTTTCTAATACCTTATTTATTTGAGGATTTCTTTTTTGTGCAGCCTCAACTTCTGTTTTGTAAAATCCAAGTTTGTCTTCTAAATAACCAAACAGCACCATTGCAGCTAATGTACCTAAAAAGATAGGTATCAACCAGGTTCTAAGATCAAGGTCATAACCATATCTTTCAAGTTGGCTTAATACCAAAAACAATATCATGCCTGAGTTTATTATTGCCAGGTATGACATAGATCTCTGTATGAAAAGCTTTGAATGAACAATTTTACTTCTAACTTTTCTTAGCATTTTTTTACTCCTTCAAGCTGCCAGCGCCCAGAGTGCTAAGGAGTTTCTATATGGTTTTGCTTCAGCTCTTATGATTGCGAGTTAAAAATAACTCATATTTGGCACTCGCCCTGGCAGCTTTAATACATAATTACCTTATTCAAAGATTATTCAAAACCTTCTTTATTTTCTGCTTATTCTCAGTACTAGTTTCACACATTGGTAATCTGAATGACTCTTTGCACATTCCTTTCATAGCTAACATAGTCTTTATAGGTATTGGATTAGTATCGCAAAACTCTGCCTTGAAAAAAGGCATAAGCTGATAATGTAATTTCTTAGCTTCATCCAACTTACCATCTAATGCAGCACTCACCATTTTAACCATCTTATCAGGAATAAGATTGCTGGCTACTGAAATAACTCCATGACCACCAACTGCAATCAATGGCAGAGTCATATTGTCATCTCCTGACAACACCAAAAAATCATCAGGTGTTTGATCTATCACATCCATCATTTGGCAGATATTTCCAGATGCTTCCTTAATACCAATTACATTTTTTAGCTGCGCTATTCTAACCATAGTTGTAGTTTCAATATTCTTTGCAGTTCTTCCAGGAATATTATAGACTATTAAGGGTATTTCAACTGCATCAGAGATTGCTTTGAAGTGCTGGTAAAATCCTTCTTGGGAAGGCTTATTATAGTAGGGTGCAATCTGTAAGCTGGCATCTGCTCCTGATTCTTTTGCATGCTTTGTTAAATCTATGGCTTCCTTTGTTGAATTCGAGCCAGAACCAGCAATTACCTTTACTCTGCCCTTTGCCTGATCACATACAATTTTTACAACCTTATTATGTTCTTCATGGCTTAAAGTAGGAGACTCGCCAGTAGTTCCGCATGGCACAATTCCTGCCACTCCATTTTCTATCTGAAAATCAACTAATTTTCTTAGTGCTTCTTCATCTAAATTTCCTTGTTCATCAAATGGTGTTATTATTGCTGTTATAACACCCTGATATTCTTTCATTTTATTCGCCTCCAAGCAATATTTGTGATTGTAATATTTACTTCAATACATCATTCATCATATCTTCTACACTGAAAAATCCTTTCTTGTTTTGGATCCATTCAGCAGCCATTACTGCTCCTAATGCAAATCCCGATCTGTTTCTTGCTGTGTGCTTTAGTTCAATTGTGTCTGCAGTGCTGTCAAATCCAATTGAATGAGTTCCAGGAATATTCCCAACTCTAGTGCTGCTAAAGTGAAGTTCATTTGGTTCAATTTTTCTGTTAACAACATCAGTTACAAGAGTGTTTTTTCTTGACATGTTATCTAATAAGATATTTGCCATACTTTTAGCAGTACCACTGGGGCTATCCAGTTTTTGGTTGTGATGGAATTCATGACCATAAACATCATAATCATCTACTTTATCCATTATTTTTGCAGCATTTTCAATCATTTTGAAAAATACATTTACTCCAATTGAAAAGTTTGAGCCGTAAATAAAACCAATACCATTTTCCTCAACAATTTTCTTTACTTCATCCATTTGATCATTCCAGCCAGTTGTTCCCATAACAATAT
>JBHPFW010000015.1:0-38962 GCA_042571645.1 Nanobdellota archaeon
TCCATTATTTTATAACTCTTAAACAAATCAGAGGTGCTACAAAACTTTTTGGTATAAAAGAAAAAGAAGAAGTCTTTTGGGGAAACGGAACAGTATGGCATAGAGTGTCAAACAAGAGAAGATGCGATACATTTACAGAAGGTATGTTATTTGCATTTTGGGAAGGAATTAAAGAACACAGATACGATTCATTGGGTTCTGTAAAAAAAATAAAGTATTTTTAAAAAATAAGTAAAAAATATATTTTTCTTAAAAAATCAACATTTTTTATCCTAAGAGGTTTTACAAACTTAATTCTATAAAAAGTGCTCGAGTAATATTTCGGCTATCACTCATTAAACTTAACCAATTTAGAAAAACTGTCTGCTTTTAAGCTAGCCCCACCTACTAATCCGCCGTCAATATTTTCCTGCTGCATTAATTCTTTAACATTTTCTGGCTTGACACTTCCGCCATATAGAATTCTTGTTGAGTCAGCTGTTTCTTGATCAAAAAGATCTAATAATGAATTTCTAATCTTAAAATGAACTTCTTCTGCTTGTATTGGTGAAGCAGTCTCTCCAGTTCCAATTGCCCAGATTGGTTCATAAGCAATTGTGATGTTTTGCATTTGCTCTTTTGTAATTCCAGCTAATCCCTCATTTATTTGGTTAGTGATAAAATCAAGATATTTTCCTTTTTTTCTTAATTCTAAGCTTTCACCACAACACATTATCACTTTAAAACCATGCTCTAATGCTTTGTTTATCTTTTTATTAACAACTTCATTTGTTTCATTATTATATTCTCTTCTTTCAGAATGACCTATGATTACATACTCAACTAAATCCTTAAGCATTAATGGAGATATTTCTCCGGTATATGCTCCAGAATCTTCTGTATGCAAAGTTTGTGCTCCAAGTTTAATATTAGAATCCTGAATCACTGAATGCACAACACTCAATGCAGTAAAAGGCGGGCATACTAAGACATCAACATCCTCTACTCCACCAACACTATCCTTTAGCTGAACAACAAGCTCAACAGCCTGCTTATTATCCAGATTCATCTTCCAGTTTCCTGCAATAAAAGGTCGTCTCATACAATTATGAATTAGAAAGAGGTTTTTAAAGTTTTCTCATAAATATATGTTCATAGCATCATAAGGTCGAAATTTCTTGGAATATCTAAATCAAGCTCGTCGCGTGGGGTTGCCCCCTACGGGGACGCAGAGCTATGCTTAATATTCATCAAAAATTTCGAAGACACTAAAAAACCAAAGGTTTTTTGTGTGCCAAAAATCTAAGATTTTTGAGCATGCTATGAACATATTTAGAATCAGGTTCTTTTTATGTAAATTTTCTTTTTTACTCCACCATACAAATCACCCGCACAAACACAGGATCCATCCGCAGTTTTAATGCCATAAACTTCAACATCCAAAACATAAGTTCCTCTAAGATTTGTTTTAGGCATTTGTACAGCTATTCTCTGCTTTTTCTGTTCATTTGCACCTATTACCCCTATAGGCTCACACACTGAATCCCCCGGCAAATGCTCTAATAATTGATTCTGCCCAGTACATTCACCTGAACAAGTACCATCATTCACATAAAAACAAAAATCATAAGGCTCCTCAGCAATATTAGAAATACCCATACCAAAGATGTGAGTCTTACCAGCTTTCAATGTAACTGTATTCAATGGTAATGCAACAGGCTGTCCTGACATTAATAATTGTTCTATTTGCATTTCTGTTTGAGAATCAATCTCTCCTCTCATTTCTTCTACAGAACTGAATAATCTTGTTGCAAAAGCAATCCCAACAATAAATACCATTAACCCAAATATCAACATAACCACAAAATTAATACTTAGTTCTATTCCTTTTTTGTTGTTAAACATTTTTTTAGCCAGAATAAATTAGAAAAAAATATTTTAAAAAAATTTATTTGATAATCTCATACTCCTTTACAATTATTATCATAAAGATTACCAATAGTATTGCGCCTGCAACTATTATGGATGCTGCTTCTGCTACTGCATCTAATCCAGTATCAAACAATCTCCACATTCCATAAAGCATTATTGCAAAGCCCAACCATAAAAACTTGTCAAGGACAAGCTTCATGATGTCGAATTCTTGTTGTTGAGTTAGTCTTTTTTTATTAGCCATTAGTATCACCCTTTAGGTAGTTGCCACGATGAAGTATTCTGTTTCTGCTGAATCAATAACACCTGCAGGCTCTATACCGCTGCAAATTTCTGAACCAGGACTTCCTGTACAAGTTGCTGCAGCTTCACAACAATCAGCTGCGACAGTACACGATGCTCCACCAGCCGCACAAGTTGCTTCAGCAGTCATTACAACCCTATAAGTATCTGGGGTTACATCAGATGCTAAAGCTATATCGATTGGCAATACTTTTACTTCTCCTGACTTTACAGCAATTGTACCAAAAAAGTTTCTTGTTATGCCGGTACCACAAGCATTCTGCATACCCACACAAATATCTCCAAGAGTATATGTGTGGTCAACATTAGTAGGGTTTCTTATTGCCAAGAATACTGATTTTGATCTTCCTCTTTTGATTTCTGGTCTAAAAGTATTCAAAGTTAAGTGCTCTGCACTTTCTTTCATTCTGTCGACCATTTCTTTTTCTATTTCTTCAGAAACTCCTGAGAATCTTTCTGTTACACTTCCAAAAGTTTTTTTCATAAAGCCCAATCCTAAACCCAACATAGTAATTGCTAGAATTAGAATTACAATTGCATTTATAGACAAGCTAAGATTAGCATTCTTACTAAACCGCATGTATTTCACCTCTTTTTATAATAAAGATACTATAAAACACTCTTTTTTGTATTTTTATTAAAAGGCATTTATAAAGTTTTTGTAATAATTTGCAGGAAAAGCCCCAGAAGAGCCTATTTATTCAGAATTATTTCGTGCAACAGCTTCCTGAGAAACTTTTAGAACATCTTTGTAAACTTCATTGAAGTCTCGATTCAGATCTCTACCAAAAACTGCAGACATTGATCCAAAATACGCTACTCTTTCAAATGCTTTTGTTTCTTCTACTGAACTTCCAGTAAAAAAAGCTTGCCACCAATTATCTGAGGAAGTATGATCAAGAACATCAGTTTCTATGTATTTCAATAGTCCATCAAAATACGGCGCGTCGCAATTTTCTTTGTCATAGGACTTTTCACACAATAATCTTTCATATGCTTTGTTAAATGCTTCTTGATCAATAAGTCCTGCATATTGTGCTTGATGTATATATTCGTGAACTAAATATAATTGTAAAACTTCTTCATCAATTGAGATTTTTGATTCATCTCTAACACCCTCTTGATTTATACATACTTGTCGTCCATAATGCCCCGATGTGAACCATCCACCTAATGAAGATATAAGATCATTATCCGGCGAAAACCCAAAAAAAGAAATGTGATTTGTATAAGTAATAAAAACAGGTATATCTTTTAAAACATTTTTTGCTTCTTCTGTGAAGTACTTATCAAGGACATCGTCTTCAGATGAAATTTTTATTTTATCACTTTGTCTTGAAATAAAATCATCTATGGGTTGTGAGAAAACATAACATCCACTTGCTCCTGCTGCACCTGTTCCAATAAGTAATGCTTTTAATCCTTTTCCAAGAAGTTTTCTTCTTGAATATTTTTCAGTCATTTTTCAATTAGCCTAAGAATTCATATATAAACCTTTCTAATTATTCGCTATTAAGAAGTAGTCAATGACCCCCCCGCCCAACACCAAAAACCTTAAATACAACCTCTTTATCTACATATTTTACTAATCTCATTTGATTAGGAGCGTTTTCTCGCGTGATTTTAGAAATAGAGTTAAATTGCTCTAATTTCTGTTAAAAAACCAAAGATAGCTCAGACTATGCTCTGGGGTTGCAAAATCTTTAAAAACAGGTGTTTTTTCAGGAAACTTGCACTTGACATATGAATCGCCACCATTCTTGGCTTTAAAAGCCAAAAAACAAGCAAAATGTGCTTGATTGAGAGTATCAAGTATGTTCATACGAGATTGAATATGAAGCAAGCATTTAGTGTGTGCTTTTAATCCAAAAATTCCTATAAGCGTTGTGCTTCCACAAGGATCGAGAATAGAGTTCCTGTTGATCCTGCAGGAGATTTCTGCTATTGGGATTCGGCTTAGCCATGCAAGTTTGTCCGCAAGGACAGCAGAATGCTCAGTAACACGTCGTTAACCTACCTTTGGGTTCGGAATATCCTCGGAAAACTGAGGGTAATACCGAATAGGGGATTATATCTGGGATGATTTATCCTTCAAAGATTACGCCCAAAGATGGGACGGCGGTCGATTAGGTTGTTGGCGGTGTAATGTAGCGTAAAACAGAGTTTTACTGATTGTAAAGCTCGACGCTTTACAAGACCACCAAGCCTAAGATCGATAGGGGCCTTGAGAGAGGTTGCCCCGAGAAGGGTACTGAGACACTGACCCTAGCCCTACGGGGTGCAGCAGGCGCGAATCCTTTACAATGCACGAAAGTGTGATAAGGGGATCCCAAGTGCTCATGCATTGCATGGGCTTTTATTAAGGGTAAAAACCTTGATGAATAAGCGGTGGGTAAGACTGGTGCCAGCCGCCGCGGTAACACCAGCGCCGCAAGTGGAAATCGTTCTTATTGGGTCTAAAGCGTCCGTAGCCGGTTTTGTAAATCCTTTGTGAAATTGTCAGGCTTAACTTGACATCGTGCAGGGGACACTGCAAAACTTGAGACCGGGAGGAGCTAGAAGTATTCTAGGGGGAGCGGTAAAATGCATTAATCCTTAGAAGACTACCTGTGGCGAAGGCGTCTAGCTAGAACGGATCTGACGGTGAGGGACGAAGGCCAGGGGAGCAAACCGGATTAGATACAACTTTTTGCGTATTAATTTTTGAACAAATTGTTTAGTTTGCATTAATACTACAAGAACAAATTGTTAATTTATCGCAAATAAAGTTGCTAATTACCCGAGTAGTCCTGGCAGTAAACGCTGTGAGCTAGGTGTTGCGTATTCTCCGTGAATGCGCAGTATCGTAGAGAAGTCGTTAAGCTCACCACCTGGGGAGTACGGTCGCAAGACTGAAACTTAAAGGAATTGGCGGGGGAGCACTACAAGGGGTGCGGCGTGCGGTTTAATCTAATTCAACACAGAGAATCTCACCAGGGGCGACGGCAGTATGAAGGTCAGTCTGAAGGGCTTACCCGACGAGCCGAGAGGTAGTGCATGGCCGCCGCCAGCTCGTGCCGTAAGGTGTCCTGTTAAGTCAGGCAACGAGCGAGACCTGCATCTGCAGTTGTTAGCAACTCCATCAGGAGGATTGAACACACTGCAGGGACTGCCCTGGAAACAGGGAGGAAGGTGCAGGCAACGGTAGGTCTGTATGCTCCGAATCCACTGGGCTACACGCGCGCAACAATGGTAGAGACAACGGGATGCAACTCCGAAAGGAGAAGCTAAACCTCCAAACTCTATCTTAGTTCAGATTGAGGATTGTAACTCATCCTCATGACGATGGAATCCCTAGTAATCGTGTTTTATCAGAAGACGGTGAATATGTCCCTGCTCCTTGCACACACCGCCCGTCAAACCATCCGAGCAGGGTCTAGGTGAGGCTTGATTTAATTGATCAAGTCAAATCTAGGCTCAGTGAGGGGGGTTAAGTCGTCACAAGGTAGCCGTAGGGGAACCTGCGGCTGGATCACCTCCTTTTTTTTATTATCTTAAAAAATTTCATATTTTTTTTGATAATTTGATCATCTCCGTTTCATATTCAATCTCATTTTTTTATTTTTTACAATTACAAACCAAAGCAGGGGCCCGTAGCTCAACGGTACTTTGTGTAAGCAAAGGTTTACGTAAAGCGTAAAAGAGCGCTGCCCTTGCACGAATTGGTTTTCAAAAAAGAGGAAACGAAATTCACAGAAAGGCAGAGGCTTCGGGTTCAAAACAGCTTTTTACTTTTGTAAAAAACTGGTGAAAGTCCCGACGGGTCCATGTTTTTTTTACAAAAACTACAAAAACAAATCACAACTCATACTTAATTCATAAAAACAAATTCATGCAATAGTTAAAACATTGCATGATTAGGAAGAAATATTTGCTAACAAAAATTCAGTTGGTTACCAGCCAATTTTATTTTATGCTCATATTGATGAGACCGCGCATAAACGAAATCTCTGGTAAAATAGACACTATTAGGTGGATGACTTGGTTTGAGACGGCGAAGAAGGGCGTGACAAGCTGCGATAATCCTCGGCGAGGTGCATGTAACCATTGAACCGAGGGTCCCTGAATGCGACTTCGCTTTAAATCCGTAAGGATAGTTAACCTAGGGAATTGAAACGTCTTAGTACCTAGAGGAAAAGAAATCAATTGAGATGCCGTTAGTATGGGCGACTGAACACGGCACAGGGCAAACTGAATCCTTTGTGGAAACATAAAGGAGATGTGGTGTTATAAGTCCATCTTTTATCCTAGTTGCATGATCTAAATATTCTGGAAAGTTTAACTTTAAAGGGTGATAGTCCCGTAAGAGAACTGCAATGGATTTGGATGGTTTCTTGAGTACTGTATACTGGATACTATACAGGAAATTGGGAGGCATCAACTTCCAACCCTAAATACGCCTCAAGACCGATAGCGTACTAGTACTGTGAAGGAAAGTTGAAAAGAACCCTTGATAGGGAATGAAAAGCATCTGAAACCTAATAGTCATAGTGGGGTACTGCTCTTAGGAGTAGTGCCGTGCGTTTTGAATAACGTGCCAGGGAGTACATCTGTGTGGCAAGGGTAATAACAATGTACCCGCAGGGAAACCAATATCTTGCAGTTCACGAGAAGAGAGGTATGAATAGTGCCTTATAGTCACATGGATGTGACCCGAAGCCCGTCGAGCTATTCCTGGGTAAGGTGAAGTGTGGGTAAAACCATGTGGAAGCCTGCAGAGGTGCTGCGTGCAAGCGCTCTTTTAACCTTGGAATAGGGGTAAAAAGCCAATCGAGACGGGCGATAGCTGGTTCCTGCCAAAGCTGGCCGCAGTCAGGTCTGGGCTGAGATAGTTATTGTAGTAGAGATACGGATTGAGGATTTAGGGGAAGAAATTCCTCGGTCTTCTGTCCAACTCCGAAAGTAATAACGTCGTAGAAGCCTGGGGACGGAGCATCGGCGTAAGGTTGATGTTCGAGAGGGGAACAACCCAGACTACAGTTAAGGTCCCAAAATAATGGTTAAGTGTGAAAGGGTGAAGGTTGTTCATATCCTAAGACAGCGAGGAGGTTGGCTTAGAAGCAGCCATCCTTTAAAAAGTGCGTAACAGCTTACTTGTCGAGGGTGTGAGCGCCGAAAATGGACGGGGCTAAACCATTTACCGATACTGTAGACATTTGAAAATTTGTGGTAGGCAGGTGCCTTGCAAGGGCAGAAGCATTCTTGAAAAAGGATGTGGACCTTGTTGGGATAATAATCCTGGTGGAAGTAGGAACAGAGTAGTGTGAGAATCACTATCACCGAAAGGGCAAGGGTTCCTTGACAACGCAGTTCAGTCAAGGGTTAGTTGATCCTAATTAAACTCGTAATTGAGTATTAGAAAGGGAAACAGGTTAATATTCCTGTACTGCATAAGTATTAGTGGCAACACAAGCCAAATTTCTGACGTTTGGGGCTAGATTGACAGTTTTTGTCTAAATTGCTAAAACAGATAAATTGAGGGAGAATTGTCATGATGAGAACTCGATTAAACTGTTGAATGGTACTCCTTATGGAGTATTCAGTTAATGCCTTGAACCCGTGAAAAGGGAATTAGGATATATCTTATGTATTCATACCCAGAACCAGCACAGGTGCCCCAAGGTGAGTAGCCTAAGGTGTGAGGGAGCAATTATTCTAAGGGAATTCGGCAAATTAGTCCCGTATCTTCGGTTTATGGGATCCCTGCTTTTGTATGCTTTTGTATGCGTTTGCAGGGTGCAATAACTAGGGCGATCCGACTGTTTAACAAAAACATAACTACCTGCTAGGTCGTAAGGCTGTGTACAGGTGGTGACGTCTGCCCAGTGACAGTATCTGAAACTCCTGTTCAAGGGAGCTAAGGACTGTTAAACGGCGGGGGTAACTATAACTCTCTTAAGGTAACGAAATGCCTTGCCGTTTGAATGACGGCCTGCATGAATGGCGTAACGAGATCGCCACTGTCCCTAGAATGAATCCCCTGAACACTCTTTTCTGGTGCAAAGGCCAGAGATTTCCAGTGGGAAGCGAAGACCCCGTGAAACTTTACTGTAACCTGCTGTTGCGGCGTGAGTGTAGTTGTACAGCGTAGATAGTAGTTGTTAAAGCTTGATCGCCAGATTAAGTGTAGACGTCAATGAAACACTATCCTTCTGTGCTTACGTTGCTTACTTCGCAAGAAGGACATCGGTAGGTGGACAGTTTGGCTGGGGTGGCACACCGTTTAAAAATTAACAACGGTGCCCAAAGGTTGACTCACGCTGGTCAGAAATCAGCAGTAGAGTGCAAGAGCAAAAGTCAGCCTGACTGGATTATTAACAATATGTAATCCAGACACGAAAGTGAGGTCTAGCGAACTCCTATACCTCCTTGATGGGGGTTAGGAATGACTGAAAAGTTACTCCGGGGATAACAGAGTTGTCGCGCCTGAGAGTTCACAATGAATAAACAGAATTATTCTGGTTATTCACGAACTGATCGACGGCGCGGCTTGCTACATCGATGTCGGCTCTTCCTATCCTGGTCGTGCAGAAGAATCTTTTGCATTTGTAAAAGAATCTGTAGGCGACCAAGGGTGGGGGTGTTCACCCATTAAAAGGGATCGTGAGCTGGGTTCAAAACGCTGTGAGGCAGTTTGTTTGATATCTACTGGAAATGTTTGATGTCTGCGGGGAAGGATCTTCTAGTACGAGAGGAACGAAGAATCGAGGCCACTGGTGGACCGGTTATCTGACAAGGTACGCCGGGCAGCTACGCCTTAGCCGATAAGTGCTGAAAGCATCTAAGCACGAAGCGGTCCTCTAAAAGAGACATCTTAGAACTCGAGTAAAACACTCGTTTGATAGAGTTGATGTGTAATTGCCAAGGTAACGAGGCATTCAGCATGCAACTACTAAAAGTTCGTACTTACTAGAGAATTTATGCGCGGTTTTTTCATTTTTTTTTCTTTTATTTTTTTAAGAAGTAGTTTTAACTCTATTTTATTCGTAATTTCTTCGTAATCTTTAAAAACAGTGAGTGTTAATTTTTTTGTAAGTTAAAATTATCAATGAGGTGATCATAATGGAACTAACAGAAGATGAACAAAAAGTTGTTGATACTGCCATGGAAAACAACCCAGAAGTAAAGGACAATCCGGGCAAAGGTATTAAATTAACAAAAGATGAAAAAAAACTAATTGTTATTGCTCTAAAAAGGCATCTTGAGGAAGTCAAGCAAAATGAAAAATTAAAGTATCAGCAAGTACAGCTTTTAGCAGTGGAAAAGAAGTATGAGGAATTTGTTGAAGATATTATTAAAAAGCTGAGTTAAATGAAGCGCAAAATTTTCAATATGCCCAATACTATTTCTTTATTAAGAATCCCATTAGCTTTTTTAGTCATATTATTTTTTCAATCACCTCTAAGATATCTTTTCTTTATTCTAGGGATATTTTTTGATTTCTTAGATGGCTACTTAGCAAGAAAATTAAAACAAATTACAAAGTTAGGGGGCATAATTGATCCTCTAACAGATAAAGTATTTGCATTAACAATATTTTTATTTGGTTTTGCCCTATTAAAACTTCCTTCTTACTATTTGTTGTTTTTCTTTTTACGGGATATCTTCACTGTTTCTGCAGTATTATTTTTATATTTAACAAAGCAATATAAGAAATTAGAAATCAAGGCAAGATTTTTTGGAAAAATTGTTACTCTTATGCAATTTACAGTATTGGTATTTGTTGTAATAGGAAATCTATTCTGGATAAAAATAACAATCTTTTTATTATTATTGGCAGCTGTTGTTAGTATTGTTGATTATATTCTATATTACACTAGAAAAAGGAAATAAGGGGCTTTTCATTCTATTACAAAATAATATCCATCTAAATCAATGTATGCTTTTATTCTTTGGTCTATTGGAAAATTGTTGAATGTACTTGAGTGATCTTGTAAAGGTATTCTGTAACCAAACTCCTTTAGTATGTCTTTATCTGTAATTTCAAACTCCGGATAGTCACCCGTTATTCTTATAACTTGAGGTGGCTGTGCTATTCCTGTAACTTCATCCATTCTTGAATATTTCATCCAAAAGACTAAGTCATCAAGTCCTGACGCACTAAAAGATTCTGCAAGATCAATTTCTCCTTCTGTGAAATGTTGTGTTGGTTTAATTGTCCCTTCAGTGATCATACAACCCTCTTTGTAAATTCTAACTAATTCAAAATAATCCAGAGTGAAATCTTTAAACAAGGACTCACCAGAGAGTTGATGAACTCTTCTGTAAAGCAACCCTCTTCCTAAAGGGGTTCCTGAAATCGAAGCACTATTAGCAGGGTATTCTTTTTTTTGTTCCCTTTCTTTGTTAATCTCCTCAGGAGTTTTTGTTTCAAAAAGATGGGCATAAGGTGTTAAGGGTGATGCAAATAAAAAAGTACTCCCCGCTACCAAATGCTCAAATCTTGTTAAAGTGTTTGTGATTGTACCGGCTCTTGTATCTCTTTTGTAATCATGAAGTTTGTCCATAATTATAGCAACATCTTGCTCAGAAATTCTTTTATCAAATCTAAATCCTTCAATTTCTTTGTATTCGACCATTGAAATTTGATTAAAATACCACTATTTAAACCTTTCTATTTATAACTACCCAATAATGATTACAAATCTTGTTTTTTCAACCATTACATTTTTAAATACAGCAAAATCCTTTCAAAATGTCATGGAATACACAACTAAATCTGCAGTTATCAGCAGAAAGCCAGGAAAAGAAGGCCATATAATGTCAGTCATGATAGCTATGTATCCGATAAATGACGGCCATAAATCTGGAGAAAGCCCTGAACAGATATTAGAATATGAAGATGTTGAAAAAGTCGAGATTAATGGCTTAACAGTTGAATTCTTTACTGCAGGCAATGACATTGTTCTTAATAATTTAGATAAAATTAATGTTGAGATTGAAGATAAAGTTGTTAAGATTTCTAAGTGATAAGTTATCGGCGCCAAGAGTGCTAAAGAATTTCTAATACTATTGCGAAAGTAGTCATGACTAGGAAGTGCAATATCACTTACTTGGCACTCGCCCCGATAACTTATTCAAAACATCTTCTTAAGCGCATCAATTGTATAAAGAATTACAGCTTGTGCTTGTTCTTTGCTTGGCAAAAAAGCTTCTTGTTTTTTATGAACAGAAAATACCCTCACCTGATTTATTAAATGTATTTGTTGTGTAAGAGCAGGATCCATCGACACATTCTTTTCCCGCAATTTTGCAATTAAATTGCCTAACCCTATCCCGGGATTTTTCTCGAGGATATCAAAATTAGTTGCTTCAAAATATTTTCTGTGCAAAGCAGTTTCAAGCACTCTACCACATATTATTGTAGAAGATCTATAACATTCTGCTTGATAACATCTTTTTAATTCTGCCAAATCTGCCTGCATATCAGCATTAACTTCTTCAGGAAAACTCATTCTTGGAAAAGAAATTTCTAATTGTTTTGTTTGTTGCAGAGTATTATCTTTTATTTGAGTGATATTGTTCTCAAGCTCTACAACAAAATTCTTAATATTACCAACATTATTCTCATTACCAATATTCTCAATTGATTTCAGGATCTCAATATTTATCTTTGAATCAATATTCTTGCCAATCAAAAACTGGCTGGTTAGTCTAGCTAATTCTTTTTTAGAAGTATTAATTGAATTATGCAAGAAATCAATCTTCTGCTTTTTGTAGTCATGAAACCTAACTTCCCCAGATTCTTTAAGCTCAGTTATATCCTGTTTTATAGCTTGATCTACTGAGTTCTTTAGTTTATTTAGCTCTCTCATAACTTGCATTCTATCTGCCATGATAAGGGGTAGTAGTTTATGATTTAAAATGTTTTTGGGGTAATGGACAGGACATAATAAAACAGTTATTTCTGGGTATTTCAGAGTCTCTATAGCCAACATACCTCTTTTTTCCCACTG
Organism: Nanobdellota archaeon; assembly: GCA_042571645.1. GTDB lineage: Archaea > Nanobdellota > Nanobdellia > Woesearchaeales > JBHPFW01 > JBHPFW01. The sequence continues at coordinate 12,210 of JBHPFW010000015.1, forward strand.
GACATTCGTGTGTGAGGTATATAAATGATCTTTGCTTACAATATATTATCAAAACCAAATACTATCAAAAACCGACTAAAGGTTATGTGTAAAAATTGCGTAAAGCGTCTTCAAAATTTTTGATGAGTTCAAAGCAAGGCTCTACTTCCCCGCAGGGGCCAACCCCCAGTGACGAGCGTAATTTAGTTATTCCAAGAAATTTTGACCTTATGACGCAATTTTCGCAAAAAGCGAAAATGCGCATTTGAGCTACGCTCAAATTGCGCTGTACGCAAATCTTATGCCTAATTTACTAAAGTTTGAGGTGACCTAAATGAGATTAATTAGCCAAGACACACCATTAGCAGAAATAACATTAAGAAAATATGAACGCCCACATAACAACACCCCTAGAGACTTAGTTAGAAAACTCTGCCTAAGTTCTGGCTTACTGCAGCCAGGAGACAGCAGGGATGTAATTGTGGATATTCTGCATGTTTTACTCAGTGTAAAATCAGACAAAAAAGAACTAACTAGTGAAGAGATTAGAGATTTAGCAGTAGAATTCAGAAAACAAAATAATATTTCAATTGTAGGCACAGCATCATCAAATGTTAGAAGACAAATAAAACGACTAAGAGATATGTTCCTAGTGGAAAAAGTTAGAAACAAATACAGAATAACAGAATTCAACAAACTCAATGAAATATTTGAGGAAAAAATTGAGCAGTATATGCTCCAAAGCTTGCTAGGCAGAGTCAAAGAATATTGCAAGGTAATAGATGAAGAATTCAGTTAATTAAATTAAAAAAAAATTAAGAAATAATATCAACAATCTTAATCTTGAAATTCAAAGCTTTTCCAGCTAATGGATGATTAATATCAATAGTTACTGTATCATCACCAACTTCTGTTATTTTTGCTGGCAATTGCGCACCATTTGGCAATCCCATAACCAACATCATTCCCGGTTTTAGTTCTTTATCTTTTGGAAGCTGTTCTTTTGGAACCTGCTTAACCATCTCAGGATTTAGCTCACCATAAGCCTCAGAAGCTTCAAGTTTAATCTCTTTTTCTTGTCCTTTTTCCATTCCAACTACTGCTTCATCAAAGCCTTTGATTAGTTGACCAGCACCAACCTCAAACTCTAATGGTTTACCATGTTTTTCAGAACTATCAAATACTGTGCCATCTTCTAAAGTACCAGTATAATCAACTTTTATTTTATCTCCTTTTGCTATTGCCATAATACCAACTCCATATTATCGAAAAAACAAGAAAACACCCATTTTGACGATTTAGATAAGAAGCAAATTTGATATTATTTAAGTGTTTTGGTTTTAAAATCAAGATTAGAGAAATCTATTATGCATCTTCCTTCTGCCTTAAAACACCTATCTGGTCCTGTTTAGTATGATAATAATTATTCAACAACTGTTCATATTTAACCAACAATTTTTGTAAATTCTCACTCCTTGCTAAACTGAGATCTTCATAACGCCTTATTCCCAAATCCCAGCTGTCTAAGCCTTCTCCAAACACAACATATCTAGCTCTATTGAAAAGCTCCTGCTCTGACTCAAAATGATTAATATGTGTGGGATCAAATATCCATGACTTGTTTCCATCATAAACCCTGGAAAAAACATGCCCCCACAAATTCATTTGAATATCCGAACCGAGAAGGTATTCCTCTTCAAAAGTATCCACCCAAGATGCTGGAATTCCCTGAGCAATCATTAATCCTCTAAAAATAAGACCTCTATCAGAACAATTTGGAAAATATCCTTCTCTTAACACAGTTCCCAAATCTCTATTACGGAAGATTCTATTTTCCGGATTTTTCATCCTAATTTTCTTCAGATTAGCGATATAAAAAGCGGTTTTGTATGCTTTAACAAGAACCTCTGAATCCTCAGCCAAACCCATATGAAAAGAATCAATAGTTACATCCATCGCAGATTCAGAATGCTTTCTTACTACGTCTGTTATTCCTGTTTGCTCTCCTTGATTTAACCAATATTTTGGATCCTTATCTCCATCCTGAACTGACATTTCTGGAAACCCCCTAAAAGAGTCAAACAGTATTCATTATATAAACATTACCCAAAGCTTTAAATAACTGCCATAAATCCCCAAATTCATGGACAACATACTATTATGGTTATTATTCATGTTCATTGATTTAAGCATGGTTATTCTAGCCTATAAGCTATTTGGCAAAGTTGGCTTGTATGGCATGATTGTTATGTCCATTATAATTTGCAATATTCAGGTTCTGAAGCTTGTTGATATTTTTGGAGTTGCAGTAACTTTGGGCAATGTTCTTTATGGCAGTATTTTCTTTGCAACTGATTTATTATCAGAATTTCACGGCAAAAAAGCTGCTAAGAAAGGAGTTTGGTTGGGCTTTTTTGCTCTTGTCTTAGCCACACTATATATGCAGATTGCTTTAATCTTCAAACCTAATATTGAAGATTTTGTTCAGCCTCACATGGTAGCAATATTTTCATTAATGCCAAGAATTGTTGTTGCTAGTCTAATTGCATATCTTATCAGCCAGTTTCATGACATCTGGGCTTTCCATATGTGGAAAAAGAAAACTCATGGAAAACATTTATGGTTAAGAAATAATGCTTCTACATTAATAAGCCAATTGATTGATTCTGCTGTTTTTACTACAATTGCGTTTTTAGGAGTTTTTCCAATTGGTGTTTTCTGGCAGATACTGATAACTACTTATGTATTTAAGCTGATTGTTGCAATAGCAGATACACCCTTTATGTATTATGCAAAGTATGTTCTCAAAAAGGATGATAGTTAATGATTGATAATGAACTTCTTGAAATATTTGAAAAAGAGATTGATGAATTAGAAGAGAACTTAGATTTAGAAAAAGAAAATCTTAAAGAAGAAGAAGAAGAAAATAAACAAAAAGATAATAAAAAAGAGAACACCATTAAAATAAGAGAGAAAGTTCTGTTGCATGTCTGCTGTGCTCCTTGCGCTTCTTTTTGCATTGAACAATTAAAAAAGAAATATGATATCACCTTGTTTTTTTCTAATTCAAATATTTATCCTAAAGAAGAATATGATAAACGCCTAGAAAATGCTGAGAAAATTGCAGGAATTCACAAATTAAACCTCATCGAGGATAAATACGATCATGATTCATGGAAAGAGCATGTTAAAGGACTTGAGAAAGAACCTGAGGGCAGGAATAGATGCAAGAAATGCTTTGAATTCAATCTTATAAAAACAGCTAAATACGCTATGCAAAATAGCTTTGATTTCTTCACAACAACTCTAACAATAAGCCCTCATAAAGATTCTCAGAAAATATTTGAGATTGCTAAAGCATTGCCTAATTTCTTAGAAATTGATTTCAAACAAGATGATGGCTTTGATAAAAGTGTTGAATTAAGCAAAAAACACAATCTCTACAGACAGAATTATTGCGGCTGTGAATTTAGTAAGAAGGAATAATTCTTTTCTAAAGCTACCGGCGCCTAGAGCACATAGCAGGTTAATGTTTCTATAATAATCAATCGGCTTTATCGACGGTGCATAAACAAATTGTTGGTGCTCGCTCCGGTAGCTTTAATATTCACTTAAAAAAAAGTTCTAATTTAGACTGCCAGGGCGAACTCCTTGCATGATGATATTCCACCATGCATACTCAGGCACTGTCGCAAAATACTTCAGAGAATCCTTAGAGTTCTAGGCACTGGCAGTCTAAATTTCTACTTAACCAAAACCATTGAATCTCCCAGACTATAAAACCTATATTTCTCTTTAACAGCTTCTTCATATACTTCAAGAACTTTCTCACGACCATAATACGCAGAAACCAACATCAATAAAGTGGATTTAGGTAAGTGGAAATTAGTGATTAAGGCATCAAACTTAACCTTAAAATCATAGCCAGGATAAATAAAGATCTCAGTATTGGATTTTTGAGGAACTATCTTACCATCGCTGTTTGCTGCAGATTCTAATGCTCTTACAGATGTTGTGCCAACCAAAACTAACATACCCTTTCCGTTATTAATAATGTCAGCATCATCCTCAGAGATTTCAAAATACTCCTTATGCATTTTATGATCCTGAATCTCTCCCCTAACAGGCAGAAATGTTCCAAAATCAATATGCAAACAGACTCTAGCAATCTTAACTCCTTTTTCTTCAATTTTTTTCAATAATTCTTCTGTAAAATGCAATCCTGCAGTTGGAGCAGCCAATGAACCTTCCTGCTTTGAATAAACTGTTTGATATTCTGTTTCATCAGTAACTTTCCTCTTAACATAATTTGGCAGGGGAAGTTCAAATTGTTCATCCAGCAGTTTATTATCAATTTTTTTATTAAATTTAATCTTAAATACCTCTCCATACTGACCTATAACCTCGCATTCTAAACCCTTATTAAAGACATATTTATTCCCAGGATTTACATTATTTACTTTTATCCTCGAGATAAATTCATAATCATTGATTTTTTCACATAAAATTACCTCGACATCGCTCCCAGTTATTTTTTTACCGCAAATCTTGGCTTTAGAAACTTTAGTTTCATTAATAACCAAAACATCGTCTTTTTCCAAGTAATCAATTAGATCATAGAAATGTTTGTGCTCAACAAAATCCTTATTAACAACCATTAACTTAGAACTATCTTTTGGCTTAACAGCTTCCTGAGCAATTAGTTCCTCTGGGAGATTATAGTCAAAGTCAGAAAGTTTCATTTTAATCTTTAACAATTATTTATTGCTTTCATAATTCCTCAAAAATTCAGTCTTAAACTCTTCAAACTCAGCATTGCTGATAGCTTTCCTAGCATCAGCTAACATCTTTTGGATAAAATAAAGATTATGATAACTTGCCAATCTCAATCCCAATGGCTCACGAGTTCTGAACAAATGCCGCAAATATGATTTTGTATGTTTTTTACAGACTTTGCAATCACAATCTTCATCTAATTGTGAAACATCTTCTTTAAACTGTGCATTATCAATATTTATTGGACCCTTGTGAGTAAATATTTGTGCATGTCTTGCATTTTTTGTTGGGAAAATAGAATCAAATGTATCAACACCTAAACTAACTGCATTAAGAATGTCTTGTGGTGAGCCTAATCCCATAACATATCTTGGTTTTTCTTTTGAACAATTTGCTGCACTCAATTTAATCATGTCAAACATTTTATCTTTTGGTTCTCCAATTGCTAATCCCCCAAAAGCTATGCCATCAAAATCTAAACTATCAATAAATTTAATTGATTTCTCACGCAAATCTGGGAAGATCGAACCTTGTGCTATGCCAAACAGTAATTGTTTGTCAGAATAATTCTTGTCATGGATCTGTTTGCATTCTTCCATCCATTTATGAGTGTGTTTTAGTGATGTAATAGCTTCTTCTTTTGAGCAGCCAGCCAAGGGCATGTGATCTAATGCCATTGCAACATCACTTCCAATTTTATGTTCTATTTCCATAATCTTTTCTGGTGTAAGTGTGTGTTTGATGCCATCAAAAGGACTCTTGAATGTTAAGCCTTTATCTGTTGTTTCCAGATGAAAATCATTTTCCATAGAATGCACTTGAAACCCGCCACAGTCTGTGAAAATACTTCTGTCCCAATCCATAAACTTATGCAGACCACCATGCTGTTCAAGGATATCCAAGCCAGGTTTTAAGTATAAAATAAATGCATTGGAAATAATCTCCTGAGCACCCATTTCCTTAAGATCATCTGTAGTTATGATCTTGACTGCTCCTTTTGTGGCTACAGCCTTAAAATTAGGTGTCTCTATCTTACCATGAGCAGTCTTAAGGATGCCTATTCTAGCATCTGTAGTTGAATCTTCAGCTTTTACAGTGTACATATCTATTGGGAATCAGAAAGGGTTTTTAAACTTAACTTAGGTTATATTTCATTTCTATTCTATGAAGAGCTTTATTATGATCATAACCCAGGAATATACCCATACAACCTGGATGATTCATATTAAAAGCCACATCTGTCATTTGTTTTAGAATATTTGCTAGATTACCGCGAACATTTGTAACAGGAACTTCAGCCAATTTACTCCAACCCCTTTCTTTTTGGAGCCGATTTAAATGTGAATCATAACCTTGTTTGCCACAATAAGCAACAGCATGTTTTCTTTCTTGTTCTAAAAGAAAAAAATAAACCGGTAGTTCAGATTCAGGAATATTATCAGTAACAGCAACCCCATATAGTTTTTGATCATCTCTTGGGCTTAAACCCATCAAATACTCTTTGTCTATCATAGGTTGTCTTTCCCAAATAGGTCCTGCATATTCAACACCCATTCTAAATAGTTCTTGAATTTGTGGAGAAAATATAGGGCTTTGATTATTCTCTTCTGGTTCAGCAGGTTCACCATTGCCCAAACTATCTGTACTAGTTTGTTCAGTATATGCTTTTTTCAAAGCTCCAACAATATGGCTACGAACTAAAGCATTTAATGCAGCTATTTGATCTGAACGTACTGAAGTAAGAATATATCCTTCACCAGGATTGTCTCTATCATTAATAAGTTCCATTAAGATTGCTACGCTGAAATAGTATATAAATTTTATCTATGGCTTTAAAAAGGAAAAAGAAAACAATTTAACCCCAATCACATTTGCTATCAAAACAACCGCATCTTACACCATAATCTTCTGCATTATAGCAGTCTCTGTATTCGCAAGTTGTCATCATGTCTTTGCCTTTTCTTGCACAAATCTGCTTAGAACATCCTACTGGCTCACAGTCTTCATCTATTGAGCATGAATCACCTGAAGATGCTCCGCAGAATATTCCTAATTCATCAACTGCTTTTGTGCATTTATATTCACATTTATTAGTTTCAATAAGATATTTCCAACCACCATCACAATCAGGATGAGGCTCATCTTTCATCTTTCTTTCACAGCATTCATCATTTTGTCCAGGAGTTACTGTTCCGCAAGATTCTCCAACTAATACCTGATCATCAGGAGTTTCTATTGGTTTGGTTATAACTTTAGTATCACTTTCCCCACAACCAGTAAAAAACAGAATTAACATAAATAATGAAAAACTCAATATTAGTTTAGTTCTTGACATATTATCACCTTATCTAATCATATAATATATGTGTATACATCATAAGGTCAAAACTCCTAACAAATCAATATCCAGCTCGTAGCTGGGGGTTGCCCCCTACGGGGAAGCAGAGCCATACAATTACATCATCCAGAGTTTTGAAGATGCTATACACATATAAATAATGCTAATATTTAAATAATACTGAATAAATACACCTAAATTAGTGAAAAATGCCATTTATCCTAATATACACAACAAATAAAGATCTTGAAGAATCTCAAAAAATAGCTAATGCTCTTTTAGAGAAAAAGCTAATAGCTTGTGCAAATTTCTTTCCAATCAAATCTGCATATTGGTGGCAGGGCAAAATCAATAATGATGATGAATATGTTTCTATACTAAAAACTAAACCAGATAATTGGGAATCTGTTAAAAAAGAAATTAAGCAGCTACACAGTTATGACTGCCCTTGCATCATTAAGATGGATGTTGAAGCTAATTCTGAATATGAAGATTGGGTTAAAAAAGAAGTTAAATAATTCCTAGTAAGTTCCCTTTATAAACGAGTTCTAAAAAGGCCAAATTCGAGTATTAGAAAGCCTAAAAACTACTCTTTCTTCAACATATGTTACTACTATTTAGACATAACAAAAGGCTAAGCCTTATATATTAGTAGTATTTTACGCGATTCTGTCTATTTAAAAACCCCCCAAAAATGAAGCACAAATTAAGCATTACTCTGGATGAAGAAACAGTAGTTGGAATACAGGCAAAACTAAGAACTGGCTTGTTTAGAAACAAATCCCACATTATAGAGTATGCTGTAAAAAAACTTCTTGAGGATAATTCCCAAGATAATAATGAAAACAACTAGATGAAAGACTAAAATGCTACCAGAATATCCTGAAAGTAAATTAAAGAGATTCATAAAGAATGATTTAGTTATTGCAGGTACTATAACATCATTGCTAGTGGGTTCCTTATTTGGTTATCTTCGTAACAAACTCTATACCGAAAGTGCAAGGCCTTCTGATAAATCTAAAACAGAACAAACAAGCAACTATGGTTATTTTAATGATTTAGATGAATTAGAAGAAAATGATTTTAATGATTTTGATGATGAAATTAAAGATCTCGAGGAAGTGATTCTTGAAGAGGCAGGAATAGAAAACGTTGCTGAAACAAGAAAGTATCTTAAGCATTTTGATGAAGAAGACCTAAAAGTATCTAAGATAAAAGAAAAAACTTACACTGAAGAAGATATTATTTCTCAAGAAATTGAGATTAGAGAAGATATTGCCAAAGCTGCTGAGTCTGGGAAAATCACTAAGACTGAGTTTGTTAAACTTATAACTGAAGCAGGATATCACTATCTAATAAAGTTCTTGGATGGCAAAGACCTCAAAATGGACATTTCTCAGACTGACTTTACAGAAAAGTACGCTTCAAAATTGAGTTATGTAATGGATAAATATGATAAGTTATCAGAAGAAGACAAAAAGACTATTCTTGACAAAGTATTAGCGTATGAAGGAGATTTTGATATTACACAGATTGGCAGAGCAATTGATCTGGCTGCAGATGCAAATATAGATGATGTTGATTTATCTAAAATTGATTTAAAGAATGTTGATTTGTCTAAGATTGATTTGAATAAGTTAGATTTGAGTAGATTTGATCCGAGTAAGATTAGTTCTCAGAAAACCAAGTATTATGATCCAGATGGAAAACTCAGGGTTAAGAACATCTTTAGTTCGTTGAGAAGAAACTCCTCTAATGATGACAAAGGCCCATTATATCCTGCTGCTACAGCAGCCATGCAAAAAGAAGCTAATATTGTTTTCCACTTCTTGACTGCTTCTCCGCATTACAGAAAAACAGTTATTGATGAGTTTCTTTCAGATTATATTTCCATAGATAATCAAGTTAATAGGACATTAATTACCAGAAATCGTATGCCAAATGTCACATCACTTGAGTATTCATTGCTGAAAGGTCGTGATTTTAATAAAATTAAACTTGCTGTTGCACCAGGAGAGTCTGTATCTCACAGAGAATTCATTTTTTATAGAGATTATGATAAAGTAGCTGATTCATGTTACAAAGCAGGAGAAAGAAAAACATATTCATTTTTAGATAAAAAAGTAATGCATGACTCTATTTTGAGTTCATTGATTTTTAATATCTCTGCATCAGAACCAGAAGGAAAGATGTTTTTCGAAATACTCCCTTTAAGTGTTGACTATAGCAGTCTTGCAATGGATGTCTTGAATAATTCTGTAAGTTTGGAACATTCTACTGCTAGATATCGTGATTCTAAGATAAGGGCAAATGGAAACTCTACATTAAGGAGACATGCTTTTAATAAGTTTTTTATGAAAACAAAATCAGTTGATACAGGTGATCTAGAATCTCCAATAGATTATGAATTTAATTCTTCATCTCTAGAGAGAAATCTGAATGCAAGACTAATTTCATTAAAAAGAGCATTTACTGGTCAAGGCATTCCTGACAAATACATAAAGAATTTTGAAACCAGAGAAAAATATGAAGATTCCAGAGAGATAAGTTATACTGATGCTTTGAGAAATAGAGGTAAAACTGGATTATCCACAGGAATTATTGAGGATGCTGTTGATTTGTTTGGAGAAGATAGAGCTCTTTATTTATTGTCTTTTTATCTAGATCAAAAATCGTATAAAGATCTTGAAGTAGAGAGAACCCTGACAAGAAAAGCTGGTTTTGAATTGTTCCACACTTTCAATGATAACTTATTGCTTGAAGAAAACAAGGATGAACTAGTCCACCGAGCAAAAAGAGCTGCAAGATATAATGATGATCCAGGCATGAGAGCTGGAGCAGCACAGTTTTTGTATGAAATGGGTGAAGATCAATTTGATGAAGATGGAAAACCAGACAATAGTACAAGAAATAAAGCATATTCTGCTTATTTAGAAGATTTGCTGTGGAATGGAAGAATGTTTGATGGAATATCTCCAGAAAATGAACTTAGATTTTTAATTAATGAAGCTGGCTGGAATAAAAAAGATGCAACAGAATTTTTCAGAGAAAAACTTGAAGAATATAAGCCCTTCTTAGAAGCAGATCCATCTTTGATGTATGCTCCTCCTGAAGAAGAATTTGCTCAGGAAGTCATGAGAACACAAGTTATAAGAAAATTAGTGCTTGACAATACTCTAAAAAATATTTCTGAAACCGTGCTTAAAGATAAAACCCTTAGCAACAGAATTCGCGAGATTTACACAGCAAATAGAGATGCTCTTCTGGATAAAGGTGTTGAACAAAAATTTGATAGATCAGAAGTCTTATATTATGGCGTATTATATGAATTGATTACTGATTCTGTTGATATTAATGACGATTTTTTATCAAAATTTTTAGATTTTGGAGGTTATCATTATGCTGCTAATATATTAACAGAACGAATAAAAGAAATATATCGTGGTGGTGATCCAGAAGAGAAAAAACCTACAGAATTCATAAGAACTAGCGCATTAATAATACCTGTAGAAGAAAAACATGAACCCGACACAAACTTGGCTGAAGCATTAAAAAGAGTTCTTAATCAAAAATATGATGAATTAGCTAATAACAAAGTCATGATAGAGCTTAAGCACAATCCTTCTAATGGACAAACAGAGGAAGTATTCATTTATCCTAAAGAACAAAGAATGAAGTTACTAAGCTCAATAACTTTTGGTGCATATTTACTTCATGATCTAGGCGATCATGAAACAGCTAGAGAATATTATCAACAAGCAGAAGAAATCCTTGAAAAATCAATAATTAGTGTTGTTGAGCGTTATATAATAAATTCTGAGTTTGGAACGAGAAGAGAGAGAAACAGTGCTATTTTTGCTAAACAAGGATTTCACAAGTCTGAAGAATTCAAAAGAGCTTTAGAGATGATGGATTATTTCTTCCATTATACACCGGGTAGAACTAGAAAGTCAGCAATAATTTTTGAACCCAAGGTCTATGATGGAGGTTATGACACAGAACCAAGACATCAAACCTCAAATTTTACCCATTCTATCTGCGGTCATGAAGGTCGTTTTGGCACATTGGAATTCAATAGATATCAACCAACTACTCAGACACTAACTTCTGCAATAACTGATGAATTGATAAAGAGATCACCTGGTGGTAGAAACTTTATGGAAGGACAGTACAAAATAGGTGATGAAATACGTATTCTTGAAGATCTTACCCCTCATATGTATACAGATAGTCATCCTTCTGAGCATTATTGGGTTGGTTTTACCAAACACGAAAAAGCATGCAATAATGAAAACGAACAGATATTAAAATATCTTTTGAAATTCGAGAATATGCCTTCAAGTCTCCCTGAAGATTTTTTTAATGCGGCAAGTGGAAGATATCTTCGTGAGAAAATATTCCTTAAAAAGTTAGGACCCAATATACAGAATGTAATTGAAGATACAGGAGATCATGCAGAAGAATGGGGCAATTATCCTTTCAAAACAGAAAACATGGTTGGACATCTGCTATTATACAAAATGGGTTATTTGGAACTGAATAAAGAAGGCGAGTTTGTTGAAACAGATAAATACACAGAGGCATTTGTGAAATATACACCATTAAAGATTCCATTTTAGAGATTCCATTGCTTCCAGAAGAATAAAATAAATTAAAAAAATCAAAACTCTACAGCTTTCTTAGCAATATACATCTTCCTTGCTTCTAATATAACAAACAAAGTACAACTAACTAAAACAACCCCTACCCAATCAACTATTCCCAAAGGAACTGTCTTGAATGCTGTGTTCAAGAATGGCAAATATAATACTGCAAATTGTAAAACAATAGAAATCACAACAGCACCAATCAGATATCTTGTCCTGGAAAATTCTAATTTGAAATTCTTTGCTTTGTAAGTCATGACATTAAACAATTGAAACATAATAAGTGTTGTAAAAGCAATTGATTTTGCCTTTAAACTATCTACACCATAACCATAAAACATTCCTAATGTGCCAAGCATCATTACAACACCAACAATCAAGATATTGTAAATGACTTCTTTAGTTATTATTTTTTCTTTTCTTTTCCTTGGTGGACGTTTCATTATATCAGGATCATAAGGATCTAATCCTAATGCCAAGCCAGGCAAACCATCTGTCAATAAATTAACCCACAATATTTGTATAGCAATCAATGGCAAAGGCCAACCTATAAGAATAGCCAAAAATATAACTAATATCTCACCTAAATTAGAAGATAAAGTATACTGAACAAACATCTTTATACTATCATATATGCCACGACCTTCTTCTACAGCATTTACTATTGATGCAAAATTATCATCTACAAGAACCATATCACTAGCTTCTTTAGCAACATCTGTGCCAGTAATGCCCATTGACACACCAATATCTGATTTCTTTAGAGCAGGAGCATCATTCACTCCATCTCCAGTCATAGCAACAATATGACCTTTTTTCTTCAGCGCCTCTAATATCTTTACTTTATGTTCTGGAGAAACTCTTGCATAAATAGAAACTTTGTCAACAATATCAATAAATTGCTCATCATTTAATTTGTCAAGTTCTGCTCCTGCTAATGCTTTGTCTCCTTCCTTAAACAAACCAAGTTCCTTGGCAATAGCAACAGCAGTTGCTTTATGATCTCCTGTAATCATGACTGTGTTAATACCTGCATCCCTGCATTTGACAATTGCTTCTTTGACTTCTTCCCTAGGCGGGTCAATCATTGCCTGCAGCCCAACAAATACTAATTCATTCTCAACTTCTTCAACATTATACTTCTCATCCAGTTCTCTGTAAGCAAACCCAAGAACCCTTAATGCCTTATTTGCAAATTTCTCATTCTGCTCAAGAATCCCTTTTCTATATTCATCTGATAATTTTGTCACCCTACCATTTATGGATATTTGAGTGCATTCCTCAAGAATCATATCTGGTGCACCTTTTACATAAGCAAACTTTTTACTATCAATTGTGTGAATTGTGGTCATTCTTTTTCTTTCAGAATCAAATGGTATTTCATCTATTCTTGGGAAATGTTTTTCTAAAGCCTCTTTTTTCAAGCCTGCTTTTTCTGCTGCTACAACTAATGAGCCTTCTGTTGGATCTCCAAAAATACCCCAACGTTTCTCATTCTCATCAAAAACAAGTTTAGAATCATTGCATAACACACCAATTCTCAATAATAAATCTATATCGCGTTCATCAAATTTCTGGTGATGAGCTGGAACAAATCTTCCTTCAGGCTCATAGCCCTCACCAGTAACTTTAATTGATGAATTATTAGCATAAATCTCTCTTACAGTCATCTCATTTTTTGTTAATGTACCTGTTTTATCAGAACAAATTACATTTGTGCAGCCTAATGTTTCAACTGCGGGAAGCTGCCTTAACAAAGCATTCTTCTTGACCATTTTCTTGACACCAAGAGCCAAAGATATAGTGACAATTGCTGGCAAACCTTCTGGGATAGCTGCTACAGCCAAAGCTACTGCTGCTAAGAACATTTCATTTACAAAAGCAATCTCAACTGCTCCAGAACCAATAAACTCTCTCAATACACCAACTAAAAACACAATAACACAAATTCCAATTGTTACATAACCAAGCCATTTCCCAAATTCTTTAAGTTTGATTTGCAATGGCGTGAGTTTTTCTTTAACTTCCTGTACTTTCTCTGCAATTTTGCCAAACTCTGTTTTCATGCCAGTCTTAGTTACAATTGCTTTTGCCCTGCCTTTTGTAACTATTGTTCCCATAAAAACCATATTTGCTTGATCATTGACAAGAAGCTTGCCTGTAAGAACAAATGTATGTTTTTTTGTTGGCACAGATTCTCCTGTTAAAGAAGCTTCTTCTATCTGTAAAGCTACTGCCTCAATTAATCTTGCATCTGCAGGAATTTTGCTTCCAGTCTCAAGCAGAACTATATCTCCTGGCACTAGATCCCTAGAATCAATCTCCATCTCTTTTCCATTTCTGATAACTTTTGCTTTTAATGCAGTTAATTTTTTCAATGCTTCAATTGCTTTTTCTGCTTTGTATTCCTGAACAAAACCAAATATGCCATTTATTACAACAATAATCGCTATAACAATTGCATCCAATCTTTCACCAATAAGAAGAGATATTACAATTGCAGCCAAAAGAATAATAACAATAAATGATGTAAACTGCCTGACAAGAATTTGCATAGGACTTATTTTTTCTCTTTGCTGAAGCTCATTTGGACCGTATTCTTCCAATCTTTTTTTACATTCTTCTTCAGTTAATCCAGTGTCATGACTATTTAAGGATTTGATTACCTCTTCTGCTTCCATTGAATAATGATTTTCTGTCAAAATACCACCAAATTAGCTGATAATAAAGAATTCAGGAGTTTTATTAATAAATATTTCTGAAGAAACATCGATTTTAGTAGTGCAAAGGTTTATAAGCCTGGAAATCATATAATAACATGGTCAAAATGGTCTTGAGGGTACTCATTTTTGGATGCCGTGAGATGCACGACAATATGTTTCAATACAGCTTAGAGGATGCTCTACAAGTAATAGAAAGCCATTATGGTTTTAAGAATAAAAGAGCATATGAAGCATTTTTGGCTGTGCAAAGCTTTACAAAACAGTACAAAGAACTGGAAAAAGCTGCTGCTTATGGTGTTCAGGTTGTAGGTACTTCTAATCTAAAGCATTGTTATACTTTAATTGAATCCTTCAAACCACATATTATGCTGAATTATCACACTCTAAAACCTTCAGAAAAATTCTTGAGATTGCCTGATGGAGAAAAAGTAAGTCGCATTTATGCTCCAGATGCTTTTGATTATACTGTTGAGAATTATTTTCCTGAAATGCGTAAATTATTAAGACAATATGGGTGTGAGATGATTCTTTTTGGTCCAGATACTGCAAAAAAATTTCAAGAACCTCATCAATCACATAGAGTCTTTCGTGAAATACAAGCCTTGAAAAAAATAAAACACTATAAAGATGACAGCGGTGTTATTATAACTAATAGAACACCTGTTGAAAAAGCAGTTGGTATTTTAGCTTATCAACAAACACCTGGAGCTAGTTTAGATGAGTTTGTAAATTATTTCTAGAACTATTAATCATTATGAAATACTGGAAGAACAAAATACAAGAATAAAGATAATCCCATTAATCCTACACCTGCATATAATCCTATTGGCATTGAAGAATTGCTTAATGGTGATTCTGCTTTAGAAGCAGCAGGACATAATTGCTCAGAATCACAGTCTTCACCAAAACAACAGCTTTCTGACATTACAACCATTCCTGTAATTTCATCTGCCATAACAAACAATCCTATCCAAAAAAGCGCAAATACCAAAACTACAGTTAGATTTCTCATAATAATCTCAGAATCAGCTTGATTTAAAAATATTACTAAAAAATATTTAAAAAAAATTAATCATCAGTACTTTCAGAACTTTCTGCTTCAGGCTCTTTCTTTTCTGCTTCCCCTTCTTTAGACTGCTCTTCTTCGCCTTCTTTCTTTTTTTCTTCTCCTTCTTTGCACTCTTCATCCTTACACTCTGGATCTGAGCTTCCACAACATCCTTCTCCCATTTTCTTTACCTCATATTATTTTTATCATATATCAATTAATATACTTAGAATTTAAGTCCCTATTTTTAAAATTACTCATTATCCCTTATAAATCAAGCCAAAAAAACCTGTAATACATTAAAGACATAACCAGTCAATATTATTGCCAATGTCACAATTCCAAAGAATATTACTATAAGCTTTAATTTCATTGCTCTTCTCAGAATAATTGCCTCTGGCAAGCTTAGAGCAGCAGTAGCCATCATAAATGCCAAAGCTGTACCCAAAGGAATGCCCTTTTGGAATAATACTACTGCTATTGGTACAATTGCTGCACAACTTCCATACATTGGCACACCTAATAAGACCGCTAAAGGCACAGTAAATATGCCTGTTTTGCTGATCATGCTTTCGATTAATGCCTGCGGAACATAATTATGGATTATTGCTCCTAATCCTACACCCACTAAAATCCATATCCATAATTTTTTTGTTATAGAAGTTGCTTCATTTAAACCAAACATTAATCTGCTTTTCATATTATGTTTTTTCAGATCTTTTTTTACTTTTGATTTTTTTGCAATTAAATCTTTTACAAGATGTTTTTCCAGTTTCATTTTGCCAAGAATCAAACCAGATATTACACCAATAAGTATTCCGCCTATTACATATGCAGCAGTTATTTTCCAACCAAAAAAACCAAGCATGAGAATAACTAAATATTCATTTACTAAAGGAGATGTTATTAGAAAAGAAAAAGTAACACCTAAGGGCACACCAGCTTCAAGAAAACCCAAAAATATTGGGATTGAAGAGCATGAACAAAATGGAGTTATTGCACCAAATATTGATGCGCCAATATTTCCCAGACCAAATCTTCTTCCACTCAACCATTTTTTTACTTTTTCTTGTGGCAAATAAGTTCTTAAGAAACCGATTACTGCAATCATAACAAACAAAAGCAGCATTATCTTAACTGAATCATAAACAAAAAATGTTAAAGATTCTGCTAATCTGGATTCTGGACTGATACCTGCAATAGATGCAATGGAATTCAGTACTAATTCTTCTATTGACATTCTTTATCATTGCCCTCACAACAGCAACATTTCTTTTTCTTTGCTTTTTTCTCAAGCTTTTTGTCAAGCTTATCCAATAATTTGCTGAAAAATCCTTTTTTTGCCATTTTAACACCTAATAGTCATTTTAGCCCTCTTTATAAAAATATTTATATAAATAACTGCTTATTATGACAATATGGAACAAGAAACCTTAGTAAGCATCCTAAAATGGATATTTATCATATTCATAGCTGGGTTTATTGGCTATTTTGGAAAGCATCTCAGCAAATGGATCATTGCTAAATTCTCCAAACAAAAACCATCTGCTAAACCGCATAGAAAAACCAAAGCAGAAATGCAGCATGACCTTGAAAAGAAAAAGCTGAAATTAGAAAAGAAAAAAATTAAAGTTAAGAAAAAGAAGAAAAGATAATTAAGACTCTGGGCCTCTTGGTTTTTCTGCTGAAACATCAGTAATATATTCTAATATTCTTCTGAAATTATTTATTACTGCAAAAAACTCTGGCAAAGTCTCTATTGTATAAATCTCTTTTGTTTTAGTTGATAACTTTGTCACTCCGCCTCCATTTACAATTACGGGGTCTGTTTCTATCTGCAGCTCATATCCATTTGAGATTCCTGCGATCTTGTAGCTCGCATCAGGGGGTAGTAAGATACCTTCTTCACTCATCTCTCCTTGTTCAAAAGAGAAATCAATATCAACAAAACCAGTCATGTCTGTAGTTCCATCACTCTCAGCAATTTTTGTATAATGGTTTCCTATATCAATATCTTGAAATCTATCATATGCAGATCCTTTGACACTCAAAACACTTAATCCTAATTCTTCAAATTGTTTTGGTGTTATTATCCCACTCCTGCCAACATCTCTATGACCGCCATATACTATTATTTTTGCTTCAATATCCAAATAATCGTCTGGAGAATGTTTGTTAGGACTGAAACTGGCAATTTCCTCTCTCCAGGCAGTCTTCTTAGAATTTTCGGAAATATCTCCTTGTAGAGAAAATCCCACGTTATCTGACACATTCCTTGAGGAACTATTAACTAAATTTCCATCATAAACAAAACCACTAACCATTTTTCCTCTAGATAAGAATTCTGCTTGTTGTACTGCATTATAGAAATCTTGTAAACCACTCATACTATCTTCTGATTTGTATTCTAACATGCAGATCCCCTCCAGATAATAGTTGACTTTTTTATTTAATACCTATATCTTTATGACTTACATGTTTATAAATTTTTTGAATATTACTACTATAAAATACTATATAATTGCGAATTAAAGCACAAAAAAAGAAAAGTAAATAATTATTTCTTTTTCTTATAAACAATTCTCTGAATAAACAACACTAACCATAAAGTTCCAGTTATAGTTGTTACAACAGCAGAAAAATATAGTTTTAATGTGAAAAAACTAAAAGCAATTACATACAATCCAATTAAGGTTGGAACAGAAGTATAGGGTGTTATTGTGCCTTTTTTCTTCTTAAAACAATGATATACTTGTGGGACTAATGAAACAGATAATATTATGGTTGCAATCATTATTACTATGTCTTGCCATATCATTTTAATTGTAAATTATTTGTAGTTAATATATTTATCGCTGAGGATATGCCGATAGCATCATAAGGTCGAAATTCCTTTGATTTTTAGCAAGCAGTGCGTCGCGAGGGGTCGCTCCCTACGGGAACGCAGCACCTTGGAATTAAAACATCAAGAATTTCGAAGATGCTATCTGCATATCCTAATACTTCTCCAAACTAGTCTGGCCTTTACGAGTGCCTTTCTTAACCACACTAACTCCTTGATCAAGTTGTACTTTTATTTTTTTCGCTACTCCCGGACCTAAAAGCTGACCTAGTGTAACAACATTTGCACTCTTTACTGCACCAACATCTTTATAGCCATTGTTGAATAATTTCCGAGCTCTTACTCGGCCAACTCCCTCGAGTTTTAGTAATGGAATTAATTCTTCTTTAACACCATACTTTATTCTAAATCTTACTCTTGCTAATTCTTTCAGCATTGGTTTTAATTCCATTATTCTTGCTAATTCTTCTGCACAGTATAACAACCAATCTGTTTTTTGTAGTTTTACTCTGATTTCTCCTGGCCTAACATCATATTTCCCAAGCAGAGTTTCTTCATCTGATTCATCAATCCAATCCTGCATAAACAAAGCAGTCTTGATGCTGTTGGTGAAATCACCATATTCTTCCTCAAACATATTTGGTTCTTCTTCTAGTAAGTTATCTTCATATTTTGCCCAAAGTTCTTCTATTTTTTCATACTCAGCTGTTTTCACTCGCAATAACGGCCTCATCTCTAATCTATTGCAGGTCATGTGAAGAAATGAAAATGGAATTAATTTTGAAGAATTGCTGGTTGCAAATCTTAAGCTTTGAATAAGCTCATACGCAGTTAGTGGATCTACATAAAGTTCTGCCACTCTTTTTCCAAGCAATGTTGCTTTTATTTTTCCTTTTTCTAAATCATTTCCTGAAACAAAATCTCCAGATACAGAACTTCTGATAAATTCAAATTCCTCTAATAACAATAACATTTTATCTATTATACTTTCTAATCTTGCCATATCCCTGAATTGGTGTGCCCAGAATGTTTTTTCAAAGAATTCCAGAATTTCTTGGCGTGTACTTACAAATTTTGTTGCAATCAAACTCAATAAATAAGTTCTAAGTACTGGTTCAACCGCTAATTTCGAGAATATTTGTTCTGGCTCACCAAAAATAAATTTCTCTGTTATGTTTTCTTTATCTGCAGTTGTTTTTGCTAAGGTTATTGCTTCACCATAATCTTCCTTGCCAGGACGGCCTGCTCTGCCAGCCATTTGGTGATATTCTAAAACAGGAATAAACTGCATTCCTCTCGGACCATATCTTTTCAAATCACGAATTATTGTTCTGAATGCTGGAAGGTCGAGACCGGCTGCAAGAGTTGGTGTAGATGCAATAATTTTTATCTTACCTTCCCTAAAACTATCTTCAATTATTTCCTTTTGCTTTGAAGCTAATCCAGCATGATGAAATGCGATGCCTTTTTTTATGCATAAAGCTAATCTTCTGCATTGTTTTGTTGGTCTGGATAAAACTTTTAGAATTTGTTCAGCTAATTTCTCACATTCAGGCCGAGTTTCTTTTATTTTCAGTGAGATTTCTTCAGCTTGTTTCTCAGCAGATGGTTTTGAATTTACAAATATCAATGCCTGTTTGTTGATCTTAATTGTATCCAAAGCTAAGTTAATCACAGGATTAGTTGTTTTTGGCTCTATTTGTATAGTCTTAGATTTAGCCATGATAAAGGATGTAGAAGTGCCATTTAAATTGGTTTTGGTGGTATTTGACCAGTGAGAAAAAGTTAAGTGGAAGAAAGTGGGCCTGAGGAGACTTTCTCACTGACGTTCGAAGCATTTGCTTCAGGCGCCAATATTTGAACTCCCGACTTCGAGAGGAACTCTTCCGGATTCCTTCACTCGATCGCTGATGGTAATTTGACTAAACAATATCAGTCGAGCACTCCACCAGGCTAAGCTACAGGCCCATGAAAATAATTTAATTTTTTTATTGTGGGCTTAAACGCAAAGCGCGAAACCCACCTTGCGTCCCAGGCGAGCGTAACCAGCTGCCACGGCTAAGCTACAGGCCCATAAAAATAATTTAATTTTTTTATTGTGGGCTTGAGCGCAAAGCGCGAAACCCACCTTGCGTCCCAGGCGAGCGTAACCAGCTGCCACGGCTAAGCTACAGGCCCAAAAAAAGTTAAAAAGAAATAGGCATATGAAAAAACGCCCCTGACCAGAGTTTCATGCACAAACAATAGTCTGCACAACTTGAACTGGTGACCTTGCGATCTCTTCACCATAAAGGTTTAACAGTCGCACGCTCTACCTGCTAAGCTACAGGGGCTTAATATGCCTATTTCAAGGCTTTGAGGTAAAAGGTTTATTTAAATAGTTTTCGTAAGCTAATTCAATGTTAATTTAAAAACCACAACAAATAAAAACAGACCTTTAGACAGCTTAATTCCATGGAAATCTGGCAATATATGATCATCACAATCGTGAGCATCATATTAATTCTTCTCATGATGTACAGGTTTATCTTTCTCAGAGATCCTGTCAGGATAAGCCCACCAGGACCTGTCATTGTAAGCCCAGCAGACGGCAGAATAGTGAAGATAGTCAAAATAGGTGATAAGAACCCAGTAAGAATAAAAAAGGGCTTGATGGGCAAAATAGAAGTCCTGAGCAAGGATGTATTCAAAAAAGGCTATTTAATCTCAATAATGATGAATATCCACAATGTTCATTACCAAAGAGCTCCTTTAGAAGGCATAGTACAAACAATTAAATACACTCCTGGTGCTTTTAGAAATGCTGTCAAAGATGCTTCCTCAATGCAGGCTATAGATAATGAACGTAACGAAATAATTATAAAAAACAACAAGATAGGAAAGATTAAGGTTATACAAATTGCTGGATTGTTAGCAAGACGAATAAAGTGCTTTGCAGAAGAAAATAAATTTGTTAAAAAAGGACAAAAAATTGGCCTGATAACACTAGGAAGCCAAGTCAGCATATTACTGCCTGACAAAGTAAAACTTCTCTGTGAAGAAGAAGAAAAAGTTAAAGCTGGAGAAACAATTATTGCAAAATATTAAAATGAAAAATAAAGATACCTCCTTACTTCATCTAACAAAACTTCCAGATATAATCACACTTCTGAATTTGATTTGCGGTGTTTTAGCAATATTCTTTTCATTTAATAAAAATATCTCAATAGCTGTCTATCTTATTTTTGCAGCTGTCATATTTGATTTTCTTGATGGAAAGATCGCAAGATTAACTAAAAGAAAAGGAAATCTTGGCATAGAGCTTGATTCTTTAGCAGATCTTGTTAGTTTTGGTGTTGCTCCTGCAGCAATATTCTATAACCTAGGGATGATTGGTTATTACCAGATTGCAATTCTTCTATTCTTTATTTGTTGCGGAGCACTAAGGCTCGCAAGATACAATATTATGAAAACAGAGATGGATGTAAAAGATTATTATGCTGGTGTTCCAATAACTATTAATGGCATATTATTTCCTGTATTAGCACTGATAGGTTTGTCAATATTTTATATTCAGTTCATATTCATACTTATGGGTTTGCTGATGATAAGTAAAATAAAGATTAAAAAGATAATTTAGAAAAATGGTAGAACAATTAATTGCATTTGTCACAAACAAGATTGTAATATCTACAGTAATTGCCTTGCTTATTGCTCAGATTCTCAAATTCATTATTCATTACATTATGAAAAAAGAAGTGGATATTTCTGTGTTATTGTTTCAATACGGCGGCATGCCCTCCAGCCATAGTTCTTTTGTTATGGCATTAACAACAGGAATTTTCATGACAGAAGGAATTACTACTACCTTTATTGTTTGTCTGGGACTTTCACTTATTGTTATCAGAGATGCTATTGGAGTCAGAAAACAGATTGAACAACAAGCCAAAACTCTGAACAAAATAATTAAAGCTATAAAATATAAAGAATTCAAAGGCAAATATTTGAAAGAATTAGTTGGGCATACACCCCTACAGGTTCTTATGGGTTCTTTATTGGGAATTTTAACCACAATAATTGTATTCCTGAATTGATTAAAATGAATGAGCTATTAAATATTATTTTAAGCGGGTTATTTTTTATCCTACCTGCAGGTATAGCTAACATGGTTCCTGTTTTTGTTAAAGATCTAAAATTTCTTAATATTCCGATTGATAATAACAAGACCTTTAGAGGCAAACCAATATTTGGCAAGAACAAAACTTGGAGAGGTCTAGTGTTTGCTACTTTAGCTGGTGGCTTAGTATTTTATTTGCAGAGATTTTTGTTAGGAATAAATTTCTTCAAAGAAATAAGTATTATTGATTATGCTGCTGCTCCAATTCTATTGGGTTTTCTATTAGGCTTTGGAGCAATATTTGGAGATTTGATTGAGAGCTTTTTCAAACGCCAGCTCAATATTAAATCCGGCAGACCCTGGCCTGTATTTGATCAGATGGATTTTGTAATTGGTGCTTTGTTATTTAGTTTTATTATCTTTATCCCGCCATGGCAGATTGTTGTGGCTATTCTTGTAGTAACTCCTATTCTGCATCCAATATTGAGTTTTCTAGGTTATTATCTGGGATTGAAGAAGGATAAGTGGTGAGTACGCTTTTTAAAATCCTTTAGAAACCTTTATATACCTAAACACTACTCCAAGATAGAAACAAAGTTTGTTTGGGGGATATGGATGTTTAATAATAAGAAAGGCGCTATAGCAATCATAATTGCAGTTATTCTGGCTATCATAATCCTTATTATGCTCTTCACCTATGCAGCAAGAGAATGTAATAGTGACAGTGAGTGTGCTGAAGAGGAATATTGTGCAAGTGATTTCAGCTGTCATCCTGTGCCAATAGTGCAGGAAACCTATGTAACAAATAATGTTACTTACAATCTTACTAAAGCAGCTTTAATTCTTGGACTAGCTATTGTAGTAGCAGCTTATATTTTGAGAAAAAAAAGAGATGAAGAAAAAAGAACCCCTAAAGGTCCTGTCCACTATCATCCACCACACAGTCCTAAACCTCATAGTCCTCATGATAAACCTTCAACCAAAACAAAGAATTATTTTGAAGAATCAATTGAAGAGCTTAAGAAAATATAAATCACACCAAGAATTCTATTGCCACAGATATAAAAACCAATACTAAAAACCAAGAATAATAAAGCATAGTTCTTTTCAGAAAATCTTTTTTTCTCAATTTAATCTTATTTGCTCTTAACAATGTGCTTTCTGCTACTCCATAAAAGAATATCAATGAAGCTAATGACAAGAATGCATATTCTTCTTTCATAGTCAAAAATAACACTATGCCTAATGGTGAATATAACTCTATTAAATGCACATTCTTATAAAAACCAAAAATCCCATAACCCAATAATAACATCAGGAAACATCTAACCCAAAAATCCTTGAGAAAGTAAAATGATAATCCAATAATAAAAAGAAACAAAAGAATCCTTAAAGCTCTGAAATAATTCTTTCCAGGCTTGAGTTCTTCTGGAGATATAAATGACAGCATAGTACCTACAAAGATACCAGAAAATGCCAATAAAGTTATTAGGATTTCTTTCAACATCTTATCCAAGAGCTGCTCCTATTGCAGTAGCATACTCAGAATTATTTGGTAAGATGCAGTTTAATTTAAATCTTGCTAATACTTTTTTGATAACAAAAAAGACCTTTTTAAACTGAACTGTTTTTCCTATAAGAATAACATTTCTTTGATTATTAGCCTGAGCTGCATATACAAGCATCATAGCTATTGATTGGCCTAACATATTTAAAAGCCCTGCAGAAATATCTGCTCTTGAAGCTTTTTTCCTGCTTAATTTAGCCAGGTTAGATGCTGTAACATCCCCTGAAACAATGCCTATTCTGCCCCCTACTGATTCTTTGATAGACAAATCCACATTCTTAAGATTGCCTTTTTTTGATAGTTTCTCTAATTTCTCAATATCATCAATACCCAAGAATCTGCTTGATAACCCAGTTATAGTCCCGCCACCAATGCCACTTCCCCCAATATGTTTGATTTTATTATTCTTAACACTGATTAAGCAAGTTCCTGTGCCTAAACTTACAACCAAACAGTTCTTGTTTTTAGAAATATAACTGCCGCCTTTTCCTATTGCTTTGATTTCATTGATTTTTTTTATTGAGATGGCTTTGTATTTTCTTTGTTTGATGGATCTACTATGCCCGCCAGTAATATTAATTTGTTTTATTTTGTTTAGGTTTATTTTGTTCTTTTTGATTACTTTCTCCATAATATCATCAACATCTGATTTCTTATCTGATTTAATAGAAAGCAATTTAGTTATCTTCTTATCCATCAAAACAACATCTGTTGTTGTACTTCCAAAGTCTATACCCATTATCATATTCAAATAAGAATAATTCCTTATTTTTAATGTTTTTGGGGGAAAAGCATGGAAAAACTTCAATTTTAACCGGCTCTTCTTTTGGTTTGTTCTATTAAGTATTCTTTGTGCTTTGCTAAATGAGTATAAGTCGCACAAAAAGCTACATACTGTGACAAAACGTTTCTGTAACTGCTTGTCCCGAATCCAAAACGATTTCTAGCTATTTCGTGTGCTTTCCAAAAATTTTTCCTGTAAATATCACTAGCTGAACCAGTGAACACTTTATAAACAGCTGCTATAGCATCAGGTAGATCTAACTGCCTTGATATATTTCTAACTGTTGGATTAGTTGATTCTAATGCATCAAACACTCTTCTAAAATATGCTTCGGGGCTGTAGACAGAATCAACCATATACTCATAAAGTTCTAACACTTCGTTCATTGATTTATCTTTGGGAACTACGTTTGTGCATACTTCCCCACCAGCAACCATGGGACTTAGCAATCTTCCTTCTGCAGCAAGCACTCTATTGAGTTCTGAACCATAAGGTGCATTTAAGAGCGTTAGTATAGAATTGGGAATGCTGCTGTTGTTAATGAACTCTATTTGTTTTTCTGCGGTTTCCCTAGTATCAGAATCAAATCCGAATATACAGCCCATCATTAAATTTACTCCGGTTTCCTTCCTTATATAGTCTAGTTTCTCCTGTAAAGACAAAGAACCAGCTAAATTATAACTCTTTCTTGCTTCTGCTAGTGCTTCTTCATTATTTGTCTCTACGCCGATAAACATACTTAAAAATCCAGTCTCTCTGAATAACTCTCTCAGTCTTGCCATAGTTGGAGTGTTATTAGCCAAATTCAAAGATACTTCACATGATTTTGGTAAGCTGTAACCAATTTCGTTTTCTAGTTCTGCTGTCTTATTTAATATCCTAATTGTTTCTTTCGGATTACCCATAAAATTATCATCAATAATGTAAAGATTGCCCTTCCAACCGATATAAGCTAAGTCGCGATATGCACGCTCTAAATATTCATTAGAGACAACCCTCCACCCCTTTCCACTATATGCCTCAACATTGCAGAATGTACAACTATGTGGGCAACCTCTGCTAGTTTGTAAGGGCATTGCAAAATAATCGTTTGGGTTGACAGAAGAATAATCAGGGCTAAAGAATTGCCGAGCTTGAGCAGGAACTCCTCGATAAAGTTTTTGATTCTTTCCTTCTTTGAGATCCACCAACAATTTATCAATAATGGTCTCAGCATCCCCTGAAACAAGATAGACCTTCTCGTTGTTTCTTATGAGACTCATAACCCACTCACGCTCTGTGCCTATTGCATCAAATACAAATGGTCCTCCTATAATTATGGGTTTATCAAATTGTATAGTATCCAGAAGTATTGATAAATCTCTTTGAAGAACTTCTTCTTGTACATTTATTGCACTTATGAATATGTGATCTGGATCAGTATCCTCGATTATATGCTCAAGAAGTTTTGGATTAACATTTCTATCTATTAAGTCTATTCTCGGATAGATCTGATTTTCTTGGAAATAACCCTGCAAACCCATCAAAGCCAAAGGCGGTAAAGGTACCTTTGGAAGGCCTAAACTACCCAGAGGAGCATATTCTTTTAGAGTGTAATATCTAGTTAAGAAACCATCTTTTGGGGATTCAGGATATAACAATAATGCTCTATTAGCAATCATACTAATCATCAGGCTTTTGGGGAGAATATCCTTTATAAAATTTATTTAACACCCAACAGATTTAACTTAGAATAATCCTTTAACCTCGTCAATCAATACATTAGCGAAGCTCTCTTTAGCCATTTCTTTTAATTTTTTAGTTTTGTTTTTGGTTATTATTATAGGGGTTATTTTATCTGAATTGATTGTTTTAGGGCTGTTTCCGACTATTATATCAAGATTTTTCTCTTTAAATTTCTTTTTCATATTTTCTTCTAAATTATCTGTTTCTAAAGCAAAACCCACAATTATTT
>JBHPFW010000016.1:0-38181 GCA_042571645.1 Nanobdellota archaeon
CACTATTTCTAATCATCTATATCTAAAAACAAAACATTTATAAACTAAAACTTCAAATAACACATTGAAATATGATCTCAATAACTGAGTCAGACAGCAAAGCCTTGAATTTGCTGATTAGAAACCCTAAAGAGCACTTCAGCATTAGGCAGATCGCTCTCAAGATTGGCATAACTCCTGCTGGAGCTCACAGACTTCTAAAGAATCTTGAAAAAGCCAATATTCTAAAAAGTCAGAAATTTGGCAGTGGTGTGTTTTATACGATTGATCTATATAATCATATTGCCAGAAACTTGGCTGCATTTATATTATCCCAATCATACGAAAGTTATCCCAAGGAATTTGATGAGCTAAGGGATTATTCTTCTGCATTATTGCAAAAAGCAAACAAATACTTCTTAATTGTTGAGCAAGAAGATAAAAATGAAGCAGAAGTAATTGCTGGAAAACTTTCTGAAAATATTTCAGTAATAACAAGGAATGAGTTTATTGAAGGAATAAAGAGAGCAGATAAAGAGATTCTGGAATTGATAAACACTTCATCAGTTATTTTTGGAGAAAACAAAATTGTGGAAATGATAAAAGATGCATAAAAACAAAACTAAAACAATAATGAAGTTAATTTTATTAGTTCTGCTCTTGTCTATATTTATGCCTTCTGCTTCAGCTGCAGAATCAACATCTGTACCAAGCAAAATAGTTGATTTTATCGGCGGATTCTTGGAGATGTATTCTCCAACCTCCTGGCAAAAAGATGCTTCTGGAACTGAAGTTCCCGTGTATAATGAAAATTATAATACTCAGAGGAAATTATTTGACTTCCTGATATTTACAATCATTTTTATTTCATTGTCAATGATTGCTTTTGGCAAATTCTTTAAAGGCACAAAAGGAAACGCACCAAAAGCATTGGCAATTGTTTTGGGAATATCTTTATCTGTTGCACTTACAACAGGAACAAGATATGGTAGTGTTACAATATTCTTTCCATTTGCAAAGAATCTTATCTTTATCTTATTGTTCTTTATGTTCTATGCAATGCTGAAATCAGACACTTTGTTAGGCAAAGACAATAAGTTATGGGCAGCAATTCTTGCTTTAGCAATAACATGGTTCTCAGTTACTGTTCAGGGTGTTATTTTAGATGATGGGATGACAATTCCAGAAAGAACCCAAGCATATGTTCCTGCGGCAGGAGGTTATTCTGGAACATATGGTGTTGCTTCTAGACTTGGCGAGTCAAGTGGATTTGCTTATTGGAGTTCAGAAAAAGCCAAGCGTGTAGAACCACCATCAAAATCAGACTGGTCAACAATACCTGCGCCATCAGGCAAGAAGATAGTATCTGCTCCAGTTACAACAGTTAAACATACTGGTTCAGCAGGCCAAGCATGTGTAAAAGGTTCTGGCATATATGATTGCAAAGGTGGCTTGAGTTGTTATACTCAGAAAGATGCAGGGTATGCTATTCTTGGGGATGCAGATAGTCTAATAATTATTTTCAGAAAAATATCCTCTGAGTTTGGAAATTATGCAAAAACTAATTGGAACCCTGTCTTTGAGACATATTTAGGAGTCTGTCTAGAAAAGACATCAGAAATATCTAAAGGAGGAGTTTGCTTTAGAGATGACCAATGTGAGGGTGCTGCTGATAATTCATGCAATTGGAATATGAAATTTTACATTTCTGGACAAAACTTTGCTGGAACTTGCAGAGAAAAGCAAGATCCTGGTGGTTATTGTTATGATGAAAATGATTGCTGGGTTAATAATTGTCTAAGAGATACTTATGAAGATATGACGACTTGGAAATGTGCAGAAGAGAAATCTAAAGTCAGTGAAGAAGGAAAGTGTAATTTAGATACTGATTGTGTTTGTGGACCTAGTAAAAAAGATGGACAATGTTTGTATGGTAATAAAAAATATTTTAATGATAATCCTTTAGTCTGTCCTAACATTTGTAATGGTCAGACAATTATATGTGATTCAGGCAGTTGTATTAGGGATGAGATAGTAGATCCAACAGAACTAAATTTTGCTGAAAAGAAAATGCTAGAGGATATCCAAGATAAAGTCTGCGGTGGTACAGACTTATGTAAGGGCCTCAGTTTAGAATAAAATGAAACTAAAAAACAAAGCAATATTGTTGTTGATGGTTTTGTTAGTCAGCACAGTATTTGTTAGCAGTGCTTTTGCAGCACAGAAAAAAGAAGGAGAATGCTGTGATCCTGACGCTGATACTTGTAAAGGTAGTTTAGTTTGTGAGATCAGCGAAATAGCAGCGGTGGATCTTCCTTCTCATTACTTCTGTCAACTTTCTAGTAAAAATCGTGATACTGGACGTGCGTGCTGGAGTGGTGGTGACTGTTCTTCTAGTTATTGTGAAGATGAATATGATTCTACAATAAAAGAAATCCTTGGTATTGATCCCTGTTCAAACGAGGACGGAAGTGTAGGAGTTTGTCTTAATAAGAATTGGCGAGAAGAGGGGGCAGAACCAGCTGAAGAAGCAGCAGCGCCAGCGCCTAAACCTCCTCCTGTAGCTCCAGCCGCTGCATCATCTTCTGCTGAATCCAAGTTCAGCAAACAATTGACTAAATTAGTTGACCACATACTTAGCAGGATTGATAAGGCAAAAGACGATAAAGGTGTTGATTTAACTGATCAAGTAAAAATACTTAAACTACATGAACTGGATGTTAAGATTGTTTATACTTGTGAGTGGGCTCCCTCAAAATACAGCCTTACAACTAAAAAATGCACTGATTTACAAAAAAAGATTGATGTAGAATATAAGAAGATTGACAAAAGAGAAGAAACAGACCAGGGCTTTAGTCTGGGAACCTGTTCAATATCAAAAGTAGACTATAAAGTATACAGGATCAAGGAGAATCCATTAGTTCTTAAAGAAGGTGAAGAATTCACTGATGCTATATACTCGGGTTGGCCTTCTGATCAGTGGGGTTTCAGGTTTGATAATCAAAAGACTAAAGCTGTTGTTTATGTTGATGATAGCCAACCACCAATTGCATTTGCTTACAGTACAAATGATGGTGAAAAGGTTGAAAAATATGATCCTCCACCTACCGGTACACAACAAGGTGCCAAGATTCAGGAAGGCCTGAAAAAAGGAGAATGCCAAATTGTTTATACTCCTCCTGATGTTGAGGAGAAACCTGAAGGAGCTCTTGCGTTTGATCCTGAATCTGTCTCCTATAGAAGATATGGTTTGGGCACTGGTAAATATAAGTATGAAATTGGTGAGGTTATGACAGAACCACCAAATTCCAAAGGTGCAGATTGGGCTTTCAGAGATAC
Organism: Nanobdellota archaeon; assembly: GCA_042571645.1. GTDB lineage: Archaea > Nanobdellota > Nanobdellia > Woesearchaeales > JBHPFW01 > JBHPFW01. The sequence continues at coordinate 3,319 of JBHPFW010000016.1, forward strand.
TGCTAATAAGAAAATAATTATCTTTGTTGATCATGATGGCATTCCTGTTTCCAGGACTACTGATGGAGGCAAGACTGTTAATGCATATACTGCTGGTAATTATCTGACTCAAGGAACTGATCTTAAGAAATGCCTAAATGGTCCTTATGAACCTGATGACAGACATAAATCTGGAGCTTGTGCTAAGGCTGCTGCGGTTAGATTGGATACAAGCAAATGCCTGGCTAAAGGTTCTGAGTATGATTGCAGGAATAAAAAGAAAGGCGAATGTGATACTAGCACAATAGAAGGCGGACTTTGCAAAGGTTTGCCTGATGAGATAGTTTGTTGTAAAGAACCAAAAGTTGCAGCTGTTGCTTTTGATCCTGAGTCTGTTTCGTATCCTTATAAACTTAAAACCGATTTTAATAGCTATTATGTTAGCAAACTTTCAAAAGAACCACCAAATTCTAAAGGCGCAGTTTGGGTTTTTAGGGATAGATCTGCTCTGGATGTACTTATTTTTGTTGATAATAATGGGAATGCTGTTTCTTGGTCTAATGATGGTGGGAAGACTGTTACTGCTGGAAGTGGTTATACTCGACAAGATGATTTGGAAGAATGTTTAGCAGGTCCTTATGAACCTATTGGAAAACATAAGTCTGAAAAATGTGCTAAGGCAGCTGCTGCACCTGGTGAAACTTTAGCTTTTGATCCTGCTACTGTTTCATTTGATCAAAACTTTAATACTGGTAAATATAAGTATAAAGTTGGATTCAGTACTGTAGACAATTGGGCTTTCAGAGATGTTTCTAATAATAAAATAATTATTTTTATTGATAACGATGGAATTCCTTTTTCTAGAACAACAGATGGTGGAAAGACTGTTAAGGCATATGATGCTGGTAAATATCTGATTCAAGGAACTGATCTGAAGAACTGCTTAAATGGTCCTTATGATCCTGATGGCAAACATAAATCTGGAACTTGTGCTAAGGCTGCTGAAGAATCACTATCAACATTAAAAGCTGAAGCATTAGCAGCAAAGAAAAAACTAAAAGAAGATTGTGAGAAATATTGTCCTTATAAGTGCGTGGAATCAGGTCCAGCTAGTTATGGATGTTTTGATGATAAAACTGATAAAGCCTTTGACTGGCAGGCAGCAAGAGATAAAGCAGAAGCCAAGAAAAAATGCAAAGAGACTTGCAAAGTTGAATGCAGACCAACAGATACTCCAGCTGATGAGCCTCTTGAGTATGAATGTCCTGAAGAAGCCAAAGCACCATCTCTAAAACTAGGACAAACTTGTTATCATCAGGAGTCACGTTATTCTTGTGGTCCAGGTCTTTATTGCTATGGTGATTATGGTTCTACTAATCTAGGAGCAAGTACAAAAGTTTCTATTCAGGAGGGTGAAAGTTATGTTTCAAAAACCTATGAAGAAGGTAATTTGGTGGTATTAGGTATTTGCCTGGATGAAGAAAAAGCAGATAATGGTGGAATAAGACTAATTGAGCCTTGCACAGATGCCGATCAATGTGAAGAAGGAACCTCATGCAATCTTCCTTTTAAATTTGGAACTTATCAAGAATACGGCGGGGCTTGCTTGGATCCTCAACCCGAAGGAGGGATGTGCGATAATGATCCTGATTGTGAATCCCCTACCACCTGCAATTGGGGTATTCCGTATGAGGATTATGCACCATCATGCCAGCCTCCTCAAGAAGATGGCAAACCTTGTTCTGATAATTCAAATTGTATAAATAATTGTGTAAGCAAAACTAAAAAAGTCTTTTACAAAAGTTTAAAATGGATTACAGAAACAGACAGTCCAAGAGTAGGAGTTTGTGGTAAATTTGGAACATCCAAAGAAGACACTTTATACATTAAATCTGTAGATCATAATGTTGATGATACAACTGGAGATCTTACCTTGACTATAACTGGTACAAGGGAATTTACTACAACAGATTTTGATTTTAAGAAGAATAAAGAAGGATATTGGGTAATAATTCTCAAGAATGCAGGATTTTTTGATTCTTCAGCTAAGATAAATATGGGAAGTACAGATAAATTTAGTTATGTTATAAGATCAAGTTTTCCTGAAGCCTTTGGATTCGTATACTCAGATCCTAGTGCTGCTATTGGAGTTTATAAGCTTGATTATATTACTGAGGGGGGTTCGGGTGAAGCTATTAAATATAATCTGGAAACACCGAGATATGAAATTGACCCTAGTGATAAAACAAAATTAATATTGACATTCAAACGCCCAAAAATACCTTCAGATAAAGAAAAACCAGTAGAAATAACTCGCTATACTCCATTAGGAACTGAAGGGTATAGGGTGGATGAGATGAGCATTTATGCTTCTGGTTTTGGCATTAAAGTATCTGAGCCAGAAGAGATGAAAAGCTGGGGCGGTAAATATAGAGGCTGGAAATTTGTTATCTCTGCATTTGTAGATGGAGAACAGAAAGATGTTAATGTAGCTGAAAAATTGGATATGAAACCAGAGTTTACCCTTGCTTCAAATCCAATTAGCAATGTAGAGATTGCACAAAACAGATTATTTGTAACAAATACTGTTGAATTTAGATTCTATGCTAAAGAAGATGATTCTATATTAGGTTTATTTAAGCCGGGAGTCAGTGTTGTTGATTTTGAACCTGCTGACACTCGTGCTGAAGAGTTGATAGGAAGCAAAATAATTGTGACCTTTGGCACAGAAGCAGATAAGAAACAGATCAAAGTAGATGAATTACTAGAAAAAGCAGTCAACAAGCTTAAAACTGAACTTCCCGATGATAAGTTTCCAATGACAATAGAAGATATAGGGGATGAATAATAAAAAATGAATAAATCAATTAAAACAATTTCACTGATGGTTTTGTTAGTTATATTCTTATCAGCAATTGTTTATGCATCAGATAAGCTTGAGAAGGATTATAGTAAAGTTGATCCAGTTGATGCAGGAAAGAATCTTCCTGACACCCCTACAGATACTGCGAAAATATTTGAAAGTAAATATCTGAAATTGCTGAAGATAAGAGATAATGCTTTTAAGAATCTTCTGGAAAAATACTTAAAAATATCACAAGAAGTAATCGATGGTTATAAAAAGATATTTGGAGCAGGAGCAGATGGTGCTCTTGAAAGAGATATTCCTGGATTAGAATTTTATATGGCACACATAAGAAAAAGATTAGAAATCTTTGAAGCTGGAGAAACCCCTCCAGCAGTAGAAATTGAAAAAGCAAAAAAGGCAAAAGCAGAAGAAGGTCTAATCGAAATAACAAATATTGAGACAAGTGCTGATGAAACAAAGACACATGTGTTCATTACTGCTTCTGGAGAAATTGACATTTCTGGTGATACTTATGCAAGTTCTAGAGGTGAGTCTGTTTATTACATAACTAATGCAAAACTAGCAGCTGACCTATATTCAGTCTTAATTGATGAAGATTCAATCTTTAGAGATATAACTGTTACAGATGATATTTCTATGACCAAGACTCTTTGGGGTGCAATATTAGGCACAGTACCAGATGAAAATGTTGTTTTCCTGACATTTAATAATAAGGATGATAAACTTGAGATCAGCCAAGCTCCAAGCGAGGATGCAGAAGATAAAAATAAGTTAGTCTTGACCTTTACTCATCCAGAAAAGAAAGCAGAAGCACCCATAGCAGCAGAAGGAAAAGAATGTATTGTAGATGCTGAACCTAATGAATGTGGCGGGGAATTATTCTGCTTTCCTTATTATCCAAAAGTATACAAAGAACCCGAGAAAAAGGTTGAATTAGGATTGTGCCTACAGAGCGAGTCTGTTTCTCATGGATCAATTAGTGATGAGGGATCATGTACACATTACAGTCAATGCCGTAATCGTATTTGTGTTGATAATAAGTGTCTTTCTGCGCCAGAAAAACCAACTGAGGGCATGGATTGTGATCCAGAAAACAATCTGTGTGAAAAAGATTTGGTTTGCGGTCGTACGCATAAAATTTGTTTAAAACAGTCACATGTAAGTAAAAATCTTAAGGTAGGTGACGCATGTTCTTTTAGTGTTACCTGCGTAAATAACCGTGAGCAAAACCCAGAGCTCTCACCGGAAAAACAAACAGACTGTAATCACCACCCAGAGCTTAGGAAGCCAGGTCAAAGAGAGGGAGGAACATGCCAACTCCCACAAGATATAGGTGCATCATGTTTAGGAAATGTTCATTGCAAATATAATTCTGAACATAACCCTGACTTGCCAATAAATCAACAAACAAGCTGCAATGAAAACTTTGCCTTCAGCATATACCACACTAAAGGTGGAGAATGCCAACTGCTGCAAGGTGCAGAAGGACCATGTTCTGCTGATACAGACTGCAAAAGCAAAGTCTGCACAGGAGGCATGGACGGAAAATGCGTTGGAGAAAAACCAAAAGCACCACCACCAACCCCATCAGCAATAGAAGGAAGATTATGTATGGAAGGAGATGAGTATTATAAGTGTGTTGGAGGGTTAACTTGTGATTCAGATCCACTTGATGAAATAATTGATAGTGGAGATAATGAAGCCATATATGACTTGTCTATGAAATCTTCTCAATCTGTTTCAGAAAAATACAGGTTTAATTTTGAGTTAAATAAATTTAAATGGCGTTTTGCTGGTGGTGATTGGGATGAACTTGTCATTCCTGAATTTGATTTAGATGAAAAACATAGTAAGTTCTTTGAATGGTATGGTAATAAGAAGTTAGCTGAAATCACACCAGAAATGGGTATTTGTGTAAAAAAAGGTGTAGATCTGCCTCTTGGAAGTGCTTGCAAACAAGACGGAATATGCAATGGAAATGATTTAGTTATGGGTGATAGAACTGCTACCTGTAATTGGCATCCTGCTCATCATCTATCAAATCAGATTGCTGGGGGCAGTTGCAGAGAACTACAGCAAGATGAAAAACCTTGTTCAAAGCACAAGGATTGCATAAGTGGAGAATGTAGAACTGTTGTTGGTGAAGGCGATACAACAATAGATAATTTTTATACCTGCAAACCAGGAAAGAAAGTAGAAGCAGCAATAACAATAGACAAATTAACTTCTAGAGAGGAGAATGGCCAGACTATTATTGAGGTTACTTTGTCTGAGCCTGGATTTGAAGTAGAATATGTTGGGGCAGCAAGAACTGGCGGTCTTAAGATCAAACATAAAACAAAGCCAGTAATAAGGAGTGATGATGTAGAGTCTGCTACTGATGTTGATTTGCCTCATGCTGATAGGGTTGTTTTTGACGATGCTATAACATTAAAAGAAACTGGCTTGAAAGTAGGTTTTTTAACTGTTGTTTATCCTAGACTTAAAATTGTAGATGATCCTAAAGTAGTTCCTGACGGTAATGTTGTAAGGCTGATTTTCTCGACAAAACCAGAAATCCCTGCAATTACAATAGACAACCTGGTTTCTAGAGAAGAAAATGGCCAGACTATTGTTGAGGTTACTTTGTCTGAACCAGGAGTTACTGCAGAATATGTTCCTGGAAAAGCATCTGGAGCATTAAAGATCAAACATAAAACAAAGCCAATAAAGAAGGGTGGTAAGCTAAAATCTATTAATACTGTTACTTTACCTCATGCTAGGAGTATTGTTATTAAAGAAGGTCAAATTCTCACAGAAACTGGCTTGGAGATAGGTGTTGTCAGTCTTATTTATCCTTCAGGTACAACTGTAGCTAAGCCAGAACAACCTACTATTGAAGGTAATGTTGTGAGACTAACTTTTGCTCCACTAACAGGTTGGGAAGGATTGGCTGCTCCAGCCAAATTAAAAATAACTGATATAAAACCTGAAGTAACTCCAGAAGGAATAACTAGATTAATAATAACTTCAGATACACAAATAGCAGAATTCCTTGAAACAAATAAATTAGATGAAAATATCAAATCACACTTTAAGATTGATCCGATGAGTGAACGAAATCCAATTATTGAATTCTTAATCCCTCATTATATGGCTGAAAAACAGCCTTACAAAAAGCTATTCAAAAAAATATACATTGGCTCAGGAATTCAGAAGTCTGAAGAAATAAGTCTGATAGAAGTAAGATCCGAAACTAAAGATGATATTCAGTCAATTGAATTAATTCAAATAGACAGGGAATATGATAAAGTGATAGAAAGTGCTGATGTTACAGTAGATGGCAACAGAATTATAATTACTTTCAGACCGCCTGCTGCACCTGTTGAAGAAGTAAAACCAGAAGCACCACCACCAGAATTAACCAAGATAACAAAGATTGATATTGCTAAGAAAGGTAAGAACACAATTATCACTATAGAAGGAGATAAAGAATTCTCTGCCCCGGATGATAGTTTTAGTAAAGATAAAAAATCATGGCAGGCTGAATTGTTTGATGCAGTTTATAAGGATGGAAAAGACACAACTATTAGCAATGATGTCAATCCCTTTGGAGATATAGTTGTTGAACATAAACCAGGAAATAGTTTGATATTAACTTCCAATTTAAAAACTCAACCACCTGAGGTATTGAAGAGAGATCCGCAGGAAAAGAAGTTCATAGTGACATTTGGCCCGCCAGCAAAGGATGGAGAGGAAGGAGATAATTGCAATGAGAAACAAGGTTTGTTTTGTAGTGCTGATTTGAAATGTCAGAGAAATAGTATTTGTATTAAAGATCAGAAAGATATTCCATTTGGAAGTTACTGTCGTGTTGATAATGACTGTGGTCCGTGCAATACAGTTGATAAACGAAGTAAGAAAAAAGTCTGTAAAACAAATCCTACTTTATCCTGTAATACTCATCCAATTTATAGAAAATCTTTTGATAGTAATCCTAGTGGCAAGTGCATGCCCTTACAGGCACAAAGTGGTTATTGTGGTTTAACAGGTCCTAGAAATGTACCTGAGAATAGAGATTGTATAGATAAATCATGCAGCAAGAAAAAAGTCTGTGTTGATTTGAGAAAAGATCCTAGCTCTAATTCATATAGTCAGCCTTGTGAGGATGACAAGTATTGTGCTAAGATATTGAGAACCAATACAAGAAATGCTAAATGTATTGAGGTGGGTATGTGTACAAAATCGGGACAAGAAATTATAGATCTTCCTGCTTGTTTAAGAGGCAAGACTACAGAAACAAATACAGAGACAATTATTGCATGTTCCCCGAGGATTGAAGAAAAAGATAATGAAATAAATATAGTTATACAGGCAAATGGAAAAATAAAAGTGCCAGCACGTAATATTTTTGAAGTTAAGATTACGCAACAAGATATGGATTTACTTAAAACTAACACTTTTTCAAATAGAAAGTTCCAGAACTTTACGGAGCTTCATAGGCCCGAACTCGGCGATTTAAAGAGAATTTTTAATCTCAGAGATGGACTTTCCATTTCTGACTATACACTTAGTAATGTTGTAAGTACAGATAGGTGGAAGGGAGATGCTGAAAAGACAATGAACTTTGTTTTGGACAATGTAAAATTATATACCTTGAATTTTAAAAACAAGAAATTTGTTGAGTCAATAAAATATTATCAATTATATTCTGATTTACATATATTTATCACTCAAGCACCAAATTCTCCTGAAATGATATCTGATTATGATACAGTAGGCAATACATTCACAATTACTCTTAAACCAAAATCTGCTGCACTATTGGACTTAAAAACTAATTTCCCAATAGACCATTCAGGATTGAGTGAAAAATACTCTATACCTGCTAGAGAAACAGGTTAAAATGAAAACAAACAAATCACTAACAACATTGTTCATTTTCCTAATCAGCACTATTTTATTCTCCACATTAACAAGTGCTGTTGATCCTGCTGAAGTTTCATTTGCAGAGAAAAAGGCTGATGTTCTTGCTTTGGCAGACACACTAAATGGTGATATAGATCAAGCAGAGGAGTTCCTTACAGATCATCCTGATGCAACTGCAGAAGAGCTGCAACAAATCACAGAGATGCTTGACACTTATTATTATGATCTTGAGAATTTTATGGTTGCTATAGACACAACTGGAGAGCTTTTTGGTGATGAAGAGATAAGAGTAGAGATAGATGATATAAGATTTAGGATTATTAATCTTGGCAGAGGAATAGCTCTTCCAGAACAGGCTGAACAACCTCCAGAAGAACCAGAAGTTTCATCATTAGTTGGAATAACTGCATTGATAATATTCTTGATGTTAGTGTTTGTGGGATGGAGAGCAAAAGACAAATTCAAGAAAGACTTGACATTATTCAACACTTTGATACAGGAAGTAAGGAATTGGATTGATGAGAAAAAACGATTATTGGCATTGAATAGAGAAAGAACTATTCACATGTCAGAGAATCTTGGTTCATACAGGCAGCAGCCTGAACCTCAATTAGCAGAGGATATTGCAACTGGAATGTTATTCCTTCAAGAGCAGATAATAAAGAGAGTAATGGAATTAAACAGGAAAATACAGAGAAACATATTGAGGTCTTACAGGCATTTTGTAAAACCAGAACTTGTAAAGAGAAAATTGCATATTGAAATAAGAGGCCAGGATGTTGTAGAGGCATTCCTTTTAGATACTGAAGACACACTAAGAGGACCATTAAAGGAACGCCTGTATCATGATGATCAGTCTGCAAAAAATCTTGAAGCTCATAAGGAACAAGTAATTAGGGCATTTATTGCTAATCTGACAGCAGAAAAACAACAGCTAGGCAAATTATTTGAGATGATTTACTATGAGCAGGCAGCTCTTAAGAAAGAATTAGATGCACTTAAAGTTGCACAACTCACAGGAGATAGAAAACATAATGTAATGGCTATGCCTCAAATAACAAAAGTTGATGATGGATTTATCAGAATAATAGCAGCTGATATATTTGAGAAATTTGATGCACAGGAAAAATTATTCTATCAGATCCTTCAGGAAACAGATGCAGTTATAGCTATGATTCCTGAATTCAAGAGAACAGCAGAAGAAAGGAAAATAATTGACAACATAGTAAAAGACGGCACTACAATAAACAAACAATGCACAGATGCAGTATTATATCATGCTGAGATGCTTCATCTTGATCTGGCAAAACAAGCAGCCCAGAGTTATTATGACAAAGGTTGGCTTGACAAAAAAGGACTAAAAACAGTGCTTAAAGAAGCTCACAAAGTATATGATAAGAAATCCGATCAAATAATATCTGGTGTTAAAAAAGAGCTTTATGTGTTTGTATCTCCTCAAACATTTGAAAAACTGTCTCATATTGAGAAGATTGGCAGGAATCCATTGAGAGTTGAGAGATTTATTAAGAATCAAATGGCTGAGAAAGATGAGTTCAAGTTTGGCATAGAAGCTGTTAAAGATCCTTATGTTCCAGCAAAAACAAGAAATGCTGTTGTAAAATCCTTTACCAAGATATACAAAACATTTGTCAGAAGCTTTACAGAATGGGAGGGTGACAGGGAGTATGAGCATGCAAAAGCAGAGTTCAAGGCATTTTTGGGTTTAGCAGGCTATACTAAAGAAGGTAATCATCATGTTGCAAGACAAATGGAACAAAGAATCAAGCAAAGAAAGCAGCAAACACAAGAAGAAGCTGCTCAGCCTGAACAAATAGCTGCAGATCCAGAACAAGCCAGAGAAGCAGAAAGAGATTATCAGAAAGATCATGATCATTACCAAGATGAAGGCCCAAGACCATCGCCATAGTAAGAATGACCTAGCTTATCAAACCATTCAAATCATTCCTCGGAAATAGAAACATTTAAAAATTGCAGAAGCCAGAAATAGCCTGAAATCATTAAAATAAGTCTATATTTATAAAATAACTTTATATTTAAAAAGAGGTCATAAATAGAAAAAAACAGGCAAAAAAGCTTGCAAACAGAAAGATCTGAGGTGAAGATAATATGGCAGGAGCCGAGACATTAGGATTTAAATGGAAATCAGTTACATTTGGTTTATCAGTAGAAGGAATTCTTATTCGTAACAAAATAAAGAAGGCTTTGCATGAGAAACATGGTGTGATAAAGGATAGAAAGCAGATTATGGACGAAAGAAAAAAGCATGATATTGAGGGAATAAAAGAAACAGAAGACGATATGACTAACAGAGCAAAGAAAACTACTGAATTAGTACATGCGACGTTCTTTCATACTGGCTTGATTCTTGATAGAGAGCTGGGCTTTCTTATGAAAATAGCAAATGAGAATAATGATATTATAAAAAAACTTCCAGATGGATCAAAACATAGTGATAGATTAAAAAAAATAAACAAACGTTTGGTTGGTGTTTTGGATGAGGTGAATGACGAGCTTAAGGAAGATCAAAAAGTCATATTTGCCATTGAAAAAAGAACAGAGGGAGAAGAAGGTTATGCTTTGAAATTTAGAGCGGCTATGACTGCAAAGGATTCCTTGGATATTATGAAAAGATTTACTATGATGTATGAAGTCAAGAAAATAGTCAAAGATGAAAAGAAAATAGAGGGCATAGAGGAAAAAGTTCATGCTTTAAGAAATAAAATAGTAGGGAAAAAGCAAGTTACAGATAAAGATTTAGAAGAGATTGAAAAAGAAGAAGAGGAGATGTTAAATCTTGCTTTGGATGAAGCAAAAAACTCCTATAAATTAATTATAAATGATTACCTGATGATGAATATAATAGTAGGGGTATTGAATGAAGACATAGAATTAACAGAAGAAGATATGAAAACTCATGAGATACCATTAGTAATGGGTCAGTTGAATGAAAAGCAAAAAAAAGAAGTGCTTGCGTTTGTAAAAAAAGAACTTCATACAGAGCATATTGAATTAAACCAGTTATTCGATGATGCTAGAGACGCAAAAGCAGCAGCTTCATAATTTTTTACTTTTAAATTATTTCATATTAATTTTTATTAAATTCATTTTTTAACAAATTCAAAAAAGAGGTGTGATTTCAATGATGGAAACAAAGGATTTCATCAGCATGATTGTTGGTGTTATTATAGGTGCAGCAGGAGTTTTGCCATTATTGGGTAAAGCAGGCGTAGGTCCAGCATGGTTTGATCTTTACGGCCAAGTCCCGACATTATTGAGTATTGCAATCTATATTGTTGCAGCAGCAGGATTCTATCTTGCAATTGAATCAATAATTGAGATAACAAACAGCAATGCAATTGGCTGGTGGTCTTTCTTTATTGCAGTTGCGCTTTTTACATTAGGAATAGTTCAAATATTAGGTTCTAAGGGAATATTGCCATTTCAGCTTCCAAGCTTTATACAATTCACACCTTTGGTGTATAGTGTAATATTCATTGTAGAAGGATTATTCCTGGTTATAGCAGGATTTGCAATGGAATTGTAATCTATTCGAATTATTTAATTATTTTTTATTATTATTATTATTAATCTTTAAAGGTGAGATATTATGAGAGAGTTTAAGTATTACGGACTTCTACCCGCTACAACTTTGGCAATAAACATAAGAGACAAATGTTGGTTTATATCTCAAGAAATTCTTGGTGAGTTGAGCGAAATTATGAAGAATATAAATGTGGACACAATACCTCAAGCATTAGGAAAGGTACAGCTTTTAGAAAGACAACTAAAATCAGTTGTGCTTATGGAATCAGGCATAATGCATCGCATTACAAAGGCACTCACTGCTGAAAGGAAAAAGATAGATACAGAGAAAAAAAGAGATGAAGATGAACTAAAGAAACTCGAGAAAGATTTTGCAAAGAACATAGCTGGAAAACAAAAAGAGAAAAAAACAAAAGATACAAAAGGAAAGAAAGAAAAAAAAGAAGTTTCAAAAGATACTGTTGAAAGAATTGCCAAGCTACATCAAGAACTTAATGATTATGCAAAAGAGGACAAGGAACTTAAAGATGCTTTTGATGAGTTTATAGATTCATTAAAAAAAATGAAAAGAGATGCAAATTGGAGTGATGTTGAACAGAGCCTAGTTAAGGACTTACTCATAGAAAGAACTGGTGCTGGAGAATCTGCTTTAGTAAGGGAGATTAAGAATACTAGTGTTGATGTTAAGGAGTTATTCCAGAAACTAAGTTCTGAAAAAGATTTAGAAAAAAGAGTTAAAATAATTGAGGATGCTATTGAGGAGACAGAACTAGGAACAGATTTGACTTATAAGGAGATGACGCAGGGTATTGAGGAAAGAATGAAAAGAATAAAACAGGCATTAAAGAATCTTGAGAATCATATTAATTCAATAGCAACATCTCTTGAAGCAAAGAAATCTTACATGGAAAAGTTTAAAGAGCTTGAGGAAGCTGTAGAAGAGACAGAGGATATCATAGCAGATGATCATAGAGAGCTCTTTGAGAACGCACTAAAAGAATTAAACTATGAAAACCAGAAATTGAAAGAAGCAGAGAATTAACAGATCAAAATGAAACTAAAACTAAACTTCAAAAAACCTCCAAAACACCCGACAATAATTGAGGGATTTCCGGGATTCGGGCTTATTGGAACAATAACAACTGAGTTCTTAATAGAACAGCTTGGTGCAAAACAGATTGGCACAATAAAAGCAGATGAAGCTAATCCTTTAGTCGCAATCCACCAAGGAAAATTAGTTCATCCAATGGGGATATTCTATGATGAAAAAACAAATTTAGTAATACTGCATGTTGTTACACCAGCTTCTGGTATTGAATGGCAGATGGGTGAAGCAGTAGTAAAGATGGCTGAGCAGCTTAAAGCAAAAGAGATTATAGCTATTGAAGGTGTTGGAAGTCCTACTGCAGGAGCAGCAGAGAAACATGATGTGTTTTATTATGTAAATAATGATAAGAACAAAAACAAACTTGAAAAAATTAATGTTAAGCAGTTAAAAGAAGGCATAATTCTTGGTGTAACAGGAGCATTATTGGTTGAGGTTGAGAAAGAACATTCTTTGACCTGCATATTTGCAGAAACTGCTTCAAATATGCCTGACAGCAAGGCTTCTGCAAAAGTTATTGAAGTTCTTGACAAATATTTGGGTTTGAATATCGACTACAAGCCATTGATGAAACAAGCACAACAATTTGAAGACAAACTCAAGACAATAATGGTGCAGAGCCAAACAGCATCTCAGGAATCTGAGAAAAAGAAATTGAGTTATGTCGGATAAAGTTATTTTAGATCTTCTAATTTTTTCATTAAATTATCATGTACTACTTTCTTTTTTTTAGAACTTATTTGAAATAATGCTTTTGAAATCATTGATTTGGATATTGTAAAGATATAATTTAATTTTATCACACTATCTTTTATTGCTCCTTCTTTTTTTGTTAATGGAACTCCTTCCATTTTCAAATTGCTTGTGATTCCTGCTACTACAACATTACCTAGATCTTCAAACAAAACTAAAGCAGGTCTTTTCTTTATCTCAAAAGTATCTGTAAATTGTATTGTTGCAAGAACAACATCTCCTGAGTTAAGCATGCTCCCATTCCTCATCTGCTTTATTATCCCATAATTCTTTCATTTTTTGTTGCTGCACTTTGTGAAGAAATTCATCATATTGGTTTCTTTTCTTAACATTCTTAAAAACCTCAATCATGTGGCTTATGAGCTCATTATAGGGTTGTCTAGGATATTCCTTGATTTGTTTTAATGATTCTACTAACTTCTTTTCAAGCTGAACCGTTGTTACGTCAGTCATTATATATCACCTATAGTTAATATATAACAACTTATATATAAAGCTTTCTAATAGTATATATATTACTATCATTAAATACCTTACTGATTAAAGTTATCCAGAAAAAAGATATGGTGACACCAGATTACTCCCACAACCTCAGCATTTCTTCTTCCTTAAAGTGAAGTTTGCCAGGTATAACAATACAATGCAAGTGCTTGCCAAAATCCACAGAAATCAAATCTTTAACTTTACCATACTTAATTAATTCATCTTCTGCACCAATTCTTGCACAGCCAATAACTAAGTCATCTTCAGAAATTACTTTTTCACCACGTTTCTTTTCAATATCAAGCAAATATTGCAAACCTTCCTTTACTGTCATAAATCTAGGTTCATGCACAACTTCTTTGCTATCTTTGCCAGATTTCAAATCATCTTTACTTGGTTCTTTAACTTTTATATCCAACAAACATAATGTGTGCAATTCATTTGCTTTGTTCATCTTAATTACATCATAACAAGTTTCCGGAATCCAATTTTTTTCGGGGAATGTTATGCTTGTTGTTTTTCCAAACTTATACAATTCTAATCCAGTATTTGCTATTGCATTTATTATTGAAGCATTATTTATTATCTTAACAGAAACACCTTTTTCCTTAGCTCTTAAAATTAAATCAGAATGTGTAGTTGCAGCCATTGGATCCCCAACAACTAATATTGCAATATTCAATTCAGGTTTGCTCTCAAGCTCTGCTAGAATCTCTTTTTCTATACCTTTTTCAATCAGATCTCTATCAGCAACAATTATGTCTTTATTATACAGTTTCTTCAGATCACCAATATTACAATTTAGCACAGCAGTATAGCTCTCTAAATAGACTTTATCACACTCTTTAACAGCTTCTAATCCGCGTAATGTGATGTCTTTCTCATCATTTAAGCCAAGGCCTATTAAGTATAGTGTCATATTACTTACCTTTTTTTTTCAGTTAATTCAAAGATATGCCTAACGAAGAATTGTGCATTGTCTATGCTTTCTTTTGCAGGTTCTCTATTTGCTTGAGGTATTCTTTTATATGTGAATTTTCCTCGTTTGCCTTTCTCAAGTTTAAATATGTGGAGCAGAGTATCTGCTTTAATAAGTATTTTTTGGTATATCCTAAGTAATTCAACATCCACAATTCCTTTTTCAACTAATTTTGAAAATTCTTCAAATGTTTTCTTATGTTCTTCTGGTGCATCAGTCTTTATCTTTTTTAGCAGAAGATATGCTTTTGCAGCATAAAACACACAATAATAAGCATGAGATATTGCTGCACTATAATAAGTGTCTTCTTTCATTCCAAATGTTGAAACTTGAAGTTCTTTATCATTGCTTATTCTCATAATCATCAAAGAGAGATTTAACTCGTTTTGTGCTCGTTGCAGGTATATTTCATATCCTGAATCCATGTTTCATCCCCTCCCTGACAAGATCATAAAAAATTCTGTGATTGTGAACTGCAAGATGTTTTTTTGCTATTTGTTTTCCAAGATTCTCTTCATCATTTGTAAGCATTTCTATCATCTCTGATTTTGGAATAACATGAGCATCTATTTCCAGAGCAGTTCTTAATTCGGCACTGTTAATTGATGCTTCAGTCAGTTTTCTTTTTTCTTTAGATTCTATAAACACTGCAATATCTAAATCAGATGAGTCTTTATGTTCATTCATAGCATAAGAACCAAATATAACTAAGGAATAAAAAGGCGTAACAGATTCTATTTCTTCCTTTAGTCTTTTAATTGCTATGCTAACTATTTTTTCAATTTTTTGATTGTTTGCCAAAGCAATATAATAAAAAGTCAAGTCATTGGCTAAATTAAGGTTTAACAATCCCGATTTGCCAACTTTTTTTTCAATTATAACTTCTTCTTTCTTGAATTGATTTATAGCTAAAGCCAATGCATTATTTGATTTTTCTTTTGATTCTTGTTTTACCTGCTTTCTTGTAAACTCTGCAAAAGGTTTTTTTACAAACACTTCAAAGATTTTCAGTTGTTTTTCAGTTATCATGTTCTGCACGTCATTAGGCACTCAAATTCATAAAACCACTTTATTGGTTTATATAAACCAAAATGTTGGTTATTTATATACTTTTCGGTTAAAACAAGCAGGGAAGAAAAGATAATGTTCAATACATCAAGGTTGATGATATGCGGCAAATAACAGATAGTATGGCACCCATCTTATTGAAGAGAGAATAAACAACCACCTTCTCATTCTCCAATAATCCCGCATATTCCTTTATAAAGCCTGAGAACCCTAAATTCCGCAACAGTATACAAAATACTATACTAATATATTCTGCAATATATACTTTATAAGTTAGAAATATATTTATATGTGGTTTATATATAAAATAGAATAAAATTTGAGTTTTTTGGCGAAAACTCACATTTGGCGTGTTTGAAACAATTCGAAAGAAACTTATTGGCGTAAGTTTGCTCTTTCTAAAGTAAGTAGTGAATTAACTAGTATTTAAAGTTTTCGCTACTTTTGTGGATATTTGCATACTAATATATGGAAAGCCTATATTCCGGGGCACAAAAACAAGCTAAAAAAACAAAGCTAAAAGAGGGGGCAAAAATGGATTTCGTAGTACAAAGCGCATTGGAAACACAAAAACAAACAGAACAACCAGGCATGGACCTAACCCAGGCAAATATTAAAGTTATTGGGTGTGGTGGCGCTGGTAACAATATGGTAAACTGGCTCTTCCGTAAAGGAATTGAAGGAGCTGAGATAGTTGCTGTAAACACAGATCAGCAGCATCTTGCTGTAACAGAGTCAGACAAAAAAATTCTCATGGGCAAAGAGCTCACAAGAGGATTAGGCTGCGGAGGATGGCCAAACAAAGGTGCAGAAGCTGCCAAGGAAAGTCTTCATGAACTTAAAGATGTTCTTAAAGGGGCTGATATGGTATTTGTATGTGCAGGTTTAGGTGGAGGCACAGGTACAGGCTCAGCACCAGTTGTTGCAAAAATAGCTAAAGAAATGGGATCAATTGTTATTGGAACAGTAACTATGCCTTTCAATATTGAGAGAGCTAGAATAGACAAAGCAGAATTTGGTTTGCAGCAATTGAGAGAAGTTTCTGACACTGTTATTGTAATTGACAATAATAGATTAGTGCAGATTGCAGGGAATTTGCCAGTTCAGCAAGCATTTGCTGTTGCCAACGAGCTAATCAGCACAATGATCAAAGGTATAGTTGAAACAATTGCAGTACCATCATTAGTAAACCTTGATTATGCAGATGTAAAAACAATAATGACTAATGGCGGTGTAGCTGCTATTGGAGTTGGTTCAAGCGATACTTCCAATAAAGTTGAGGAAGCAGTCAGAGGCGCTTTAAGCAATCCACTTTTGGATATCAGCTATGAAGGAGCTACTGGCGCAATAATTCATGTTGCTGGAGGACCTGATTTAACTCTGGAAGAGATAAATCAAATTGGTGAATTAATAACCGACAGCATGGACCAAGATGCTAATGTCATCTGGGGCGCAAGAATTGATGACCACATGAAAGGTAAATTAACTGTTATGACAATTATCACTGGAGTTAAATCTCCGTGGATACTTGGCAGACAGGATGAAAAACAACAAGCTCAGGAACAAGCAACATTGTCTGATGAGCTTGGCATTGAAATTTTAAATTAAGCTGGGAAAAAGAGGCATTCGGAAGCAAAAAATCCATGCCATTGCAATATGCGCTTGCAATGGCCCCTTATTTATTTCATAGTCACAAGCAATTGTGAACAGCTTTCTTGCCTTCATTTTTGACCACCCCCAACGAAATCATAAATGAAGGCACAAACCCTTTCCCTCGGCATTGTCGAGGGAATTCTTATTTCTTTTTAACACTATCTTCATTTTCTTTTTACACTAAGTTCGCCAGTGAGAAATTAGTTTCATAGAATAATTAAAACAAGAATAAGTATAACAATAAGAATAGGAATAATCTTAGAATAATATTTTCACTGCAGAAGATCATATGTTTCCATACAGTATTCTATTTCAGACCTTGTCAATGAATCATCATCTGCTTCATCTTCAAGGCAATCATCAAAATCAGTTTCATCAGAAAGATCTATGCCTGCTTCTGCAGTACATTCATCCCAGTCTGAAGGGGTATCATCTGCACAGGTTAAACAAACAATAATTTTCAGCCTGTCAACACATAATTCTGCTTCATCACTGCTCACATCACCATTGTCGCTTTTTTCATCTGCACAGTCATCAACAATGTCCTCTTCTGAGTTGCTTAAGTCTTCGTCACCTAAACAGTCTTGTCTTACATCATCATCATCATCTGCTGTTTTCAAACATGCCCTTATATCTCCTTCATCAAAATCAAAATCTGTACAATCATCATCTGAACTGCTGCTTCCTACACCATATTTGCATTTGCCATCTGAGCATGTGCAGGTTGTTTCTTTCATCTCACATCTGTTAGAATCACAATAAAGCTCGACTAGAGTTGCTGATCCTGCGCAAAAATCATCCATTCCAACCTGATAAGAGTGTTCATCTTTGCATTCTCCTTTTACAGCATAATCCAAACCATCATCAGTGTCAACACAGCCGCTGCCAGTATCATCTGAACTTGTTGATGAACTTGAGCTGGAACTACTTGATGAGCTGCTTGAACTGCTTGTGCTGTCAGCACTAGGTATGCTGACTCCAATAGGTTTTGATTTAAAATTATTGAATTCACTTCTTTCCTTGATTTGATTGTCAAAATCAATATATACTTCTGCTTTGAAATCTCCCTCTCTTGTAAAACTGAATTTTGGTCGTACTTTTGTTTTATCTCCATAAGCAAGTGTTTCATCTACATGATATGTTTTAGTATCAAATACTTCGTCGTCTTCAGAAAGCCTTAAGGTATAATTAAATCCAGAAATCTCTGCATCTCCAATATTTTTTATTGTAGCAGTAATAGAAACTTCTTGATCTGGATGTACACTGACCTCTGCAAATAAGATATCTGTTACAGTTAAATCCGGTTTTGGACCAGTATCAGCAGGAGTTGTTGTTTCAGTTTGCTGCTCAGCGTCTGAATCCTCAGTTTCTGCATCAGTAATATTTTCCTCACTGCCTGTTTCTGTTTGGTTACCTTCTCCTGTCTCAATTACTAATTCATCATCTCCTTTTTCACATCCCACAGCTAAAATAGAAACCAGAATTAATAGAATAGCAATAACAACACTAATCCTTCTTGATAGCATGAGTTTAAGCATATCTGATGGGTATGAACTATATATTTAAAAATGTTACGCAGGGATTGGGGCTATGTAGAAAATCGAAGTTACTGAGATTCCCCAAGCCACTCGAAATAGACCGGTAATCAGTGATTTATGGGCAGCCAGTGCCCAGAGTGCTAAGGTTACTCTACATTTTTTTGCATCTATCCATCATGATTGCGAAATTCAATGATACTTTGTTGGCACTCGCCCTGGCTGCCCATAAATAGAGCTTTTCTAAAAGAACTAAGAGTTATCTATGATATCTGCTTTATTTATAAAAGAGTAAGATTTATAAATATCTTGAAACCGCTAGACTATGTTTGTTAGCCCCGTAGTGTAGTGGTCCTAAAGAAATCATAGATTTCTGTGGTTCTCTAGCACGAACAATCATCCGGGATTTTGGAGGGGATTACATCTGTACTTCATTTGTAATTGCCGAAAATGTCCTGGGACCTCGGTTCGAATAGCTTTTTGTGCGAGCAATCAGCAAGAAAGTCCGGGCGGGGCTATTTCAATTTCTTCACTGTTATTTTGACTATTCTCTTATCTAATTGAAATAGCCCCTAAGGCATTCTCTTATCATATCTTTTAGGTTTATCAATATAGAAAATCTGTTCATTAAACTCCAAAATTTCAACTTCAAAATCCCAGTTAGAAAGAAACCATACGGTTGCATAATTGACTATAAAACCCAATCCCTTCGCTTTCGAGTACATTTTTACTGTAGCGGAAGTAATCTTTGGTTTAAACCGCATCTCTTTTGAATATTTGTTTTTTGTTTTAATTTCATACAATCTTATTTTTTTTCTTCCGGTTTCGAAGGTTATCTCGATAGCGTCAATAGAAAACCAATTTTGCCTTAGAAACTCTGATTGTTGTTTTGATAGGTATTTGCCAAAAATTCTGAAGTATTTAGTTATATTGAAGAATCTTGTAATTACTACTCTTTTATTTGTAAGCTTAAACATACATTCACCTATCAATCCTTTAAATGAACCTTTACATTCTCTAAGATTAAGCATATTTAGGGGGAATATCAACTACCAAATAAAGCTTATTTCAATTTTTTATCCAAATGAGGTAAATGTTATCCAAGATATTTCAAGGGAAGGGTAACCCACCCCTAAATTAGGCACAGCCCTTGACTAATGAAAATTCAAATCTCTATATAATATATTTAATAATTTAATAATTAACTTTATAAAGGAAAAAGCTGAGAACTAGAGCAAGGGCCCGTATCTTGCCGGTATTGGGGAAAAAGAGGTTTATTTAATGCGTTTTATTAAGCAAGTTGCTATTTTTATGGTTTTCTTAATAGTTACTCTGCCGTTTTATATTAGTTCTGCTTATGCTTATGATTCAGGAAGTTTTTCTGTTACAGAAGTTTCTTCTGAATCTGGGATTTCTGCTGGCGATGCATATCATTTTAGAAGAGCTAATTATGACAGACTGAAAACTGTTGTTGAAGGAAAAAATCCTTTAGGTTATTCTTCTCCTTCAAGTTCAGATTTCAAATTTGCATATGGCAGATTTGCAGAAACATTTGATTCTTGCTCAAAAAGATTAGAATTTGGATTAAATGTCTCAGATTGTGAGTATCTTTCAGATCATTATGACTTAACTGCCGGTTTTTATAATTATAATTTAAGATTTGATGCAAAAACAACTTCTTCTTCTACTCCTTACAAATTAAGGGAGGAACCAATAACAGTAGTGAGTGACGGACTTAAACCTATTGTAAAAATATTCAAAATCTCTAAGAAAATAACAAATGCAGAAAGCATAGAATTTGAATATGATATTGAGGATAAGGCATGCGCTAGTTGTGGTGATGTTTCTTCTGGAATCAAAACCTTGCAGTTGTTTGATGGAGGTGTAACCCCAACAGTTTATGATGAGATTGCTTTAAATTTGCCTGCAAACCAGGGCAAAGCATATGGGGAAGCTGTTGTTTCTAGTAATAAGCTTGGAAACGGTCCAAAAAGAATCTGCTTGAGAGCAGATGATAATGTTGGTAATGGTTTATTCAATCTTCCTGGTTTGCCAGTTGTTTGTGATGACATAATTATTGACAACACACCTCCAGTAATTGTTCTCGCCACTATGGTCTATGAAGGAACAAATAAGGAAGTTGCTTACATAACTCCAGGCCTAAACCCAATTGAAGTCTTAGTGAATATTTCAACAGATTATGCTGGTTTTACACAGAATAATGTATATGCTAATTTATTTGGTTTTTCTGGTCCTGAAAATCTGAGGCTTTCCTGCACAAAAATATTCCACTTTGAAAAGAAGCAATATTGGCAGTGCAGGGCAAGAGCAAGCATAAAGAGAGAAGTAATTGCAGTGTCAGGAGGAGATCTCAAAGTATCTGTCGAGGATGATGCAGGCAATAGAGTAGAGATTACAGAGAGTATAGGCTTAGCAGTAGATGCTTCTGATGCTGCTTTGAAGTCCATTGGCACAGATGAATGCGGTGATTTCTTTACATTTCCAAAAACAGATTTAAAAGCTGTAATAAATGATGAAGGTGTTGGATTAGAAAATAGTAATGTTCACATTAGCCCTTTGGATGATTATGTTAAAAATCCAGGAGATGGAAAAGCAGCTTGTTCTCAAGATGGCTCTGACTGGATTTGTGTTTGGAAGGATCTTGAGCCAAGGCCAAGGCAGGGAGATGTAAGATTAACAGTAACAACAAAAGATGATTTAGGAGTAACAAGCAATTTTAACACAGGAAATCTAAAACTTGATACAAAACCTCCGGAAATTAAGTCTAGTGATTTAGTCTTTGATGGTTTTTGCCCTACATCTGACACAAACCTTCAGCTAAAAATTATTGCAGAGGATACTGATGCGCAGAACATGTTTGTTCAGGTAGATGCACAGAATATATCAACATGGACAGACCTAATTGATGCAGAATGTACAAAACCAGATGAGTATGGAACAGAATGGGAATGTCTCATTCAGATACCTGAGATTGTTTCAGAACCAAGACAAGGAAAGATATACTACACTGTTTCAGATTGTCCTGGAAATAAAGTTACTGGAGAAATTGATGTTGAGGTTTGCGAGGGAGATTATGATTCTGTGCCCAATTTCATAAATGTGACTGTTGGGGTTATTGCTCCAATAAGCAGGCAGACATTGGAACAGATTGATATGAAGTTATTTGTTCCATTTAGTGTTTCTTATCCCGCTGAAGTTTCAGCTTCAGAACCTGAAATTGAAAACTGCATATTTTCATATACAGCAGCTGGTGCTCCTCCAACTCAGCCAGGTGCTGCAGAACCAGGTGCTGAAGAACCATCTGTTGAGCCTAGTGAGCCTGAACCAGTCACACCAGATCTTGATGATGACGGCGATGATTCTGGAGATATAGAAGGAGATGACCAAGAAGAACCAGATGTAGAAGCAGATGAACCTCAACCACAACAGCCTGAAGTAACACCTGAATCTCCAACTCAAACATCGATCCCTTCTTTCTTTATGTATGATCCAGAATCAGGAAAACCAATTTATTTTGTTGGAGACAAATCTGTTTCTCCAATTCTTCTCGGTATGACAATAATGCGTAATGTTGTATACCAAAATGTTAATTATGCTGATGTTGGTTCATTAACAGCTGAGTGCCAATTCAAATTCACAGTAAAAAAAGAACAGAAAGTGTATAATCAGCCAGAAATAGAAAACGTCACAATAGAGATTCCTTTGAAAGGATCTACAATGTCTGATTTGGCTGATAAATACAGAGATGAAATATCTGGCTTGGATGACAAGATAAATAGGCTTGGAAGAAAAATAAAAAAAGATTATGGAATAATAAAGTTCTTTAGTGGTTTGTGTGCATTAGCAAAAACAGCTGCAGAACTGAATATGGCTTTGCAAATATTGAAAGCAGTGATGCTGGCAGTTTCAATGGGATTATATTATGTACCTCTTATGCAGGGAGCTGCTGAAGCATTGTGGCAGGGATCTTGCTGGTCTGCTTGGGTTGTTAATTTTATAGTTGATTCATTTATATGGCCTGCTGGACTGCATCCTTTTACTCCAGCTGTTGACCAGGATCCTTACAAAGTAATTGGATTTATTGTCAAGTATAGTTGCTGGCTTTATAGCTGCAAGGTTTATGAGCCTGATTTCTGGGGCAATATGGCTGGAAGCTATCTTGTTGGAGAAGCAGCAGGAAAGCTTGAAGAAGAATATGCTCCTGAAGGCAGCTTTGATTTAGCTGAAATGACATCCTTAGATGATTATGGGGTTAAGTCAACCCATAAAACAGTAACAGCAAAATCTGCATGGGATGCTGTATTTAGTTCAGAGGATAAAGATGCTCCTCCAGAACAACAACAACCAGGCTATGATCCTTCTGGCCAAGTAGGTGCAAAAGATCTTCCAACTGGAAGGCAGAGGGATGATCCTACAGCAGCATCACTTGAAGACACTAAGATGTATAGGCATACTGAGACTTATACTGATGAGCAGGGCAATAAGCAGACTATGGAGATTTATGTTGTTTCGACTGATCCAGGTGAAGTAGAAACTGCTTATAAAAAACAACATGATTCAGGAACTGGAGAGCTAATGGAAATAGCTAGGGATGAAAGTTTATCTCCAGAGGAAAGGAGGAACGCTGCGGCATCAATAAGAAGAAAGCAAAAAGCTGCTGCTGAAAGTTGGTATAATGCTTATCAGCTGGGAGCTGGAAAACCAAAAGCTTTTACAGGAAGAACAGAGATAACTGATTTGCACGATGAGTCTTTTGGGAAATTCAATCCTTACAGGTCAAGAGGTTATGCTTATCTTTGCTTCCCTGCTTTTGTATTTTCTCTTGAAAAAGAAAGACAGCTGCGTTGTATACAAAGACAGTGCATTGATACTCATGTAAAAGCCGGCTTAAGTCCTTCTTCGTGTTATGTTGCTCATGACTTTTACAACTGCTTATATATTTGGGGAGCAGAATGGAGAAATCCATTTTATGCACAGATATGGGAATTCCTTAAGCAGATCCTTTTCTCTATGCTTTTTAATCTGCCGATGATTATTGTCGGAGTTGCTTATAGGCTGCTGTGCAAGACATATCTTGCAGGATCTAAAGTACAGTGCAAAAGCCTTGCTGATGTCGGTGGAAATTTATATAATGTACTCTGCGGTTTAGGATTTATCGGACTTCATTTCCAGGAATTTGAAGAGGTATACAAATCAATATTGAATATGGATGATGAAAGAAAATCAACTATGAAGTTCCATGGCGATACACTTATCCCCAGGTCTACAGGAACATTTAATTACTGTGCAGAGATTGATGGAGTGGATGAGATATATCCAGAAGTATATGAAAACATTATAGCCTAATCATAGAATTAAAATCAAAATAGGACAAAAATGAGACAAAAAAAGAAAAATCTATTGAGAAAAATAATTAATATAATGATTTCCTTGTTTTTGTTATTTAGTTTACTGCAAATTTCATTTGCCCAGTCAGCTTATGAAGAAACAACGACATTCCTTAAAGAGGACATTAACTGGCAGTTCTGGAAAGATCCAACTTATAGCTATGATTTCCTTCTTTTGCCTTGGTATTTTGTTTCTGACAAGGATGTCAAAGTATGTTCTGATATTGCCAACTTAGAATCTCCTCGTGTTGCAGTTCAGGATGGCACAGCAACATTATTCACTCCAGATACAAGGGTGACTGTTTCTGCAAATGCCAAAGTCTCAATGCCAGAAGAAGGGGAAAATCTTTATGAGATAACATGGTTTTTGAGTTTTTTGCCTCAGGCAACAGAAACAACCATTTCATGCAAAGTGTTTTTAGTGGATGTTGATGGCCAGCCTTTTGAAGTGTCTGGGCCTTCGAATCAGCCTTGTGTTGCTAAATATAATAGGCCTGCTTCAGGCTATTATGCATTTCAGGATTCAAGGCATTTTATAGGATTGTTATTCGATTATGGTTTTGATGTATTTACAACAGATGTGGTAATCGCGTCTTTAGCTGGAGATTCAGGTGATTCAGATACAGCTGACAATGGTTAAGAAAATAATATTAAACTGATTATAAAAAATAAGAGAAAAGAAAAATGAAAAAGAAAACAAGAAAAAAAACAAAAGAACTCAAACAAAAAACCAAGTTAGAGAAAAAGTCCGAGAAAGCATCATCAAATATGAGAATTTGGTTTAAGAAAACTGCTTTTGCTGAAAGTTTTACCAAGATTAATCATACATTAATCTATGCTGTTCTTCTGGATATGTTATGCATATTCTCCTTATTTCTTGTTTCTGTTTTCATGATGTCAATAGTTAGGTTTCAGAGTTATGTAATGTCAGCCAGATTGCCATTTCTTGCAGCAGTAGCCACAGGTGTAGGCTCATCTCAGGATGAAGTTATGGAACAGTTATATGCAAGTGCACCTTTTATCAAGACAATGATTATAAAATTCCTATTGGTTTTGGCTTTAGCTTTTTTCCTGATTATCCTTGTATTAGCTCTGTTTAGATCTTTAATATGGAAGATGATTATTAAAGAGAAGTATGACTTAAGGTATTTTTTGAAATTTATAGGTCTTTATTTTTTATGGTGGATAATTTTCATTGTAATTGTGCTTTTTACTGTAATAGCTTTTAGATCAGTAGTTGCTGGATTGTTGATGTTTGTTGAAATTTTGTTGTTCCTATATCTTGTACTTATCTCGCACACAATATTTTCAAAGAATAGCTCAATTAAGAATATTTTAGGACAAAGCATCAAGATAGGAATATTGAGAATATGGAAATTCATCCCTGTTTTTTTGGTTTCAGGTTTGCTTATTTACATATCATTTGGTTTGATTGCTTCTGTGGCAATGAAATTAGGAAATTCATTTGTCATAATTGCTGTTATCTGGCTGTTATTAGCTGTTGCTTGGGCAAGGAATTATGTGTATATAGCAGTTCAGAGGAATATCACTTAATATAATATTTAATGATTATTCAAAGATAATTATTATCCAAAAAGGAAGAAGATGAAAAACATGAAAAACAAAAAATCCCAGATAACTGTCTTCATAATACTAGGTCTTCTTATTGTGACTGCAGGTTTTGTTATATTCTCAGTCCAGAGATCCACACAAAAGGAGATCCCTTTAGATGTTATAATAGAAGATGTTGAGCCAGAGATTTTGCCTGTTAAGACATTTGTGGAAAGCTGCCTAAACAAGCTTTCAAAAGAAGCTATACTAAAATTAGGTTCTCACGGAGGTTATATAGATCCTTTATTGACTACTTATGTTGATATGGGTTTTAATTTTGATATAGTTAATCCTGCTGAAGCAGATGGAGTAACTCTAAGTTATAATCAATTTTCATTTGTTCCTTATTGGTTTTATCTTAAGAGTCCATCAGAATGTTTAGATTGCCAATGGAGTATCAATAATATTCCTCCAAATGAATTAATAGAATATGAAATAGCAGCATATGTTGAGACAAATCTTCCTGTTTGCCTGGATGATTTCAAAGGCTTTGAATATCAAAACTTTGTTGTAGAAGAACAATCCCCTCCAAGAGCAAGAGCTATGCTTGCTGAGACAGATGTTGTTGTAGGACTAGAATATCCCCTCGAAGTGAGAAGAGGAGAGAGAAAAAGTGAATTCAAGAATTATGTTGTAAAGCATCAAGTGAATCTCAGGAGGATTCTTCAGCTTTCAAAAGCTATAGCTGTAACAGAAGCAAATTACAATTACTTAGAGTATGTATTGTCACATATTATCACAATAAACTCAGGTATAGATGCAAATCTTTTACCTCCAATTGGTGATGCAGATTCGAGCTTCTCAACAACAACATGGATATTGCCGATGGTTGAGATGAAATTGAAAGATCTTATCAGGGATAATATTCCTTTATTGCAGTTAAATGGCACAAAAGGTGTTGAAAAGCCAGAATTTAATGATGATTATCTTCAGGGCATTTATGATGTGTTTTGGCTGGATTTGTTTGAGACAAGTTTTGAGGAACTTGGTGTTTCATTTATTTATGATCCGTCTTGGAATATTTATATTGATATTAAGCCCAGAGACGGCAACAGACTTACACCAGAATCAGTAAGATCCTCATTTGGTGTGCCATTTGTGCCAAGCTATCAGTCAAATACATATACCTTTTATTATACAGTTGGTCTTCCATTAGTCATCGAGGTAAAAGATGATGAAGCATTTGATAAGGAAGGATATTCATTCCTGTTTGCAATTGAAGCTAATTTGAAAAATAATAGGCCGCCAGTTGCTTTGATGGTGGGTAAAGGTGTACTAAACAGCGGTTCTTTTCCAGATTTAACATCTCAGGAAGTTTCCCCGACACAAGTCAATATAGGTGATGATGAAATGAATTTAATGTTTCCTGATGAAGTAATGTCACAGGTTGATACAGAAAACCTTGGCGCATCTAGGGATAATGCTTTTGAAGATACTCCGACCAGTATCGAAGCAGATCAAGGCTTAGAAGAAGGTGCGATAAAGAAAAAGATAATCTGTGAGTATGGCCAGCGTTTATCTGGCAATATAACCATTTATGTTTATAATGCGCAAGATTCATCTCCATTAGATGAGTCCTCAGTAAGTTACATGTGCGGTGAATATGCTACTTGTCCTGTAGGCGGCACAAAATTGGAAGGAGACATAGCAGTGATGAGAGAAAAATTCCCTCTTTGTTTAGGGGGTAATATAATAGTTGAGCAGGAAGGTTTCCTAAAGCAGATAATTCCTTTTAACTCAACTCTCGACAAAGAAGCTTCAATGAATGTTTTTCTTCAACCTTTCAGAACTATAAATACAAAGGCACTTAAATTTTCTTTTGAGAGAAATAACATCCCAACAATGCTTCTTGAGAGTGAACCTTTAGTTAAATATCCCGCAGACTGCTGGTATCCTTATAATGATCCCCTTTATGCGGTCTGTCCGTTTCCATTGCCTGTATGGTATCTGTATGATAATGTGACAGAAGTTTTAACATTGCGTGATGAGTCTGCAGAACTAACATCTACTGATGAACTTATTGTGATATTAAAAAGAATAAAAAGCAAACCCTTTGATGATGACTTTGCGGGTTTTACACTGTTTAAAGGAAGTTCTGTTGGAAACGAAATGATACTTGTTCCTGGAAATTATACCTTGAAAACAATGCTTATAGACAAAAGTGAAACAATAATACCAAGGCAGGAAAGAAGGTATAAGGGTATTAATGAGCCTGTTTTTGTGCCTGAGTCTGACCAAATATTGAGCTCGAGGCTTTCGGGCGGTTCAGCTATATCTGAATCAGCAGAAATGCTTGTAGAAATAAGACCTAACTCTCTTTACTCTGATGCTACAACTTTAGTTTTCCCTGTACTTGAATTCCCAAAACCAATAGTTGTTGAGCATTTAGAAGAGATGGGCATGGTTGAGAACAAGTCCACAACATACAGGGAATATGTCCAGCCCTATTTCCTGATTGAATGATTAGTTTGATTATTATAATAAGAGTAATATTAACTTTTTTTCATATTTAATTTTTTTCCATATTTTCATATTAATTGTTGGGGGTAATTAGATGGTAAGTCCACTTGCTGAGTATATTAAGCAGCAGCTAGATAGAGGATATGATATCACAACTATTAGGAATTTCCTTATTAGTCAGCAGTATCCTGTTTCTTCAGTGGATCAAGCAATAACTGAAGTGTATCAATCAATGAAACCCCAACAGGCTGTTGCTCCACAGTATGCTCCAGGACTTATTCCAAAACCCCAGGTAAGACCGGATCTTGTTAGTTTTATTCAGCAAAACCTTAAACAAGGCTATAGGATTGAGGCAATAAGAAATTATCTTGTCAGTCAGGGCTATCAGTCATTTGATGTGGAGAATGCAATCAATTATGTTAATCAACAGGTACAAAAGAAACCTTCTTCAAAGAAAATACTTGTTCCGGTGATAGCTGTTGTTTTGATAATTATTGCTTTTGTTGGTTATAATTTTATTTTCCAGGGACCAGAAGTAAAGCCAACAGAAATTACTCCTGAGCGTCTGCTTGATTTGAAAATGGAGTTATCCCAAAAAAGAATCGCTATAGGAGACTCTCTCCAGTTTGTTTTTGCTTTAACAAATTTTGGTACAAAAGGAAGATTTGATGTAAAGATGACTTATGATATTGTTGACATGACAACAGAAGAAACAATAGCTTTTTCAGAAGAGACTCTGGCTATAGAAACTAGTTTATCAAAAGTGGTTGAAATAGAATTGCCAGATGATTTGCCTACTGGAAGATATAAAGTGGATGTTAAGGCAACATACAAAGACCAAGAAGCAGATTCTTCTGAATTATTTAGAATTATGCTTCCAGGTGAAGAAGATGAACTGCCACCAGAACCTCCTGTGATTGAGCCAGTTCCTGTGCCAGCTCCTGAAAAAGAAGATAATGTTACTGTTACACCGCCACCAGAACCTTTACCTATAACTCCAGTAACAGATGTGACAATTGTTTCACAGGAATCTTTTGCAAAAGTTATGGCGCAAATAAAGAACTCCCTCTCAATCAGTCCTCAGAAAACAGAGGAGGTTTGTGAAGAAGCTGGTAGGTCCTTTGAGTCATTATGTTATGGGGAGCTAGCCA
Organism: Nanobdellota archaeon; assembly: GCA_042571645.1. Lineage (GTDB taxonomy): Archaea > Nanobdellota > Nanobdellia > Woesearchaeales > JBHPFW01 > JBHPFW01. The sequence goes on from JBHPFW010000016.1 coordinate 32,845, forward strand.
AAAACACAAGAAATGACTCATATTGCGAGAAGATTGAGGAATACAGAAGAGATTCCTGTTATTTGTCATTAATGTATATAGGACTTTATTCTGTTTGTGAAAAGATTTCAGATAAAGCCCTTATGGATTCATGCATGATGATGAGATCATCCTTATCAGATGAGTATAAGATAAAAAGAAATGAATCAACTGTTATAAATCAGACAACTGTTGGAATATCAGATCCAAACTTGCTCGACCAATATAATCTCACATTGGATGACATTCTAGATATTGAGGGTGTTTCAGAACTGCCAGAAGAAGAAATAGAAGAAAACCTAACAGGCAATTACACTACTCCAGATATTAATCAAACCCAGATACCAACAAACTTCACAGAACTCCCATCAAATCAAACAGAAACTAATTCAACAGAGAGTTAAGAGAAAAATAGTTAATCAACAAAAACTCTGTGCTTTTCTTCACCAGAAATTTCTGCAAGAATTCTTTTTATAATTGCTTTTTCAGGATCAGGCATAAGTTTTATTCTTTTCTTTAGATCTTCAAATGATTCAAATGATTTTTCTTTTCTTTCTTCTATTATCTGCCACATATGCTTTTTTCCTAAGCCAGGCAATAATTCAAGCTGGTGCATTCTTGTGGTTAAAGGTTGAGCTTCATTAAAGAAACCAATGAAATTTTTCTCATTGTTTTTCACAATGTCTTTGATAACAAATTCAAGCTCATTTCTTGCTGTGCTTGTCAGTTTATCTAACGGCAGCTTTCCATTTATGTGATGTATCTGTTCTCTCTTGCCTTCACCAATGTAAACTTCATCATAAGGCTGTAAGAAAATTTCTTTTTTTGGAACAAGCTCAAGAAGTGTGAAGTGTGTTTTGCCAATGGCTTGTATTATAGGTGTTTTTTTATGACTAGGCCTATTATCAAAAGGATAGCCGTTCTTCAGGAAGTCCAATACTATTGCATTCTCTTCTTTTGTTTGATCTTCCATCATGACCACCCATAATAAGTTTTAAGATAGACTTATTTATAAAGCTTTTGAATAAAATAGAGAAAACTAAAGGAATTCAAGCACTTCAAATCTTCACTTTCTTGTATTCCTTTACCAGATTTGCTATCTTAGTTAGGTTCTCTGGTGTAACAGAAAGGTTATAGCCCTGTAAGACCAGTTTGACCTCTTCAGGCGTGCCAGGAAGAATGTCCACAAGCTTTATTATCTGTTCATCTTTCATTCTTGCGATATCAACGGCTTTTATTTTTTCAGCTAATTCCTTGGCGTCTTTGGGTTTTAGTATGTCAAAGCTGTTCAGAAAGTCTTCAGTCTTTCCTGCTCTGAAATTAAGATCTTCTTCTCTTTTCTTTATTTTCGCAAACTCAGCTTTTAGCTCAGTCATTGTAATTGGTGTTTCTTTGAGAATCTCAGCATCTGTCATAATGATTACCTTGTTTTGTCTTAATATTTATTTTAATTATTCTACTTTTGTGAGATGAACAGGATGGACAATAAGCTTTTTCTCTTTTTTGACATCAGTTACAGCCACTTCATAGCATTTTCCTGCTTTTCCCACAACTTTACCGACTTTATTATGATATTTAGGATGATATTGACCTTCATAACAAGCAGGTTCTACCCTCAAACAGACTTTATCGCCCTCTTTTAGGCTCTGTAAGTACTTTGTGAGGCTTATTTTACCTCTAGTTCGGATAGTTTTCTTTAATTTATGCCTAGTATGTCTTCTAAAGCCTTTTACTCTTTGAACCATTCTTATTTCCCCTTAAAAGCAAATATAAGTAGCTTTTTTATAGTTTTTGAATATGTTTTATAAATGTTTCGTCCAAGCTTTTCCTCGCAATCTTTTCCCCTTCGGGCAAAAGCTTGACCAAAACACAGGAGCGTCCATTTTCTTCGAAAATGGCGCCCCTAGTTGGATAACTCTTGACCAAAACACAGAGGCTTCCAGTTTCTGCGAAACTGGAGCCCCTTAGAGATTTCTCAAAAACATTTAAAAATAAGCGCCTTAACTCATTTATAAGATGGTGGTTGATGATGGCTAAAAAGAGTAAGAAAAAAAGCACAAAATCCAAGAGTTCTAAAAAAACCGCTGTGAAGACTAAAAAAAGCTCTGCTAAAAAAGTCAAACAAAAAATCCAGAAATCTAAACCTAACACAAAAATCACAAAAAAGTCCATTACAAAAAAGAAACCAATCACAAAAAAATTAACAAAAAAAGCGCCAGAAGAATCCACTGAAAAAGAATCACCTGCAGAACCAGAAGAAAAGAAACAGGAATCAAAAGAAAAAGAAGGGGAAAAAGAAACTAAAATAATATTCAATCCAGATTTCAAAACAACTGATGACATACAGGTAAGCAACCGTGTTGTTGATCAGGTCCTAGGCCAAGAAAATGCTGTCGAAATTATCAAAAAAGCTGCCCAGCAAAGAAGACATGTTTTATTGATAGGAGAACCAGGCACAGGCAAGTCAATGCTTGGATTGGCATTAGCAGAATTACTGCCAAAAGAAAAACTTGTTGACATTCTGTCATTTGCTAATCCTAATGATGAAAATCAGCCTTTGATAAGGACTGTTCCAGCCAGTCAGGGCAGAGATGTTGTAGCTAAATCAAAGCTGCAGGCATTTGGTATGTTCAAGAACCAAAACATTCTTATGTTTATATTTGTGATAATAGCCATGTTTGCTCCTTGGTGGATTCTTTCGAAGTACAAAACTGAGCTTGGTGCTACAGCAGGAGCAATAATGTTTACTGCTTTCTTTTTAGGAGGCATGGTTTTTCTTGCAGCGTTTGTTATCTTCATAAACATGGGCAAAAAACTCAACCCAAAAACAGACGATCCAAAACTTGTTGTGGATAATTATCAAAAAAAACAGGCTCCTTTCTTGGATGCTACTGGAGCTCATGCAGGTGCATTATTAGGAGATGTACTTCACGATCCTTTCCAGTCAGGCGGCCTTGGCACACCTGCGCATGAAAGAGTTGTTGCAGGCATGATACACAAAGCACATATGGGGGTGCTGTTTGTCGACGAGATTGCAACATTGCAGCCCCATACACAGCAAGAATTATTAACAGCAGTACAAGAAGGTAAGTATGCAATAACAGGCCAATCAGAAAGATCAGCAGGAGCAATGGTAAGAACAGAACCAGTGCCTTGTAATTTTGTAATGATTGCAGCAGGAAATGTTGAGACAATAAAACACATGCATCCTGCTTTGCGTTCTAGGATTAGGGGTTATGGTTATGAGATTTATATGAATGAAACTATTAAAGATAATACAAAAAACAGGGAAAAATTAGCAATATTTGTTGCGCAGGAAGTTAAGAAGGACAAAAAAATTCCCGCATTCAGCAAAGTTGCAGTTGACACAATTATTGAAGAAGCAAGAAAAAGAGCTAATAGAAAAGGCCATCTGACTTTAAGGCTTAGAGAACTTGGTGGGCTAATAAGAGCTGCAGGAGATGTTGCAAAAGAAAAGCATGCAAAGATTGTAGAACCTCATCACATCACAGAAGCAAAAAAAGTTGCCAGAGCTTTAGAACAGCAGATAGCAGATAAATACATTGAAAGAAAGAGAGAATATGAAGTTATTAAGATTAAAGGCAGCAGAGTTGGCAGGGTTAATGGGTTGGCGGTTATTGGTGGTGGAAGCACTTTCTCTGGAATTATTCTTCCTATTGAATCGCAAGTTACACCGGGTGGAAAAGAATCTGAAGTAATTGCCACTGGTAAACTTGGAGAGATTGCCAAAGAAGCAGTTAAAAATGTAACAGCTATAATCAAAAAATTCTTTGGTGAAGACATCAAAGAAAAATATGACATATATGTTCAGTTCCTGCAGACTTATGAAGGAGTTGAAGGGGACTCTGCCAGCATAGCAGTTGCAACTTCAATAATATCTGCTTTAAAGAATATTCCAATAAATCAAGAATATGCCATGACTGGAAGTTTGTCTGTTAGAGGAGAGGTTTTGCCTATAGGTGGTGTGAGCAGTAAAATAGAGGCAGCAATAGAAGCGGGCATAAAGAATGTTATAGTTCCAAAGTCCAATATGAAAGACATAGTGATTTCTGAAGAACAGCTTAAACAAGTGACAGTAATTCCTGTAGAAAACATAAAACAAGTCCTTGAAAAATGCCTTGACTGGAAAGGCAGGGAAAAGATCCTCTACAAGATAAGAAGAACTGGTTTGAATAAGTGATTTATTTCTAGCTAAAAAACAGGATGTGCATAGCACAATTTGAGCTAAGCTCAAATGTGCATTTTCGCTTTTTGCGAAAATTGCATCATAAGGTCAAAACTCCTTGCTAGGCCAAAATACAGCTCGTCGCGGGGGGTTGCTCCAGTTGCGAAAGCAGAGCTTTCGTAACTTCCCACAAATCTTCGATTTGCGTGACTACGGGGACGCAGAGCCTTGAAACATCATCATACGGAGTTTTGAAGATGCTATGCACATACCAGAAACCAAAAGGTTTAAATAAAATCAAGACAATAGTATTGATAGAGGGTTCTTTGAGGGGTGTTTAGGGTATATATTGACTTATACACTAAGTTGCCTATATCGGCTGGAAGTAAAAATGAGTGGACTAGCAAAAGTTTTAACATTACCATTGGAACAAAGAGTTTCAGATAGTGCTAGTTCTGCTGCTGCTCAGACTCAATTTGATTTAGATACTCTTTATAGTTCTCTTCAAGAATTTTCGAATCAAATAATGGCTTATGGTACTTTAGATTCTGAGCTTATTTCTGCAACAAGTGAGTGGCAAAGCCTAAAAATAGAAAACAAAAGATCTGGTATTTGGAGTCCAGAGGAATCTAAATTGTTCAGGCAAGTTGAAAATTTACAGAAAAGAACAAAAGAAGCTTATGGATCTCTTGAAAAAAGTGCAGATTCTTTAGTTGATTCTTATAAGAACTCTGATCAAAAAGATCCAACTTTAAATTCAATAATTGATTTTATTAAAGTAGCTAAATCTCGCGGAAGATTTTATTCCAGATCAAGTATTGATGTTGATGGCCATACTGATTTAAGATTGAATGAATTTGCTCAGATCAAGCTAAGAATTGATGATTATTTATCATCTAGTTTTCTATCAGAAAGAAATACTTCTAGAGAAAACAGCACTGTCTCTGAAATTGATTCCTTGAGAAAATATTGGAAGTTTGCTGATATTGATGGAGTGATACAAGATTATAAGGCAAAAGATGAAAGAGGATACTCAATTTTAGTTGATGAACTTCTTGCAGACTTTAATGATGGCAAAGATCCAGATGCTTACATGACAAAGCATGATTTGAGATCCATTATTGCTAAAGAAA
>JBHPFW010000017.1:0-33977 GCA_042571645.1 Nanobdellota archaeon
GAATAAGATCCAGGCAGAAATCGACCAAAATAAAGTGATTTTGGATTCTAAAAAATCATTATTATCTGAACAAAATGAATTGTTTGATGATTTAAATCAAGAACTTCAAAAATTAAGCAATGAAGTAAAGGATATTGACCAGAATTTAGCTAAGTTTAAGAATACAAGAGAGCAAGTTGATAAGATAAAAAAAGAATTTTCAGAAATTCAGGAAAGATACAAACAGATAGAGCTGAATAAGGTTTCTTTTGAAAAAGAAGCTGAAGGCATTCAGAAATTAATCAATTTGTTTGAAGAAGATATCAATAAAAAATTGATTGTTAAGCAAAGTATTGAGAAGAACTCACAATTACTTAATTGGATGCAGGATTATTTTGTTAATGTAGTGGATATGATGGAGAAACAAGTCATGCTCAGAATTTATTCAGAATTTGACAGTTTGTTTCAGAATTGGTTTAATGTTTTGCTTGAAGATGAAGTTCTGAGTGTAAGGTTGGATGAGGAATTCACACCGATAATACAGCAGGATGGCTATGAATCAAATATTAATAATTTATCTGGTGGCGAAAAAACTTCAGTTGCACTGGCTTATAGACTTGCTTTGAATAAAGTTATTAATGATATTACTGCAGAAATCAAAACAAAAGACATAATTATTCTAGACGAACCAACAGACGGCTTTAGCACAGAACAATTGGATAAGTTTAAGGACATTTTAGATGATATTAATACCAAGCAGACAATCATTGTTAGTCATGAACCCAAGATGGAAAGTTTTGTTCAGAATGTGATTAGGATTTCTAAGAATGAACATGTAAGTAGAGTGCTGGGTTGAAAATTCATTTATAAACACTCTTGCAAAAGTATATAAATATTAGAACTTTTTCTAAATTTATGCCAGTTTTAGAATCTGACGGATTAGAATTTTTAGCTGTTCAATTGCAAGAAGGATTGTCTGAATTATTCCCAAATGGAAAACCGGGGGAGTATTGGCAGAAGCTAATAGATACTCCTGGTGATCAAAATGTTTCAGAACAGCAGTTAGTGGCAACAGTGCCAAATTTAATTGATAAATGTGAACTCAAAACTAAAGATTTTTATCATGGTGCAATAGCAGGAATATTGTATGGTGCTCAAGCAAAAGGAATTCAAGAATTCTACAAAGTTGCTGTTGGTTATTGTCTTCATCAGTTAGAGCAGCTTGAAAAAGGATAAATTTCTAATTTAATTATCAAACAAATTTCTTCCTAATTCTAGGTATAACCCAATACGCTAAAATGGCTATAACTCCTGCATTAACCCAAAACACCATTTGAGGTATTCTGCCTAATGCAAACAGAACTAATAGAATTATCATAATCACTATAAGCGCCATAGATACCATTTTTATTGATTTTTCAATGTCTTTTTTGTTCATAATTGCCAGATCCTTCTTTAGCTAAACTGCCAGCGCCCAGAACTCTAAGCGAGATGACTTTGTTTTGCGTCAGCACCTGAGTATGCATGGTTCAACAACATTAGGCTAGGAGTTCGCCCTGGCAGTTTAGCTCATAATTACACTTAAAACCACAAACAATTAAAATATTTATCTATTAATAAGCATAAAATGGATGAATTTGATGAATTTAAGAAGAAAAAAAAGAAACTTTTAGATGATGCTACAGAAGGCTTAGAAGTAGATGAGGACTCTGATTTTCCTGTGCATGAGAAATTTACAAAGGAAAAGAAAGTCAAGCATATCAAAAAAGAGGAAGAAGAATGAGTGAAATTTGGCTTTATTCTATTTTGAGTGTAATAGTTGTAAGTTTAGTTTCTTTAATTGGCATCTTCACATTATCAATCAGATTAAAAAAACTAAAGAAAATTATTTTCTTTTTTGTGAGTTTTTCTGTGGGAGCATTGCTAGGTGGAGCATTCATACACTTATTGCCAGAAGCAGTTGAAGAAAATGGTTTTGGTTTGGCAACATCTTTTTCAATATTAGCAGGGATAATTGTCTTTTTTGTTATAGAAAAATTCATTCATTGGAGACATTGTCATGTTCCAACATCAAAATCCCACCCACACCCATTTGCTTTGATGAATTTAGTTGGAGACAGTTTGCATAATTTTATTGATGGAATAATCATTGCAGGTTCTTACCTAGCAAATGTGCAGGTTGGTATCGCGACAACTATTGCAGTATTGCTCCACGAAATTCCACAGGAAATTGGAGATTTTAGTGTTTTAATCCATGGTGGATTTAGTAGGAAAAAAGCTTTGCTGATGAATTTTTTAACTGGATTGACTGCAGTCTTAGGTGCAGTAATTGTATTAATTCTTGGCAGTATATTTGATGGAATATTAATTTACATAGTGCCTTTCACAGCAGGAGGATTTGTATATATTGCAGGATCTGATTTAATACCTGAGTTGCATAAAGAAACCTGCAGCACAAAATCCACAGGACAATTTCTAGGAATAATCTTAGGAATAGCAGTTATGTTCTTATTGAGAATTGTGTTTGGTTAAACACCTAACCAATCATATATGTTAAATTCTAGGTGGTAATCTCTTGCGCAAGGGATGCCCTCTTCTGAGATTTTTCCCAATAATTCATTATTTGTAACTAATGCAACAAATTTTTCCCCTCCTGTTTCAACAAAAGAATTATACATTGTCTTTAAATGAGAAATTCTTGAGTCGAATGTTCCACTCATTTCAGCATCAACAATACAGATTGTAAATGGTTGTTTAGGTTTATTAGTCAGCTTTCCTATTGCTTCTTCTGGTGTGTAGGCTAGTTCAACCTGATATCCAATTTCATTTAACATTTTTTTGTATGCTCCTGCGCCAGGTTGTTCCCAAGCAACAAGAGCTGTAAGTGGTTCTTGTTCAGCCATTTTATTTTCAGAATCTAGCCATCATTTAAATCCTTTTCCCAAAAAAACTTAAAAACAACACATTTATGCTTAATTCTAAGGGGCCATAGTGTAGCTTGGACAGATAATCTGTCTGGAGCAACTATCACATAAGCTCGGGGTTCATGGAGTATGCTACGCTAGTAGCAGTCTATGACATGGACAGCTTATAACCAGGGTTCGAACAGAATAATTTTAATTATTCCCGGGAGTCCCTGTGGCCCCATTTTTTCCCTTTCGAACAAAGTGAGAAAGCTTTTGTAGGAGGTATCGGAACCGAAGGTTCTGATTGCTGAAAGTCCCTTTGGCCCCATTTTTAATCTATATGGCTATATGGCTTATACTATCTGAATACGCTATTTTCAGTGTTTTCAAGGCTAACGAAAGATTTTTAAAGTAGATAGCTTTATTTGTGTTCTGGTGTGTTTATCATGTCGAGAAGAATCCTGCCCCTTATATTCATAATCATCTTGGTTTTTTGTTCTTCAATAGTATTAGCTCAGGATGTGACATTGGAGATCACTTCTATAAACAACAAAGCTTCTTTTAATGATTGGGCAGAGTATTATGTTGAATTAACTAATGAAAAGCTTGAACAGGATGTTTTTCTTGTATCTTCATCAGAAGAAGGCTCATTATTCAGTTTGCTTTCAGATCCAACAGCTATTTTAACTTCAGGAATAAGGCTTAATGGATCTGGGAAAATCTCTGCCAAATTGTTAGTAAAGCCAAAAGATACTCTTGTTCCAAATCCCAAAAGGCCATACACTTTCATGCTTGATGCCATATCAAAAAAGACAGGAGAAAAAGTTTCAGCATCTTTTGACCTTTTTGTGTTAGAAACTCCGCCTGAAAAACCAAAAGAATTAATCTATGATACTGATGTGGATATTTCTGTAAAAATACCTGAGCAGATAGATCCACGAGCTAAATATTCTGTTAAAATAATACTCAAAAAACAACAATCCCAAGGATCTAAAGAATCTTTCTGTTAAAATAGAATCTAGTCTTTTGAATGTTGATACTGATTTTGAATTAAGTCCTGAAAATGAGAAAATATTGGATTTGACACTGGATTTGGGAGATAATTTCGAACCAAGAATTGAAATATTGTCTATAATGATCCTGGAGAATAATAAAATTTTGTTTCAAAGCAAAGAAGAATTACAGGTCGTTGAGCTAGCTTTTCCCTTTTATTCATCTCAAGAGATTAAGAAGACTTTATTCGGAGAAAGAACAATAATCAATCTTACCAACCACGGAAATATGGAAAGAGAAGAAGAAATAAGATTGGAGAGAACTTCTTATGAAAAGTATTTTGGGGGCAGCGAACCAAAGGCAAAAATAATTTATGAAAACCGAAAAGAGTATTATTCCTGGTTAGTATCTTTAGAGCCGGGAGACCAAACTCAATTAATAATAATAAAAAGTTATTTTGTACCTGTTTTGTTTTTGCTGTTAGGTTTAATTCTTGTAATATTTGCTTGGGTAACAAGAACTCCTGTCACAGTACTTAAATATGTTGAGAGTGTAAGAACAACAGAAGGGGCAATATCTCATTTTAAGATAGGTGTAAATATTATCAATATGAGCGGAAAACAAATAAAAAATCTTAAAGTGGTTGATAGAATCCCTCATATTGCTCTCTTTGAGAAAAAAGAACATTCTGGTTTTTATCCGCCAGATAAAGTAGGTATGCATGAGAAGCACGGCACTATTCTTTCTTGGGAGATAGATAAATTAGAGCCAAAAGAAGAGCGTATCTTGAATTATATGGCAAAATCAAAGTTTGATGTTATAGGAAAAATGAAGGTTCCACCTGCAGTAGTTCATTTTAAGAATGAAAAAGGTAAACGCTATAAGATCAAATCCAATAAGATAGAAGTCGTGCCTGAGAAAAGGCAAGGGGATTAATTATTTCTTATTAGCTTATTTCAAGCAAAACCTTTATAAACCTATTATTTGACCTTCTGAGTATCCCCGCCTAGTTCAACTGGTAGAACGTTCGACTGTAGATAAATTCAATGCCAGACTACATGCATTAGCTTAGGATGAAAGGCATTCAGTTGATATCGAAAGGTTGCTGGTTCGAGTATTGGCGGTTGAGACCATAGTTTTGAACGTCAGTGAGAAAATCCGGCGGCGGGGATGTTTTCTTTTCTTTTAGGGTTATTTAGTTCAGAATTCGTAAATTTATATCTAAAAAATTACGATATTTTTATAAACTGTCCAGTGGTAAAAACCGAAACATTTAAATAGTAGTTATCAAATTTTGATAATAGATAATCTATTTGATACATATACATATTTTGGTGGTGGTATTATGAAAAAATTGCTTATATTATGCATTATTTCTCTATTTGTTATTAGTTCAGCAGTTGTCTGTGCTCAATCATCTGGTGGTGGCGGTTCTGGTGGAAGTTCTTCTTATGACCCTCATATTCACAATTATCCAAATTTCTTTTTTACAAGCGGCATGTTTGGAGATGTTATAGTAGTAGGTGATGATCCTGCACCTGAAGATGTTGTTTCTGCGTTTGATATCGCTGCGAGTCTTCAAGGAATAGAAAACCAAAATTGCGGACCTCAACCTTTACATGTAGGTTATATATTATATCACTCTTTTGACAATTTAACTCTTGGTGAAACTCTTTGGAGAATTGATGATGAAATAGATTCTTCTGAAATGCAGGATGTTCTTGCTGATGAGGAATATGATGAATCAGAAGGCGATAATGATAATGAAGAAAGTTATACGCAAACATTGAACTTTTATTCTACTACTGGAAAATTTGTTTTTGAAGCTTCTGAACTAGGTGATGAAATATCTGATTTTTATGTTAAGTGGGATGATATCTCATCAGAATTTGTCTACAAATATATTCTGGAGTTTGATAATGAGATTATTTATAATAACGCTAATGATGCATCTGCGACAGATGATTTTAAAGGGTCAAAAATTGAAATCCAAGGAAAAGAATATACCTTTATAGATATTTCATTAACTCTACCAGGTGGGAAAATTGATACTATGACTCTGATTGGTGGAAGCATCGCTAGATGGTTATCTGAAGATAAAACTCTTACATTTGTTAAAGATTCAGTTGACCATGATATAACTTTGTTTGAGGTTACTGCTCAAGAAGATTCCTGTGCTATTGAGGTAGATGGATCTTCTGCTTGGGTAGATGTGGGCATAACTAGTACTATTAATGGCATCAGCATAGGTGTTGTTGATGCAAAACAAATTGCAGATGGAGAAGATATTTGTGATATTTATATTGATGCAGAAAAAATAGAACTAAGAGATTTAGATGCAGTATTAAAAGAGGGTGTTGAAATTGATGGTTCAGAAACAAATATTCGAGAAATTGTTGCCGGCGAAATGACGCAAATAGAAATTTATTATGCTCCACCTATTGATCCTTTATATTTGTCAACTGGCCAGAAATTTGTTGAACCTGCATTAGGTAATTTTGATATTGAATTTGCTGAATTGACAAGAACTGTTGAAGAAATAGAACTGATTCTATCTGGAAAGAATGGTGACTTCACTTTTAATAACAGGGACGGTACTGAAGTTTTGATTCCAATAATTCAGGATGGTGATAATGGAATTGTAAAGTTTGGAAACAAATTTAGTGATGATGGTGATTCAAGTAATGATGAATTATTATATTTTGAGGGTGACACCTGTACTGGAACTTCTATATTGAATGATTGTGAAGGTTCTGTTATGTGGATTGTTACTTCAGGTGGAGAAGCTCACGTACTTGAGATAACAGAGATTGGTGATAATACAGTAGATTTCAAAGATTTAACATATGGAACTTTTTGGGTCGATAAAGATATCAATACTGACGGGACTCCAAGTCAAATTTCTTTAGGATCTATTGGTACAATAAACTTGTCTTTTGACAAAGCAGCTAAAACAATAACATTTGTTGATTTAGAATTAGGTCATGTGACTGCAGAAAGTGAGTTTGATGCTAAAATAATTCCTGAACCTAATCCAGGCAATGATGCTTTTGTTGAAATTTGGATTGAAGAGCAATCCCACACTTTTAATGATGCAGACACAGACAGAGCAAGAATTGTTTTGAGTATTATGAATAACACTGCTGAAAGTAGTCCTGAATTAGTGCTGTCTACACCAAATATAATAAATCTTGACGGGTCAGGATGGGATGATACAGAAGATGCTTATGGTTCTGGTTGGTATTCAGAGTCCTTACCTAATGATGAGATTAGGATGTGGGCTACACATAAAGGTACCTTACTAAGCTATGATGCAGATAATGATGATTATGTTTTGATTGAACATCCAGAAGAAGAAGTTTATGCAAAAATTGTCATAAATAATGCGGATAATCAGAGCACTTATGTCAAATGTCAAAGCATAGATCCTGATTTAATAAAAACTGATTCAGAAATTCAAAAGATAAAAAACATAACTGGAATAGTTATAGGAAATCCTAACACTAATTATAAGATAATGAATCTTCATCCGGAATTTTATAATGATGTTAAACCAGGCACAGGTATTGCAAAAATTTTCACATACAATAATAAAACCCAGCTTCTTGTTGGAGGGTATAATCCTGAGGATACGAGAAAGGTTAGTAGAGTACTATCTGTTGGGCCAGTTCCTAAATGCAATGAAACAATGTATGTGAAAGGAACAAACATTAATAATATAACAATATCCTGTACACCTTTTGCAACTTCTGTTACTTCTATAAATGATATTGCGGATATTTCAGAGTTTGGTAAAATAATAGTTAACAGCAATAAAAAAACAGTTTATTTTACAGCAGATAGATTTGAGAATCCAGTTGTTATAGCTAAGGCATTGAGCTATAATGGCAATCAGCCAGCTCATATAAGGATTATAGAAGTTGAGGATGATAATTTTGTGATGAAAATAGAAGAATGGTTTTATCTCGACGGCAGCCACACTAATGAAGAAGTTAGCTATGTTGTTATTGAGTCAGGCAACTATATATTAGATGGTAAAAAGATTGAAGTTGGGAAATTAGTAACCAAGCACGGGTTCAGAACAAAAAATTTCTGGAATACATTTGATCAAATACCTGTTGTTTTAAGCCAAAGTCAAAGCAGATGGGGTGGCGATCCAATAATCTCCAGAAATAGAAATATAACAACTGATTACTTTCAATTAAGATTTAAGGAAGAAGAAAATCCTAGAGATACAGGAGCTCACAAATTCGAGGTTGGAGGATATATTGCTGCTGAACCAGGAGTATATACTGGAACTGGCACAGAGTTTGAAGTTGGTAAAACTGGAAGAGAAGTTGAAGAGAATTGGTATACAATCAATTTTGCTCAGAGTTATTCACGCATGCCAAGTTTCTTGACAGACATACAAAGTCATTTGGGTGGGAATACTGCTAATTTAAGATATAGAAATCTCGGAAATGTTTCTGCTGAATTATTTATTCAAGAAGAAACCTCTTTAGATTCTGAGACCAACCATGTATTAGAAGAAGTTGGTTTTTTTGTTTTAAATTGATTTAATTTTTTTATTTGTTGTTTTTTTCCACATTATTCTCTAGAAAAATACTTTTCTTTTTGTTCTGCTGCAATCTGCTTTGCAACCATTCCAGTATATTCTGCTGTGACCTTTGGGCCATAAAGCATTAGCATAACAACTAAATCTTCTGCATGTCTTGTTTTCTTAAAAGAAGAAGGAATAATATATTCAGTATCTTTTGAATCAGTCACTTTAAACTGTTTACTTAATCTTTCAAAAACAAGGTATTTAGGATTAATATCATCGGGTTCATGATCAATACCCCATGATTCAGGCATATTTAAGTAGAATCCCGTATCAACAAATTCTCCAGGAGTATATTCAGCTTCTAGAGCTATTTGTTGAAGTTTTGACATTTTTCAATCAATATTCCTTTTATTATCTAAATTTTCCGCAAGCTTTATAAACGGCTGATTAATTTTCCAAATATGCAAAAATGGGTTCAGGGGCAGCTATATCAGTCTAAAAAGTTCTAAGATGGCTTTAACATTAGAATAGAGTTATCCATGATCTTTTTTTGCCCAAATAAGCCCTGGTAGTGTAGTGGCCTATCATGGAGCCCTGTCGAGGCTCCGACTCGGGTTCGACAAGCTTGAAATTCCTTTTTTTAGGAAAAGGGGTGTGCTCAGAAAGTCCCGGCCAGGGCGTTTAGACCCATGAACTGCATAATCATGGGCCGGTAGCTCAGCCTGGTAACTGATATCAGTTTGGCAATAGAGCACCTGACTTTTATCAAAAACCAGAGGGTTTTTGGAACCTTCTGGTAGAAGGTAATCAGGTGGTCGCGAGTTCGAACCTTAAGGCGTAAAGCAGATGCTTTAACCGGATGTCTCGTCCGGCCCGTAAAACTCAAAAAAAAGGCACAAAAAATGGCACCAAAAAAATCTGAAAAAACCGCTAAGCCAAAAGAGCCTCAAGTTCAAATTGAGGTGCAGAAACACATTCTTGTTCCGAAGCATTCAAAACTTAGTGAAACAGCAAAAAAGGAACTTTTGCAGAAAAACAATATTATTTTTGAGAATCTTCCAAGAATAATTATATCAGATCCTGGTTTGCAGGGTCTTGATGTTAAGGAAGGGGATGTTGTCAAAATATCGAGAAAAAGCCCGACAGCAGGCGATGCTTTCTTTTACAGAGGTGTTAAAGAATGAGTGTATTTTCATCAGTACTAATAAAAAGATATTTTGAAGAGCGAGGTTTTACTCAGTCTAATATCGAGTCTTTCAATAATTTTATTGAAAGAGAACTTCAGAAAATTGTTGATGAAAACAAAGAAATTGAACCAACAATAATCCCTCATAATGTGGATGAGTTTAAGATAAGGCTTGACAAGATATGGGTTGAAAAACCGCAAATTACAGAAGCAGATGGAAGTAAAAGGGACATATTTCCCATAGAAGCGAGACTTAGAAAAATAACTTATGCTGCGCCTTGTTTTATCGAGATAAGCGCACACATAAATGGCATTCAAAGAGAATCTTTTGTCACACAAATAGGTAATCTTCCAATTATGCTGAAATCAAAGTTTTGTCATCTTAATAAACTTTCAAGAGACGATCTTATTGCAAAAGGAGAAGATCCCGATGAACCAGGTGGTTATTTTATAGTAAATGGTACTGAAAAAGTTTTGATTGCGGTTGAGGACTTGGCTCCAAATAAATTTCTCATTGAGAGACAAAAAGTTGGCGTGAGTGAATTTGTTGGAAAATTATTTTCAGAGCGGGGTTCTTTCAAAATACCTCACACTGTTGAGCGTCTCAAAGATTCAATTTATTATATTTCATTCACTAGAGTCAAAAGAATACCTATAGTTGTTCTTATGAAGGCTCTTGGAATGATAAAGGATGAAGAAATAATGAATGCTATTGGCAATGATAGGCAGTTTGATGAAGTATTGATAAATCTATTTGAATTTGTAGATATAAAAACTGAAGAAGATGCTTTGGATTACATTTCTAAGAGAACAGGCATAACTCAAACAAGAGAAATAAGAATTGAGAGAATATCAGAGATCCTGAACAAATATTTCATGCCACATTTAGGAATAGTTGAAAAGGATAAAGTTTACAAAGCACATGATATAGCAAAATTATTAAGAAAATTCATACTTGCAAGCAATGAAGAGATAGGACTTGACGATAAAGATCATTACATGAATAAAAGGCTTAAACTTTCAGGAGATCTTTTGGCTGATCTGATGAGAGTAAATCTTAAGGCTTTAATAGGAGACATTCTGTATAATTTCCAGAGAATTGTTAAAAGAGGCAAGTTCCCGTCAATAAAAGTTATAATCAGAGATAAGTTATTGACAAGTAGAATTTATAGCAGCATGGCTACCGGTAATTGGGTCGGTGGTAGAAAAGGAATAAGCCAAAGAATTCAACGTCTTAATTATTTGGAGACTCTTAGCCATTTGCAGAGGGTTGTTTCTCCTTTGAGTGCGTCCCAAGAAAACTTCGATGCTAGGGGTTTACACCCAACACATCTCGGAAGATTGTGTCCTATAGAAACTCCTGAAGGAACAAACATCGGCTTAAGAAAAAATTTAGCCATGCTTTCTGAGATAACACAAGATGAACCAGAGGATGAATTAATTAAGGTTCTAAAAAATTCGGGATTGAGAATTATAAGGTGATCAAATGACTGAAGTTTATCTAAATAGCAAGTTCACAGGATATATTGATGAGGCCCAATCATTTGTTGATTCTATTAAAGACAAGAGAAGAAGAAGCGAAATATCCACTGGCACAAATATTTATTTCGATAAAGATATTGATGCGGTTTTTATCGAGAATGGCAGAGGCAGGTTAAGAAGACCTCTGATTGTTGTGAAAGAAGGAAAGCCTCTGTTTACAGAAAAGCACATTGAACAGCTTGAAAAAAAAGAAATATCTATAATTGATCTAATGAGGCAGGGAATAATTGAGAATTTAGATGCAGCAGAAGAAGAAAACTCTTTAGTGGCTTTCACGCCTGATAAATTAACTCAAGATCATACTCATTTAGAGATAACTCCTTTGGCAATGCTAGGTTATTGTTCATCTTTGGTGCCCTATGGAAATTTTAACCAGTCAACAAGACTGAATGCCGGCAGTAAAAATCAAAAACAAGCATTAGGATTTTATGCATCTAATTTTGCTGTGAGAATGGATATGGATGTTAATCTGCTTTTTAATCCTCAGAAACCGCTTGTGCAATCAACAATGCACGACATAAGTAATTATGACAATCATCCAGCAGGCCAGAATTTGGTCGTGGCTGTAATGAGTTACAAAGGATATAATATGGAGGATGCAATAATACTTAATAGGGCATCCATTGACAGAGGATTAGGCAGAAGCGCTTATTATAGGCCTGCTTTGGCAGAAGAATTGAGATATGCTGGCGGGTTAACTGATGAGATATCAATACCTGACAAAGATATAAAAGGCTATAAATCAGAGAAAGATTATCAGTATCTTGAGGGTGATGGCATAATTTATCCAGGGGCTAGAGTGAGAGAGGGAGATGTAGTGATTGGGAAAACTTCTCCTCCAAGATTTTTGAGCAGTATGGATGAATACAATCTCGCTCCCAATACTCGAAGAGAAAGTTCTTTCTCGATGCAGCATGGTGAAGCGGGAACAGTAGATTTTGTTCTTATAACTGAGAATGTGGAAGGAAATAGATTAATTCAAGTAAGATTGAGAGATCAAAGAATACCTGAAGTGGGTGATAAATTTACTTCAAGACACGGCCAAAAAGGTGTTGTTGGCCTAATAGTGGATCCTGCAGATATGCCATTCACATCTACTGGTGTAACTCCAGATATAATTTTTTCTCCTCATGGTATCCCATCAAGAATGACTATATCTCATCTTATTGAGTTAGTTGGTGGCAAGACAGGAGCATTGTCTGGAAGATATATTGACGGAACAACTTTTCATGCAGAACCAGAACAATCAATCAGAGATGAACTTCTCGGTTTGGGCTTTAACGAAGATGGTTCAGAAACAATGTTTAATGGCGAAACAGGAGAAGTTTTTCAGGTGAAAATATTTATTGGTAATATGTATTATCTGAAGCTTAAGCATATGGTAGCTAATAAACTTCATTCCAGAGCACGCGGCCCAATCCAGCTGTTGACAAGACAACCTACTGAAGGCCGAGCTAAAGAAGGCGGCTTAAGATTAGGAGAGATGGAGAAAGATACTTTTGTTGCTCATGGAGCTTCTTTATTACTCAAAGAAAGATTTGATTCTGATAAGTACTTAATGCCTGTTTCAGAAAACTCAGGTTTTGAGGCCATACATGATACCTACAAGGATCAGTTAAGATGTCCAATCCACGGAGAAGATGCGAGAGTTAATTGGGTTGAAATGGCATATGCTTTCAAACTAATACTTGATGAATTTAAATCTCTCTGCATTTATCCTAAACTTGAATTAGAAAGAAAATATTGATTGAATAGTTCGGAATTTAATGAAGGTGAATCTTATGATTGAAGATGAAATACATCCGTTCAAAAAGATTGGAAGCATAAGTTTTGGTATGCTTTCTCCTGCTGTAATAAAAAAAATGTCAGTTTGTAAAGTTGTTACTCCAGAACTTTATGATAAAGAAGGTTATCCTGTTGATGGCGGATTAATGGATACGAGAATGGGTGTGATTGACCCTGGTTTGGTGTGCAGGACAGATGGTAAAAAACTAAAGGATTGTCCTGGTTATTTTGGATATATTGAATTAGCCAGACCGGCAATTCATATTAAATTAGTGGCCATAATACTCAGTATTTTAAGATCTTGCTGCAGGGACTGCGGAAAAGTTTTGGTTAATAAAAACAAATTATCAAAATATCTTGAAGAATTAAAGCAATGCGAAGAAAAAGGAGATTTGATAGCTCATAAAGCTTTAATTAAAAAAATAATTTCCTCTTTGAAAGATACCACTAAATGCCCTCATTGCAAATCCAGACAACACAAAATTAGTCTGGAAAAACCGACAACCTTTTTGGAAAATGAAAAAAGAATTTCACCTATAGAAATAAGAGCGAGACTTGAAAGACTTGGTGATGATGAGATTAGGCTTTTTGGTATTAATCCTTCTGTTTCCAGACCTGAATGGGCTATTTTGACAGTCATGGCTATACCTCCTGTAACTATGAGACCAAGTATCACTTTGGAAAGTGGTGAAAGAAGCGAGGATGATCTTACTCATAAATTAGGAGATATTGTAAGAATAAATCAAAGATTATTTGAAAATATTAACGCGGGAGCCCCTGAAATAATTATAGAAGATCTTTGGGATTTGCTTCAGTATCATGTAACAACTTTCTTTGATAATTCTGTGCCTCAATTACCTGTAGCAAGGCATAGATCTGGACAACCATTAAAGACTTTGACAGAACGTATAAAAAGTAAAGAAGGAAGGATTAGACACAACTTAGCTGGAAAAAGAACAAATTTCTGTGCTAGAACAGTAATAAGTCCGGATTCGATGTTGGATTTGAATGAGGTTGGTATTCCCCAAATTGTCGCTTCTAAGCTCAGTGTTCCAGAAAGAATTACAGATTGGAATATGAATTATCTGAGGAAATTTATTGAAAAGGGACCTGATAAATATCCAGGAGCAAATTACATTGTGAGACCTGATGGTAAAAAGAAAAGGATAACTGATGAGACAAAAGAGGCTTTGCTCGAAGAGATCCAGCCAGGATATCTGGTGGAAAGGCATTTGATGGATGGCGACCTGGCGTTATTTAATAGACAGCCGAGCCTGCACAGAATGAGTATGATGTGCCATAGAATAAGGGTGCTGCCTTATAAAACTTTCAGGCTTAATCCTGCTGTTTGTGCACCATATAATGCTGATTTTGACGGAGATGAAATGAATCTTCATATACCTCAGACAGAAGAAGCCAGAGCTGAAGCAGAAGTCCTGATGCAGGTGCAAACTCAATTAATCAGCCCGAGATATGGTTTGAGTATAATAGGATGTGTTCAAGATGCAATTTCTGGTAATTATATAGTCACAAAGGAAACCGAATTAACAAAACATGAAGCAATAGAACTTTTAGGTCAGATTGGTGTAACTGATTTTTCAAAACTACCTAATAAAGATAATCTTTCTGGCAAAGATTTAATAGCATGCATAATTCCTGAGGATTTTAATTATTTAGGCGTATCAAAGAATAGTGAAGATGGAGATGTCAAAATAGAAAAAGGGAAATTGATATCAGGAGTTTTAGATTCAAAGAATCTCGGTGAAGGTTCAGGTTTATTGCTAAGAAATCTTCATAAAAAATATGGAGAACTCAAAACAATAGAAATTCTGAGCAAATTAACAAAATTGGGAATATATGCTCTACTAAGAAGAGGATTTTCAACAGGAATATCTGACACTGACTTGCCGGATGTTGCAAAGACAAAAATTACTGAGGAGCTTACTAATGCAGAAACATTTGTAGATGATCTTATCGAAACATATCATAAAGGTGAATTAGAAACTTTGCCAGGTAAAACAACAGAAGAAACACTTGAGCTAAAGATTTTAGAAGTATTAAACAGAGCGAGAAACAATATAGGAAATCTTGTTACTGAGTATTTTTCAAAAGATTCAGGCACAATAAAGATGACAAAATCAGGAGCTAGAGGTAATCCGATAAATATGGCTCAGATGTCTGCTTGTGTAGGACAGCAAGCACTGAGAGGAAAAAGAATTAGTTTGGGTTATAAAAAGAGGACTCTATCCTGCTTTAAATCAGGTGATTTGAGACCAAAGGCGAGAGGATTTATCACAAATGGCTTTAAGAGCGGTTTGTCACCTTCGGAATTTTTCTTTGGCGCTATGACTGGAAGAGACAGTCTGATGGATACTGCACTAAGAACACCTAAATCAGGTTATCTTTATAGACGTTTAGCTAATGCAATGCAAGATTTAAGGGTTGAGCAAGATGGCTCTGTGAGAGACGCGACAGGAAACATAATCCAAGTTCAATATGGTGAAGATGGTATTGATGTTTCAAAGAGCGAAGGCGGCATTATAAATGTCAAGAAAATAATAGAAACTGTTATGTTAGAATCAGAAAAATAGGGGAATTAGCATAAGTCGGGGTTGATTTTTATGGATGATGCATTATTAAAAGAATATGAGGAAAAGCTCAACACCAAAATAATAGATGACCTAAAAAATAATCTACCTACAAATACTTCTAAAGCTCAACTTAAAAAGATTCTGGATCTGACTGTTCATGAATTCAATACTGCTAAAGTTGAGTCTGGAGAAGCAGTTGGGTTAATTTCTGCTGAATCAATCGGTGAGCCAGGTACACAGATGACATTAAACACATTCCATTTCGCGGGTGTAGCAGAGATGAATGTTACAACAGGATTGCCGAGAATAATAGAAATACTTGATGGCAGACCTTCAATTAGCACTCCCATGACTGAAATATATCTTAAGAAGCCATATTCAACTGGCCAGGATATAAAAAAAGTTGCTCATTCAATAAAAGAATCTCTGCTCAAGGAAGTTTCCACAGAATTTGATATTGATTTAACAGCTGGAACAATTACAATAAGCCTAAGCCCAAAAAAAATGGAAGAAACCAATACAGATTATTCCATCTTGGCTAAAATGATACAAAAAAGTTTGAAATCTGGTTCAGTAAAAGAAGAAGGAAAGCAAATAATTGTAAAGATTGACGAAAAGGAATCAGCTATCAGTGAAATATACAAACTAAAAGAGAAATTAAAGAAAATTCACATTAAAGGCATAAAAGGAATAACTCAAGTTTTACCAGTTAAACGGGGTGAAGAATACATCATAGTTACTGCTGGTACAAATCTTAAATCAATTTTAAGTTTGGAATTTGTTGATACTACAAGAACAATAAGCAATGACATATTTGAAATTGCAAATATGTTGGGTATAGAAGCAGCGAGACAAACTATAATAAATGAGGTTTTAAAGGTTATTGATGGACAAGGTTTGAATATTGATCAAAGACATATAATGCTGGTAGCAGATATGATGTGCGCTTCAGGTAAAATTAAAGGTATAACCAGATATGGTGTAGTTAATGAAAAAGCGAGCGTCCTAGCTAGAAGTTCTTTTGAAACACCTATAAAACATCTTTTTACTGCTGCATTAATGGGTGAGAAAGACGATCTCAATAGCGTTATTGAGAATGTTATGCTTAATCAGCCAGTGCCTATGGGAACTGGAATGACAAAAATTTCAATAAAGAAAGATGACATCAGTAAGATTTAAATAGTAGTCAGCTTTCTGCAAAAAAAATGGTAGTAAAAAAAACAATAAAAACCGCAGCATCTGATTTGAAGAAGTTATTGGAAACAGGTAATATTGTGTTTGGTACTGAGAGAACTTTAAAGCTATTAAAATTAAGTAAAATTCAAAAGGTCTTTTTAGCAAGCAATTGTCCTGATTTAGTTAGAACTGATATTCATTATTATAGCGAATTATCTTCCACTGAAATAGTTGAACTAGCTTATCCCAATGATGAACTGGGAACAATATGTAAAAAACCTTTTTCTGTTTCTGTAATAGGCCTTTTAAAATAAAATGAAAATAAAATACGATCTAGAGATAATGAAGTATATGGCCCTATTTGAGAAAATAACAAAATCTAAACTTAAGGATTGTTTTTTTGATGAAAATTCTAACAGACTGGTTTTTGTCGTGGAAAAATTTCAGTTAATGAAAGCTTTGGGTACAAACTCACAGAATGTTCAGAAACTAGAAAATTTATTGAACAAGAAATTAAAGTTTGTGCAGTTCCATGATGATCTAAATATGTTTGTCAAGAATTGGATACACCCATTAAAAGCAGAGAATATTGAAGTGGATGAAGAGAACAATGTTGTAACAATAAGCAGTTCTGATATCCAAACAAAAGGCCTTCTGATAGGCAAAAAAGCTCAAAATCTCAGGAATTCTGAAAAGGTCATCCAAAGATATTTTTCTAACTTAAAGGAGATTAAGGTTATTTGATTCGGTGGTAATTCAATTTAAAAACCCACCAAAACCTTTATAAATAAATCACAGATCGGTGGTATTTATGGCTAATAAATCATCAGGGCTAAAATCAGGGAAAAGGCTCAAAGATAGGCGTAAGAAGTTCAAATGGAGCGATAAGTGGTTTGTTAAGAGAGCTAAAGGACTAAAGAGGAAGTCTGATCCTTTAGCAGGCTCATCACAGGCTAAAGCTATTGTTTTAGAGAAATTACAGCTTGAAGCTAAACAACCAAATTCTGCTATGAGAAAATGCGTCAGAGTACAGCTTATAAAGAATGGAAAGCAAGTCACAGCTTTCTTGCCAGGAGATGGCGCTACTAAACTGGTTGATGAGCACGATGAAGTCATAATCGAGTGTATTGGCGGTAAAATGGGCCGTGCAAAGGGAGATCTTCCTGGTGTAAGATGGCAAGTCTTGAAGGTTAATGATCAGAGCTTACAAGCATTGAGAGCTGGTAAGATCGAAAAGGCAAGAAGGTAATTATTCTAAAATGACAGAAATAAAAGCATTTGATAGATGGGGTACAGCGGGCATAGTTGTTGAAGATGAAGGTTTAAAGAACTACATCTCTGTACAGCCCAAAATAGTGCCTAAAACAGGAGCTAGATATGCTGGAAAGAGGTTTCACAAGTCTCAAGTATTTATTATTGAAAGGTTATTAAATAAGCTGATGAATCCAGGTCATAAAGCAAAGAAGCATTTCAAAACATCATTCCATTGTACTGGAAAAGCTCAAACTTCTTATGCTATAATTGAAAAATCTTTGGAAAAAATTGAGCAAAAAACAAAAGAAAATCCAATCAAAGTTGTTGTTAAAGCTGTTGAGAATGCCGCGCCAAGAGAAGAGATAATCACAATAGAGTATGGTGGAGCAAGATATCCTAAAGCAGTTGAATGTGCTCCTCAAAGAAGAATAGATATGGCCTTAAAACTTATGGTTCAAGGCAGTTATCAAAAAAGCTTTAATGCAAAAAAGAGTATTGTTAATTGTTTGGTAGATGAAATAATTGCTGCATATAATTTAAGTGCTAATTCTTTAGCTATTTCTAAGAAACTCGAACTTGAAAGACAAGCTGATGCAAGTAGGTAAGGGTTAACAATAGTTAAGTTTCCCAGTGTCCACCTTGAAGTTACAGCAGGTAAATTACGCTTATAAAATGGATTCAAAAAAAGTAAATTTATGCTTTTGTCCACGTTGTGGTAATTTGGATGTTGTTTTTGTTAACAATAAAATTAAATGTCCTAATTGCGATTATATCTTTTCTCAAGAGTATGTTGACTTTGTTACCAAATTCGACTCATCTGAAAATCAGGTGCATGAACAGGATATAATGGAAATTGTTAGTTCGGCATTATTCTCTGATAAGATTGCTAAGTTAATTGAACTTATGATAAAATTAAGAGAACAACATCCAGTCGTATTAAAATTTGATAATTATACGTCTTGTTGTAGAAATCATTTTTTATTCGTTATCAAATACTTACGTTATTTGGCAAAGTTAAATGATTCTACTTATATAAACAAAGTTTCAGAGGATATCGAAAGTGAAGAAGAAGAAAAAGAATTCAGAAAAATATCGGATTTGATGGAAGAAAGAAAACATTCCGGATTATACAAAGAAAATGAAGTACTGAACATGATGGCAGAAGATTTTACAAATGTTTTTTTTGGAATGGATATATTTAAGGAGGGGGGATACCAAAAATGGAATGAAATAGTTGACGAAGAAATAGAACAAGAAAGAAAAAGATATTTTCAAATTATAGCAGAAACAACCCAAAAATTACAAACTGAAGGATCTATTGCTAACAAACTAGCTCAACTTTCTGATATTCTTGCAATAGCCTTCACAAAGGTCATAACTCATCTGGAAACTGACATCGCTTTTAATTTTGCTATTAAAATGCTTATAATTATTAAGAAAAATATTCCGAATGATGAGTAATAACTTTTAATTTATCAGTAGAATTTGTATTTATGACTCAGTATTCACACTATTTGTTTTCTTCACACATATCACTTCAACAACTCCCCGACCAAATAAATACTTCCTGCTACAACAACCAGATCATTCTTTTTGGCTGTCTTTTTAGCTTGTTTCAAGGCTTTTTTTGAATCAGGGAGTATCTTATACTTTGTTTTCTTGAAGTATTTTGCTAGTTTCTTAGGATCAGAAGATCTTTCCGACTTAGTTTTTGTGAGAAATACATAATCTGCAAAACCATCTATTTGCTTGATCATCTCTTTGATCTTTTTATCACTCATAATACTGAGTATTAAGACTATCTTCTTAATTTTCTCTATTTTTTTGAGTTTTTTTAATTCATGAACTAAGGTTTTAATTCCCGCTTCATTATGAGCACAATCAAATATTACATTTTTTCTTCTCTCAAATCTTCCTGACCAAGAGGTTTTCATTAATCCTTTGATTATAACCTCTCGAGAAATATTCAAGTTATAGTTTTTTAAAGCCAAAACTGCTTTTATTGCTGTTCCCGCATTGATCTTTTGATAATCCCCTTTCAAACCAAGTTCTAATGAAGTGGGTCTTGCTATTTTTACTGATGTGTCTTTATTTCGAGCAATTTTTGCTATTGTTGTTAATGCTTCTCCTTTAGCTGCTGTAACCAGAATGCTATTTGGTTTGATAATTCCTGCTTTTTCTTTGGCTATACTTTTAATGTTATCACCTAACCAATCAGTATGTTCAATAGAGACATTGGTTATTATGTTTACCAGTGGATTTCCGACATTAGTTGCATCTAATCTTCCACCCATCCCTGTTTCCATAATTGCGAAATCTACACCTTTTTGGTAGAAATGCAGGAATGCAATTGCAGAAAGAGTTTCAAAATAACTTTCATTTTTAATTAATGGTTTTATTGTTTTTATTAATTCTGACAGTTCTTGTTTTTTGATTACCTTTTTATTGATTGTAAATCTTTCTGTTAAATCAATAAGATGAGGCGAGGTATATTTGCCAACCTTATAACCTGCTTCAGTTAATATTGACTCCAGAAATGCACAAACACTCCCTTTTCCATTTGTGCCGGCGACATGAATTATTTTTAGTTTTTCTTGAGGATTGCTTAGTTTTTTAAGAATTCTTCTGATGTTTTTCAAATCCCATTTTTTGTTTGTGAGATTTTTTCTCTCTAATGTCTCAAGAAAAGAAATAGCTTGTTTATATTCTGAGTCAGACATTTAAACCAGCTTAATGCAAGAATAATCTTATACCTGAAAATACCATTGCCATTTTGTGTTCATTAGCTGCTTGAATGACTTCTTCATCTCTTATTGAGCCTCCCGGCTGGATCACTGCAGATATACCAACTTTAGCAGCTTCATCTATGCCATCTCGGAATGGGAAGAAAGCATCACTCGCCATTACAGCACCTTTTGCTTTTTCTCCTGCTTTTCTAGCAGCAATCATTGAGCTGTCTACTCTAGACATTTGGCCAGCTCCAATGCCTACTGTGCAACCGTCTTTAGCAAACAATACTGAATTGCTCTTAACATGTTTGCATATTTTAGCAGCAAATATCAAGTCTTTAATCTGTTGATCTGTTGGTAGTGTTTCTGTAACTGGTTTCAGCTCTATATTTTCTAGGTTTGGGAAATCTCTTGTTTGGGTCAGTAAGCCACCAACAACTTTTTTAGTAGTGAGCTTTTCAATTGGATGATTTGGCTTGTTTCTGTCTTTGCAAAACTCTTCCAAGCCTTTAAGCTCTAATATTCTTAGATTTTTCTTTTCCATTAATAAGTTTAGAGCGTCTTTGTCATAACTTGGCGCTATAACAACTTCGATGAATTTCTTTCTCATGAATTCAGCGCATTTAAGATTGCAAGGTCTGTTTAATGCTATAATACAACCAAATGCACTCAAAGGATCTGCATCATATGCATTTTCTAAAGCTGTTTCTATTTTTTCATTTATTGCAGCTCCACTAGGATTAGCATGTTTAATTACTGAAGCTGTTGGTTCAGAGAACTCCTTGACAATCTCTAAAGCACCATCTGTGTCCATAATGTTATTGTATGACAATTCTTTGCCGTGAAGTTGGCTGGCGGTTGTTATAGATGGTTCTATTTGTTTTATATCTCTGTAAAATGCTGCTTTTTGGTGAGGATTTTCCCCATATCTCAAGCTCTGTTGTTTTTTATAAGCTAAAACAATATTATCTGGAAATTCTTCAGAATTTTCTGTTTGAGTATTTAGATAATCATTGATCATACCGTCGTAAATAGCTGTTTTTTCAAATACCTTTTTTGCCAAAGATTTTCTATTTTCAAAATCTAAATCGCCATCTTTTTCTAATGCTTCTTTAACAATAGCATAATCTTCAGGATCAGTTATGACAATAACATCTTTAAAGTTTTTAGCCGCGCTCCTTAACATGCTCGGACCGCCAATATCTATATTTTCTATTGCATCTTCGAATTTACAGTCTTTTTTTGCAATAGTTTCAGCAAAAGGATAAAGATTTACAATGACAATATCAATCATTTCAATATTATTTTCTTCTGCCTGTTTTGTGTGGTTTTTATTGTCTCTTAAACACAATAAACCTCCATGAATCTTCGGATGCAAAGTTTTAACTCTGCCATCCATCATTTCAGGAAAACCAGTATAATCAGAAACTTCTTTAACTTTTATGCCATTTTTTTCTAGTTCTTTTGCTGTTCCACCAGTAGATAGAATTTCAACATTATTATCTGCTAGGAATTTTGCAAAATTGACTATGCCTGATTTGTCAGAAACTGAAATCAATGCGCGTTTCACTTTAATACTCATTTTTATTCCTCACTGTTCTATTCTTACAACTCTACCTTCAACTTTAATTTTGCCTTTGAAAAATAAATCAATTGCTTCAACAAAAGATTCCATTTCTGATGCTTGAACTTTTTCTTTTAGACTGTCTACTGTGTCATCTTCTTCAATTTTAACAGCCTTTTGTACTATGATAGGACCTTCATCTGCTTCTTCTGTAACAAAATGCAGTGTGCAGCCAGTAACTTTGCATCCATAATCAAGCACATCTTGGTGAACATTTTTATCCATGCCACCTCCAAATGCTGGTAATAAGCTTGGATGAATATTCATCATTTTGTTTTCATATTTATTGACAAACCATGGCGTAACAATCCTCATATAGCCAATCATAAGCACTAATTTGACATCATTCTCATCAATTACTTTAGCAACTTCTTTGTCAAAATCCTCACGCTCTTTGCCTTTAGAAGGGATTATAATGTACGGGATGTTGTGTTTCTTTGCTTTTTCAACAGCTCCACATTCCTTATTTGCTATGAGAATCTTGATATTAACATCTAGTTTTCCATCCTTTATAGCCTGTATAACACCTTCTAGATCTGTAGCATTAGTAGAAGCAAGAACTGCTATGTTATTACCATTTTCAGCCATTTAAAACCCCATATCAAGCCATGAGAAGCTTATTTATAAAGGTTTTGATGGATTTTAGAAGGGTTCTGGCAGAATTACAAAGGTTTTTATTATTGTTATAAATTCCCAGCTTAAAATGGCTAATATCTTATATGCAGATGATAACTATGTTCTGGCAGATATGACTGCTAGGACTGTGAGAAGAGCAGGTCATGATGTAACAATTGTCTCTGATGGACAAAAAGCATTGGATAAAATCCGAGCTGAAAAAGGCATAGAACTTCTAATAACTGACATGGAAATGCCTAACTTAGATGGTTATGGTTTAATTAACACCTTAAATACAGAAGGTTATAAACTCCCCATATTAGTTGTGGCTTCTGAATTTGATCATAGTAAAGTAACTTATGCAGGACCATTAGAATATCTTCAAAAAGCTTCTTTCGGGGCTCCTGAATTAAGAGAAAAAGTAAATACTATGCTGGAAGATTAATCACACTTTATGGACGGGCAAGATATTTGTTCTTATTTTTTTTTATTTGGCAAATAATCTTCAAATATTCTTTCAACTTGATGAAAATTGCTTTCAGTGGTTACAAGAGGATTAAGCCCATAATTAGGTTTAAAACTGAGTTTTTTTATCACATTAATTCCAGGTATTTCTGGATAAAGTTTATAAGAAGAAATTCCATCCCATTTGGTCTGTATTTCAGCATTAGGTACAAAAAGCTTTTGCATTGTTGTATTGAGTTTTGGTGTTTGATATATTCCATTACTAGTTAATTTTGTTGAAATTTTTGCACCTTTAGTAATCTTTGCTGTTATTGAAGGTAATAATAAACCAATGATACTACCAAAAAAACCCCCTATTACCGTAGCCATCAAGCTCACTTTATGTCTAACATATATTTCATTTAAACTTAAACCCTTTATCGAAGGAATACCTATCCAGAAGACTAAAATAAAAAGTATGAATAAACAAATTATCATCAGTATTCTTTTCCAAAGTACTTTCAGTTTGTTTGAATAGATTAAAGATAGGTTTTGGTCCCATTCTAAAAGAGTTTTTTCTTCTGATTCCATTTTAAACCTTCAGCACAGGCAACATCTCTGTCTTGTGCTTATTATCTTTGATCATTTTGGCTATTTTCTTGCCAATCTCTGTTTCAGGGGTTTTACCAGCTTCAATTTCTTTTAGGATTTTGTCAACTTCGGAATATGGAGCACCAATTTCTTGTTCATCAGTTTGGCCTTTCATTAATTCTGCAGAAGGTGTTTTTGTGATTATAGCGTATGGAATATTAAGATGCTTGGCTAGTTTAACAACTTCTGTTTTATACAGCCCCCCAATAACTTCAAAATCAACAGCACCATCACCATACTTTGTAAAGTAGCCTAATTTTATTTCTGTTTTATTGCTGGTTCCAAGAACTAAAGCCTTATTAGAATTAGCATAATTGTAAAGTAATACAGCTCTTAATCTGGCTTTAGTATTGGCAGAAGCTAATTTTGATTGTTCCCAAGGAATATCAAGGTCCATTGCATTCTCAAGCTTATTAATTGGTATTTCGATTAATTTTATATCTAATTGATTGCATAAGTTTTTCGCATCAATAATACTTTCAGGACTACTAATTTCCAAATGAGGCATTGACAATCCAATGACATTTTCCTTGCCTATTGCTTTAACAGCTAATGCAGCAGTAACAGCAGAATCCACTCCCCCAGATATTCCTAAGACTGCTTTTTTTAATCCGGCTTTGTCAAAATAGTCTTTGATTCCGTTTACTAGTTTTTTGTCTGTTTCTTTCATCTTAATCATTGCCTTAACAATAATGCTGCTCCTCTTATCCCTGGGCTTTCAAGTTTTTTTCTTTTTAATAAAGTCTTTTTAGTCCTTTTGTATTTTAAAAGTTTGTTCAATTCCTTTTTAAGTGATTTTTTATAATTATCAAAATCTTCAGCCACACCTCCGCCAAAAACTATAACATCCGGGTTGACTGAGCATATTATTATTGCACATAGCTGTGCAAGATGTTTTGAATATTCATTAAATATCTTTGTTATTTTGTTGTTCTTTGTTTTGAACAAATCAGAATAATGAATATTGATTTTTTCTTGTTTTAATCTTCTTTTAACAAATCTCCAAGCGCAGAATTCCTCAATGATTTTATTATTATAAGGGATCATTCCGAATTCTCCTGCTAAGAAATCAGTGCCATTGTAAATCTTCTGATCAGTTATTATTCCTGAACCAACACCTGTGCCTATTATCACGCCCACAACATTTTTCTTGCCCTTTCCTGCTCCAAAAACAGCTTCACTCAAAGCAAAACAATTAGCATCATTATTGACAGCTGATTTACATTTATATTTCTTTGAAATGTATTCCTTAAGATTTATGTTTCTTAGTTTAGGCACGTTTGGAAGTTGTATTATGTTGCCTTTTTCATCGATGTTTCCAGGAACACCTATGCCTATACCTCTAAAATTATTTTTTTTGATTAATTTTTTATCATAAACTGAGTTTATCGCATTCAGAATATTCTTGACAATTATTTCTTTAGATTTTTTTGCTTCTGTTTCGCATTTATAAAATTTTAGAATTTTCCCTCTATCATCAATAAGTCCTGCAGCAATTTTTGTACCGCCGATATCGACACCTATAGAGTACATTTTAATAATTTCTTGATTTATTTCTTTAATTCCAATTTAAGATCTTCTATGATCTTTACGGGAGTTGGATCTGTTTCAAGCTCTAAAGCCAAATAATAACTTATCGTAACACCTAAGAATAAGGTGGAGAAAATCTTTGGCAAAATCTTTTTGCCTGTGATCTTTATTTCCTGCACTTCAACGCCTTTTTCTTTAATTAATTTCTTGATTATCTGCATTCTTTTTTGTATTCTTGGATGATCATCATCTGCTCGGATAATAATTACATAAAAATCTCCATTGAGATTAACATACCCATTAATTTCATTATGATTAAACTCTGAGAATAGATTATAGAATGCGTGGCATTTGGAATTCTCATTAATATCTGTTTTCCATTTTTCTGCTATTGAAGAATATTTGTTTGAGGCATATATGATTGGGATTTTTCCTTTGAGTTTTTTTGCTATTTCTTGGGCTGTTTCTTTTAATGGCTGAACTTTTTTAAGCATTGATTCTGCTGCAACAATCTCGCCAAGTTTATCACTTATCAAACCAGAGTTCATCATTATCTTAACCATTGGAAAAAATAAATAACCTGTTGCTAATCTTGGCTGAATCCCTGCAGGTACTTTAACTATGATATCTTTATGCAAAGAAGCCATTTCTGCTAATTTGCCTCCAGAGGTTATAGCAACAATCTTTGCTTGTTTTTTCATACATTCCTTATAAGCAGAAATTGTTTCTTCTGTATTGCCAGAATATGAAACAACAAATGCTAAAGTGTTTTTGTTCACAAATTTAGGAATTGTATAATCTCTGCAAACAGTTACTTCTATCTCATCAATTACATAATTTCTCAGAATATCTCCTGAGATTGCACTGCCACCCAAACCGCAAACAAGAACTCTATTGACACTCTCTACCTTGTAATCTTTAGCTGATTTTATAGCAGGATTAATCTGTTTATAGAACGCATTCAATAATCCAATCATGTCTTCTTTATCAGGATTTTCCATATTGCTATTAGAGTAAATTGAGGCTTTTTAAATATTGCGACCTTTTTATATTGGGAATGATGTTCAAAACCTTTATAAATAACCTATTTTTTCTGCAACTTAAGGAAGATGTGGGTAGTAGCTTACCTGAATTCCCGAAATGGCTGAAAAGCCATAAAACAACTGTTTAAAGCAGTATAAATCAGTGGAGGCTAAAAAATGAGTATGTACAAATACATTAGACAGGCATGGAAAAGGCCAAAGGCCACTATGCCAGAGCTTATGAAAGAACGCCTGATTCAATGGCGTAAGGAACCTGTTTCTTTAAGGATTGGTAAACCAACTAGATTGGATAGAGCTAGAAGCTTAGGCTATAAAGCAAAACCAGGAATTTTTATGGTTAGGCAAAGAGTTGCCAAAGGACAGAGGAGGAAACCAAATCCATTTACAAAAGGTGGTAGAAGACCAAAAAGGATGTCTCAAAGACTTGATTTGTCTATAAGCTATAAATCAGTAGCTGAGCAAAGAGCATCTAAACACCATGTTAATTGTGAAGTCCTTAATTCTTATGAAGTTGCTAAAGACGGTAAGTATTATTGGTTTGAGGTCATTTTAGTTGACAGAGCTCATCCTGTAATTAAGAAAGATCAAAACTATAAATGGATTTCAAAGCCTTCAAGCAGAAATAGAGTTCTTAGAGGGAAAACTTCAACAGGCCAGAAAAGCAGAGGCTTAAGAAACAAAGGCAAAGGCGCGGAAAAAATAAGGCCGTCAAGAAGAGCTCATAACAGGAAAGGTTGATTGACTTAAATTTTTTTAATTTAATTCTTTATTATTTTTGATTACCCTTATTAGAAATTCAGAACTCTAACTTCATTCCTTTAATCACAACTAATCCTTGGATGTATTTATCTGCTTCTCTGGTTATTAGAAGATTAGAAATATTATCTGCGATATCATTAAAGAACTTAAGCATTAAATCCTCAACTTCTCCTTCTTTAGTTATCTTGACAATAGTTGAATCTTTGTAAAGGTTTTGTCCGTCAAAGTTTAAATTAGTAGTTTTACAATTTTTCCTTATCTGCTTAATAATTGATTCAAGGATTTCATCAGATTTGTTTAAATGGGCTTTTTCTGTTACAAATGATTTATCATCCACACCATCATTATAACTGACAGTGAATTGGATGCCATCTTTAGGTGTGAAATCTTCCACCTTTATTTCCTTGATTGTCGCGCTTAGGATCATCATTTTATATGTGGGTTTGAAGCTGTTTTTTTATATTTTTGGGTTGAAATTATCAGATTTTCTGTCTGAGCCAGAGCAGATATGAAGCCAAAACCTCAGCCAATTACGCTCAAAAACCAACGTAGTTGGAGCCAATAATCTTGATTATTGAGTTTCTTAGATTTTTGGCATGCGGATTTTAATCAATTGCCATTTCATTAAATTTCCTTCTGCCCGCCCTCCACCCCTAAATTAGGCTCAGACAAGAATGATTTTAATCAGAATAATTATAAATGAGGTGATATTGGTAATATTACATGACAACTGGCTTATTCCTTGGAAGATTCCAGCCATTCCACAATGGCCATCTGGAAATAATTAAACAGGCATTTACTAAAGTAGATAGGCTAATAATCCTCATTGGCTCTGCACAATACTCTAGACAACCAGATAATCCTCTGACAGCTAATGAAAGAGAGGAAATAATACAAGCAACATTGCTGGATTTAGGCATAGAGAATTGTGAGATAATCAAGCTAGATGATATTAATTCTGATGCAGAATATGTTGGATATGTAGAGAAAAACATTCCAAAATTTGATATTGTTTTTACTGGAGAAAATGAGCTTAATTACAATCTATTTTCTGAAGCAGGATATAAAGTTGAAAGAACTGATAGACTTGGAGGCTGGGAAGCCACAATAATAAGGGATATGATAAAGAATAACCAAGATTGGCAAGAACTAGTTCCCAAGAAAACAGCTGAAATGCTTGAAAACAGGGGTTTAGTAAAGGTCATTGCTGATAACACATAAGCATTTTGATTAGTACTTTAAAGTAGTCCTTTTAAAAAGATATTTATATGATTATATATTTCTTAGCTTAACATGATACTTGCAGAGTTCAAGCTAAGCAAATCTGTTTCCAACAAACCCATATACATAGTTTCAGATCTTCATATTGGCTCAGGTTTGGGAGATGATGATTTTAAGCATAACCAGTGGAGCTTTAGAAAATTCTTAGATCATGTAAAGAGCACAAAAGGAATATTAATTCTTAATGGAGATATATTTGAGCTTTGGCAAACACATATGGAATTTGCATTAGCAGAATATTGGGAAATGATTGAGTTTATGAATACTTTGCCAATAATTTATATTTATGGCAACCATGATCTTGTAACTAAAGGATTTAGATCTTTAACATATAAATATCATAGAATAAAAGATGTAATTCATATCGAACATGGCCACAGAGCAGATTTATTAAACGCTAATCCTTCTATTTGGGTTAAATTTTTTGTTAAGATTGTTGGTTGGTTGGAAAGATTCTGGGATCCTGACATAGATGAAATAGGTTTAAGTAAAGTTGAACAGTTGAATAAAGAAACAGAACATGCAAAGACAGTCACCACACCTGCAAATAAAAAGTATCATGGTAATTTGAATGAATACAGAAAATATGCTTTTTCTAAAAAAATGGAATGTGTAATATTAGGTCACACTCACAGACCAGAAACTGCTACAAAAGAATCAGTTTTTGGCAGGCAAATATACATTAATTCAGGAAGTTGGGTAGAACACAAAAACACTTATGTAGAGATTATTGAAGATAAAGTGAGTTTGAGAAGATGGATATAATTTGTCCTTATCAAAATTATGAATGGGACGCGACATTTGCTGAAGCTAATAAAAGTTTATTAATGGATACAAGAACTATTATAAAAAAACTAAATTCAGCAGTTACCCTTATAAGATATTTATCTGATAATGACTTTCATGCACTAAAAGAACTCATTCAAAGCAAAATAGATCTTCAAAAGGAAACATTAGAAGCGTTTAGGGAACTCGGGCTATATGAAATATGTGCTCAAACTGAAGGTGCTTGTTGCACACGTTCAGCATTTGCTGATCTAGATATTTCTGATTATCTTGGTTTGGGAATGCACCCATATGTTGCCAGTAGAAGCTCTACTATTGCTATGCAAGAATATGATAAAGGAGATTGTCTCTTTCTTTCAGAAGAAGGCTGTACTATGCCTGTAAGACGAGATCTTTGTGTGAGAGTTTCGCCCTGCTTAGATTATATTCCTCTAAATGTTCTGTATTATTATTCTCAAATAGAAAGAATGAATAAAGAAATTCAAGAAATTTATCATAGCGGGAAACAAAGAAAAATATTACATAAAAAACCTGTGAGGGAAAGTAACAGCCCTATAATTGAAGTAATAGTATAACTAAAATTTATCCCTTAACTTATCAAAAAAACCTTTAGTATCCTGAACTTTGTCTCCGCCTTCTTTTTCATATTCCTTGAGAAGTTCTTTTTGTTGTTTATTGAGATTAGTTGGAGTCTGCACAATAACTCTCACTTTCTCTGCGCCAATGCTTGAGCCTCTTAAGCTGGGAATGCCGTGTTCCTTAAGCCTGAATAAAGTGTTTGTTTGAGTACCAGAAGGCACTTTAAGTTTAGCTTTACCTTTAAGCGTAGGAACTTCAATCTCTGCACCAAATACTGCAGCAACAAAGGAAATAGGAAGTTCAGTGTAAATATCCATCCCTTGTCTTTCAAATATGTTATGAGGTATGACATTTACAACAACATATAAATCTCCAGGTTGAGCATTTTTTTCTCCTGCTTCTCCTTCTCCACTTAATCTCAGTCTTGAACCAGTATCGATTCCTGGTGGAAGGTCTATTTCTATTTTGCTGCTTTTATCAACATTGCCGCGACCATTACATTCAGAACATTTTTCTGTTATTACTTTTCCAGTACTATGACATTTTCTGCAGTTTGTTGTAGTGGAAAAAATGCCAAATGGAGTCCTTCTAGTTATTCTTACATGACCGGAGCCATTACAATCCGGGCAAGTTTTAATTGCCGAGTCATTTTTAGCACCATTGCCATGGCATTTTGGACAATTAACACTCTTCTCCAGATTGACTGATCTTTTGCTTCCAAAAGCAGCATCTTCAAGTGTTACATCAATATTCAACTGAAGATCTGCTCCTCTTCTTTGGCCTGCACGTCTTCTTCTTCCTCCCCCAGAACCACCAAAAAAAGCGTCAAATAAATCTCCAAAATCAAACCCCCCGCCAAATGTTCCAAAATCAGAAAAATCAAACCCTGAAAAATCATATCCTCCTGTGCCACCTTGGAAACCTGAAAAATCAGTTGTGCCGAATTGATCATATTGCTGGCGTTTTTTATCATCGCCTAAAATTGCAGCTGCTTCATTAATTTCTTTGAATTTTTCTGTAGCATCTTCTTCTTTGTTTAAATCAGGATGATACTTCTTAGCAAGCTTTTTGTATGCTTTCTTAATATCATCTTTTGTGGCATTTCTATCCACACCTAATGTTTTATAAGGGTCGTTTTTCATTTTTTAGCTAGCTTCAATGGCACTTAATAGATCTGAGGGTTTGTCTACCAACACATCTGCCTTAGACATTTTATGCTTTGAATGATATCCGTAAGTCACACCTATAATCTTTCTCACATTTGCTCTTTTTGCAGCGTCCATATCTCCTTCCATATCGCCAACAAAGACTGTTTCATGCGGCATTACCCCTAGTTCTTCCATGCAATGAATTATTTGACCTGGATCCGGTTTAACTTTATGAAAGCTAAAATCCAAAATCATATTAACAGTATCTAGAATACCTATTTCTTTAAGTCTTGTTTCAATTTCTGGTTTGTTGTTATTTGAAACAATAGCTATTTTATGATTTATTTCAAGCTTCTTGAAAATTTTTTTAATTTCAGGAAATGGCTGAGCTAACTTTCTCAACACAGGAATATTATCTCTGTACAATGTTTCTGCAATTTTTATGCTTTCTTCATCAATCACACCCAGTTTTGCAAGAGTTTCTTTGTAATCTACTTCATAGAAATCTCCATTCTTAATATCATCTGATTTCTCTATGCTCAGTTTTTCACAGATTAGATCATATATCTGAAATATTGCGGGTAAAGAATCTATTATCACACCATCAAAATCAAAGATTATGAGCTTTTTCTTATTATCTTCATTAGGGTGTTGTTCTTTTTTTCTTATACTTTGCCCTGATTTTTTTGTTTTCAGCTCTTTTGCTGCTTCAATCCTTGATCTTAATCTTATTTTTTGCATACTCTCACCTTATGTAGCTTAAAAACCGCATAAATCGCTGAATTTGTCTCTTTTATTATCTCTTTTTTGTCTTCAGATTGCTGTGAGCCTTATCTATGGCTCGCTTCAGGACCTGTTGGTCTCTGTCAAGCATTAAATAGCCATATATGAACCCTACAAGCAGAATTATCATTATAGAAACAAAAATGACATAAAAAAGAACCTCTGACTGCAAAATTGTAGGCAAACCCACTAAAAGCAATAGTATGGGAATAAGAACCATTAAGGAATGAAAGAGATTCTGTTTGTATTTTTTTCTATTATTATAATGCAATTTTATGATTTCAATATCTTCATCCAGTGCATTTTCTAATTCTTTCATCTTCTATTTCTTAGTCTGAAACTTATCCCTTTTTATCTTTTTCCTTTTTATCATCATCTTTTACTTCTTTGAACTCTGCATCTACTACTTTCTCGTCCTCATCTTTTGTTTTTTCTGACTTTGTTGCTTTGGATTTTTCATTATCTTGTTTTCCTGCTTCCTGCCCAGCGGTCTGCTGTTCCTGCGCTTTCTGATACAGCTTTGTTGAAGCTTTTTGAGCTATTTCATTAATCTCATCTGTTTTTTTCTTAATTGCGGAAGTATCCTTTTTCTCTTCTGCCATTAATTTCTTTAATTCTTCAATTTTTGATTTTATTTCTTCAATCTCTTTAGCATCAACTTTTCCCTCAAAATCTTTGAGAGTTTTCTCTGTTGTGTAAATAAGAGTGTCTGCGTGATTTATGATCTCTACTTCTTCCTTTTTCTTTTTATCTTCATCTGCATGGGCTTCAGCTTGCTTTTTCATCTTCTCTATGTCTTCTTCTGCCAGCTTTTGGTTGGCAGTTATCTTGATTGATTGTTCTTTTTCTGTGCCTAAATCCTTAGCTGTAACATGCACAATTCCATTAGCATCTATGTCAAATGTTACTTCAATTTTAGGTATGCCTCTTGGCGCAGGCGGAATACCAACTAAATCGAACTGCCCCAGCTGAATATTGTCTGTTGCCATTGGTCTTTCTCCTTGCAGCACATTAATTGTTACTGCCGGCTGATTGTCTGAAGCAGTTGAAAACACCTGAGATTTCTTTGCAGGAATAGTTGTGTTACGTTCTATCAATTGAGTTCTTACCCCTCCAAGAGTTTCTATTCCTAAAGTTAAAGGAGTCACATCTAACAACAACACATCTTTTATTTCTCCTGCTAGAACTCCTGCTTGAATAGCAGCACCCATAGCAACACATTCCATTGGATCTATGCCTCCTTCTGCTTTTTTGCCGACTATTTTCTCAACGAATTTTTGTACAATAGGCATTCTTGTAGGGCCGCCAACAAGTATTATTTTATCTACTTCATTGGCTTGTAGCTTAGCATCCTTTATTGACTGTTCAATGGGATTATTGCATTTTTGTATTATTGGATCAACAAGCTGCTCAAGCTTTGCTCTAGTCAGCTTAAAATTGAAGTGTTTTGGACCTTGGTCATTTGCTGATATAAATGGAAGATTAATGTCTGTTTCCATTACAGTAGATAGCTCTATCTTTGCTTTTTCTGCAGCTTCTCTTAATCTTTGCAATGCTGTCGGATCCTTGCTTAAGTCTATGCCCTCATTCTTCTTGAATTCATCTGCTAAAAAATTAACAACTACCTCATCCATGTCTGTGCCGCCAAGATGTGTGTCTCCAGATGTTGATTTAACCTCAAAAACTCCTTCTCCAAATTCCATGATGGTTACATCTAATGTTCCGCCACCAAAATCAAATACAAGAATCTTGTGTTCTTTGTCAGATTTATCCAAACCATAAGCAAGCGAAGCTGCAGTAGGCTCATTTACAATTCGCACAACCTCTAAACCAGCAATAGTGCCGGCATCTTTTGTTGCTTGTCTTTGATTATCATCAAAATACGCAGGAACTGTGATGACTACTTTTTCTACCTTATCTCCTAAAAATGCTTCAGCATCTTTCTTTATTTTCTGGAGAATATATGCAGATATTTGTTGTGGGGTGTGTTCTTTACTATTGATCTTGTATTTGTGGGTTGTGCCCATTTTTCTCTTTGCTGCAGTAATTG
>JBHPFW010000018.1:0-30931 GCA_042571645.1 Nanobdellota archaeon
ACAATAAGATGAGAAATAAATTGATTTTGATAGAAAAAAATAAAATATAACAGAAAAAGTCTTATAAAATTGATTTGTATACTTCAAAAGGCGGATTTTTATAAATTTTATAAGAAAATCATCTAATATAGGCGATAATATATCAATTATATAAGAAATAGTCTTTAATTAATCAAATATGAAGGGAAAATACAAATTATAAAAGAAATAATAAAATAATATAAGAAAAAAGTAAAAAATTTAAGAATTATTCTTCTTTCTTTTCTTCTTCTGCAGCAGGTTCTTCAGCAGCTGGTTCTTCAGCTGGAGCTTCCTCTTCAGCAGGAGGTTCTGGAACATCTTCAGCAGCAGGAGCTTCCTCTTCTGCAGGTGCTTCTTCAGCTGGAGCTTCTTCAGCAGCTGGCTCTTCTGCAGGAGCTTCCTCAGCAGCAGGTTCTTCAGCTGGTGCTTCTTCAGTAGCAGGTTCTTCTGCAGGTGCTTCTTCAGCAGCAGGTGCTTCTTCACCAGATTCTTCAATCAATTCTTGAGCTGTTACACCTGAATCTTCTGCAAGTTCTTCACCAAAATCTTCACTATCTTCTGGAGCAGCTTCTGGAGCAGCAGGAGCTGCTTCTTCCTTAGCAGGAGCATCTTCAGATTCAACAGGACCTTGTGCTTCGCCGATAGCTTCGCCGAAAGCCACTTTTCTGAGTACTTTAGTAACACGAACTCTGACTTGTTGACCTTCTTTTGTATTAGGCACAAAAATCACAAAGCCTTTTTTCTTTGCAATACCATCGCCTTTCTCGCCGACAGCTTCTATTTCAACATCTATTTCGTCTCCTTCTCTGACTGGAGGTTCTCTTGGAGCACCGTAGCCTCCGCCACCACCGCCGTATCCTCTATTTCCGTAACCCATTTTACATATTCACCTTATTTATCTATTTGCAATCTACCTCAAAAGAGGCATAACTCCCAAAAAACACTTCTAATTATTTAAATTTATGGGTTAGACAGGGTAAATATGGGATAACACCACAACAAAATTTAAATACCGCGGAGTAGGAATAAGGAAAAGATAAAGGTAATATTATAATGGCAAGTGAAAAGGTAACAAAAACTCCTGTGTTTCAGCTTTCTAGCAATTTCGGATTAATGTACAAACTTGGCAAATTCTGGAGAAGAGCAAGTAAATTCGGGCTTAGAATGAAACATAGGCTTCTCAAAAATTATACTGTGGAAAGAATGGATGAAATAAAGGAAACATACTCAGCAGAGCCAACATTTTTTTGGAGAAGAACCAGGAAATCTGAAGAGAATAAGTTCATTAATAAATTTGTAAAGGAATTTCTAATATATTTACAATACCATTCTAAGATGATTGAAGTTATAGAAAAAATTATTGTATTAGAAGAAAGGGAAAATTTTTCAGAACTTCTCGAAACAGAAAAACTGCTCGAACAACTAGAAACTCCATTAAAAGAAGCAGATAAAAATGTTGTTTTTAGTGACAAGACACTAGACCTTTTCAAAGGAGATGTAAAAGAATTCCTAAAATCACTTCAAGAACAAATACATCGTGCTGCACAGGATGACATGGCAGAAGAAAAAGGCAAGCACATTAGAGGTTTTTTCGGGAGAATTTTGTTTTCCCAAACCAGAGGTGCAAGAAAATTTACCAAACTTAGCTCTGAATGGCACAAAGATGCTGATAAACTAAGAGAAAGGTATGATGAGATAAAAAAACAAATCACAGAAACTGGCTTACAAAGAGGCATTACAGATGACTTGATTATTTATTTCAAAGAAGCAAGAAAACTTAATGAGTTATTGGAAGTGATAAGAGAGGATTTGGATAGAGAAGCAGATTCATTATTCACTGAATATAAAGAAGTTTTGGAATCTGTTAAAGAATTATATTCACATATTTACAATAAAGACGACAAACGCTTTAAAGAGATAGATGAAGAGATGGAAAAACACATAGAAATTGCCAAAAAATATCAAGAATTTATCAAGACTAAAGATATTTGGAATCTTAAGAGATTTGCAGCATTATTGGAAGAGATGAAAAAATCAGTAGATGGATTCATAGCAGAAGCAACAACAGCTCGGGAAAAAGGAGTAAGTGCTGGCGCTGAAGCTATAGATAAAGCAATAAGAGCAAGTACACCGGGAGAATAATAAAAAATAAAAATTAAAAAAATTCTTAACCTTTCAAATCTTTTAAACCGGATTCTGTGACATAAAAGCCGCATTCTCCGTCAGGCAGATGGGGTGCGTCAATTAACTTTGCAACTCTAGAACCTTTCTTACCTTTACGCAGATAGATTCTGAAAGTAGATGCGTGGCCAACAATATGTCCTCCAATAGCTGTAGTTGGATCGCCAAAGAATTGATCTGGTTTGGCCATTACTTGGTTTGTAACATATACGCAAACATTATGCATGTCTGCAAGTTTTAACAAAGCATGCATGTGCTTGTTAAGTTTTTGCTGACGTTCTGCTAATGTTCCACGACCAACAAACTCTGCTCTGAAATGTGCAGTCAAACTATCTACAATGACAAGTTTTACATTCAAGTTTTCTTTGTTGATCAATTCATCAACTTTGTCAACCAAAAGCATTTGGTGATCTGAGTTATAAGCACGAGCAACTTTAATATTAGCTAGTACCTTATCAGGATCTAAATCTTGACCTTCTGCAAACTGCCTGATTCTTTCTGGTCTGAAAGTATTTTCCGTGTCAATGTAAACTGCAACAGCATTTGGATCTTCTTTTTGGATATTAACACACAAAAGATGTGCAATCTGTGTTTTTCCTGCACCAAACTCAGCAAATACTTCTGTTATTGAACTAGTTTCAAAACCACCAGACATCAGGGTATCAAATGCTTCACTGCCTGTGTGAATTTTCATTACTCTCTTTCTTTTCTCCATCACTTCTATGCCTGATTCAAATCCCATTTCCATACAAGATCTGGAAGATTGAATTATTTTTCTGGCAGTAGACTCTGTTACCCCAGATGCATCTACTAATTCACCTGGTGTTGCAACTGCTATTGCTATTACTGTATCAAACCCTGCTAAAGAAAGTTTTTCTGCTGTAGCAGGACCAACACCATCTAAATCCTGGACATTGATCTTTTCTGGCTTAGAGTCCTTTTTATCTTGAACTTCAACTTCTTCTTGAACTTCCTCAGAATCATCTTGTTCTGGCATGATTGTTTCCTCAATTTCTATTGCTTTTGCTTCTGACATAGGGGTATCACCTTTTGTTTTTATATGTTTCTCGAGTAATGGGACACCGGCCCCAAATACTTTATAAGTTAAGCAGCCGGGGCGAGTGCCTCGCAAGTGCGATTGTATCTCGCAATCATGATGGATAGATGCAATAGTATTGATCTTTCCTTAGCACTCTGGGCGCCGGCTGCTTAACTGCTAATAAAAAAAATTAAAAAAGGATTTTTAAGCTAAATCCTCTGGAAAATAGCTCTGAGTATCGCTTTTGTCCTTAAGAACAATATACTCATATGCTTTTTTAAGCACTAACTGGGCTTTAGGGAGGTCATTTATTCTTAAAGAACTCGTGGTTTGCCAAACTCCCTCTTTGTCTTGATAGCTTCTTTGAAAGCCTATTGTATTATATTCAGTGGCTTCTCCGGCTTTATTGTGGCCTATGTTTTTCCAGATTGTAGCTCTAACAGCTCCAGCTCTGAATTCTTTTTCTGGCCTGTTTCCACTACCAGATTGTATGTCCTGTGTATTTTCGTTTTTTTGTTGCATTTTACTGCACCTCTTGCTTGTCGCATTTTGTTTCAAATCCCTTATATTAGAGACTACAAGGCCTCAGGGATTGAGGTTAGCATGTTGTGAATTAACACACTAGATAGTATAATGTCAGAAGTTGTTTAAATACCTCACGCGGCAATGTCCAGTGAGTCCAGTGGGGTTAGAAGGAAAAATGCATTATTTCTTTTTATATCCAAATTTTTTATTGTAATCTTTATGATTTAGAATATCAAGAATAAAACAAATTATCTCTATTTGATCTCCTTTAATTGTATATAACATTCTCCAATAACTTGTAAGTGTGATTCTCCATAAATTTTGAACATTGTATGCTTTAGGTATTTTTCTTTTCGGAATGCTATCTCCATAAAATGGGTTTGACTTTACCAGATTTGTTTTTTGTTTTATTGATCTTAATAATTGAATTTCGTCTGTATTTTCTTTGCCTTCTTTTATTTGTTGACCGACTAAATCATTCAGTCTTTTATATTCCTCTTCTGCTTCATCTAAAAGAACTATCCTTACATCTTTATTCATAACTCTGTTCCTCTTTTTATTAATTTGTCTAACTCTTTTCTTTCTGCATATATCCACAAAATGCCTTTTCTGCCATCTAATATTTTCCCGCTATCTTCTAGATATTTTAGGATAACATTCAGAGTTTGGTGCATTATTTTGGTTGGCAGTTTCTTCTTAATCTGTTCTCTTGTCATGAGATTGTTTGCATTCTTTAGAACTTTCTCTACCATTAATACTGTCTTTAAGTTCGGATAATGTATTATTTCCAGCTTTTGCATGTTTATCACCCATATATATAAGTTTATATAACTATATATATGGACTTATATATAAATGTTTGGGTTTTTGGATAATATTTAGAAGAAGTGGTGGTTAATATAACAAAAAGTTGCCAATTAATTTAGCTGGCGACTTTTTGGAATTAAAAAGGGCACAAGGATCTAAACTCTGTGTTTTAATGTGCCATTTTTAATAGCTCACGCGGCCAAGTCCAGTGAGCCCATTGGGTTAAAGAACTAAATCTTCTGCTGGTATTTATAGCCAAAAGCCATGCCTATGAGAATAACA
Source organism: Nanobdellota archaeon (assembly GCA_042571645.1). GTDB lineage: Archaea > Nanobdellota > Nanobdellia > Woesearchaeales > JBHPFW01 > JBHPFW01. The sequence goes on from JBHPFW010000018.1 coordinate 4,856, forward strand.
GATACTACTGTGTCTAAAAGAGAAAAAGTATTGTCTTGAATTACTCTAACAAACACACTTAATAACCAAAGCACACCTACAAGGAGCATTCCCCAGAATATTATCACTTTGGTTTTTTGTTGAAAATCGTCCATGAATGTAATTAAGAGAAAGACAGTATTAAAAGTTTATTATTTCTCTGAAAAAATCCTTAAATCCCCAAAACCGAATAACTGCTTGCAACTATTGTTGCAATAAAAACAATATATTCTCCTACTCCGCTAGTTTTCATTATGCCTTTGATTTGTAATGGTGATTTATTGATTTGAAGCAAAAAATTAAAAAGCAACAAAAAACCAGTAATACTAAACACTATAAAGAAAAAGAAGAAAAGGTGATTAACTATGAAAAAAATACAGACAATAATGGCAATGTTAATTGTTTTAGCATTAATTGCTGGGTGTGGGATGAGCTTCCAAGAAAAATGTGTGCAAAATAGCGGCTGGACTGCAACAGAAGGAAAATGCAGTTATGGAGATGAAACAGCACAACACTATTTCAAATGGAACTGCAATGATGGCACAAGCTTCATATTTTATTATGATGATGTAAGTGAATTCCACAACTACGAGATGCCAAACACATTAAGTGGTGAGCTTAGACTCAAATGCCCTAATCTAGAAGAAAAATAATTTCAGTATTCACATATGGTGTTAAGCTCAATTCAAAAAAATAAAGAGTTACAATCCCAAAACCAAATAACCACTGGCAACAATAGTTGCAATAAAAACAATATATTCTCCTACTCCACCAGTTTTCATGATGCCTTTGATTTGGAATGGAAGAACTGGATGTAGTAATTTAATTCCTTTGTGGTTTAATGTGTCTGCTGCAATATGAGATAATGTGCCAATGACTAATGCATAAGCCATTCCAGTCATTCCAAAAATCATGTAGCTGATCATTCCAACTAAAGCAACAAAGAAAACACTGTGGAAAAAACCCCTGTGTTCAAATAAATAGCCAATAAATTTGAAATGCTGGCCAATTTTTGCTTGGGGATGATCAATATCTGGCAATAAACTAGAAAATAATACTAAAATTATGTATAATATAATATTGTCTGGATTAAATATTGGAACTGTAATAATCCCTGCTAGAAAACCTATTGCTATATGTGTTTTGAAATTAAATTGAATCACCTCTGCAAGCTTAAAATAGATAATTTTTAAAGGGTTATTTAAGTGTTTCGGATTTTCGGGATAATAATACAATAAAACTAATAAACCCCCTCATATTTCTGGCATTTATGGAAGCGGAAACTGAAGCTAGAGTAATCAATGTAATATACATATTATCTATTCTTGGTATTCTTGTATCTGTGGTTTATTCGTTTATTACTGAAAGTACATGGTTGTCTGATAATATTATTTGTGTAATAATACTAGTTATATTAATGAAGTACAAGAAAGCATTCAACACAAATATATTTGCTGCATTAGTTATTTCAATCATGCTTGTTATTCATAATTTTGGGCCGTTTGGAGCATATACCTGGCATTTTTATGGATTTAGGTATGATAGATATCTTCATTTATATGGTGGATTTGCATTAGCTGTGTTTATTTTCAGAACTGTTGTGCAGAAAGAATTCATAAATGACTTATTCAAAGAAAAATTCAAAACATTTCTGTTAATAATGCTGCTTACTGTTGGAGTGGGAGCATTCCATGAAGTAGTTGAGTATACTGGAGGAAAAATGCTCGGCAATGGAGAAGGTGTTTTCATGTTTGGGGATGGAGACGGCGGAGTAGAGGATCCTTATATTGACTTAATGAATGATCTTATTGGCGGAATAATTGGAGCTATATTGATGATACAGCTTATGCCGAAAAAATCCTTATTTGACATAAAAAAGAGAAAAGCAAAAAAACAGGAACCGCAAAAAATAATATCAAAAAATAATAGAATTGTATTGAAAGGGAAGAATTAGATATCAATACTCCAAATCATCCTCTTCTTCTAGTTCAGATTCATCAATTTGAGTGGATTTTTGGAATTCTTCTTTGGGTTGTTCTTTGGGAGTTTCATTTGAAGTTTGTTGTGTGCTTGGAGGGATGTCATCCAAAGAGACAACTTCTTCTTTTAGTAATTCTTCAGAATTTGTAAGTACTGCTTCTTTTGATGGTTGTGTTTTTGTCTCTGTGGAAGTATCTATGACAGATTCTTCCTCTTTTTCCCCGGCAGAAACAGATTCTTTTGTTGATTCTTCTTTTTTCTCTTCTGTTACAGCAGCTGGTTGTTCTGCTACTTTTTCAGAAGAAGCTTCCATATCTTTCATCTCCTCATCTGGACTTGGGTTTGGAAACACGACTTGAGCAATAAACTCAAGCCTTCCAAACATATCATTCATGGATGCTCTTCCAATCACCTTAATCATTTTCCCCAGCAGATCCTGCTTTATACTTTGAAAAGAATCAGGAACTTCTTTGTACTTCAAAATATCTTCATGGGTTTTTTCCAGAAGATTCTGCATTTGATTCCTGAAAAAGATGCATCTCAAATTATCTGTGCCATCATCAAGAAAAACATTCAGAACATAAGAATAATCATGATTAACTTTGCCATGCTGGGGGCATTCCCAGTGTTGCTCTGCATTCTGCTTTAATCTAGTGTTGCATTCTGGGCAGACTTCAAAGAATCTCGGATCATAAACCTGGACTATTGTGCCTAACAGTTCTATATCTGTTTCATCAGGACTTAAATCTTTTATCTTCTTCCTTGTGCTGGTAAACTTCTTAACATCCTCAACAGATTCATTAGGTGGGTTAACAATTATGTTGCTTTTATCATTTAAATGCAATTCTTTTCTTGACTGATTTTGCTTTACATAAACACTCTGAAGAAGCACAATATCATCAGTCTTAAGCTCAGCTGCTTTTTCTGCCAAAGAACCCCAGCCAACAGCTCTTATTGAACCAGTTTCATCACCAAGAAAAAAACTGCACAATTTTCCTGAGCCGCCATCCTTTCTATTGAATTCTTTCAAGTCATAAGTAGCAGTTATCTTTCCTAGAACTTCCAGATTTCTCATGTTCGGCATTATATCCTTTACCTTAACTCTTGAAGTAACAGTAGAGTTGCCTGGATCAACTATCTTAACACCGAGTTCATTAGCAATAATATGAGCAGCACCCTGCTTTGAAATCAAACCAGAAAGCTGGTCCATCTTCTGCTTGACTTTATCCTCAATCTCCTCAGCAGGAATGTCTTTTTCTTTTGTTATTTTCTCAATAATCTGTTCATAAGGAATATTTATCATCTTAAAACCCCCTAAATCATCTTATAAAAACCTCTTATAAAGATGCTTTTGATAGGGTTTTAGAGTTTTGTGATGTTTATATATTTTTATGTTTGAGTATATTAATAGCATCTTCAAAACTCCGCCTTCAGATATCCCGAGGCTCTGCTTCCCCGTAGGGGGCGACCCCCAGCTACGAGCTGGATTTTGAGTTTATAAGGAGTTTTGACTTTATGATGCTATAAATATACTTAATATATTTAAGAACGAGCTTATTTAAAAGGGATTAAAATCACTTCACAGCATTGAATACTTCTTGAGCTAATTTGAGCTTGCCTGGATCATTAGGATGAAGTTTATCACTGCCAGCAAAAGCAGGGTTTAACTCTTCTGGATTTGAAGGATTGCCCATGATAATATAAGCATCAACAACAATATCAACAGTAAGTCCTTGTTGCTGTTTAATCCATGTATTAAGTTCATCAGTTTTTGTCTGAATAGCAGGAGAATAATATTCATAACCTTCTGTTGGAAGTACAGTTAAAACAACTACTTTGCCTCCACTGCTTTTAATCTGCCTATAAATCTCTGCCAGATTTTCTTTAATAGAAGAAACTGCTCTGCCTGCATAGATATCATTAATACCTCCAAGAATCACATATGTATGGTAAGGTCCTGTTTCCATAACAGATGGCAAATCATTAAGCATCTGATCTGTTCTTTTTCCAACAAAAGCATGATTATCTCCACCACCGAGATCTTGGTTTGTGCTTCCATCAGAATCAATTCCAGTCATAGTAGCACTACAACTAGAATCTCGCAATTTAACATTTAAATCTCTCCAATAACGAACAGTGATTGAATCGCCAATAGTTGCCAAGTTTCCTCCTGGAGAACCGCCCTGAGCACAAACTCCTGTTGAACTTGATGAAGTGGTTGAAGTAGTATCATCTCCAAAAAATGCACCTGGTCTGTAAATAGTGGAGCTTTTAGAAAGATCTTCTACAACAGCAATGGTTTTTTGGCTGCCTGATTGTGCTTTTATTTTCTCTTTTCCTTGAGAATCTTTTTCTATCTTGAAATTAACTTTCCAAATCTGATAAGGCCAGGTTTCAAAATCACCTAAACTTGGATTGTCTTTATCATCTTTTGCAATTATTACAAAATTATAATAATAAGGCATTTTGGGATCACCAAAACAAGGCTGGAACATATTTAAGTCAGCAAATTGCTTTGTTATTGTTTGGTCATCTTTATAGTCAATTCTTGCTGCATAATCTGCAAAGGTCATATCAAAATCCCTGCATCCCAAAAATAAAATATCATACTTTAATTTCTCTGAACTCTGTGTAGGAGAACCATCAACATTATTTGGCTTGTTCCAGGAGAATGCAATAGAATCCTCTGTAGCAGATAGTGTTGGAACAACAAGATCAGGCCCGAGATCATCAAAAGAACTACCTAAGACATAGTTCTCATTAAATTGTAGTTTTTGTTTTGGAAGTATATTGTCTATCTCATTATTGCCAAAATCAGTTGCTGTAACAGCAAAATAATACTGCTGATTATCACCAATACCGTCAACTATATATGCCAGTTTTTGGTGTCCTAATCCTCTGAATTCATATAATTTATTCTTATCCAAAGTAACTTTTGTGTTCATTAAACTTGTCAAATCATAAAGGCAGTTTTTGTTAGCATATGAAAAATCGCACTTAGTCAAATCAAGATGAGAAGGGAATGTAATTATGTTTGCTGCTGATATTTCATATCTTTTAATTTCAGTAAGTGGAGAAGTTCTAAGATCAGCAATGGGTTTTTGTAAGAAGGCATTTTCAGAGACAAATATTGTGTATTTCTGGATATCTGCTTCGGGTGCTTTATTCCAAATAATAATTGTGGAGTTGTCATCATAGTCCTTATTGAAAACTTCAGTGTCATTCAATGGTTTTGGTGGTTCGTCAGCAAAATACAAAGCAAACTTGTATGTCAAAGGTTTTAAAGATTTGATTTTCTCATTGCCAACTGATTCAGTGACCAGCATTTTCTTATCTCTCTTTACACATAATCTTTTTGTTCTGGGTTTTTTGCAGTCTTTGATCTTCTTTATATCGATTTTTTCTGCTTTGCCATAATCAGGGAATATCAGATCATCTGATTCAATTTTTCCAATTCTATACTGTAATCCTTTTGAGCTTGTGGTTTTATAGACTGCGAAATTCTCGCCATCCAACAAAGGTGCTGTGGCTGCTAATCCTCTCTTGAATCCTATCTCTGCTTTATCTAAGCTGTCTTCATCATATTCTATTTCCAATGATAATGGCTCATCTATGAGTGAATCTGCATCAAATAGCTGAGCATTTGCCTGAATATCCTTAAAAGGCTCTCTTAATACTGCTGTTATCTCTGTGTCAGAGAAGTCTTTGTTAAATCTGAACAAATATTCTCCTTCAAGCTGTTTTTGTCTTATATCCTGTTGTGTTCTTTCAAAAGAAAACCTGCACAAACAATCAAAACTTTCAGAATCAATGCAGTTCTGCAAAGCCTCAAATACTGGAGAAACAATATTTTCCTCAGCAACATCACAATCAGAACCAGAAGCCCATTTATATTCAAGATCCTGGGTGTTTAATATTGCCATGCTTGCATCAACACAGATATCGATGTCTCCTGCACCTGCCTGACACGCAACAACATCTGCAACAAGTTTTTGGGCTTTTTCAGAAACAACAGAGAAATCATTAATATCAAATTCTGCTTCAGCAGAAAAAGATGGATAAACAGTATAAGAGAATTCCTGATTTGTTATAGATGAATCAAACGAAATATCTTCTCTGCTTGGAACAAAAGATTTTGAAGGAGTTTTTAACTTATTGATTTCCAGCCTGTATACATAGGCTTTTGTATTTGGATTTGAAACCACATATTTCAAATGCTCAATAGGCTTTACAGATCTTGTTCCTGCAGAAGCTACAGATTCAGCAACATTCAATTCGCCAAGATAAATTCCTGCATGCCTTGATATTCCATCCTTTTCTATGAAAAACAAATCACCTGGTTGAGCATCTTCAAGGCCGCCTTCTTCGCAAGTTATTCCTTCACAGACAACAGACAAGCCCAAACTAGAGACATATTTTCTAAGGTCATCTGCAGTCAATCTTGGAATGTCCATTCCTGCCTGCTTAAGCACCCACCAAACAAAACCAGAAGAATCAAACCCTGCTAAAGTTGGAGTGTTTTTTGGAGAAGGCTGGAATCTTGTAATGTTGGCGTTCTTAAAAAAAGATTTTGGATTTTTGTTTTTGTCTTCACTGGTTGTTCTATAATCATAAGGTGATTCTCCTCCTAAAACATAGGGCAAATCATAGAACACATCCACATAATACTCAGCGAGCTCTGCCACACATTCTCCTGTATTGCATGGCATGCTGCTCGGCTGTTCTCTTATAGATCCTATCTTGTCAATTATCTCTTGTTCAATTGTTCCTAAGGAAACTTCTGAATCTGAGAATTCAATTGGTTTTGAAGCAAAACCGTGAGCAATGAATTTGTCCATTGTTTTTATGCTAAAACCAAAATCATCATCTCTCATTACTGCTTTCTGAGTAAAAGCAAAATCATAATCATCCTCTATAAAATAGGGTTCAGGACTTTCTAAGAGATCTTGATACAGTTTTGCACTTAAAACTTCTTTTAAATTTTTCTCAGCACTTAATGCATTTGGAAAGCAAGGTATTATCTCATTGTTCTTGAAATCATTCCACTTATTATACCCAACAAAGGCCCCACAATCTGGTTTTTTTAGGCCGCCTTTGTATACTATTTCAAGCAATGAATCCTGCAAAGAGAATTTCGCTTGTTCATCAAGATATAGTAGATTTTTCTCAGCATTTATTAATGCTTTTGTCACTCCCTGCTGTTTTTCACCTATAGGATCAAATACTGCCTGTTTATCAGTTAATGCCACAAATGCTGTTAACATCACTATAGCTGCAAAAAACGTGACAAACGGCCCAAAATACTGAGCTTTTTTCTTTTTTGAAAACCTGTTTTGTCTGTATTTCATTTTTTTGTCATCATATAATTTACGACATACTCCTTTTCAATGCTGCAATTTCTTCTTTGTAAGCAAATTCTATTATCATATCTGTTTCTGGAAGGCTTATCCTAACTTTAAGGAAGTCTGTGTAATCAGCTTCTTTAGTAATGAGATCATAGCCCTGACTACCTAATGAAAACTTATGAGCTCTGTCCAAAAATGCAATAGACTCCTCACCGGGATTAACAACACCAAGTTCTTCGATATAATAATTATTTTTGCCGAAAAAAGATTTAAATGTCTGATTTGTCAGCCTTATTACTTCTGGTTCTTTAATAAAATCCTGATGCCATAAAGTCATGATTGTTGCCATGGAATATTTTTCTGGAATATTGTTTCCATCCAAATCCAATGATACTTCTGATCTAAGGAAAGCAAGGGCTGTTGCTTCTCCAGTGGAATAATCCTCAAATTCCTCATAATCTGCCTGTATTTTATCTGTCTTAAAATTAGCCAGGAAAAAGAAAAGGATAAGAAGAAAAGCAAATATCGTGAATGACAAGAAATCTGAATAAGCTCCTGCAAAAGCGCCTTTTTTTGAATTTTTCTGGAAACCAAATACTTTCATTAGTTTATTTAGTTTATTCAGTTTGTTTGTTTTCAATTTTTTGTTATTTTTGTTTTTTCTCATCTTGATTTATCTTGCTTTAAGTACATGGGCAATTATTTTACCATTGATTGGACCTTCTGGAGTCTGTATAAGCACATACCTCTCAAATAAATAACTGTCAATCCCGCCTGGGCCGGGCAGACCTATTTTTGCTATGTCCTTCCATCTCTTTTCAAAGCGCTCCTCATTATAAATCACTTCAGCAAGCTGCTCTTGTTTTTCATCTATTGTTGTAAAGAGTTGCAGTTTTGCTGCTATGAAATCATTATTAACAAAATGGAAACCTTTAGAAAGCTTTTCTGAATCAAAATTCTCCAAAGAAACTATTCCCGGATATGTCCTGAATGTGACAGGATCATGATATGCTAATCCATTGGGTGAAAAAACAATAGCTTCCATAAAAAAGAATGCTTCCTGTTTGCTTGTGTTAATATCACTTGCAGTGAATTGGCTTACAAGCAGCAGAATAGAGAAAAAGACAATTATCAGGAAAAGTATCTTTCCTAATGAATAAATCATCTCTTCCATAAAACCTTTTTTGTTTTTTAGGAGTTTGTTTTTTAAGACTTTATTTGTTGTTTTTATCATTGTTTTTGTGTTTTATTCATCTTTTTATTCACTTTTTATTTTCTTCGTTGTCTTATTTTTTAATTACGCGATGGCCAGATTTGTTGTGGAAAGTCTTGATTTGTCAGTTAGAGCTTTAATGATTTTTTCATCTGTAACTTTATATGCATTAAATATTCCATTTTCATTGCTTTTGATCCAAGAAAATGGATTACTAGGTGCTACTCCAATAAACACATCTATATGGGTTTGCTTTATTGCGCCACCAGTATCGCCAGCAAAGAAATACCCGTCGTGGGTAACACTTCTTCCATCAGGAAGGGTTATCTCTATCCCGCGGGCGTCTGGAATATATATTACAGAACCAAATGGGATTACATTTTTATCAACAGCAATTGTTCTAAAAGAAACAAGGATATAATTCTGCACACCGTCACCAAATAGTCCATTTGCTATTTTAAATTTTGTACGGCTAACATCCCAATCAAAGAACTTTCTGCAGTCAACTGGATTTGTGCTTGAGGTCCCAGCATAGTTATAGGTCACACTTCCCTTGGAATCAATTACCCTTACAGAACCTTCCATTGCAGCATCACACCAGTCTTTAAGTGAAAGCACAGGTCCGAGTTCATTGCCAGACATATCTCTTAGAGAAATGCCTCCATCTACATTTTGTACTTGTGGTAAGTTATAGTTTGTAGCCCAAAGCTTGTAGGATTGAGCACTGCTTGTAGTATATTCTGGAAAACTGAATGTGTCTTCTAGATTACCATATTCACCAGGAAGTATTTGGGGTTGGGGTTGAGGTGTGGGTTGAGGGGTTGGTGTTGCTGTAGGTGAAGGTTTTGGCTCAGGTTTTGGCTCTTTTTCTTGATTAGACTCTGCATAGAATAAGTTGTGAGACTCGAATCCTTCTACCAAACCTTCAAACACCGCTCTCATCTCTTTTTTCTCCTTATCCTTTGAAAAGCCCTTATTATCCAATTCAATGTAAATTGCATTCTTGCTTTTAGAGAATTCCTCCCAGCTTGGATCATCTGGTACTTCTCCAATTTTTATAGGAACTATTTTGGCAGAAACAAAGAAATCAGATTTTGCCATTATGCTATTCACGATAAGACAGGCAGTCTGTCTTGTCTGCTTGAATAATTGGTCTTTCAAAACATATGCTTTTATTGTTGAGCCTGCTTTATTGTCTGCTGTCTCGATAAAAACATTTGTTTTTACTTTTTCATTCGGCATAAATGTAAAGAAATTTGTTTTTATAGTTATAATGCCAATATCCTTAATATTTGAAATAGCATTGCTCTTTAGATAAACACTGTTTTCTGTGAATTCTTCTTTTGGAGTATCAAAAATACAGTACAGCTGAAACTTATTTGAAAGGCTGGCTGTATCCTCGCCCACATCAAGGAAATTTCCGGTCTTAAGAAAATAAAGAGATCTTTCTTCTGGCTTTATGCTCTTTTTTGGTGATGTGAGCATTGTATTTTGAGGATAAAAATATCTTACTGGAGGATCATTATAAACGCCTGTGTTAGCTGCGTCATCTTCTGTTATTGAAACAGACATTATGTTCTTGCCAAAAGTAAATGTAAATGGAACTTCATGCCTATTAGCCACAAGAGAATTAATCAAGGGTATGTTTGTTCTGTCATAAGTGGATGTAAAAGTTAATTTTTCAGGATAATCCACAACAACATTTCCAGGGGTGTGCTGCACTAGAGCATAAAGAATTGAAAGATCTCTCGCAAGAAAATTTTTCTCAAATATTGTTGTGTTAGATACCTGCGCAATAAAATTCAGCTGAAAAAGAAACATCATGGCAGCTGCAACAACTAATGCTATTCTCCATAATAAGTTAGACTCCTCAGTAGCCTTTTTAGAATAGAGTATCCTATACCTAAACCTACTAAAATTACACCTCTTCTTTCTCATACTTCTTTATAAACTGGGAGCTGTATTTATATTAATTTGGGTTTAGAAAGGGCTTTAAAGGCAGAAAACACTAAAGAAAGAGTTTTTAGGTGTTTAACAGCTTCTTTGATTATGGGGTTATTACTTATTGTCCTAAGTTCGCCAGGGCGAGTGCCAACCATGTGTTTATTGCATCTCGCAATCATCATAGAAATGCAAAGCATTTCTAGGATGCAAATTGAGCTTTGCTCAATTTAGCATGACCGGAGATGCAAAATTCTGTGTTCAACCTTAGCACTCTAGGCGCTGGCGAACTTTATGTTGTTAAGAAATAAAGGGCTGCATCTTCTGCTGGATATTTGTTACATAATGTAAATCTCCACCCTTGCAACCCCAGCCATTATAGCCTCTTACAGCATAATCCCACCCAGAATAATGATTTCCAGTGCATGTGTGGAGTCTGCCTTCTGGAAATCTATCCAAGCCATCCTTGTAATTTAATTTCAATATGTTAATACCTACTGCCATATTGCATGTTGAGTCTACATCTTTTACTGTTTTGCCAATGCACTCTTCTACATCACAGGGCCCTGATTTCTGACCAATATCAAAACAACCCAGATTAACCCAGCCTGCTGCTGGTTTATCATTTATCTGCATCATGCCCCAGTCTCCACCACCATAACCCTCAAGCACTTGTCCTTGATCATTTAGATGCTTGAATTGTGATTCCTGATTTGCTATACCCAAAGCAAGAGTTTCTGGAACTCCATATTTACCTGCTAAGGCAATTATCTTATTTTGAATTTCTATATCAACATTAAAACTAAGCTGAGCAGTTTCAGGATATACTCCTTCTTGATGTGCTTGTAACTTTGTATTTAGTCTGTCAATTAATTCTTTATCCTCTTCTTCATCTAATGAGGAAAGTAGTTCTTCATAGGCTTCTCTTGAGTCTGAAGCTTTTCCAGAAGCATCTAAAACAGCTGCTTTTCCTAATGCTGCTCCAGTATAATAATCACTGTCTTGGGGAACTTCATTATACTGTTGTATTGCTAAATCAAATTCATTTAATGAAGCATAAAAATTTCCAGCTTCCATACTTGCCTCTACAGAATACTCGCTGCCTTTATGATTTGCAAAGAAGTCATCAAAGGCCTCCTTGGCAAGAGGCTCTGAAGATTGATTCACAATTGCATTATAAGAATGTGCCTTTGCAATGTTCAGCCTGACTCTATCTATGTTTGCATTGTCTGGAAATTGTTCCTGGAATTTCTTTGCCTCTTCTAATGTTTTGTCAAGATAGCCTTTTTCAAGCCAAAATTCCATTTTCGTAATTAATGACATAGGACTGTCTGAACCGAAAGTTTCTGACATTTTTTTATAACGAGGATATTCAGCTAATGATTGTGTTGCAATTAAATAATCAAAAAAGATCACAATTGTTCCGTCTTCTCTTATTAATTTTTCTATGTAAAGGTTTTTTGAACCCCACATCCCCGATCCTTCGCTTCTTTCTTCACAACCGCCATAAAGGTATAATGCTTCATAATCTTGGGTTATTACGCTGCTAGGAGCAAAGTCAGGATATTTTGCTGATTTCTTTGTTCCAGAAAAACCAATGCCTATCTCCTCTTTAATCCTCTCCTCCATCTCTATGTCATCCATTAAACCGGCAAGGATCGCTATGGACTCTAATTTAAATTGTGTAAATCTGCTTACCTCAGTAGTAGAAGCCAAAAAAATAACTTTTTCTAAGCCAACAACTGTGCAGGGATTGCCTGTTAATCCTTCTTTGGTTGAAGGATGCGAAACAGAAGAAAAATCCTCTTCATCATCTCCTTCAGTATATATGCAAAGGCACGGTCCGCCACAATAAGTTGGCCTGATTGGTCCTCTTGCTATATCTTCTGATGGATTCCCGCATGTATCCGCTTCTGAGCTTTGCCAGTCAGAATCATAACCAACAATTATGTATGGATCATCCACACTTAATCTTATTACCTTTACACTGAACTCTTTTCCATCATTCACGAGTTCCTTGACAGTGGAAGTCAATATGTCAAAATCCCTTAAAGTGACATCTTTTTCTGTTGGGGCTAAAGCTATATACTTAAAAATCCCATAAAGCAATGGAAGAAGCACTAACAAGAAAACCATGACAGCTATCATTATGTTTCTTGCTTCAGAACCTGTACTTTCTGCTTCACCCTGGGCTTTTTTGCTTGAGAATAATTTCCTGTATGGTTTTTTCATTTTTATGATTGTTATAATGCAACAAGTTGCTTATTTTTTTGTGTCTTTGTCATCAGATTTTTCTTCAGAACCGCCTAGTTCTATACAGCACCACCTTTTTTCTTTATGATCTGTTGAATACAACTGCACATTCAAACCAGAACAGGTCGTGTCCCTGTCTTTACTTGTTTCGCCATTTCTTGCTTCGCAGCTAGTAAGAGATTCTGCAGCATCAGCACTTCCTGTAATTTTTGAATATGCTATGTATATCAGCAATGCTAATAACACTAAAGCAAGAATCATGCCAACAATAAGCCACATTTCCATTCCTTTTTTTGATGAGAAAATCTTGACTGATTTTTTGGATGTTTTTTTCATTAAATATCACCTTGATTCTTTTTTGTTATTTTGGTTTAATAATCAGATCTTATTATTTTCATTCTTTAATTTATTATCTTGCAATTGCCAAACAGCATATTCCTGGTTCTTTAGGCTTTGTTGGATCCGGGCTTGGACAGTCTTTTGCTCTTGAAATAATTGGGTTTTCCTTAGTGCATTTTCCTGAGGAATCTGCGCATGCACCGCCCTGGTTAATACAACTGTCTGCCTGACTGAATAGTTTTGCCTTGCCATAAAATATTATTATCAAAACAGCAAGCACAATTAATGCAATAACTGCCATGATTATTATGTTCATGGACATTCCTTGTGCTTTTTTACGAAACTTTTGTTTGAATATTTTCATCTTAGCCACCTATAGATTCTTCTTTGCATGTTAAAACCGAATCTCCCTTGATTGTTTCTCTTCCCAGCTCGCATTTGCTTCCTGGATTTTTAGGAACATTGCAAGGATCTTGAGTGCACCACTTATCGAGAACCTCTTCCTTATTTCCAATTCGGGAGTATAGGTAATATAAATTGCAGCTTTGGTATTTATCGCATGGCTCACACCGATCAAGACCTTCTGACAGTAAAAAGCAAAATCCTTTTAGATCGCAATCATCCTCATAATCATCCGGATGGCAATCCAGGCGTTCCAACATATTGTCAATTGAATCCTTATCTCCTCCATTTTTTCTTTCTTTAGTTAGAAATCCTTTGGCTTTCTTTTTAGCTACTGTTCTTTCTGCAGCAGTTACACCATCAGGATCATTAGCAACTGAATCTATCCAGCACCTAGAACCAATTGAAAATGCATTAATTAATGAGCCTTGATCTGGTTCACTTCCAGATATTTTTTCAATAGCCTTATCTCTTTTTTTACAGTCTTCTGCAGTTTCATCTGGCAGTTCATTTAACTCTTTAAATAAAAGGTCTAGAAGAAATTTTTTCTTGTATTCCTCTAATTCTTCTATTTCAGCTTCATTCTTTTGTGGATCCTTTTTTAAGTCGTTTATAAAAAGATCAATCTTTGAAGTGAAGCCGTCTTTTAACTTTGTTAACTCTGATATGTCTTTTACATCAACACCTTTAATAGCTTTTTCATAACCCTCCTTGAAGTTTAGGATTTTTTTTTGAGCTTCTGAGCCAAATTCCTCTGTCCAGAATACATCAAGGATCTTCACGGGGTTGCTTTCCCCTATTATTTTTCCACCTATAACAATCATCAGTATGACTATTAAAGCAAGAATTGCTCCCCATTTCACAATTTGTTCACTTATTGCTGTCATTTTGATTCAATTATGTTTTTTAGTTTTCTTTTTGTTTAATTTATCATGCGCCAAATTTCAGCAGACTGAAAATATAGCTGAGCTTGTTCATTATAAAACTTCTTGCAGGACCAATCACTGCAATAAGTATAATTAGGAGTAAAAAAAGCATAAACAGCCAAAATCCCACAGTTTGAGCTTCCATTGCTTTTTTGTTGAGCTTTGTTTTAACCATTTTTATAAGATCTGATTGCTTTGTTTTTAATTATTTGGTTAATTTTATTGTGTTTTCTTATTTTTGCTGCGCCAGAGCAGACTTGAAGTCAAAAAATAATGCTGTTTTTCTTGAACCATTATTCTAAACTTAAGTATCCTGATCTACCTTCTAATCTTGTGCATTTAAGGGCTGATAAATCATCATAAGGCCAAACCATTACTCTGGCATTGTAATCTGCACTGTAATCTGAACCAAGCATGTAGCCTGAGGCTCCTCCTGCTATGCCTGCAATCACAGTCAATCCTATTGGAGCAAAAATACCTGAAACAGTCAAAACAGAACCAATGCCGACAAGAATAACTGCTCCGCCCGCACCTATTGTTGTTGCATCCCCCTTACCAATATGAGCGTCTTTTCCCAAAATATAGACAACTGCCAATGGCTTGGATAAGTCCATTGCTTCTTTGCCTTTTAATTGACTATTCTCATATTCTTTCAGAATGCCTTTTTCTGTTTTCTTTTGACGGAATATTTCAAAATAGGTTTCATTAAAAAACGGTGGTGCTTTTGTTTCAATAAGAAATTTTGTAAATTCGGGTAGTTTTGTTTTTTCCTCAAACTCTAATCTTGAGCACACAACACAAAAATTTTGATCTTCTACTGCAAAAAGCTCTTTCTGACCTCTCAAGAATGTGTTCCAGCAGCTTAGCATGTTATTTGCTATGATTTTCTTGTATTCTTGTTCATCTGACTTTGGAAAAGGTTTAGGATAATCTGTCTTGCATTGTATTGGAATTATATTACCCATCTTATCACTCAAGTCAGTACCCATAATCCTTAATCTAAAGGCATTCTGCAAAACACTCTGCTGACATCTTGTGTCTGCTACAAATTCTTCTGCACTATGAATATATTGGACAAAAAACATTGAAAAAACAACCAGTGCTATGACAAACAACAGAGAATATTTTACTGAGGAGCTTACTTCTGCTTTTTTTTGGAATGATTTTTTGATTGAAAATGGCACTTTAATCACAAATTATTACTGTCTAATTGATGGAATCTTTGAAAGATCTATATTTGCATAACTACAGGTATTACGAAGGCGCCAATAAGGCATTATAGTTATAGTGGCATACATCTCCTTATCTTTTAAGTATTTAGCAAATCCCAAAAATTCTGAGTCTGTAAATGAGTTTGTGAACATAGTGAGTTCCTTTGTTATCTTTAACTCTTGGGACGTTGGCTTATGTTCCTTAAATAATGCCATAACTGCATAAGTTTGGTCTGTTGGCAACACAACATTTCCTTTTTGTTTTATTTCATTCAAAAAAGGGTCTGTTTTTTCTATGCTTATGTTAAACATCAACTGAGAATATGTCCTGCCTTTTTGATCAATTGGTTCTGTAAACATATACTCTGCAAGATCATTTATCTCTGCCTGGCTTTTCTTTAATTCGTCGTCAAACTTCAGGACATAACATACTGAACATTGATTGTTTCTAACCTTGCTCAGCTCTTTTACTGAAAATTTTACACTGACAAAATTATTGTGAGATGTCAGACAAGTAAGTAATGCTTCTCCAATCTCTCTTTTTGGATCTTCTTTTATAATCATCTCCTGCGAGGCTATTTTTTTCCCAGTCAATGCTGCTAATCTGTTTAGAAAAATCGTCTGCTCCCAGGCAAGATTCTCTACAAATACTTTTGTAACACCCAACAGCACTAAAGTGACAATACTAAACATCACTATCCAAAAGAACATTCCTCTGCCCTGTTCAGCTTTTTTTAGAGTGAATAATTTATTTGGTGCAAATCGTTTTGATGACTTGGGCTTTTTTTGTGCTTTTGGGATTTTAATTCACCTGCAAAATACCAGTAATTCTCTTTATTATCAAATAAAACACTAAAATTGCTAAAATTGTCAGAATAATATACAACAAAGGACGCCACTGCTGGGCTTTTTTGCCTGCCCTTTTCCTTAATAATCCTCTAAATACTGAAAACAAGGCTATTGGGGGGTTCATAGCATAATTTCCGGAAGCAGGATATATAATGTTTTCGGTGTTTGGGAGGGGGATAATAAGTCTTCTTTAGGGATTATAGTTTTTTGCAGAGACTCGCTTTGCTCGGACGTCATCGGATTCGCTCTGTTGTATGTTTTTTAGCATTACCGGGGATCCCCGTAGGGGGCGACCCCCTCCCCTCAAATAATGTATAAAAATCAGTAGAGCTCATGGATGATGACGCCGCACTCTGCAAAAAACCTAGAAATAATAATAAAATAAATTAAAATAATTTAATACGAACAACAAAGGCCTGCAGTGCATGTTTCGTCAAGGGATGCGATCAGTTTGCCGTTCTTTGCATCGCATGCATCTGCATCTGCAACGCAGGTTCTGGCACCTGGAATCTCGCATTTCTCTCCAGAAATTCTGCTTGATTCCTGGCTTACTCCCTCGCCGAAAAGGCCTATCTTGCTTGAAAAAATTATGACAAGCACTATCAACACAATAAGTGCAATAGCTGCAATAACTATTGTGTTCATGCTTAAATCTGCTTTTTTATTCAGTTTTGTTTTTATCAGGTTCTTGTATCTACTATGTTTCACAGCAATCACCACTCTTGCAATCTTTCCACCCTCCTAACGGAGGATTAATTAATCTCTCATTAAATGGGTCACAGCCGGTTTTGCATGTTCTGCCCGAGCCTGGCAAAACACAGTTATTTGAGCTGTATTTTCCAGATTCATCTGTTACACTCTTTCCAAATATATTGAATTTTCCAGAAAATATGACTAAAATAACAATAAGCACAACCAAAGCAATAACAGCTATAATTATCATATTAAGGCTGATGTCTGCTTTTTTTTGTATTGGTTTTATCATTTTGATACCCTCCTATAAACAATGGTCACTCGAGTGCTAAACAGCACAAGACCATTTCTCCCTGTTTTGAGCAGTCTGTTCCAGATATTGTGGCATAACCTTGAGGGCATCTATGGCCTAGCCCGATTTGATCTCCAGGCAAACATATGCCTCCTTTATCAGTGCAGCTGGCAACACCTTTGCCAAATAAACTGATTTTTCCTGAGAAAATGACAAGAATAACAACCAGAACAACCAAAGCAATAACAGCTACAATTATCATGTTAAGGCTTAAATCTGCTTTTTTTTGTGGGTTTGAGAGGAACATTTTTTAATTGTGACAAATTAATAAAAATAGAAAAAAATTTTTAGATTATTGATTTCTTACATCCAGACAACACTTGCCGTCATCTAGTGGATCATCTGGATCTGCTCCAGGACATTCATAATCAATTATCTTCTTGTACTGACCTTCACATTGATCTTCTGATTCAACACAAGTTCCGCCATTATTCCCGCATGAGCTTACTCCTGCAGTAAAAGTGCTTGTTCTGCCAAGAAAGATTATAGCTAGAACCACTAAAACCAACAGTGCAATCGCTGCTACAACAATAACACTCATTGAAATGCCTTGAGCCTTTTTATTGTGTTTTGAAAACATTAATTTCACCTCTTAAAGCTTGAGTTTGAGCTTTATTCATAACTTTTAAGTAACTTTGGAAAGTCTCATATATAAATATTGCGTAATGTTTGGGGTTTGGATGGGTTAAACAAGCTATCTGGAGCAGATATCAACCTTAACAGTAAGTACACCTCTTGACTGTTCAAGTGGAATGGGCTGTAATGCAGGTTTTTGTTTTTCTGCTGTATCGGGGCATGGATTAGAAAGATCAGAGAAATCAAACTGTACATTTCCAGGCACAATAGCCCCTCTGTAAGTCCTGATCCTATAAGGAACTCTCCATAGTCTGAGGGTTTGGTTAAGCATGTATTCTATGCTGTTGTTTAGATATTCGCAAGATGAATTCTGATCGACAGTACATTTGATAGAGCCTCCAGTTTTCTGGTGTATACTCCAATAATCTGTGCAGTCCTGCAATAATGTTGTAAAGTCATTGCCACTGCAGTCTTCTGCAACAGTTCTTATCATTGCACTAAGAAAATTAGAAGACATCTGAATTTCTGTAAAACGCTGTTTTTGATCAGAAGGTTCTTGTTTCATAACTAATGACATTGTTATTAAGATTCCTATGCTGATAAATATGACTATAATCACAAAACCCATTATCTCCATTTGGGCTTTTTTTGAAGGTTTTTTTAGTATCATCTATAAACACCTACTGTTATAACGCCAAAAGTAAATGCCTTGTTATATGGCTTTGAAGCATTAAAGATTGATACAGGAACCTGGATATTTCTAAGCTCTGATATATTTGCTGGTTTTCTGTCATACAACACAAAACCCCATTGAGCAGATTTTGGAAATGTTTGGTTAATCACTATCCTGCTATTGCCAAAATCATTGAAATAGAAAATCTTGTTGTTTATGTCTGCAAATTGACCTGACAAAGAACTTGCCTTATAATAATCAACACAATTATCTGGCTGGATAATATTATTAACACTGCACTGAATTTCTGGGAAAAAAGACATTCTTTGTGCAACTTTTATTACATCAAGCTCAAAAGCTTCCTGGCCTCGCTGCTCAAACTTTGTTTTTTGCAAACCAGCAAAGAAAATAAACCCCAAACCTAAAAGTATGAAAAAGAAAAACAAAATCAACATGTTTTCTGTGGCTTTTACTTGGGCTTTTTTCATTTTCTAATATTTTCTAATAAAAAACAGGACAGCTTCTGATTAGGGCTTGGTAATTTGCTTCTTTTATGTTTTCCATAGCAGAACCGGTATTTGTTATGGTTGTTTTTTGAGGATCTGTGTCGAAATCACCTTCATATGTAAAAGAAGTATCTAACTCAATACTGATACCTTCAAATAAAGGATATACTAAAATAGCAAGATCCCTGCATCTTGTTGTTAGATAAGGACTTAATGAAAGTTCTTCTGTTCTGTTATGATAAACACTTGAAACCAATCTTGCTCTTGCAAATGCCTTTTTCATATTGCACTCATAGATATCTCTTGAATCAGAGAATATTGCACCAAATAGTGATGCGTTTGTTAGAGCGTGGGAAAGACCATATGGATCTGAAGAAATAAAAGAAGAAGTGCTTTTTTTATAAAAAGTTACATCCCAAACATTGTCTGTTCCAGAGCTTGCGATTGTTAATGCAGTAACATCTTCGTCGGGCATGTCTTCTAATTCGGTTGGAACAGTTGGTGTGCCACCATTTATATAAATAAATCTGACTTTGTAATTATTTTTATTTAGTAAGGTTGAAACATCGCTTGCTTTAACAATCTCCTTGTTCATGTGTTTTGGAAGGGAAGCATTCAATGATTTAGCAGGTGTATCAGGTCCGCTATGAACAATATAATACTTCATCTGATCACCTGTGAGGTAAAGGAAATTAGTGACTCTAAAGGGTATGCTAAAATCCTGGCTCCATGTTATTAAATTATTTCCAGAGATT
This sequence comes from Nanobdellota archaeon, assembly GCA_042571645.1. Lineage (GTDB taxonomy): Archaea > Nanobdellota > Nanobdellia > Woesearchaeales > JBHPFW01 > JBHPFW01. The sequence continues at coordinate 24,888 of JBHPFW010000018.1, forward strand.
TTTGAAGGAGAAAATATTGTATCTGTTTCATAGGAATTAGACACACCTGGGAAATTCTCAACACTGTATGTAGAGGGACAGCCATAACCAGAACAAGAACCAGAATCGCACTGAAATATGAAATCCATGTTCGGCATTTCCAGTTCATTGCTTGTTCCTATTGAAACACCTGCTCCCGTGGCGACAGCGTCGATCTGAGACAAAATACCATGAGATAAAGTTATATCAGAACTTGCTTTTTGTTTCTGCACAATACTCATGAAGAAAATTATTATTATTGCTCCAATTATAGCAACAAAAACCCAATTGAACTGCATCTGTATTTGTGCTTTCCTTGGTTTTGAATGTTTTTTAGGATGCATTAGCTTCACGGATAATTTTTAGTGGTTAATTTATTACATATGAAATAATGTCCATCTGTGCCAAGAGTGCCTTGCAGGTTTACTGTGTTTTGCATCTCCGGTCATGATTGCGAGAGGTAATTAAGTCTTAGTTGGCACTCGCACTGATGGTCATTATTATTTTTGCAAAGACTCGCTAAAGCTCGGGCACCATCGGGTTCGCCCTGTTGCAAGTTTACTTTTATGATCGGCCATCCCCGGATGGGGCGACCCCCTAACCTTAAAACATTTGGTTTTGCAGTAGGGCTCACGGATGATGGTGCCGCACTTTGCAAAAACACTCTATCTTGTGATTATTTATCTCTCAACAGTTTGTTCTTCTACGTCCCTTTATTTGACACAAATATTTTAACCAGGGAATACTTTTGCTTTGTTTCCTGTACCTTCTATTCTTATCTTGACTAAGCCGATTTCTGATTCTAGACAAAAGAAATATGGTGATTCTACTTGAATATTCTCAACAAACTGATCCTTGAAATCACCTGCAGGAGAAATGTAGAATATACTTGCTGTTTTTGATTCCCATGCGTCATCGACAAGAGGTCTTCCTGATACTGCAGAATCGCTGTGATTCAAATCAACAATACAAAGTGTCTTGTAGCCAGCGGGCAAGGTTATTTCCTTGATCTTTATTGCGCCGTAATCTGATCTCATTGTTTTAATTGTATTCTCAAGATCTTTTTGTATGCTAATCAACTCTGCAACATCTGCATCTTCTTTTAATGATGCCACTGATTTATAGCCAAAAAACATTATCAGAGCTATAATTATCACAGAAAGAATATAAACAAACATCTGGCCCTGGACTTCAGCTTTTTTTATTGGGTTTGGTTTTTTGTTTTTCTTTTGTTTCTTTAACATCTTCATTTTTCACCTTCTCAGCTTCAGCTTTCATGTTCATGGCAAAAAACAAGTCTGAAAGCTGTTTTTTTGTTAATACGTCTTTCTTATTCAATTCAAACGCAACATCTACAACATCATGTTGGGTGATCTTCTTTAAGCTTACCAATGTAACAAGCAAAGTCTTGAATGTGTTGATACTGAAATCTTTCTTCTTAGACATATCCACCAATGAATTTACTAATTGGGTTTTTGACTTTGTATCTGATATGTCTTCAATTCCTGCTGCTGCTTGTTTGGCTTTTTCTTCTTTGGCTTCTTTTGAGAATTTTTCTAAATCACCAAAAATATCCTTTACCTTTCTTTTCTTGGTCAAATTATCCAAAGCTGCTAAATCCTCATCTTCTGCTGTTTCTGCTTTTTTTGCTTTGCCTTTTGTCGGTAATTTTTTAAGTGTTTCTTCTCCTTTTCCGGGTTTTTTTGCTTTGGCTGCAGCAGGTTTTGGTTTCTTTGAAATTTTTGAAATAGCTGGCTTTTTTCCCTCGGAAACATCCAATAAGTCAGATATCTCTTTTTTTCCGGGTTTTTTGGCAGCTCCTGTTATCAAGGTAAGTTTTTCTTTTGTTTCTTTCCCTTTTTTGGCTTTTTGTTTGGCTGCTTTTTTCAATATCTCTTTTTCTTTTTTCTTTGAAATGCCCCTTTTCTTCTCGACGTTTGTGATAATATCTTCGAATTCTGATTTTTCCTTTAATCTCTTAAGTTTTGTTGATTTTCTTGGAGCTTTTCCTCCCTTCTTTGGCTGATAATCTTTTACTTTCTCGAGTCCTTCTAAATCTGGCTTTACTTGCTTGGCAGATTTTTTAGCAGCACGTAATGGTCCTTGTCCTGGTTTTCTCGAGGTTAATTTCTCTAATCCTCCAAATTCATCTGAAGGTCTTGCTGGTTTTTTGTCTGAAGGTTTTCTTGGTTTTCCAGCTGCTTTAGCTGCCCGGGCTTTTGTCAAATTCTCTAAAGCGTCAAAGTGATCTTTTGGTTTTGCTCCTGGCTTTGCTGCAGGTTTTCCTTTGGCTTTTTTTCCGCCTACTCCTAATGCTGCTAATTTATCAAACTCTTCTGCAGCTTTTTTGCTTGGTTTTTTGGCAGCTCCTGGTTTTCCACCTTTTGCTTTCTCTGAAAGCTCATCCATTGAAACCCATTCAGTAACTTTAGACGGTGCAGCTTTTCCTGCTCCTGGCCTGCCTGCTACAGCAGCTTTTGCTCCTGCTTTTCCAGCTCTTTCGGGAGGTTTACCTCCAAATGCAGAGAATAATTTTTCTCTTTCTTCTACTTTCTCTACTGCTCTTTTTTCATGTTTTTTATCGAGAAGACCTCTTCTCCTCTTTATTATTTCTTCACGTCTTCTTTTTACATCTGCTGCTGCTCTCTGCTGCATAAGTTCCTGAGGTGTGGGTTGTCTAGGCATTCCTGGTCTTGGAGCTCCTGGAGCACCTGGCCTTCCTGGAGCACTTGGGCCTGCTGCTGCTTTTGCCCTGGCTGCCAAAGCAGGAGGACTATACCTTTGATAAATAAGATAACTTGCAGAGCCAAGTAACATTAATATTGAAAGTATTAGAAGTATCAATGGGATTATGCTTTTTTCCTCTATTGGTTCTGGTGTGGGGATAGGAGTTGGGGTAGGAGTTGGTGGTGCGCCAGGATAATCATTTGGATCTAATGGATCTGTACCAGCATCGATCTCTTCCTTGTCAGTAAATCCATCACCATCAGTATCTTGTTTATTTGGATTTGTATGATAATCATATACTTCTTCGCCATCAAGTAAACCATCGCCGTCAGTATCAGCAATGCATGGATGTGTTGCTTGGTGATATTCCTGAACATTTGTCAGATTATCATTATCTGGATCAAGATGGCCGTCAGGAATGCTTGAATTAACACATTCATATAAATCCTCCCATGCATCATCCATTCCATCACCATCAAGATCTGTTGGTGTGTCAGATTCATTTGTTGGGTCTGTGTCTGAATTTTGTTCTCCACCGTCGCAAATACCATCCCCGTCAGAATCGCACACATTTGGATCAGTTCCTAACTCACATTCCTCTTGATTTGTCAAACCATCATTGTCAGGATCTTCAAAACCATCGGGAATTTCATCTAAATTTTCATCAGGATTCAATGGATCAAAGCCGTATGAAATCTCGCAATAATCATTCATTCCATCTCCATCTGTATCAGGCAGTTCTTCTTGGCAAGTTGGATCTGTAGTAGGATCGCATGAAGGATCACAGTCTGGATCCACATTAGAACAATCACTATCTGAATCGCAATCTCCGTCTCCAGAAAGATCACAGCAACCTCCTACAACTAAGCTGCAAGTAAGACCTGATTCACAAGTATCTGTCTGGTTGTCGCAATCAGCACAAACACAGCCTTCTGCAGAATCACAAACACCATTATTATCACAGGTTGTACCGCCATCTGTTTCATCACAATTCTGGCTGCATGTATTGTCTGCACATAATGTTAGAGTTGTAGGACATGGAGGATCAACAACCTCAAACAAACAAGAAGCACTACAGCCATCATCATTATCTGTATCGCCGTCATCACACTGCTCGCCGTAATCGAGAGTTCCATCGCCGCAAAAACCAGCAAGATTACAATCTGGATCCACAGCAACACAAACACTAAACGGATTGCAATTTCCATCACCTTTCTTATCACAGCAACTTCCTGAAATTATGTCGCAGACTAAATCTCCCTCGCAACTTCCAGTATCATCATCACAATCACTACAACCACAGCCTTCTCCAGGATCACAAGTACCGTCGGTGTTGCAGGTTGTGCCATCATCTGTTTGAGCGCAATTCAAACTGCAGGTTCCATCACTGCATAACTCGAGGGTTTCTGGACAGAAAGGTCCTGGAATAATTTCAAAATCACAATTACTGTCACAACCATCATCATTAGCTGTATTGCCATCGTCGCATTCTTCTCCTAAATTAATATCTCCATCGCCACAAACTCCTTCTTCGCAATCAGGATCAACACTAACACAAACAGAAAATTCATCACAACTGCCATCACCAGTAATATCGCAGCAGGTTTGAGCTGTTATACTACACACTAGACCTTGTCCGCAACCACTTGGCAAACCATCACAGTCTGCACAATCACAGCCTTCATTATCATCGCAAGTTCCATCATTATTGCATGTTGTGCCGTCGTCTGTAACATCACAATTCTGACTGCAAGTACCATCACTGCATCTAGTTGAGCCAGGAGGACACAATCCTATAATAATTTCAAATTCACAATTACTATCACAACCATCGCCGTTGATAATATTGCCATCGTCGCATTGTTCTTCATACTCTACATCGCCATCCCCGCAATCTGCTGAGTAATCACAATCAGGATCAACACTAACACAAGTAGTATATTGAGGACAATAACCATCTCCTGTAATATCACAGCATGCCTGTGCAGTTATGCTGCAAACCAAACCAGAATCACAAGTATCAGATTCATTAGCGCAATCATTGCAAGTGCATCCTTCATTCTCTTCGCACTGCCCGTCGCCATCACATAAGTATCCTGTATCTGTAACAGGACAATTCAAACTGCAAGTACCGTCAAAACATATTGTTAGGCCTTGTTCGCAGTCAGGAGGAGCAGACTGGAATTGACATGAGCTGCTGCAGCCATCACCATCATCTGTGTTGCCGTCATCACATTCCTCGCCGTAATTAACATCTCCATCCCCGCAAATACCGCAGTCAGGATCAACATTAAAACAGCCAAGATAAGGATCGCAATAATCATCACCCATAAGATCACAACAAGCCCCAGCAATTACACTGCAAAGCAGACCAGAAGCGCAGCTGTCTTGCTCTGTATCGCAATCATTGCAACTGCAGCCTTCTCCGTTGTCACAAACACCATTACCATCACAATTTACACTTGTATCTGTATAACCGCAATTCAAACTGCAAGTACCATCAAAGCATATTTCTTGGCCTTCTTCACAATTAGGACCTGGAACAGATACATACTGACAAGTAGCAGAACATCCTGTTCTTGGAGCTCCGTTATTATCACTGCCCAGATCACATTGCTCGCCGATATCAAGAATAGCATTGCCGCATTTATTGCAGCCTGCATAATCAAAGGTGCAGTCTCCTGCGCAAGACAAAATACCTAAGGTATAATCATCAAACTGTTGGCAAGTCATTGAATTTAAACTGGTACCATCACACTGCTCGTTAAAACTAGCGCCATTAGGTGTCTGGATTATGTTATCACCACAAACCTCTACTCCTCCAATACAACCAGACTTATCATAACTGCAAGAACCATCGCAGTTTAATACACCGTCATCAAAACCAAAGGAGATGCATGTCGCACCGTCTAAATCATCAGTGTCACAATCCTCGTCGATCTGGTTAACAACACCATCACCGCAAACAAAAGTTCCATCAAGACAAGTGGATGTATCAAATGTGCATGAACCAGTACAGGCTAAAGTTCCTGATGTATAGCCATCAAAATCCGAACAACTCATGCCATTAAAATTGCTGCCGTCGCATTCTTCTTCAATATATGCATCATTAGGCTGCTGAACAATACCATCACCGCAAACCTCGACTGTGCTAAAACAACTGGCTTTACTATATGTGCAGTCAGGATTGCAGGACAAACTTCCACCATCATAACCAAATGCACCGCAAGTCATGCCCTCCAAGTCTACCCCATCACACTCCTCACCATCATCAACAAAATCATTACCACAAACAAAAC
>JBHPFW010000019.1:0-27814 GCA_042571645.1 Nanobdellota archaeon
CACCACCACGTTTCTCACCAGTATCATTCAAATCAATCTGACCAATCAAAGAATGCTCACGACCCAAAACAGGACAAACATCATAAACATCCAAAATACCATCAGAATCAGAATCATCACACTGATCACCAAATTCAGAACCACCAGAATCAGCTTGGTCAGGATTATCACACATAGCTATTGCAGACGTAAAAGGATAATTATTCCAATCAAGCTGATCAGCAGCAGTATAAGGAGAAGGGGGTGTCTTTGTCGAATCACATCTCCACAAAGGACAATTATCAGTCTTAGTTATACTCTGAATAGAATCATAAATATTAGTGGGGGCTACATTATTTATAGAACATGGCCACAAAGGATCATCTGGAGCAAGGGAAATTGGGAGTAGTATTGGAGATATCAAATAATGTGTAGTAACTTCCTGACCTGCACCCACATCACAATAACCATCATCATCAGGATCATCATCAGGATCAGACGGACACTTATCACAATCGATCTGACCAGAATTATAGTGAATGGGGTCTGCATCAAGAGTATCAGAACAACCATCATCATCCATATCATTATCTGCCTCGCACTCATTACCATAACCATCCCCATCAAGATCATAATTCTCTAAAAGGTACTCCATAGAATCATCAGGGCATTTATCATGACTTGAAGTAACATGATCTCTGTCTGCATCTTTAACTTTACATAATTGAATAGGGCTTGCTTGATTAGACCAATCCGTTCCATCCCAACTCCATTGTAAATTGAACACACCTAATGTTTCCCCGCCTGTTGATACTGAGTCATCACAAGTAATATCTCCACAACCCCAATTAAAAATAGTGATACCGCTGCAATCCGTAGGAGAATGATAATAGACTGGGTTAAAGTAACCCTTAGCATCATAATCGTTATTTCCAGGATGGGGGCCTGATTTACCAGTAAAATAGAAAGGGGTTCTCGGTGTTATTTCAGGTAGAGTCCCTCCTGTGTATTCCTCATATAGTCCATCAGAATTTATTGGGTATTGATCATAATCTTGCCAACAAAGTTGTTGACCTGGGGTTGCCTGATAAACCCAATCACTTGTAGAATCAGACCATGCAATTACTTGTGTATTAAGATAAATTTTATGATTACAGATTGGGGTACTTACATGATTGTATAATTTAAGACTCATGTCTGCAGTAGAATCAACACAAATAGCAAATATGTTTTCACCTAAAAAGGTATTACACTTTGAACCATAATTTTCTGAAGCAAATGTCCTCCAGTTTTGCCATGTAGTAAATGCTCCTGCAAATTCATAACTAATACCTGTGGCTGTGGCCTCAGCTGCACATTTATCAATTCCTTCTTGCTGTTTTGCGGCTGGTCCAGCTGCTATATCGCCCGCACTAAAATGGATTATTTTCACTTGAGACTCTGCATCAATAGCACTACACCCAAATAGACCCAAAACTAATTGAGAAATCATTGAAGTAACAATTACCATAAATGCAACTAAAAAAATCAATTTAGCTTTAAATCTGGTTCTGGACATTCAATTCCCTCTTTTTAATAATAATTAATAAAGGTTATTTAAAAATATTATTACATATTAATTATTATTTAAGGAAGAATTAAGGCAAATCTTGAGTTTTGGGAGGATTTTGTCTATATTTGCTTTATTTCGTTCTAAGAAGTCTGGATTTACTGCTTTGCCTCTGTAGCCAATATCATTTCTCATTACTCGCAATTGATCTATCAAATGAAGTTCTGCCATTGAAAATTCAGGATAGAATTTAGCTAAAAAACCAATCAAAAGAGAATGACTGAGTGTTTTAAAACCTTTTACTGACATTAATGCAGTAATCAACTCTTTTATAATTTCATAATAACCTTCAACCACTAAGCTTGTAAATTCTTTATCAGAAAGTAACGTGAAACTTTTTTCTCTAAGCAAGGCCATTTTTAATAATGCAGAAGCTCTTTCTTGGTCAGGAGACTTTACTGAAACTTCATCCACATAACAAAAATCGGCTAAAATAGATAATTGCTCGCCTTATCCTCGCACTAAAGTCTGAGGTTTTTCAGGCTCGCATTTTAGTTTAGCGGATTTTTGGAATTAAAAATGGCGCACTTAAGTGTGGGGTTTTAAACCCTGTGCCATTTTTAATAATCATCCCAGTTTTTCATTTCTCGACCTCAAAAAACCTTTAAGTATCCAGATATCACCTCTCCATTGATTATATTGTTCAATAATTCTTTTGGAATTTTTTTAATATTTGACTCGAAAAAAGTATGAATTTTTCTGTTTAATGCTTTCTCAAATTTTCTCAAATCTAATTTTGATTGTTTTGCTTGAATAAAAATATCAATGTCAGATTTTTCTGAATCTTCTCCTTTTGAAGCAGAGCCAAAAACAACAATACAATTTGGCCTTAACTCATTTTCAATATAATCAACAAATCCTTTTTTCTGTAAATTCTGGATAAGATGTTGTTTTTTTAAAACCTTATGATGTTTTTGGGATAAATCTGCAGAAAAAACAGGGTATAATCCTTTTTCCTCTTTTTTTATCAAACCATCTGATAATAATGCATTCAGGTGGTTTTTTACTGATGGTTGGGCTAAATTTGTCAGTCTAGAGATTTCTCTAATGTAGAATGATTTGTGGGGGTAAAGAAAAAATAGTTCTAAAATCCTGTACCTGCTATAATTTTGTAGCATGTGCTATAATAATATTGCAAGATATATAAATATTATGATTTCTCTATGCCTTCTCCTAAAAACTCACCAGAGATCTTTTTTTGATTAAGGATTATTCTCTTCTCAATATTCTCAAGGGCTTTTTTAGCCTCTGTAGAAGTCATTCCTAACATTATTCCAAAGGATTTTAGGTCTTGGGAGCTTCTTAGTTCATATGGATTTTGAGCAAATGAAGCTAAAACAACTTCATTGCCAAATTTTCTGAATAATTTGATATTTTGCTTTGTCCTGCCAATTAATTCTGCTCTTTTTCTGGTGTTAGAAGAGAGTATTGCATTAAAATCCACACCAAACATCACTTTCTTGGATAAAGCTAATTTACAAAGTACTTGATTCAGGCCAGAATTCCGTTGGTGCATGAAATCACCTTGTTCAGAGCTTTCCATACCAAAAATTATGTCTGGTTTGTGCTTTTCAATTAATTCACGTTCTTCTCCGGGATTTTTGGCCAGTACGAGAAGAGATTTTGTGTTTCTAGAAAGGCTTCCTACAAACACTTGAACAGTTTTGCTAGAAAGTTTTTGTAAGTTTTTGTAGTTGGTGCATGGCATCTTCAAAACTCTGTCTTCTGGAATAGAAGGCTCTGCGTCCCCAGATGGGGCAACCCCCCGCGACGAGCTGGATGCAGAACTTGAAAGGAGTTTTGACCTTTTGATGCTATGCACCACCTTCTTGGGTAATTCTTTATAAATAAAACAGATTCCTTTGCTGCCTAATTTTTCAGCTACTGAAATGAATTCTTCTTCATTCTTATTAGGAAATGCTATGTCAATCATATTTGGTATAAAAAGCGAGGGATGTATAAAAAGGTGTTGGGGTTGGAAGGCAAATAAATTTGAAAAGTAAATATTTTCTATATAGAAAAAATTAAAAGTATTAATCAAAAAACCAAAAAGTTTATATATAAAATGAATTTTAATATTAAAATGAATTGTAAAGGTGATTTTAATGGAAGTGGCAATAACTAAAATTTCGCAAAATGGCCAAGTAGTCATCCCAATTGAAGTTAGAAAAGATGCGGGTATAGCTCCCTCTACCAAATTCATAGTATTTAATGAAGGAGGCAATATTTTGCTAAAACAGATAAAAAAAGAAGCATTAAGCAAGGATTTGAAATTAATAGAGAAAATAGAAAACACTGAAGAACAAATAAAACAGGGAAAGATTATAAAAGCAGATACTTCTATGACTGATGAAGAGATTGATGACTTATTAATGAATTAAAAAGTTTTACAAAAAAATAAAATGGAAATCATATTTTCTGAAGAATTTAAGAAAGATTTCAAAAAAATTAAAGATAAGTCTACAAGACTAAAAATCATAAAACAGATTAGGAAATTAGAAGAAATCCCTGACTCAGGAAAACCATTAAAATATAGATTGAAGAACCATAGAAGTATTAAGATTCCTCCATTTAGAATAATATATAGGATGGAAAAGAAAAAAATAATTATCAATTGTTTTGATCATAGAAAAGAGATATACAAAAAAACCTAACCAAACCACTTACCAAGACCTTCTTGACGTTCTTTGTCTTTCCCAAAGACTTCTTCAATTCTTTTTTTAGTAATTTCCAAACTTTCTTTGACATAAGAAGGAACATTATACTTATTTGCCAAACTAATAGAGGGCTCGAGATACTTTATGACACTGCCCTCTGAAACAGTAAAGATTATTTTACCATTGCATTTTGTGCATCTGCCAATTAAAGGTATTCTCCTGAACTTCTCATTACAATTAACACATCTAAATTGTTGCTGAGAGAATTTTCTTAAATTTCCCCTGGTATCTTTAAGAAAATGTTTTTCTAAAACTAATCTGGCAACATCTGATTCATCAACAGCTCTTATTTTCTCTGCAATCTCCATCTGACCAAGCAATTTCTCTTCCATCGACGGTAAAGTTTTGTAAGCAGAACAAGTAACGCCTGAATTAATATTAGCTGTGGAGTGAGTAAATCCCATACCTTCATATTGTTTTTCAGTATCAAGCACATTTTTTATTTGGGTTATTTTTACATCCCATGGCATTTTATACTCTAAAGCAGCCTCGTAAAATTCAAGAGGATAGCTCCAAGCGATGTCCATACCGTGAGCCATGTCATCCACTTCAGAAGGCACCAGAATAGAAGTTAAAACTAATGGTGCATCCATTGTTTTTGCACCTCTTTTATCAGGCAAGTAGTTTCTTGAAAAATTAAGCAAAGCATCCATAAGCAATATTACACACGCCTCATCCCCGTCGCAGTCTCTCCTCATAGCCGCATGAAACAATGGATGGCACAGCATTCCTTGTGTATCAGAAAAACCTATAATCCTGCCGAGGCTGCCTGCAGAAATGTGCGGTGCTAACCCCACAACTAAATGCCCTATCAGATCTTTTGAGGAATTTAGATTATAAAAAGGTTTTTGGTTGTAGAGTTTTACTAATAATTCATCAATAAAGTTTCCAACATTGAGCAAAACATGGTCTGCAGGATCATCCAAAGACATAGAACTTGAGGGTAAAATTATGTCTTGTGGTTTTATCTCAACAATCTGATCCTGAGAAGTTATTTCCTTGCCATTTATGTCTTTTTCATAACCTAATTCTTTTAGTTTTTCGAGAGAAACCTGTATCTCATTTGGTTTAAAATGTGTTATTGGAAGCTCTGACATGTCATAACGTGTTGTGCCATCTTTGTTGACATATATCTTGTGCTTTGCTCGGAGTATTCCTTTGAGCAATCTCTCCGGCAGGTGATCTTTATTGCTTGTGCCTCTAACGCCTTTAATTAAGTCGGGAAATGTTCTTTCCTTCAAAAACTTTAGTTCTTGTTCGAAATAATGTTTTATGTCAAGCTCCTGCCGCTGGAAGGTTTTATCTTCAGAAGAATTTTGCTGTCTTACAATGCCTTTTACCGAGGAAAGATAAAGTTGATTTGTTTTTTCATTGCATTTCTCGCAGACCTTGTAAATTGTTCTGTTTTCGCATTCGGGGCAGTCAAACAAAGGAAAATCTGAAGTCACTTTTCCTGCTGCCAAAGAAGCTTGGAACGATCTAAGCCTGCCCCCTTCATCCCCTACTGGAAACAAAACATGTGGTGAGCCAATCATCTTTCTCATTTTAGCTTTTTCTGGCCTACCCATTCTTGCGCCGATAAAAGTGCCGCACTTATCCCTTATCTCTACAGGGGAATTTTGATTTATCATTTCCAAAACAGAAAGATCTGGGTTAATGGAAAGTTTAGAAAATTTCTCTTTTAACTCAGAAGAAATTATATCTGTATTAAAATCAGCATTGTTTGGATCAAAAACCCCTAAATTAAAAAGAAATGCTTTTGCATTTTCCTTTTCAATGACAACATATTCGTTGCTGGCAAGAATATGCGGCACACCTATACCTTCGAGGAGGGTTTTCTCTTCTTGTTTAGGAAGGATTATTTTAAAACTGTCCTGTGTTTCGATTTTTGCTTTGGCCAGCCAATCAATAAGTTTTGAAAAATCTTCTCTTGTTATGCAGTTCCAATAGAAAATAAAGTCTGGATGTAATGGTAAGGATAATTTTTTGCTTAAAATAGCAGCCTCATCCAATGTTATTTTTGTTGTTAAAGGGCATTCAATCAATGATTTTATCTTTTCTTTATTGAGTGTGGTTGATTTGGTTAATTCTTCGCTCAATTCTTCGCTCTTTTCAAAATCTAAAGAGGGAAACTCAGCTAATAATTTCTTTTTCAATTCTTGAGCATACCACTCAGCACAATAACCTAACGGAACTAACATGTGGCCGTTTTCTGAAAAATCACCATAATTGAAAAGTATATCCCCTAAAAACAATATCTCGCTTATTTCTTTGGTGATTTTTTTTGCATCTTCCTCATTAGAAAGCTTCACTACATTGCCATTCTTTAGTTTTACAATTGGGGGCTCAATAGAATCCACAGGAACAACAACTGTTGCTTTCCCAGGGCGTTCAACCCTTAACTGAGTGCCTGTAGCAATGTATTTGTTAAGTATCTGTTGTGTTGAAGGATGAATTCCTGAGGCACTAAAACCTGTACTTCTAGACCTACCCATTCTCAGTCTAAAGCCGCCCTGCTTCATTGGGTGTGTTAATATTGGTCTTCCTGCCACTAAATCAGCAATATAAGTGAAATTTGGTGTTATCTTTGGTTTTTCTTTTGAGTCTTCTTTTGTTTGGTTTGAGCTACCTGATTTTGCCTTTGCTTTTTTCTGTATCTTTAAGAACTCCTCCAAAAAAGCCCAGTCAATCTCATATTTTGTGCCCCAACTAGAAACTCTTTTCCAAAGTTTTGGAGCTTTCAAAGCAACCATAGAAAGAACTAGACAAACACCTGATCTTATTCTGTTTGTTTCTACCCTTGGAAGGTCTTTGTAATTTGATACTTCAAAAATCTCTGTTGGATCGCCATCAATTTCTACTGGAATGTTCTTAACCAAGAACTTTATCTCCTCATCTGTTGGGTTGTACTGAAGATTTGTAACACGCTCATGATAATCTCTGAGTTCTGTGATGAATCTGTTTTGTTCTTTTTCATCAGGATCATATTCTGCATACCCCATTATTTTCCTCACATAATCTGCAATAAGCACACAAACAGAAGAAGCTGTTCCGCCGGCACCTCTAATGGGGCCTGCAAATTTAATGGCAAAATACTCTTTACCATCAGATCTTCTCTTTTTTAACAATAACTCTACAAAACCTTCAAGTGGAGCAGATACAATCCCGCAAGTGTGATAAGCAAACCCCGCTCTTATTCCCATTTCCATAGCTTCTTTTTTTGAAGAGAATTTACAGAATTTTTCTTGGGAAACTTCTGCTGCTATTAATAATGCAACCTCCCAAGCTAAAGCACCATATTCCTGCTCTAATTCCTGAATTCGAGTTGTCATGCCGGAACCAATAAGTTGGGGAGCAATAGAGGAAATCAGTCCTTCTACTCTTTCTGCCATATTGTTTGCAATCTTTATGTCAACTATTGGCTCAGGATCAAAACCGAGCTTTCTAGCTTCTGAGGCTTTATGAAAAGCACTTGTTAGCTGTTCTTTTAATGAGTTAAAATATTTCTCTATTTGTGGTGATGCTTTTATCATTTTAATCCTTGCTAATCTAATTTAAGCTGATTTACTGATCTAATCTGTGGTAAATTTCATTATCTTTACTTCCCTGGTTTTAAGATTCACTAAAGGAACTCTTCCAGGTTCTGGGTTATGGCCTACTTTTTCCTGAAATGGTGTTGTGGATTGCCAGCAGCTTCCTGAAATGGTTGTTATGTTTTTGTAATGAGAAACAGCACATTTATGGATGTGTCCTGTAACAAAAATGTCGGGTATTTTGTTTATTACAAGATAATCATCCCTAATATCCGGCACATAAAGTGTTGATGTGTAAGCTGGAGCTAAATGCCTTCTCTGAAGCATAAATCTCATTATCAGATCTGCTCTATCATATCCTCCTGAATTCCTTATACTGTCCACATTAGCAACATACCAATCAAAACTATAACCATGATAAAGAAGAACATCAAATCCAGAAAAACCCTCTACTGCATTAATATTTACCATACTTGGGTTTGTTACCATTATGACATTTGGCATTCCCCAAAGCTGCTCAGCATACTTTTTATCAAGAAGTGGTTGGGGTTCTGCAATCCTTAATGCATCGTGGTTGCCTGGAGAGATTATTATTGAGATATCTTGGGGGATTTGTTTTAGCAATCTAGCCACTTCATCATACTGGGATTTTATATCTTGGATTGTTAATTCTGATTGTTGTCCTGGATAAATCCCCACACCATCCACTACATCCCCAACAACAAAAATATATTTTACTTTTTTGGCTATCTCTTTTTGCTGATCATTACCTGCTTCCTGCCTGATCCATTTTATGAATCTGTCAAACTCCTCTGGTAAAAAACAATCTGAACCAACATGAATGTCGGAGATGAAAACAGCAAAGGCCTCTTCTGGGCATTTCTTTAATTCTTTATTTAGAGGCACATCAGGAAGGGTTATCTCATTAGCAAAGATTATATCTTGGCCGAGTACACCTGAAATCCCTACAACATCCTCCTGCACCATGGAAGATGCGAATTTTAGAATTTCAGAGTTGTTTTTACTGGCCAAAACTTTAATTCTGCCTGAGGGATCCTCTACTTCAAAAATAATGTTTCCGTTTTTGGTTTCCTGTTTTGTATATACCATGGCGATTATTGTTGCTGGGTCTTTTTGGGGTTTTGTTTTTGCTCTTGAAATTGAGATTGCGTCTTGAAGCTCTTTTCTATTCATAAGAATGTTTTTTAGTCGTTCATATCTGATATTGAATAGTTTGGTAAAATCTTGGATTTCCCTTTTTTTGGGGCTTTCTGAATAAGAAAAAACAACATTAACAGACGCATTTTTATTTGGTTCTTTATTTAGATCTGTGTTTGGTTCTGCCTCTGGATCTTTATTTGGATCGGCCTCTAGATTTTTTTTGGGGTCTTCCTTTGGATCTGCTTCTGGATCTTCTTTATGGTCTTCTTTTGAGTTTTCCTTTATTTTGTTAGGTTCCTCAGAATTTGGATGTGGGTGGGAGAGATGTGGTTTTTGGTTTTTTTCTATTGAATTTAAAGAATTTAAAAAAACCTCTTTATTGACAAATAATTCTTTGTTTTCTGTGGTTGTTTCTTGGTTGGCTTTAATAGTTTCAACAGCATGTTCAACATCTTTTATACTGTCTAATGATTCTATATGTTCCAATATCTCTGGACTTAGCAGTAGACCTTTCTCTAGAAAAAAACCAATTAATTCTTTTTTCTTTGCCTCAATTTCAGCACTCATAAAGCCCCCCTCTCAATGAAAAATATGAACTTGTTTTGATGATTTTTGATAACAAAAAACTAAAGCAGACCTAAGTCTCTTGTAAGAATCTCTGAAATTTTTGTTTCTGTTGAAGCCTGTAATGAAAGCGATATCTCTCTGGTTCTGCCATATCTGCCTTTTGAAATGACCTTCACATTTATTATGCCTAGCATGTCCAGTTCAGCTAAAATGTCTGAGAGCCTTCTTTGTGTTAGGGGCCGTAATTTTGTTTTTGAGCATATTTTAGTGTAAAGGTTGTAAACATCACCTGTAAAGATTTTCTCTGATCTCTTTCTTGAAAGGAGAAGTATTGCGTGTAGAGCTGCTTGGAATTGTTTTGGCTGGCTGCTTACAATATCTACAATTCTGTCTTTTTCTATTTTTTCCTCTGCTTGATCTATATGTTCTATTGATACTTTTAGTTTGTTTTCTCTTTCTGCCAATTCTCCTGCAACTCTTAATAACTCTAAAGCCCTTCTTGCATCTCCGTGTTCTCTGGCTGCATAAGCAGAACACTTTTCAATCACCCCGGGCTCTATTGTGGTTTTTTCAAATGCTTTGGCTGCTCTTTTGGCAAGTATGTCTTGGATCTGAAGAGCGTTGTAGGGTGGAAAAACAAGCTCTTCTTCTGAAAGGGAAGATTTGACTCTTGGGTCTAGGTTGTCAACAAAAATTAGGTTGTTGGAAATTCCTATGATTGATATTTGCGCATTTTTTAGTTCTGAGTTTATCCTTGTCAAATTATAGAGGATCTCATCCCCTGTTTTGTTGATGAGGTGGTCAATTTCGTCTAAAACAAGTATTATTGTTTGCTTTTCCTTATCAATCACCTCAAAGAACAATCTATACACTTCATCTGTGGGGAGGCCGGTTGGTGGGATTTCTCTGCCAAATTCTCTTGTTACTTGAGCTATTATTCTATATTCTGTGTCTGCTGTTTTTTTTAATTTGCAATTAAGATAACAAATGTTGATGGGGATGTTTCTTTCCTTAGCAAGAGAGAGTATTTTATTTGTAGTGTGTTTGACTGTCAATGTTTTGCCTGTGCCTGTTTTGCCATACAAAAAAAGATTTGAGGGTTTTTCACATCTTAAACAGGGCGCGAGGATGTTAGCTATGGTTTTGATCTGTTCTTCTCTGTGGGGAATGTCTTCTGGGGTATAAGAGGTTTGGAGAACTGACTTATCTGAGAAAAGTGGTTGTGTTTCAAGGTATTTTTCAAAAAAACCATCTAATTCTGTTTTACTCATTGGAAAGTTCCATTTGAAACAAAGGTTTTTAAATATTGTTGTGGGGGAGTTTAAGATTGATAAATGATCTGAATTTGGTGGTTTCGGGCCTTGAAAGTACTAAATTTGGTTTGGTTTTGTGTTATTTCCTGTGGAAGTATCATACCCCCCTGTTTCCTGTGGAACTTGTTTTTTAAAGTGTGCGGTTCTTTTGTTTCTTTATTATATTATTATATTTCTATATAGTAAATATATATAATATAATATAATATAAGAAAAATAAAACAAGAAAGAAGGTTATTTAAAAATAAACTAAAACAAGAGCAGAGAAACACCCACAGGGGGTTTTTCCAGGAGAAATGAAGGGGTCTGTCAGGTTAATACAACTAATTTTTCTCAATACTCTTCCTAAAATATTCTTCTTAATAATCAAATACAAACAAATACTCTATCAAATATTCTAAAAATTTAAATACAAACACCAAACCCATAACTCCATACGTCTAAATGGGGGCGTAGTATAAACTAAAAAGCATAGCTCTTTAGGTACAGCCTGGCTAGAATAGCTGGCTCCAATATTGGAGCGATGAGCTGCAGAAACCAAACAACAGATCTTTGTTGTTTCTGTTGCAATGATTAAAGCTATGGTCTGTTGAAGTACATTGCTTCAAGGAAGAGACCAGCGGATCTGGGTTCGAATAAAGGTTTCAGAATTTTAAGAAATCTTACGAAAGTCCCAGCGTCCCCATTTTTATTTTATTTTTCTTTCTAATCTAACTCAATTTCAACATAACTTAAACAAATCTAGAACAAAATCTTAAAAGAAAAACCGATAACTAAGAATTACTAAGCACTAACTCAAAACTCAAAAACCACCAATTTTTATTTTTGTTTTTTGGAAGTTTGTTTTCAAAGGAAGTTGACGTTTCTTAATGTCTTTAATTTCTTTTCTAACCCATTTAGAAGTTTCTTTTGCTGGTTTGCTAACTTGTTTTTCTTTAGCGGCCATTTTTTCTACTTTACCTGGTTTAGTTGTAGTTGTGCTGCCTTTTGTTGAGGTTCTGTTCAAGAAGAATAAAATAATACCCAAAACCGCAATGCCTGCTGCAACAAACGGCAAATAACCAAAAAGGACTTCTAAAAATCTTGATCTGTCTCTAACTTCAATAACAACCTTTTTTGCCACAATTCCCTCTTCATCACTGAAGCCGATATCAATTTCATAAACTCCTTCTTCAAGCTCAATACCTGGTGTGACATAAATATCAATTGTTTCGTTGCTATAAGGAGCAATTCTAATCTCCCTTTCTTTAATCTCAATCCAGGGAGTTTCCTCTGAACCGACATCCAAATTTATAGAATATTTTTTTTCTGTGTTTTCTGTGTTTTTAATTGTAAATGGAACAACAGTAGTTTCATTTTTGATGACAACAACCTTTTTCCTCTTTTCCTCTTCTTTTTCCTCTTTTTCTTCATCTTCTTTATCAGGAATATCTTCCACTTCTTCCTTTTCTTCTTCTCCAAGATCATCAATTGTTTTATTTGATTCTGTTTCATTCAATAAACTAATTGGCTCATAATTTACATAAAACGCAGATATCAGAACAGCAATAACTATCAATAAAGCACCGAGACCGCCTACTAGAATGCCCATATTAACTTTTCCCTTTTTCTTCTTTATTGGTTCTTTTTTCATTCTAGCATTATTTCCTTTTTATTTTCTTTTTTTCTTTCTGAGCTTTCTTTCCACACCAAAAAGTGTAATTCCTGTCACTATCATTCCACCCACAAAAAACCACAAATATTCTCTAAAAAAACCTCTGCTTTTGTCAATCTTGAAATCCACCTGCTTGAATTCCCTCTTACCATCTTTTTCTGTTTCTACTTTTACCATTACTTCATATAATCCTTCTTCAAGGCTTTCTTTTGGTGTGATGTTCAATAATACTTTTCCTTCTCTTCCTGGTTTAAGTTTTAGGGTTTGTGGTGTGGCTTCTATCCAATCCACACTATCTGTTGTTCTTATTTTAAATTCTGTTTCTTCCTTGTTTCTATTAGTGATCATTAAAGGAACTATCACAGGTTCATTTTTGAGTTTGACTGTGTTTTCTTTTTCAAATAATCCTTCCTCTTCACCCAAATAAATGGACCTGTCTTGTACTTCTTGTACTTCTTCTTGATCTTCTTCAACTATTTCAGGGACAGCAGGCAGGTCTGTTTGATTTGATGGTTGTTTTGTTTGGTTTAACCAGGAACTAATAGTGCCATTAATACCTAATCCTTCAATAACATCATCTGAGAAATAGATTAAAGCACCAATACCACAAACAATCAAACCTAATAGGATTAAAAGTCCTGCTATTTTAAGGGGTTTTCCATAATCTGTTTTTTTCCTCAATAAAGGTTCTGTTTTGATTAAATAGCTAAGCTCTTCTGTCTTTGATCTTTTTTTGCCGGGTTTTTCTGATTCTTTCTCAACCAAGGGTTTTCTTTTCTTTCTTTTTTTAATGAGTAGAATGCTTAATAAAATAAGTATTGCTAGAACTAAAGGAATAATTGAAATCACCAAAATAGTGCCTAAACCAATGTTCTGGCTTTCTCCTACAGACACAACAATCTCTTTTGTAAATAATATTCCTGATTTTTCAGGTTCTGCATCTATACTGATAGCATATTCTCCTTCTTCTAAATTTTGAGCAGGAGTTATTATGAGAGAAACATCTCTCTCTTGTTTTTGGGGTATTGTTATTGTTGTTTGGTTAAGCTGCCCAATAGGTGATCCTGCAACAGTTAAATCATATTCAATATCCCTTATTCCATTGTTTTGGATTGTTATGGTTTCTACTGTGCCATTATAATCTGTTTTTATCTTATTTGGAGCTTTTATAACACTATCATAACCTTTTACCATGTCAATTACTTCAAGCTCAAGATAATCTTCTGCTTCAACATCAGGGTAACTTACCAAACCAACAACTATTCCTATTTCATAATCATCAAATTCATCACATGGATTACCAACAGTAATTTCCAGATCTTTTTGTTGGCCACCATTCAAAAACATTGACTTTCCGAATTCAATCTGATCAACTTCGTCCTGTTCTTCTGCATCTTCACTTGTGGTATTATTCTGGTTGGTTGCAATTGTTTTTGCATTAGGGATAACTATACCAGCCCACTCAGGACCTATTAAAACAATACCTATGTCGCCGCCTCTTGTACCTTTATTTGTTACATTTGCTGTGAATGTTTTTGTTTCACAGGTTAGTATATTATCTTCTTCAACATCAAGTTCAACAGAAATATCATAACAATTTTCCACAGATAGTGTAGTTGTTATAGTTTTGTTAATATCTCCTCTAACACTTAAACTTTTTATACTAACTTCATATTCGCCTTCTTCAACATCAACTGTAGAAACATTAAGGCTCAAAACACCATCTTGGTTACCCCAGAGAGCAACACTTTCATTAAGCAATTCCACAAATTTTGGAGCTTCAATAATACTTAATTCATATTCATTTGCAATCTCATCTTCATTACTCACTTTAAACTGGATCGTGTTTTCTGTGTTTTGGCATATTCCATCATATCTCTCTTCTAAGTGGATTTCATAATCATATTCAGGAAGAATATCTACCACAAAAGGCACAATTGCTTCCAAAGCATTACTTTCAGCTTCAACATAAAACTCAAAACCGTGCTGGCCATATACATCACAAGGAAGGTTCACATAAGCAAAAACACTCTTACTTTCGCCTGGTTGAAGCAGAACTATATTGTCACTCAAAGTTACATATTTGTTGTATTCATTTTTAGGTTCTAATGAAATCCTATAACTTTCAATAAAGGTTCCTGTGTTTGTAATTGAGAACTCATATGTTAGTGGCTTACAAGGCGCACTTTGTAGGGAGTTAGTTACAGGAATTACTTGAATATTTGTGCATTGATTAATTATTATGTTTTGGTTGATCTCTAAAACATTGTCAAATAGTGTTTGGATAGTTGTCTTAATATCATATTCTCCTCTTGCAGAACAAGGGACATTTATAAAGGAACCAACACCTTCTTTATCCCCATTTTTTAAAATAAGCTCTTTCTTTGTCAATATAGACCATTTAGAGGCTGCGCCTTCTTGAAATAACCCATAAGTGCTTGTAACTGTTCCAGTATTCTCAATAGTTATTGGATTGTTTATAACGCCACAAGCACATCCAGAAAGAACCTCGCTTTGAGCATAAACATTGAAATCTTCTGTAACAGCCCCCACAATACCGATTTGGCTAATTAGAAGCGAGATAACTATGAAAAACACCAAAAAAACCTTTTTACTACTCATTGTTGACATCTCCGATTAATTACTTCAAAATAGGGGATTTGTTTATAAACCTTTCGATTGAAAAGGGGTTTTTTGAGTGGCGCTTTAACAGACAAACCCTAAAGCAATAGAATCAGAAAATCACACATATAATACATCTTCAAGAAACCAAAATCAAGTTTTTATGCTTTTATGTAATACTTTGCACCACAAGCAGTGCATATCAAATAAGAGACATTATCTTCTTTTGTAATTTTAGTGTCTGGTTTGCCGCATTCTCTGCAAAGCACAAACTGCCGGGCATATTGAATTATTTTTTCATTGATTCTTGAAGCAGCAACCTTGCTTCCTATAATCAATCCACTCTGCTTTAATTCACCAGGTGTAGCTAGCTCTTTCAGAAGATATTTGAGGATATGCTCCACCGGCCGCCTAAGTTCACTTGCTATTTGGTTGAAATTACTTATGATTGTTCTGTTGCCTTGAAGATGGCCTCGAACTTTAGGTATTTCAAATCTTTCTGCTTTGATAACAGAGTCAGGCAGGTCTTCTCTAGCTTTTTTCAACATTTTTTGATAGTCGAGAACCATGGAAAACAAAGATAAGAGGCAATTATATAAATGTATTGATTAAAAATATTAAAAATATTAAAGGGAACGATTAAAGGGAATAAAGAGAAATATGCCCCTCATCAAGCTCTAAAAACATCTTCAGAAGGCTCAGAACTTTTTTTAATTTTTTTAATTGGACTAAGATACCCTTTTAAACTGAGATTAATAGCGTTTACTATATTTCGCTGGGTTTTAGGCGTCATCAATCTTTTTTCTTCTTTTGGATTGATGATGAAGCCGCATTCAATAATTATTGAAGGGCATTCTATTTTTCTGAGAACATACAATCCATGTGGTGAGACTCTATTGTAAATTCCCATCGATCTATCTATACATTCCATATCTTCAACATCAGCATGATATAAATTTGGTTTAAAATTTGAGTTTATCATGTTTTTTGCCAAAATTCTTGAAAAATTTTTGCTTTTTTCAGGATATTTATTTTCTTCTGAATAATGTATTGAAAAACCACTAAGTTGATCCCAAAGAGCACTATCATTTCCAGCTTTTTTTGCCTTTTCAATATCTTCTGGCTGAGCAGAGTCATGATGAACCTCAATATAAAGATTTAAATTAATTCTATTAGCATAATCCACTCTTTCTTTTAAACCTATATTTTTTGTAGCTTCTATAACTCTGTAGCTAACATCATTAATCTGGTATTTTTTTTGTATGAAATTTCTTACAACCCAATCATTAAATACATATTCACCTATTCTACTATAAGAAGTCGCACCACCACCTTTTTGTGTGTGGCCAGAGATGATTAAGACAGTCGGATTAGTGCTTCCAATTGCAGAAGAAATCATTTCAATTGTTTTAGTTAAAGGCCTAGTTCTCAATCCAATCAACCCCAAAAAACCACCTGTACCCATTCCAAGAAACTCTCTTCTGTCAACACCCCTCTCTTTTTCCGAAATCATGTAATTAAGATAAGAAAGAAATTTTTCATATCTTTCAAACCAGTTCTCAACACCCAATTGTTCTATTTCCCTTATTTGTGCTTCTTTAGTTCTTTGCAGCAAGGAATCTTTATTACCTAATAAATTTTTAACATCTTCATAAAATAATTTTTTTTCATTTTCAGAAAAAGTTTGTATTGGATGTCGTGCTAAAAAAAGTTTCACAATCACACTTAGAACTTCTTGCATACCAATAAGATATTCAATGTCTTTCCATAAATTACCAATATCTGCTTTAACACTATCTTGAATTTGTTGTTCTAAAGAGCATTCCCTTTTTAGAGCATTTTTAAGTTTGAAGAGTAGTTTTCTTTTATCTCCACCTTTCTCAAGTTTAACCATCATTATTTCCTTTCTCTCTATGTTTTTAAATATTAGTATATAAATAGGGATAATGTAATCTTTGGCTAATATTTTATTGTTGGTTTGGTACTTAATTTTGTCGATTTACACTTAATAGTAGCATTTAATGTAATGTTTGATTTTTAAGAGAAATCAGCAATACATAAACTAATTCATGGAAAACAACAACATAATCACCAGAAACTTTAAAAATCACTAATTAAAAATAAAACCTATGGTACTTGAAGATATTCTAGAGCCGAACCAAGCAGAAAAACATCCTTGGGAGATGTTTTTTATTGGCATACTAATCTCTTCAGTTTCTTTGTTTATTGGCATCCAACTCTTTAAATCACAAGCCTCTTTAGTTGCGGTTTTTCTTACTGTCTTAGCTTCAACACCTTTGATTTACAAGACAATCAAAGCAGAGGAAGCAAAAGACACAATTGAGAATGTAACAGAGACTTTTTTATTGAAAGAGCATTCCCGAGCATTATCCTTTTTTGTTTTTCTTTTTTTGGGTATTGTAATTTCATTTACCTTTTGGTATGTGTTGATGCCGCAGGACATGGCAAATCAGGTTTTTTCAATTCAAGTCTCAACAATAAAGGACATAAATAATGGCATCACATCACATCAAATCGCAAACACAACACTTTTTTCAAAAATTCTTTTAAACAATCTAAAGGTGCTCATTTTTTGCGTGATTTTTGCATTCTTTTATGGGGCAGGAGCAATATTCATACTTACATGGAATGCTTCTGTCGTAGCAGTAGCAATAGGGGTATTTGCAAAAAGCAATATAGCAAACTATGCTGCTCAATTTGGTTTTGATAAACTAGCGCTTTACTTTTCTTCAGTTTCATTAGGGATGGCGCGTTACTTAATTCACGGCATACCAGAAATAACTGCTTACTTTGTTGGAGGGTTGGCAGGAGGCATAATATCAGTATCAATGATAAGACATCATTTCCTCACAAAAAAATTCGATAAAATACTACTAGATTCAGCTGACTTATTGCTTTTGGCGTGTCTTATTCTTACTATAGCAGCATTTATGGAAGTTTATATAACTCCATTAATGTTTTAAACCATGATATTTAGAGTAGAATAAAATTAACTAAAAAAATCAATTATAATGGAAAACAAAACACTATTTCAAAATTACTGGTTTATGGGAGTATTTGCAGTATTATTAAGCATAGCACTGAATAAAGTAATCATGTTGTTGCTAGAGCTATTGCACATAAAAAAAACAATACCCTTAGGAGACATCATTACACCATTTATTTTAGGTTATGTTTATGCAAAGAAATTTAATGATGTGATTCCAAAAAAAGGGCGGGCGTACATTTCACTAATATATGTTGTCATTTTAGCAATTATTGCATCCTCATATGGGGGCTTTGGTGAGATGGTGCTGACTCAGTTTTTAATCTATCTAACATTAGCCTCTTTAATAGTATTTATCTATTTCTATTGGGCATTAGGATTTAGTGGAAGAATAGTTTGCAAAACCACTCACCCAACCCATATAAGGGTAGTGAAAGAAAAACATACTCTGAAGAAATCCAAACCTCCAACAAAAACATCCAAGAAACAACACCCAAAGCATAAGAAAAAAAGAAAGTAAATCAATCACTTTTATTTAATTTATCTATCTACTCATCTATTCCAAAACTTTTACTTTTCCTGCTTTAATCTCAAAAATATCCCCTGATTTCATAAGGTCTGAAATTATCTTTTCTCCATCATCTTTATTGTATTTTTCAAGAAGATAATCAATATCAACACCATCACCTGTATCAAGATCCTTGATGATTTTTATTATTCTCTCAGCAGAATTCTCTTCTTTAATAACTAAAGATTCTTCTTTAACAATTTCTTGATCTGAAATAATCTCTGAAATAACCTTTTCTTTTTCAACAGTATTTTCACTGATGTTAATTTGTTGTTTGTTTTCAACAGTTTTCTTAAGATCCTTTTCAGTATAAACAATACTTCCAAACAACTTGTTAAGCTCAATCTTTCTAATTTCCATCCATTTTGTGCTATCAATTTTTCTAACAATTTCAGGCATTATGTAAATCTCATTGTTAAATAATCTCGGTCTTCCAATAACAACAGAAACATCACCCATATTGGAATTTTCCAAAGGATTTCCTTCATCCAGCACTCTTATCATAATTTGATTATCACCATCATCCAAAACAGCAGTTTTTTCTTCATTAGCTCCTTTATCCACAATAATTCCCATAAGGTTAACTCTAGAGAGTTCTTGATTATTTTTCAATCTCAACACATTTGGCTGCCAACCATCTTTGACAATGTATTCTCCATGAAGAAGATCTTTTATTCTTGCTTTGACAGCTGTTTGCCTTTTAAAACTTGTTTCAGAATTCGGTTGTTTATTTTCTGCAGTTTCCATAGTCATATCCTGCTTATGAAGCCTCTTCTAGGCTCGTAAATATCACCAGATCTCTTTAGTTTTTCTATACTTTCTTCTGCCTGTTCTTCAGGTATGCCTCTGTCAGTTGCCGCTTTGATTATATCATCAGTAGGAATGCTTTTACCTATTTTATCTTCAAGTTCTGTTATTAGTTCTTTCATCTGAAAAATTTTCCCACGCTGAGAAGCACTAATTCCACTAGAAATTCTGTCAATATCGATCTTTCCTGTTTCAGGATCAACACCTATCTGGGCAAGACAGTAATGCAGCAAGTCAATTGCTCGTTTGGCATCTTCCAATTCAACAACTTCTGACAATCTTATTTTTGCGCTGGCTTCAGACAATCTCACTAATGCTTCCAGTTGTCTGGCAGAAATCGGTATTGGTTGGATTGCGCCTTCATCCTCAGAGCCGGTATCCCTCATTTTTATATAATAACTTTTAATCTCAGTGAGAGCAGGTTCAGAAAGTTTTGGTTTAATTCTCTGTCTGACAAATGCAATATATTTTTTCAGCAATTCAGTAGAGATCTCTCCACTCACAGAATCAGCTTTTTGATGTAGGTGGAGAATAAAAGAGGCAGTTTCCTCATCTTTTTGTTTATTAGGAATATCTCTTACTGTAAAAATCAAGTCAAACCTATTGATTAATGTCGAAGGCATGTCAATTTGTTTTGCTAACATTTCATAAGGATCAAATCTTCCAAATTTAGGGTTTGCTGCAGCAAGTACAGTTGTTTCTGCTCTTAATGTTGCTTGAATGTTTGCTTTTGAAATTGTGACTGACTGCTGTTCTAATGCCTCATGCATCGCACTAGCATCTTCTTTACTCATCTTATCAAGCTCGTCAATCATTACAAATCCTTTATTGGCTAAAACCAATGCACCTGCTTCTAGTGCCCATCCCTTAAGAAAGTCATCTCTGACTACAGCTGCAGTCAAACCAGCACCAGAAGCACCCTTACCACTTACATATCTTGCTTTTGGAGCAATGTTTGTTGCACGCTTAAGTAACTGAGATTTTCCTGAACCAGGATCGCCAATTAACAATACATGCATATCTCCTCTACTGGTTACTCCATCAGTTCTTGTTTTTTGCACACCACCCATAAGTTGGTAGATAATAGCTTCTTTAATACGTTCATGACCATAAATAGAAGGTGCCATGGAATCCATCATTTTTTTGTAAACTTTTTTGTCTTTTGCAATTTCTTTAATCTGCTGTTCTTCTTCTGCTGTTATTGTTATGTCGCCAAAGTCTTCTTCAACAGTTTCAACAAAATTTGTATCAACCATCAGATCAAACCTAGTGGATTGGCCGCCAGTTCTGAGAATTATAGGAATCTCTTTAACTATACCAGTGATCAGGATTCTTGTTCCAGGATTTGTTTTTTTATCTCCTAAAGGACTTACAAGATCATCTTTTAAGAACAAATTAATTCTTTTAGGCTGTTCTCCTCCTTCAAGTGTTTCTGGGGATTCCTCAAGAACAATCTTCTGAACATCAATTAGCTCTTTATCCAAAAGCCAAAATCTTCCTTTTCTTCCACAAGCATTGCATTTTGATGGTTCTTTGAATTTTGTATCAAGTTGAAGAACATTGATTTTATTTCCACAACTAGGACATTCAAACTTTGCTGTCGTAACTTGAGGACGAACATCTGATTTTTGCCTGACTAATCCATCAATGATAATAAACTTTCCTAGATGTCTGCTTCTTATATTTCTGATCTTTGTTTCCTGGCTTTTGGGGAGATTAAAAAATCTCACTCTAAAGTGTTTTACAGCTTTCGCAGGAAAATCAAATTCTTTTACTGCGAGTTCTCCTGCTTTAATAGAATCTTCAGGAACCTCAAGCAAATAATCTGCAAGTTCAGGATCAAATTTTGAAAGTTTTGAGAAATCCAGATTTATACTATGTTTACCTTTGCTTACTAACTCAAGCAGTTTTGCTTGGTAATCGGTTTCAAGAAATTCCTGAAACCTCTTTATTTGTTCTGCAGCTTCCATTTTTTGAGTGGACAATCTTATGATATTGGGGTGTGAAGGCGAGGTTTTAAGGCTTATCCCTTTGTTGGGATAAACAACACTCCACACAGTAGATTATCTTATTTTTAGTCCAATGACACCTCCCAAATAAAGGGGTAGTTTACTGGACTTTTTTAAGATTTTCAATAAGTTTGTCCACTGCTTCATGCACTTCTTTTTCGCTTTTGGTGCCTGTGCAGACTATTTTGCCGTTGCTAAACAGCAAGAAAGTAGCTTTTGCTTGTGGAAGCTTGTAAACCAGTCCAGGGAACTGTTCTGGCTCATATTCTGTATTTTCTAGCTTCATAGCAAGCTCATTTAAGTTAAGTACCATCCCAATACTTCCAGATGCTACTATGTTCTGTACTTTTGGTTCTGGCTTAACTGTGATATTAATATTGATTTTTTCCAAGCTTTTGATTATTTCTTGGATTGATTTTTCTACATTTTCCATAGTTCTAGCGCCGGTACAAACAATTTTTCCTGAGCTAAAAATCAATGCAGAAGTCTTAGGATCTTTAATCCTTATAACCAGTCCAGGGAACTGTTCTGGGTTATATTCTGTGTTGCTTAGAGTAGCAGCCATTTTCTCGAGCGGAATATCATGCTCTAGAGACGAGCTAATAACGATGTTTACCACTTTTATGTCTATTTTTCCTTTTTCAGGTGTTTTATCTTTTTTTTCTTCTTCAGCCATTTTATATACCCCCCAATCGTTATAATAAGACTGTTAATGGCTTTTTAAGCCCCTTAACCTTATTTAAATACTTTTTAAATTCAAATTTTTAAATAATCTACTTCTTTATAAATACTGCTGTTTTTGAGACTAGTTGACCCCTTTATTTCATTTGGAGATTAAGGGATTATTGGTTAATTAAGATCCTTCTATTTTTTTCTATATGGAAAGATTATAACAGATTATAACAACAATTAATTTAAACCACATCCAAAACCTAGTCAATCATGCACGTAAAAATCAAAAAACTAACTCCTGATGTGAAAGCACCTGCTTATGCTCATCCTGGAGATGCAGGTATGGATATTTATGCATCTGAGGATACATTGGTTGCGCCAGGTGAAACTAAGGTTGTTAAGACTGGAATTTCTATGGCAGTGCCAGATGGGTTTGTTGCGTTAGTGTGGGACAAATCAGGGCATGCTGCAAAAAAATCAATTAAAACAATGGCAGGTGTAATTGACTCAGGTTATCGAGGAGAAGTCGGCATAGTCATGGTTAACCTCGGAAAAGAAAATTTTGAGATAGCCAAAAACACAAAAGTTGCACAAATTCTAATCCAAAAAATTGAATCTCCACAAGTTGTAGAAGTTGACGACTTAGAGGAAACTTCTCGAGGCGAGGGTGGGTTTGGAAGTACTGGTTTGAAATGAGTTTAGGATGATAACAAACACCTCAAACAAAAAGGTTATTTCTAAAAAATACAAAACACTAAACTCAGTTCTATCAAAATCCATTGGCTTAATGTTCTCAAGAAAGTCCAAACTAAAAGACAATAGCTTAGTATTCAGCTTCAAAAAACCCACAAAAGCCTCATTCCATATGTTCTTTGTATTCTATCCAATAGATTTAGTGCTTCTAGACAACTCAAATAAAGTGGTTGAGATAAAAGAGAATTTCAAGCCATTTACCCTTTATTTTCCTAAAAAGACTTATTCTAGGGCTTTAGAGCTCCCAGAAGGTACTATTGAGAGGGTAGATTTGTTCTTAAATAATCAAATAGCTTTTAAGTAAATTGTAGTTTTCTCAGCTATATAAATGATTTGCTACTCAAGAATAATAACGAAATCAAAAGGTTTATATAGAGGTTATCCCTTCTAGAGTAGTATCACGGAAAATGGCATTACTATGCTATAAAGTCAGATTAAACGTAAAATAAGGCTTTATAAAAACAAAGAAACCAAAATTCAGGTTTTTTATTCATAATAAACACAAATTCGCCTTTAGAACAAGAAATAAGGTGATTCGGCCAGGAAAGAGTTTTATGAGGTATAAACAATGATTATACAGAAACAATTTTTAAGCAAACTAAAAGATTTTGGCTTAAATACCTATGAAAGCAAGCTTTGGACTGCTTTGCTTAGCAGAGGCATATCAACTGCTGGTGAGTTATCTGACATTGCCAATGTCCCTAGATCAAGATCATATGATGTTCTCGAAAGCCTTGAAAAGAAAGGCTTTATTGTAATGAAAATCGGCAAGCCAATAAAATATATTGCTGTGCCTCCTGCAGAAGTCTTGGAGAGAGTCAAGAAAGGAGTTCAAGAAGATGCAGATAGTCAAGCCAAAATGCTTGATGAGCTTAAAGGCGGCAAAATCCTTAAGGAACTAGAACTTCTACATACCCAAGGTGTTGAGCTTATAGAGCCTTCAGATCTGTCAGGTAGTATTAAGGGAAGAAACAATCTTTACAATCACTTAATTCTTGCTTTGAAAAAAGCAGAAAAATCAGTTACAATCTTAACTTCTACACAAGGTCTTACCAGAAAAGCAGAAGCAATGAGAAGTACATTGAAGAAGCTCAAGGAAAAAGGCATCAAAGTAAGAATTGCTGCCCCGATAACAAAAGAAGCATCTGCAGCTGTTGAGATGCTAAAAGATTTTGCAGAAATAAGACATACAAATGAGATTTCTGCCAGATTCTTGATAGTTGATGATAATGAAATAACATTTATGCTTTTGGATGATGAGAAAGTACACCCGACCTATGATGTGGGAGTATGGGTAAATACCCCTTATTTCACTTCTGCTGTGCAGAACATGTTTGAGAAACAGTGGCAAGATATGCCAAAAGCATCAGAAGTCTTAAAATCCTAAAACATTTAATCTTTTTCCCAAATTCTTAGATTTTATCACCTATAGTTAGAAATATTTTTAAATAATGAGGTGTCAATCCCATATTAATACATTAAAAACATGTTTTTTAATCTAAAAAGAGGTGGCTTTAAAGATGGGATTAGATATTCAGAGCGTAACGCTTTCCATAATAATAGGAACTTTAGCAGCAATAGTTTACAGTCTTAGAATCTTGGTTCTTATGGAAAGAAGAATAGCCAGAGTGGATGGCAATATTGAAAGACTCACAAGAAAGATTCTCGCAGAAGAAGCAAGGATTGAAGTAGAGGAAAAGAAAATAGAAGGTATGTTAAAAAGAAAGAAAAGATAAAATTAATTTTTTAAATTTTTATAAATTCTATTTTTAACTACTTTTTTGTTGATTTTAATGATCAAACATAAATCCTTTAAACACGGCTGGTTCTATCATTATAGAGTTCATAATCTTAAAACAGAGGAGTTATGCAACTCAAGATTTTCCAAGCTTCAGAATTTTTTAGAGCAAATGTTTGAAAACTGTCCAGATGATTATTTTAGTTCAGGACCAAGATCATCCAAATTAACATTAGAATTAGATGCACAGGTTCATGAGATAGAAGGACATGAAGTTAGTAGTCTAGCAATGTTGGGGCTAAGTTCTGAAAGATACAGAACTGCACATTCAAATGTTCAAGTATTTATGCTTGAGGAAGATGACAAAACAGTTGGTGTAGAAGTCCCAATATGGTTGACGAATGATGAATTAGATGATTATGTTGAATTATTTGATTCAGATGAGCCATTAACAGGTCACATAGATGTTCTTCGTATAGAAGATGATAAAATTTGGGTTTGGGATTTTAAGCCAAATGCAGACAAAGAAAAATACGCCTCTACACAGACATATTTCTATGCTTTAATGCTGAGCAAAAGAACAGGAGTTCCATTAAAGAACTTTAAATGCGGATACTTTGATGAGAATGTTGCTTATGTTTTTGATCCGGATGGTGTGAAAATAAGATAATTATGATAATCACAACTCTTTCTAATATTCTTTACTCTTTCTTTGCAGTAGTCCCAAATATTTAAAAACAAGCACTTTTTGTAATATAATTATAATGACATTCAAAAAAACACTTTCTGACATAAAATCATTAAAGATTCAGGGAGCAGAGAATATTGCAAAAGAGGCATCAAAATCTATTGCAGCTGTTTTTGAAGAAAACAAAACCAAAAGGGCAATAGATCTAAAAGAAATATTAACAAAGGCAAGAAAAAAACTCGAGCAGGCAAGACCAACAGAGCCAGCATTAAGAAATTCCTTAGAATATATCTTTTCTCATCTTGATTTTGCTAATAAAAGATCACTTGAAAACGCCCTAACAAATAACATAGCAATGGTGCTAATTCATTTCAAAGAAGCCAGAAAGAAAATAATCGAGCTAGGAGCCAGAAAAATAAGAAAAGGGATGATTGTATACACCCACTGCCATTCATCAACAGTCACTTCTATCCTAATTGAGGCAAAAAAACAAGGCAAAAAGTTTGAAGTCCACAATACAGAAACAAGGCCTTTATTTCAAGGAAGAATAACATCAGAAGAATTAGCCAAGCACAAAATTCCAGTAACCCATTATGTTGATAGTGCAGCTAGGCAAGCATTGAAAAAAGCAGATTTAATGCTGATTGGAGCAGATGCAATTACATCTACAGGTCATGTAATAAATAAAATAGGTTCTGAATTAATAGCTGAATCTGCAAAAAGATTAGGTGTGCCAGTTTTTTGCTGCACAAACTCGTGGAAATTTGATCCAAAAACATTACACGGTTATGATGAAGAAATAGAAAAAAGATCTCAATCAGAAATCTGGAGCAAAGCCCCAAAAGGAGTAAAGATTGATAACTGTGCATTTGAAAAAGTCCATCCTGAATTAATAACTGGAATAATTTCTGAACTAGGTATTTACAAACCAGAGATATTTGTAGAAGAAGTTATTAGACAGTATGGGTTTAAATAAATAAAAGAATTTTGAATATAATAACTTATTTCTTCTTATCTTTTTCTAATTCTTTTATTTCTGCTTCAATATCTATAATCTTTTGAGCATTGTCTTCCTGCTCAACAATCTTGCCATCTTCTGGGCATTTGAATTGGAAGTCCATTGCCTGTTCAAAATTTAACCTCATACTGCAGCTAGGGCAGACATAGAAATGATTGTTTTGTTCTCTTTCCAAACGTTCTTGGAGTTTTTCCAAGCGTTCCTTGTTTATACTGTTGCAAAGAAACTTTATAGATTTTGGCTTAAAAGTCCAATAGTAAATATACCATCCTTTTTGCTTGTCTTTTTTTCTGTTAAAAGAAACAAGGTTGGAGTGATAAAGCCTGTAAAGCATATTTCTTGTGACATTAATTTCTTGTTCTATCATCTCAGCAATCTTGAATTCAGAAATATTCTTTTTATTTTTCAGATAAGTAACTAATGGTAGAACATCCTGGCCAGCCACTTTGACTACCACATCCTCAATGAGTTTATTTGAGAGCTTCATTTTTAGGTTTTTACAGCTATGTATTAAGCTTATTTTTAAATACGCAAAAAACGCGCGGAGTTAAATTTTAGACAACCTTCTTTATAAACCTTTCGAAAGATGACCTTTACACTAGTTTTTCCCTATGTTCCCCCCAGAATAAGCTTAATATGTCTCCTATACCTATTTTTGAACTTACTACTATATAAACCTTTCGGTTTTTACTAGTGATAAGTAGTGACTCATTAAGGTTTCCTGCTGCATAACATTTAAATACCACCACAAAATCCTCTAAATTCTGATTAAAATGGCTACAGGCAGAATAAAATCAAGGACCTATAGAAGGGTATTCAGAAGGACTCCAGGTGGGAGAGTTTCCTTGCAATACAGGAAAAGAAAGCCTAAACTAGGAGTATGTCCTGTAACAGGCCAGAAATTATTAGGAGTATTAAGAGAAAGACCTTATAAGATGCAGAATACCCCTAAAAGCCAAAAAAGGCCAGAAAGACCATTTGGTGGTGTGCTTTCAAGTCAAGCCACAAAAAGAGTGCTCATAGAAGAAGCAAGGGATGAATTCTTAGCTGAAAAAGAAGCTGAAACAAAGTAAAGCTTCAAGCAAGACATTCCCTTTTAGGATATGTGAAGCAAGCCTGGTGACATGCTTGTGGATGAATAAAAGGAGAAAATTTAGGAGAGTGGGAATATGTTTGAAATAGGAAGATTATGCAAAAAAATAGCAGGTAGAGATGCAAGAAGAAAGTGCCTTATAGTTGATATGATTGATGAAAATTATGCCTTGGTTGATGGTAATGTCAGAAGAAGAAAATGCAATCTTACACATTTGGAGCCTTTACCTCAAGTAATCAAAATAAAGAAAGGAGCCTCTCATGATGAAGTTGAAAAAGTATTGCAAAAAGAATAAATACACCAAAA
>JBHPFW010000020.1:0-27588 GCA_042571645.1 Nanobdellota archaeon
AGCACAACTGCAACAATTTTATTCTTAGTTTCAATCTTGCTTTTTTTCAAGATCTCCAAAATATTTTCTTCATTGGCTTTGTCAATCTTTAATTTTCTTTTATATCTTCTGCACGCAATCAACACAGCATCAAATGCTTCAATCTTGTGATCTTTAGAAATTTGTCTTGTTAAGGCAGAATAATTTATCAATCCTTTTTTCAAGCAGTCTTTTATGCTTGGGTGTTCAAGAATGTATTTTTCTGTTAGTTTAGTTATGTTTGGCATTATGAAAGGCTAATCCCCATTCTTCCTATTCTTTGAACCAAGAAGTACTTGTTGTTCTGTTCCTGAGTTCATTTGGCGGCACTTCAAAATCAAAATAACCTGTGTCAATCCAGTTTGATAGTTCTTGTTGCATTTTCATTTCCTTTTTTGGTGAATTTTTGTTATTTAGTGAAATTGTGAGTATAAGTGGCCTGTCCACGAAAGGGGTGGTCCAGGCCGAAATGTATATTCCGGATAGCCATTTTTAACACTAAAGGTCCTTATATTTAAATGTTTCGTTTTGGACAATTTTGTCCTATTTTAAACTAAAATATGCTTACTTAAGGGTAGTAAAAAACATAAGGTTTAAATATGATCGGTAATTTTCGGTAAGAGATGAAGCACAAAACAAGCGTTTCTTTTGATGAAAAAACAATAGAAGCAATTAGGGAATTAATTAGATCTAGATATTTTAGAAACAAATCTCATGTTGTAGAGTATGCTGTGCACAAACTAATTGACGAAATCAAAAATAATAATTCTGAGGGTAAGTAAAAATGACAAAAAGCTTCCTGAAGAAACCGAACAGTGGAATTATCTGGTCTCTCATAACCAGTATTGGTCTGCATTCATTGTTCTTTTATTTTGTAAAGGACAAACACTTTGAAATTGATACTTCTCAAATTTCTCGTAATCCTATTGCTCAAGGTTATCCCAATGCCAATACAGACACAGGTGTATCTGATATAGTTTCAGGTAGAGGAACAGTAAGTGAAGATGATAACGGATCAACTAATCATTCAGATTATATCAGGAAAAATGGTCTTGATATGATTTTAAGTACTGAAGATGCTTCACCTGAATTTGTAAGACCAAAGACAAACAGACATTCTTTATTTTCTAAATATGCAAGAGACAGTGGCGATCTTGAAGGCTTAGAAATAGTAACTGAAGAAGCTTATGGCGATGTATATCTGCCTATATTGGATTTCGATCCAGTTGAATTGCCTTCTGTTGAAGATGAATATTTAAGAAAAGATGATGTAATCTATGATAGTGTGCCAGCAGATTATACTTTAGCTGAATTATTGGTCAGGGAAAATAAATTTAAAGAAAGGCTGAGAAAAGATTTTAGTGATTGCAAACTTGATGACATACCTTTTTCTGAATTTATTATATCCGCAGAATATTTTATGCTTAGCAAATTTTTGATTAACTCTGGTCTTATGCCAAGTTTTACTTTGGAGGATGCGCTTGAAAAATATGATGCTTTTTTTAATAATGTAACCGATACAATTGCTCAGCAAGGACTAAAACCATCTGATGATGAATACAAAACAGTAAAGATAGCCTTAGCAAAATATGCAGAAGGAAAAATATACGATATAAGAAAAGGAGGATTAGTTCTTAATCTATTGTATTATGGTGACATAGATTGTCAGTCAGGTGCTAATTTTACTGTTGGCATGCTTAGTGATTTATTGCCTAATCTTGAATTAGGGATTAATAGAGGTTTTAGACGGACTGAGGGATTTGGAAAGATCTCTCATCGACAGGCGTTTATTTATAGTCAGGATGGTACAGACTTTTTGGGTGGAGATGCAAAGGGCGTTGTCATAGAAGCAACAAAATTAAATGATAATTCAATATTACCATATAAAAACGGTTTTGTTACGCCCACGTCTTCAATTGTCAGAGAATATTACCCTGGTATTGGTGAAAATTGCGAATTTGATTCATTTCAAAATGGAAATGAAATAGACCCTGATATTAAACAAGATTATGTAGCAAGAAACATACATCATCCTTTAAAGACAAAATCAAGTATTCCTCCAATTTTGTTAGATAATGAAAAAGTTGATGCATTAGAGCTTTTAACTAGAAAACCTGTAAAAGATGAACATCCAACCAATCAAAATGATCAGTACTCTCCAAATTCATCTCAAAGAAAGCCTTTAACCCAAGGACCATTTGTAAGAGAAAATCAGGATTCTAGAAAGCAAAAAAAAGATGATGGAAAAGTTTGTAAAGGCAGAGGTGGAGGTGGAGATACAGGAGATGAAGGTGAAGGTACAGGAGGGGATCTCAAAGCAAGTGAAGTTACTGGACCAGTTCCTGGTATTTTTAATAAATCAGATAATGAAGATGAAAAGAAGGGCTATGGTTTCAGCCCAACTGGAACTACTACTCCTGCCTCTATGTTTGATAGTAATTTTTTTGATAGAGAACCAATTTTTGATAATGATCCTGATGGAAAAGGCAAATATTTTAACAGAGGACCTTTTTCGAGTGATGGGGAAGCAGAATACAATTTTGTATATCATTTTCTTAAAACTCCTGCTGCTGACAGAAAATACTTTGCAAATGAATTCTTAAGGAGTCATATGGCTTACAGGTGGAGGCAAGTTGATACTAAAAGGCCGCTTACAATGGATTTTAAAAAGCCTTCTTATTCTGATTTACTGGCGACATTTGCAGAAAATCCTAAGCAGGATGATATTCTTAATTTAGGAAGAGGCAGTAGTATTAAAGCAAGACAAGTGCTTCAGCATGAGTTGTATTTACGAGCCAAAGCAAAAAGTCAAAATACTAAGGCTCCTAAAAAAGCTTCACAGCAAACAATATACAAAAAACATGTGCTTGAGACCTTGCTTACTGCGCCTATTTGCGGTTCTTTCTGTGTAACTTATACACCTGAGGCAGATTACAGAGAAATTGCTCAGAATATTCTTGACAATAGCATAAGTCTTGAATTTGATTACAGAAATTTGAGTATTGAAAAAACTCCACATGATGTTGAATATGAACGAAGAGCTGATGGAACTTCATCCAGAAGGTTTGCATTTGAAAGAGCTTTGGATTTAAATGCTGATTCAGCAGAATATTCTGCTTTGATGAATAGTCTTGAGAAAAGATCAGCCATTATAAAAAAGGTCTTTTCAGGAGACACAATTTCATCAGCTGAAGCTAATTTGGTTGCAGCACGAAATAAATATGAAGAACCTGGTGCTGTTGATTATTCTGATTCTTTAATGCAAAATGGAATAAATGGATTATCAAAAGGAGTCATTCAATATGGTATTGATTTTTGGGGCGAGCAAAGAACAATTGAATTGTTTGCAGACTATGTTGAAAGATCTGATATTGATGTTTCCAGAGAACAAAGTATTGAAATGTTTGAATATCTTGATAGAAGAACTCTTCTTGAGGAAAGCAAAGAAAAAATCAATGATCTTGCCACATTTATTTTAGATTCTGATTTTGACAATGTGATAAGAGCAGCAGCAGCACAGCATCTTTATCATCAGGGTTTGCTTGATGAAGAAGATGTAACACCCGTTTATCTGAATTATTTATCTTATCTTTTGGCTAATTCTGAAACAACTGAAACAGAGGTCTCAGCATTACTCTATTCAGGTCTTGACCCAGAGCAAGCAAGAGATTTTTTCAGTCAAAATATAGATGAAATCTTTTCCAGTAAGAACTACCAAAAAAATCATAGGGGTTTTATAGAACTTGAAGAATTTTATCATATAGCTGGTTTGTTAGGTGATAAAGAAAGCCAGTCAAATATTATTCAAAATTTAAGGACCTATTCTGAAAGATTCTTTGCACAGGCCAAACTTAAACATGAAAAAGAAGAAAGTATTGAAAATCTTAATTATGGTTCTCTGCTAAACAGCCTTTACACTTTGGCAAGCTTAGATGCAAGTTTTAATGATTCTGTCTTCTTAAGAAAAGTTACAGAATTTGGTGCAGCAGATCCTGTTGGCCAGCTGATCATACCAATGGTCAGGGATCTTTATAATGGACAATTTGAAAATATGCTTGAAAGAGTAATCAACAGTACTTTTGATGAACTGGATGATGTTATGCCTCTTTCTATTAAGGATAAGGAAATCTCTAATAAGGATAATGAAAAATGGATGAATTCTTCGAGTAGGACAGTTGGTCTCGAAGAATATAAACGTATAATGCGCATATCTCGAGATAGTCAGAAGAAATATGAAGATGGTCTTGAAGCAAGGGTTAAACCAAGATCTGATTTATTGACTTACTGTGCTTATGTACTTTATCAGGAAGGAAAAACTGATCAGGCAATTGATCTTCTGGCAAAACTTAATAAAAAAACAAGTGTGTTTTCAGGGTTTGGATTGTATTCTAATGAATCTGTAGAATTATATGCGTTTTTACTTCGGGAAACTGGAAGAGAACCAGAAGAGAAATTTATACATGGTGACGACCTTTCTGTTGGGTTTGGATCTACATTTTCACTTTGTGGTCCAATCTCGCCAAAAAAGAAAATCGCTAGTTATGGCCCTGTAACACAAAGTGATAGAAGTTATTACAGATTGCTTCTTGATCAGCGTATTACACCAGAAAAAGCTGCAGAAATGTTTGAAGAAGAATATGATGTTGTCAATACTTTTTTAGGAGGAGGTGTCTTAACTTCATATGCTTTTAGAACTGAAACAGTAAAAAATCTTACATTAGAAAAAGCCAGACAGTACTTACATGATTCATTGACAGACCTCCCTCAATTAAATGAAGATGAATTCTGTACTTATGAAGGAGAAGATGCTTTGCAGTTTTATTTAGGTCTTCGTGCAATACCAAAAGAACTTCCAGAGTGGCTGTTTAAGCTGGCAAACAGCAGATATGAACAGGAGATAAGGTTAATTGAAGCAGTAGAACCTAATTTGGAAAAAATAGCAAACATGAAAAAAGGACAGCCTGACTGGGGTTATGTCACTTTCAGCACAAATAATGCTTATGCTACTCTGTTACTTTACAAATCAGGTTATTTGGATGTTTCTCAGGATGGGCATTTTGTTGAAACCACTAAATATGCTGAAATGATGGAAAGAATTAATTCTGAATAGTATTTAAATACTTTTTAGACAAAAGTATTTTTAAATCAAACAATTTTATTGCTACTTTGAAATAGAAATATTTATAATAAATCCGCATCCTGGGGTTGTCTGGGGTGTTTTGATGAGATTTACAATAAAAGAAAAAACCAGTTTATTGCTTGGCTTGTTTGTAGCAGCTCTGATAATGTCTAATGTTCTCGGAGCAAAAATCACAGAATTCAGTATGCCTACATTTTTAGCAACTATTCTCAACACAATATTCTTTCCGATAATTTACCCATTGAAAATATTCTTACAGTCAATTGGAGGCAGAGAAATATCTCTTGCTTTTTTCAACACAATACGTGTTTCTGTTGGAATACTGACTGTACCAATAATGTTTTTGATAACAGACATTATTGAAGAAGTGCATGGCAGACTAAAAGTAATGGAATTTATTATCACCGGCGTTATAGCTCTTTCTTTGCTGCTTTTGATTACCTTTATTGCAGTTTCTTTGCCAGCAGCTGCACGATCAATAGACAATGATGCTTATTCCTCAATTTTCGGAGTTACAATAAGGATGACTATTGCTAGCATAACTGCATTTGCATTAGCTCAGCTTCATGACATGTGGTCATTTGAGTTTTGGAAAAGAAAAACAAAAGGAAAATATTTATGGCTAAGAAATAATCTCTCAACAATTTCAAGCCAGTTAATAGACAGCACAATTTTTATGTTTGTGGCATTCTATAAAACTGCTCCAATGTGGGATGCAGTATTTGTAATATCCCTGATAATACCTTATTGGATATTCAAGATATTGTTTGCAGTGCTTGACACTCCGCTTGCATATTTGGGTGTGTGGTGGATGAGAGGCAAAGAAAAACCATCACCTGTAAGCATCAATAAAAGATGAATAAATATCTTCTTATTTGCTTATGCATATTATTTACTCACTCATACTTCTTAAATTCCGCATAATAAACATAGAAATTAAAACTAAACCCGAACCATGCAATCAAAGCCATGAATCCTATGATAAAAAAATCATATTTCAAGATTGAAAGCAAAGCAGTAAATGCTAAAAATTCAAAAACAAAAAATCTAAGCTGAGGATTCAGCAAAAACTCAGTTATTGTACCTTTCTTTCTGCGTTTCTTTCTTCTTTTAAGCTGGCGCTTAAACTGCAAATAAGACAATATTGCAGTATATTGCATCCAGAATATCAAAGCAGCATACATGAACAACCTAGAAATAAAGACCCCTCCAATTATGCCTGTAAAAGAGATTATACTTACCAGAATCAAGGTCTGGGTGGGATTTTTATGAGGCGTATATATCATAACCCAATAATCAGCATCTCTTTATATAAATATTTTCAATATAATACAGTATAAAAAGAGCCAAAATCTTCCTGATTCAGCAGTAGAAAAAGAAAATACTTTATAAACACATCCTACACAGCATAAATATGGCAGTACAGTACAAACAAAAATGCTATAGGTGCAAGAAGAATTATGTTACAGTAACAAGGAGAAATAACTATGTAATGTGTTATGACTGCCAGAAAAAAGAGCTTGAAGGAGAAGTAACTGATCCTGAAATGAAGAAACTTTTTGACATACCAAAAGAATATTACATAGAAAATGCATTTCTAAGAAGTATCAAGATAAACTATCTAAAATATGGCTCTTTAAGTGAAAAGCAGATAGCAGCATTCAAAAAAACTGTGGAAGAAAGAAAGTCTAATTAATCTGAAGGAACATTAAAGAGGTTAAGAAAATGGTTATTCAAAAGAGAGAAATAAGGATAAACCAGTCTGTTGCAATATTATGTGATGGAAACAATATTGAACGCAGCATACATGATATCGCAGGAAATGAAGCTGCAATGATAAATTTTGACACACTCATACCAAATCTGCTCAATACAAGAGGATTAAACAGGCTGATCTATTTCCGTGAAGGAAAAAGCATATCCTCAAAATTTGCAGAGAGATTGCATGAGAATTATTATGGATCTGTTGTGCCATGCCACAAATCCGCTGATATACCTCTTTCTATCAAAGCGACTCAATTAGCGTCAAAAGTGGACACAATAATCATAATGTCTGGTGATTCTGATTATGTTGAGCTTGTAAGGCACTTAAAATCAGAGGGTGTAAGAGTTGAAATAGCTGCTGTTGCAGAAACAACAGCAAGAATTCTTATAGAAGAAGCAGATCATTTCCACCCTATAACCAAAAAAGATTGGTTTGTATATAAATCACCTAAACCTTATTCTGCTGGGAAAAGGATGATAAGAAAGAAATAGATGTATTTTGAATGCACAAACAGGCTTATTTAGGCAAAGGTTTATAAAGAGATGCCTACTTTTCTCTTTCCATAGCATATTTTGGGCCTTAATGGCTCTCAAGTATGTTTATCGAATAATTGGAGGAATATATATGGGACAATTTAACAAAGGCGGTTCTAGAAACAGGGGCCGTGATGGTGGAGGCTACAAGGATAATTTCAATTCAGGTGGTTTCAAGAGAGATTTCGGACCAAGAGAAATGCACAAAGCAGTATGTGCAGATTGTGGAAATGAGTGTGAAGTGCCTTTTAAGCCGTCAGGAGAAAGACCTGTTTATTGCAGAGAATGCTTTCAGAGCCACAAGAAATTTTAGTAAAAGATGAAACTCTATAAAATAGTTAGATATTGTAAAATATGTAAAAAGAGGTTTTTTGTTCAAAACCAAAAATATTCATCATACTTCTGCGAGGATTGTAATAAGAAATATAAAAAAGCACAAGAGGAAGAAGAACGCAGTAAAGAAAGTGACGAAAAATCCGCAGCAAAAGAATAAAGTAAGTGCATTCTCGAAAGAGGATGATAGTAAATAGGAGGAAATAAAAAATGAAAGGAAAAGTGAAGTTTTTTAACAGAGGAAAAGGATTTGGCTTCATAACAGGAGATGACGAGAAAGATTATTTTGTTCATCATTCTGCTATAAGTGGAGACATAGAACTTCAGGATAATGACAGTGTGGAGTTTGATGCTGTTCAGGGAGATAAAGGCATGAAAGCCGAGAATGTCAGCCTATCAAAGGGTGAAAGTTCTGAAGAAGCTCCTGCTCAAGAAGAAGCTGAAGAACAACCTGAAGAAGCGTCTGATCAGGAAGAATCTGAAGAAGAATTAGACAAAGCAGCTTAAGGAAAACCACCTTAAGAAAGAAGCAAAAGAAAAAAGTTAAGTTTTTTTGAAATTTTTTTGTTATTCTATAAAGAATTCATTCTACTGCAACATATATATCGCATTCAGAATCCTCAGTATTTTCATTAAACCTATCATCATATAATTCAAACCAGAATTCTTTTTGCATTAAACCAGATTCGGGCATATCTTTCTCATATAACCTGCCATAGGTTTCTCCTATTCTTTTAATATCTCCTTTATGAGTCCAAACAGCATATTTTGAAGCTGGCACAGTTTCTTTAACCATATCTTCTGGCACATCTTCAAACTCAGAAACCTCTACACAAGCTATGTGTCTGAAACTGCACTCTTTTTTGCTTATTGTAATGCTGTAACCATAATGCACTTTTCCATTAACTTGGTTTTTTATTTCACCTAATCTTGACATAAAATTCTTCCATAGTTGGGTAATTCGTTGTTTATCACCCATACATTCTTGTACAGTGGTTGTTATTTCCAGACCAACAATTTTGAATTCTGGTTTTTCTATTATTTTTGGTTCCATTTTATAACCTAGTGCTTTGAATCAACCCCAAGAACTTCTCTTTATTTCATGGTAGACCATTGATATTGATAATCCAACAAGAACTAATCCTATTATAAGTTCAAAAAGATAAACATTAGAGGTCAGTGCATACCTGCTTATTTCATCATAAACAGTTAATAGCCCGAGGATAAGAAGCCCTGCAGAGATTACATATCTTGCAGATTTTAAGCTTGGAAAATCATTGACAACAAGACATGATAAAAAATAAAAGATAATCAAGCTTGATATAACAAATATGGCTGTATTCAAAATACTAAACTGGCAATCTATTGCATCACCATTCATAATGCAGATTTCAGTGAATGGCACCATTCCATCATTGACAACAAATACAATAGAGAACAACAGCACCAAGAATATTATGAAATAGATGACCTTCGCTAAATTAGGCCGTATAAAGGTTATTAAAAAGTCTCTCCATAACATGATACACCCTTATATGCATCTATGTTTAAAAAGTTTTCTGGAATACATAATCCTGATAATCTATCCCTCAGTAGGAAACACTGCAAGAATTGAAGTAGGTGTAGAGTTTTTTTAAACTTTTTATTGTTCTAATTCTAATTTTACTGAAAAGACTTCAAGAATGACAAATGTGCATCGGTTGTTACATTCATATTTAGTCTATTTAGGCCTGCTTCATCACCTTTAGAAGGCAGATGAGTAATATGCATCTCGCAATTCTCCAAATCGCTTAGTTTTTTCAAAGCAGTTTTTGCTGTTGGATTTGTGGAGGAGCTTATTGCCAAAGCAATCAATGTTTCATCCACATTTAAACATGATGTTTTTTTGTTCAGCAGCTCTTTTTTCATATCAGTTATATTGTTTATAACTTCTGGGCTGATTAGGTCTATATCATCTGGAATTTTTGCAATTTCTTTTACTGCATTCAGGATAACTGCAGATTCTGCATGAAACAATGAGGAATTTTTGCCGGTAATTATATTGCCATTATTAAGCTGTATTGCTGCACCTGCAAAAATATTGTTAAACCCTTTATTTTTTTCTTTTGCTT
The DNA here is from genome assembly GCA_042571645.1 of Nanobdellota archaeon. Taxonomy (GTDB): domain Archaea; phylum Nanobdellota; class Nanobdellia; order Woesearchaeales; family JBHPFW01; genus JBHPFW01. Next base: position 9,901 of record JBHPFW010000020.1, read on the forward strand.
GATCTGCAGCATTTCTGGCTTCTTTAACAACTGCTCTGTCCTCTAGTTTTACTTTGATTTTTTTCATTATCATTTCCATATGATCTAAAGTGTCCTGGGTTTCAATTCCCTCAATCTTCTCTCTTAAATATCTGAAATATCTTCTTATGACTTCCTGTTTTGCAGCTTCCTGACAAATACTGTCGTCTATAATTCCTGTTGCTGCGGCATTAACACCCATATCTGTAGGTGATTTATAGCCAAATGGATCTTCTTCTCCTGTGATTTTTTTCATGATATTTATCAGAATATTAAAATTCTCTATATCCCTGTTGTAGTTTATAGAAATAACATTATAAGCATTTTTGTGGAAAGGATCAACCATGTTGACATCCTTTAAGTCAGCAGTTGCAGCTTCATATGCAACATTTATAGGATGTTCAAGCTCAAGATTCCATATAGGAAAAGTCTCGAATTTTGCAAAACCTGACTTCAATCCTTTTTTCCGGTCTTGATATATCTGGCTTAGGCAGACAGCCATCTTTCCAGAGCCTCCACCAACACCTGTAACTATGACAAGCTTCTTTTTTGTTTCAATATGAGGCTGGCCTTCATAGCCAGTAATAACTTTTTCAATATTATTTGGATAACCTTCTGTTTCTCTATGAATATAAACCTTAAATCCGAAACTTTCTAGTTTTTTCTTGAATTTATCTACAGAAGATTCATTATTGTAAAGCGTGATAACAACATGATTTACTTTTAATCCAAATTCCTCAATATCAGAAATATCCTTTAATGTTTGGTTGTCATATGTTAAACCAAAATCTCTTCTTACCCTGCCTTTTTCTATGTCTTTGGCAGAAACACAGTAGATTATCTCAATATCCCCTAAGTGTTTTAATAACTCTATTTTGGCTGTTGACTTATAACCTGGCAGAACTCTAGCCGCATGCAAATCATAGCACAGTTTGCCTCCAAACTCTAAATAGAGCTTCTCAAACTTACTCACGCGATCAAGAATCTTCTTGGTCTGTTCTTCTACATATTTTTCTGTACTAAAACCTTTCTTCTGCATTTATTGGTTATTAGGGGCGGAGTTTTTATTGTTTTTGGTTTGTTTGTGCATAGCAGCATAAGGTCGAAATTCATTATAATTTCAGTATACAGCTCGTTGCGGGGGGACCTGCCCCATCCGGGGACGCAGAGCCTCGCAATCAACTTATCAAGAATTTCGAAGCTGCTATGCACAAAATTTTTTAGAATAAATAACCTGTCAGGATCATCAAACAGCTAAGAATGAGCCTATTATTTTTCTGCTATCACAACAAAATATTTGAAAAGATATAACGGATTATAAGATTTTTGAGTTTTTATCTTAAATCCAAGCTTTTTTAGATGGTTTATGAATTCATCTTTTCTGAACATTTCTTCATAAGGATGGTCTAGATGCTTTTTTGAATGTTTTCCAATACCTGATTCAAATGTCTCTTTTGAAAGTTCTTCCAGTACTACTATTCCTTTTGGTTTGAGTGTGCGTTTTATTTCTTTTAATGCAGTTTTCCAGTTTGGTACATGATGAATAACTCCAAAAACAAATACTGAATCAAACTGGTTGTTTTTGAATTTAAGCTGTGTAGTGTTTCCAACAGAGAAATTAGTGTTTTTATCTTTAATGCTTTTCTTAGCTATGCTGATCATCTTCTTGTCTAAATCAATTGCGTAGATCTGTTTTGGTGAGAAATACTTCCTAATTAGTTTTGTTCCATAACCACTACCGCAGCCAATCTCTAAAACAGTTTTATTCTTTGGCATAGAAAATAGTTTTCTTAAGTTTCTGAATTCTATATGCTTCTGCACAAAATTTCTTATTGGGTTGTTTATAACTAGAAATTCAAATTTGTTTAGCTTCATAAACTCACCAAACCCTAGGCAGTATTCTGTACTTTGTTTTCTTTGTATATTCTTTATAGCCTTTAAGATCTTTTAATAACACTTTTTCTTCCAATGGTGTTCTGATTATCATGACTATGCAGCCTAAGATTGCAGGGATGAATGCATAGTAAATTCCAAATGCTAGTGGCACAGATAGCATTAATACTACAAACCAAGAATACAATGGATGCCTGACATATTTATAAGGCCCTGTAGAGATTACTTTTTGGTTCTTTTGAATTTTGACTGTTAGTGCTGCATGAGAGTTTTCTTTGAAAACAAAACTAATTCCGATCATTGCAATTATTACTCCAATAAAACCAATTGGCTCCAATATTAGCGGCAGCCTAGGCCAGCCATATTTTATACCTAAGCTAGGCATTACAAAAGCAGCAGTCATAGTTATTGCAATTCCCATCATTATGATTTTATCCCACCATTTATCTGGGATATCAAATGAAGATCTTTTCTTTAATAGTTCAGGACTGTGTTTGCTCAACCAAATTGTCAAGAAAGTTGCCCAAGTAAAGTGGATTATTAGAAATACCCAACCTTCAATCCAGTTCCAAGTACCTGCAATTCCAAAGAATATTCCCAACATTACAATAAATCCAAAAATGAATTTGATTCCCAGCAAAATCCAGTCTTTTGTGTTCATAAATTGTTTGTTAGGTTCAGAGCTTTTAATGTTTTTGGTTTGTGCTGCTGGGTTAATTTTATAAATAACTTAGACTTAGATATTCTCGAGCCAAGTAAATAAAAAAGAAGGTGATAATATGAAACTAAAATTACTTATGATATTAGTTGTATTGATATTAATTGTTGGTTGTGGTGAAACTCAAGTTACTCAAGAATCTACTGAAACAGAAGAACAACCAACAGTAACAGAACTTGAAGTTAATCCAAAAGCTATTATGGCTGCTGTTATAAATGATCCTGATAATGCAGTTTCTAGATGTGAAGAAATCCCAAAAACTGATGAAAAGCAAATTTGTTATTCTACCTACATGGCTGTTAAAGCAGACAAACAAGAAAGTTTTGATGTGAGTATATGCAAGAAAGTAAAGCCAGAAAATGAGGATAACTGCAATCTATATCTTGCAGCTTTGAAAACAATGAAATAAAAATAAAAAAATTATTTTCTCTTCTTTTTCTTAGCTGTTTTCTTTGGTTTTTTCTCAGCTTCACAACATTCACAGCAAGAACTGAATTTATTGTATAACCAAGCAAAGATTGCTCCACCAATTGCACCATCAATAAATGCCCAAATACCACCGATTATTCCGCCTACTAAACCTGGTTTAAAACCAGAATATACTGTGCCAATCAAAGCAACTATTTCTGCACCCCAGCCAAATCCTGCTGCAATTCCAAGAATTAACATATATACACCAAATGCAGTACCACATGCTAATGCAAATGCTTTTACACTTAATTTTGTCATAAAATCACCTCTATCTAATTAACCTGACCATTTGCCTCTGCTGATTCCTATAACAGATTCGCAAGCAGGGCAGAAGTAGATTATTTCCTGTTTAAATAAGCCTGCCCCTTTCTTAATTGTTTTGATATTATCAAAATTAATCTCTTCTTTACAATGTGGGCATTTAGGCATGATATTGATTTTGGGGCTGGTTGTTTAAAAAGTTTGTGGGACTGGCCCTACCAAAGCTTTAATAATGTCTTATTGTTTCTTTGGACTATGAAAAAAACATTACTTGTCTATCTGCCGTTTTGCACACCAGCCAGCCCGCCGTATTCTTTGGCTAATCTTTATTCTTTTCTTAAGACTAATTCAAAAGCAAATATTGATGTGCTGGATCTTAATCTTGAATTTCACAAATTGAAATTTCCAGAATTTCAAAGTTATTATCAGGATATTTCAGTGTGGGAAAACTATGAAACTAAAACAACTGAGTATAATAAACTGAGCAGTACTTGTTATTCAGAAAATAACAAAAAAGTTGTGAAGGGGGAAACACCAGAGTGTTTTGCTGAGCTGTTGAATAAGATAAAATCTAAAAAACCTGATGTTGTTGCATTCAGCATAGTGTATTCCAGCCAGGCATTCTATGCTCATGCTTTATTAAAGGAATTAAAAGAAAAATTGCCAGAAGTTAAATGCGTTGTTGGAGGTCCGGCTGTTAATTCCAAATTGATTGAATTGGCTGATGAACATCTGAGCAATGAGATTGAATTGCTTGAATATATTTCTGGAGAGAAAGTAAATTGTAATAAATTAAATTCTGATTATTCTGTGGATTTCTCTGTTTTTGATCTGAAAGAGTATTTTGTTCCTTCTCCAATAATTCCAATTAAAACATCATCTACTTGTTTTTACAAAAAATGCGCTTTCTGCAGTCATTTTACCAGTTTGCCTTACCAGGAATATGATCTTGAAACTATTAAAAAAACAATTATTGATGCTAAGCAGAAAAATTTCTTTTTAATAGATGATATGATCCCTGCTAAAAGACTGTTGAAGATTGCCAAAATATTAAAACCCTTGAATGTGAAATGGACTTGTCAACTTAGACCGACTAAGGATTTTGATTTAGAGACATTAAGAACACTATATGATTCTGGTCTGCGCATGGTGCTTTGGGGTGTTGAGTCAGGAAATGAGCGAGTTTTGAAGTTAATGAACAAAGGCACAATCAAGCAGGATGTTGAACAAGTATTGTCAGATTCACATAAAGCTGGAATTAAGAATGTGACTTACATCATGTTTGGTTTTCCAACTGAAACAAAAGAGGAATTCATGGATACTATTGAGTTTTTGAAACGAAATTCCAAAAATATTGACTTGATATCAAGTTCTGTATTTGGTTTACAGCACAACACAACAATCTATAATAATCCTGCAGATTATGGGATAACCTCTATTAATGAAGAAGAACGTACAGTTCTAGAGCCAAAAATAACTTATGAAGTTAAATCTGGATTAACACAAAAAGACGCTTCTAAACTTAGAGAAAAATATAAGAAAACCCTAGATTCCATTAATAAATATCCCAAATCCATGAATTATTTCAGAGAGCATATGTTTTGTAGGGTTATCCGAGATAATTAATAAGAATGATAATATTTTTAAAACATTGATTTTATTTCTCTTTTAATGGTATTCACAGTAATAGATATTGAGACAACTGGACTTTCTAAGAAAAGGCACAAAATTACTGAAATAGCTGCTGCAAGGTTTAGAAACGGAGAAATAACCCGAACTTATCAAACTCTTGTCAATCCTGATAGGCACATCCCTTCTTTTATCACTAAACTTACCGGCATAGATGATGATATGGTCAAAGATGCTCCTAAAATTAATGAAGTTTTGCCTTCATTTGTTAAATTTCTCGGAGAAGATGTTTTTGTGGCGCACAATGCAACATTTGATTTTGGTTTTCTGTATCATAATCTCAGCAAATATCATGATTTTGAGTTACTGAATAACAGATTGTGCACAAGAAAATTGGCCAATAGGATATTTCCTGAACTACCGCGGAAAAGATTAGGGGATTTGTGTGAATATCTGGAGATAACAAATAATGAAGCCCATAGAGCATTAGGTGATGTCAATGCAACAGTAGAAGTATTTAGGAATATGCTAAGCATGCTTAATGAAAAAGGAATATCTGAAACTGCTGACATAATCAAGTTTGAGAAATCACCTGTTAGAAGAAACTTATTTTAGTATTGCAGCTTAATTTATTCAATGCTTAATGCACTCAACACATTGCCTAGTTTATCAAAATTATCCCCTATACCAGTCCAATCTCCTTCTCTCATGGAATCTTCTATAAGAGTGTAATAAGCCTGTGCATCTTCGATAAGTTCAATTGAGGATTTGTCTTCAATAAGTTCTATTTTAGTTGCATCCTCTTTTGTGGGTTTTTTAGTTTCTCCAAACAATGCTTTCAGTGCTTCAGCTAAATTTTCTTCCATTACAACGCTCACACCATCAGAAACCAGAACACGTTTTAATTCAGGTAACTGGCCTGTCTCTGCCTGGATATAAAGAGGTTCAATATATAGTATGCTGTCGTTTATTGGTATGATAAGCAAATTACCTCTGGTGACTCTGGAGCCTTGCTGACTCCAAAGAGTGAGTTGTTTTGAAATTTCAGAATCCTGATCAATTTTTGCTTCAATCTGCAATGGCCCATAAATCAATTTGTCTTTTTGGAATTTGTATAATATTAATTTTCCATAATTTTCTCCGTCTGAGCGTGCAGCCATCCATGCCACCATGTTATCTTTCTTTATTGGTGAAAAAGACGTCATTAAAACAAATTCTTCATTGCTTTCTTGGGGAAGTTTCATTATTATGTAATAAGGCTCTACTTTTACTTGCTGACCAACTCCATAAACTTCTGTGGGAATCTGCCATGCATCTTCTTTGTTGTAAAAGACCTTGATGTCATCCATATGATATGTGCTGTAGATAATTGTCTGTATCTTGAATAAATCCTCTGGATATCTTATATGGTTTTTAAGACCTTCAGGCATTTTATTAAATCCTTTGAACTGGTTAGGGAATATTCTGGCATAAGTCATTATTATGGGCTCATTCTTATCCATGACATAATAGTTTACTGTTCCGTCATAAGCATCAACAACTATTTTCAAAGAGTTTCTTATGTAGTTTATGCCGTTGAATTTTTCAGAATAAGGAAAATTTCCTGAGATTGTATATCCATCAACTATCCATGACAGACGACCCTTGTCAATGACCAAGTAGGGATCAGCATCTAGTTTTACAAATGGCGTTATGGTCGATATTCTTTTAATAATGTGCCTGGTGAACATTGTTTTGCTTTCAGGGCTGAGGTCTGAGGATAAAAGGATCTTTACATCTTTGAACCTTATGGCAAATCCCAATTTTTTCAGGAAAGAATCTAATTTCACTCCACCCTTGCCGTCGTAATTAATATATTCATTTGTGTTGCCTTTTGGAAAGTCAAATTCTTTTGTTCTTGTGTTGACCAGGACAAAATCATTGTCTTTTTCTCCATAATATATCTGCGGCTTTGAAATCTTTAAGTCTTCATCCTCGGTTGTATAAACCGGAGGGATGTCTTTGATAAAATAGTCAGGAAGACCTTGTTTTGTAACTTTATTCACAGGACTCATAACAACTCCAAAACCATGAGTATATACCATGTGCAGATTCATCCAGGTTTTTGCATTTTGAGTTATCTGGAATTGGTCTAATTCTCTTGGAGCCAGCATTACTTGAGTATACTTGCCGTCAATATAATATCTGTCAATGTCTATGCCTGAAAGGTCATAATACAATCTTATTTCTTGTGTTTGTTTGTATGTTTTTGTTAATGGTCTCCAATCCAAAATCCTTACATTGTCAATTGTCTCTGAGGCATCATCAAGAATTTCAGGAGTTAATCCCACTTTAACAGAGAAATCTTTCTCTTCAACATCTGCCAAGCCATACGCCAACCTGGTAAATTTTATATTGTTTTCAATAAATGGTTTTTCAAGATTGATTTCATTAGGTGACACTTTTAATGCCTGGACTATTCCCGGAATAACAGTAGGCCCTATAAATCCAAACAATAGATAAAGAATCATTGCATAAACCACAAGGTGCCGTTTTCTTAATTTTGGTTGTTTTGAAATATAAAAGACCCATATCAGTGCTAATACTGCAATGATTATTGCCAGAACCATGAGGATTTTGACTATCGGCAGATATGCCACAACATCAGAATATCCTGCTCCAACAACAATGCCCTGCTCTGAATACATTATTGAGAATCTTGAAAGATAATGCTTTACTGCCAGTAAGACAAAGAATAGTGAACAAAGAATCCCTAGATGGATTATCTCCTTTCTTTTTGATAGAATATCCTTTATCAATCTAAGATTTGGCTTTATTTCTCCAGGTAGTTCCTGTTTGAAATAAATTTTGAGATCGATCATTGATACTATGTAATCCAGCAATACCAGACATATTGTAATGACAACACACGCCATTGAAAAAACAAGGATTAATGAGTAGAAAGGCAGTGAAAATACATAGAAAGACACATCTTTCATGAAAATAGGATCCTGGATATTGAATGGGACTTGATTAATATATTGCAGAACTGTGAACCATGTTGAAGAAACAGTTATCCCAACTAAGAATGAAAGTATTGAAACAATTAGAAATTTGAATTTGAAAGGAATGACCTTTTTTTTAGCATTAATGATTTTTGATGATATCCCTAGATTGATAATGACAAACAACAGGAATATTATTGCTGAAATAAAGAATAGTTTTAGTTTAGAAAAAAGACTTATTATAAATATCTGCGAGAATCCTAATGCATCAAACCATAAATAATCCGTATAGACTCCAGCCAAGGCTGACAGGAAAATGAATAAAAAAATTACTATCCCGAAAACCACCCTTAAAAACCAGTTTTTATTCATATATGTCTAGAAGGTTGGTGTTACTTTTAAATGTTGCCCTGAAGCAGTCTAAATCCTTTTTTAAAGAGTTATTTTTACCTTTTACTCTTCATCTTTCTCGCGTGGACCTCTTTAGTAGGAGCATTTCTTGGCCGTTTCAGAAACATTTCAATGGTTTTCTCATCTTCCTGCCTTTGCTTCTGCTGCTCAGGAGTAGGTTCTGGAGTAGTAAAAGTCATTGTTGACGGCTTCTCTTTCTTGAATTTAGCATATTTCTCTTTTTTTGGATTTACTTTCTTTTTCTTGTTTTTGTTCTTTTTACCCATAAAACATCACTTCAAAAAGGGGATAATTACCTATTTATAAACCTTTTCCTAAAAATGCTGATAAGACCCTAAAATATCGTTTTTAAAGCACCTGCAAAGTTTACTTGTTTTGGCGCTTAAATAGGTTATCAACAATATTTTTAAAACAGAGTTATTGCGAGGAATATCATGAACAAAGAATTTCTTAAGACTGGAATTTTGTATATAAGTGGAACAAAGACTTCTAATAATGTTAAGCACGGTTTGCACAAAATTAATGTAAAAAAGAAGCATAAAAAAGCTCTAAGTAAAATAATCCAAAAACTTCAGCAGGATGTATGTTCTAAGGGTTTGGAGAAAAAGCTGAGGGGTTTTCAAAAAAGACAGTTAACCAGAAAAGTTGATGAGTTCTTTAATCTTTACAAATGCCACAAAAAGGACAAGTACAAGACCAGCGTATATATGAGCAAACCGACTTTTTACAAAGCGAGGATCACCCCTACAGGTGATAAATTGCCTTTATATAACATTGACTGGACTAAAGAGGATACAAGAATTGAGAGTAACCCGATAAGACGGGCAAAAATAAAAATGCTTGAACATTATAATATACTGCCCGGTTCTGGTCCAACAAGAGATGCTATGATTAGTTTGCTGTGAATTTGGTAACTTTTTTGCGCAAATAAGGGCTAATTTATCCCAAACTTACCATAAATTTTATAAACAAATATTCATTATTACTTTAATGGCGAATCCAATGAACAATAATTATCAGTTTTACATGAAAACGAATATTGATAAGTATATTGGCGAATGGATTGCTATTTGTGATCAAAAAGTTGTTTCTCATGGTAAGGATGCTAAGAAAGTCTTTAAGGAAGCTAAACTAAAATGCCCCAAAGAAAGACCTCTTCTCACAAGAGTACCTGATAAAGAAACAATGATTTTCTAATCATGACAATTATTTTTAATTATAAAACTGTGAAAAGACCAGATGGTACTAAAGTTAAAACTCCTTCTATTCCTATTTTATTGAGTGAGAAAGAAAAGATTGAAACGGTAGCTCTACTGGATTCCGGAGCAGATATTTCTGCTGTGCCTAAAGATATTGCTGAAATTTTAGGGTTGGACCTTCGCAAAAAACATACTCCTGCTTTTGGAATAGGCGGCAGAACTGATGCAGTAGACACAACAATGAAAATAACTATAAGTAAAGGACATGAAATATACAATTTCAGAATTCCAGTAAAAGTAATTCTTGGAAATTATGATTTCCCTGTTTTGTTGGGAAGAGCTGGTTTTTTTGATAAGTTTGTTATTTCCTTTAATCAAATACAAGAAAAAGTCTCACTTAAAAGATATATTAAACAATAAAAATAAAATAATTTAATCAAAAAACATTTTCTTGATTAATGGAATCATCACAATAATCATTGCTATTAAATACCAATACCATGCTATGCTTAGAACTAAATTTCTAAAGCCTGGCCAGACAGTTATCAGCATTAATGTTGCAAAGAACACCGATAATTTAGTAAGTGATATATCATACCACTTCATTTTCTTAACAGTCTTTTCCATCCATTTAGTGCATTTTTTTAAACACATATTTTTCACCTCTAAAATATTGTTACTTTAATGCTTTCCTGATCTTCTTGATTATATCGTTTATTAATCCTTTAAAATCCTCGCCAATATCTTCCCATTCTAATTTAGATTTTTTTGATTTAGGTTTCTTTTTTGATTTGGATTTCTTTGTTGGTTTAGGTTGTTCTTTTTTACAAGGTTTTGGTATGAATACACCGATATAACCGACTATTATGACAATGACAAAGACAAGTAACATTAAAATGATCTTAAAAACACTGATTAAAATGAACAAATTAGTTATCCCTACAAACTCTGAAACTATAGCAAATACTCTGAATATGAATTCTATCAAAAAAATACTTCCTACAGCATTAAAAATTGGTGCGGGAATATTAAACGGAAGATTAAAGACATTAAACAGTTCTCCTAAATAGAATATTATTGAAAACAAAATAATCAATCCGAGATTATAATTAAAGAAAGCAACAACCTGCACGAATACATAATTTAAGACAAACCGAGACACAATATTAGCTATACCCAAAAGTATAAGGAAAAAGATTATGCCCATAATACTCTTTAATGTAACTCCTAATACTGTTTTGTTATTGGCCATAAACTTTGTATCGGGATTGGTGTTTATAAATGTTTTCGACTAAATCTTATCATACACCTTGCTTTATCATCAAATATTAATTCATACATTCATAATCCCAATCTTTTTTTCGCCTCTTTTTCTGTAACAAATTTTCCAGATTTAATCCTGGCTCTTGCTTTTTCTATTGCAGTTATTGTTTCTCTGCTTAGTTTTGGTTGGGTCTTACAAGTTTTTGCTATGTAAATTACTTTCTTTAAAACTTCATCATAACTCTCATTCTTGTATTCCCTGAACCTGTCTAATTCCAGTTTTGTGTCTTCATAGACTTTTATTGTTGTTATGGACATTTTATCACCGTATACTAAGGTATACCTAAGTATGTATAAACTTTTCGGTGATATTAGAGAGGTGTATGGGAAGAATATAAGGCTTATGCCAAAAATGGGATAAACTTGCCAGGTGTTAAACTTTTTTGGGTCTAAATCGCAAGTGTTGTATTAAATGACCCTAGAGCCCTAAACCTCAAAAAAAACAGCTTTTCTTGAGAAATATTTATATACTCACCATATTAAAATACCTCAATATGTTTAAAAAGAGGCATAAGATAAAAAGAATGCTGAATATAGCATTATTGACTATATTCTTGTTTTTAATCAACATCTACTTTGTTTCTGCTATTAGTTCTTGTCAAAATATAACTGCACCTGGTAATTATGAATTAAGTGGAGATATATCATATAATGGAGTTAATGCTACTTGTATCGGTATAAATGCAAGTAATGTTAATCTTGATGGAGCAGGTTATAGTATAACTGGAGTAGATAATAAGGGTACTGCAATTAAAATTGTGGACTCGACAGAAAACGTTAATATATTTGGCCACGAAATTCTTAATGTTTCCATAGGTATTAGTGTTGTCAATAGCAACAAAACAGGATTTAATATTTCAAATAATAATATTTACAACTCTACATATGGTATTAGAGCAGACATTGTAGATATTTGTTCCGCTTTAACCAACAAACAGTACGATCTAGGAGACCTTATAATTAGTGATAACACAATAGATACTTCTGACAACGGCATTTTCTTTTTTTCATGGCGCTTTGGATATCTGTTAAGTGATTCAAATTGCACTGTGGGTTCTATTTTAATAAATGATAATGATGTTACTTCATCAAGTTCCACTGGGATTTATATTGACGATTTATTGTGGGAATCTGGTGCCGAAATGTATGGTGATTCTTCATTTACAATGGGCGATATTGAATTTAATAATAATCTTGTTAGTGCACCAAACGGATATGGTATTTATTTAGAGGAACTTTATGATCGTCATGGTTATTACATGTATGACAATTCAATAGTTACTTTGGGTCACACACAGATAAACGATAACACAATTACAACGTCATCTAATGGAATTTACATTTTTTCAGGCACTAACTCTCTTGGTACTTATATGTACAATAACTCTGTTCTAACAAAAGAAAATATTGAGATTATAGGAAACAATATTAATTCGAGTAGCTACGGACTTTACACAAGTTATCTTTTATATTATGTTGGTTATGACCTTCACAAGGATGCTTCCGTTACAGTTGGCGATGTTTTAATAAATAATAATGAAGTTAATTCATCGGGTAGCGATGGAATATATATTGGTGAAGCTTTATATGATATAGGAGATGCTATGCATGATAATTCTTCTGTTGCTGTTGGAAATGTAGAAATAAATGGTAATATTGTTGATGCATCATCAATTGCATTGGATGTTCCTTACATATATGATTATATTGGTTATGATATATATGGAGATTCTTCTGTTACAATTGGAAATGTTACAATAAATAACAATGATTTAACTTCAAGTAGTTCTGACGGATTTTATAATGAGTATGCACTTCTTTACATCGGTACGGATACATATGATAATTCAGAAATTACAATAGGAAATACAGAAATTAACAATAATACAATAGATTCTCCAAATGGAGAAGGAATTTACAACGATTATCTGTATTATGAATCTGGTTATGGAATGTATGATAATTCTTCTGTTACTATGGGAAATCTAGAAATTAACTATAACAACATAATTGATTCTACATATGGAATCGATTTACAATATGGTGAAGGCTACGGTCTTGGTTACTACATGTATGATAATTCAAATTTTACAATGGGTGATATGGAAATCGTAGGTAATAATGTCAGCAGTTCTAGTTATGGATTTTATATTGAGTATGAACTGTTGTATTATGTAGGATATTATATGTACAACGCATCTTCTTTTACAATGGGAGATGTCAAAATAAACGATAATACTTTTAACGTAGATAGTTCTGGTAGTGATGGAATGTATATTTACAGCATGTTATATGATGTTGGTGAGAATTTGTATAACGAATCAACAGTTACTATTGGTGATGTAGAAACTAATAACAATTATATTGATTCTCCGAATGGAATAGGAATCTACGTAGATTATCCGTATTATTATGTTGGTTATAATATGTTTGATGATTCCGCATTTACAATGGGCAACATTGAAATGAATTATAACACAATTATAAATTCTTCAGATGGAATTCAAAACCCTTATGATTACAATGAATATATTGGTTACCAAATGTATAACAATTCAAACTTCACCATGGGCAATGTAGAAATTATAGGTAATGATGTTTATGCCGATACTGGAGACGGAATTTATTCTGATTATTTATTAGATGAAGTTGGTTATGATCTGAATAGTTATTCCACATTTACAATGGGAGATGTTTTAGTAAATGATAATATAATTGACGCACCAAATGGCAATGGTTTGTACCTGGATGACTTACTTTATTCTTTAGGTTATGACATAAAGGATAACTCCGCTTTTACAATGGGTGATGTAACAGTAAATAATAATGAAATAACAAATTCTACTGGAGGAATATATATTTATAATTCTGATGTTGGAGACATGTATGATGACTCTATCGGTACAATGGGAATTTTCAACATTAATGATAATAACATAACGGCTGAGGGAGCGGGTCTTATTCTTTCTATTGCTAGCATGTGGGGCTCACAATATGATAGTGCGGTGTTTACAAAGGGTGAACTAAAAATACATAATAATATAATTAATGTGGACTCATCAAGTAAGGGAGTAGATGCAAATACACTTGAAAACTGGACAATTACAAACAATAATATAACTGGCGGAGCATATGGAATTTATCTTTCTTCATCAGAGGATAATACTATTTATAACAATTATTTTGATAATACAGTTAATGCATGGGATAATAGCAATAACTATTGGAACACAACAAAAACAGCCGGCACAAACATAGTTGGCGGATCTTATCTTGGCGGAAACTATTGGAGTGATTATAATGGCTCAGATACTAACAGTGATGATTTAGGAGACACCTTATTACCATATAATTCCAGCGGAGATATATCTAACGGAGGGGATTATTTACCTTTAGTAGAAACATCAACTCCAAGCACTCCGTCATCCTCAGGCAATGGAGGAGGCAGCCCAACACCAACTATTTCAACTACTGCAAATGAAAAAACTATTTACAAGTCTTCTACTTTTGAATTTAAAATAAGAGTCTCTTCCTTAAATGCTCAGCAATCCCATAGATTGAAGATAAATAGTCTAAGCGATGATTCTGTTGAGTTTACAATATATTCAATTCCTCAAACTTATAATTTAAAATTAAATGAAATTGCTAAAATTGATTTAGATAAAGATTCAATATATGACTTAAAAGTAAGTTTACTTTCAGTCGATAGCAGAAAAGCTCAATTCAGTTTTCAGAATATAGAAGAAACAGTAATTACAGATACAACAGAAGTACCAACTGTTGAATTGGTTTCTGAAGAAAAGCCAGTAATTGAAATTGAAGAGCCAGTAATTGACTATCCTAAAGAAGAAATTGTTGAAGAACCTGCTGTAGAAGAATCTGAAAAAGAAATAATAACAGAAGAAGACATAGAAGAGAAGTCATATTCTAGTATTATAATCGGAACATTATTGTTAGTTCTAATACTTGGCATATCAGGTTATTTTATCTTTAACAAAAATAAGAATAGATAATTCTTGATTTTATAACAGTAGATGTATCCCGGGAATAAACTTCTGAGGCGTTTATAAACCCTTTCAGTAAGGTTTTTAAGGGTTTCCTGAATTCTTGTTTTTATGGATTATGAAAAAACTATGGAAGTTATAAAAGGTTGTGGGAGTCTACAAGTAATCGCTACTGAGGGTGTTGTTTTTGAGAGAATCCATCCAGGCCCATTATCTTTTGTGTATAGATTTGATTATCAGGGAGAAGATTATGTATTGAAAATTAGTGATGAGGATTCTTATGATAATGGGTCTAAGAGACATATTCAAAGAGAACTGGGAATTTTAAGTATGCTTAATCATCCAATTATTGTTTCTCCATTAGAGGCTGGTGAGGATTGGGCAGTCTATAAGTTCCTTCCTAAAGTAAAAGATAATCTGCCAAAGAATTATAATAAAAGAATTGGTTGTGTTATGGAAATTTCTTATCAGATATTGGATGCTCTTGCATATTTGCATGAATTTAAGCAAGAAGATGAATTAAAACCGATTGTGCATTTGGATGTGAAACCAGATAATATTTTAGGAACAGACCTAATGGCGATGCTCATAGATTTTGGATTAAGCTATTTTCAAGGGGATTATCCTGAGGAAATGAGTGATTTAGCAGGTACTCCATACTATACATCCCCTGAACGAGTTAATGGAAAAGGCACTAAAGTAGCTGCAGATGTTTGGGCAATGGGTTCATCTGTGTATGAACTAATAGAGAAAAAAAGGATTATCCCTATTAACACAACTCTAACAGTACATCAAAGAATAGGATCAGGCAATTATGAAACAGATCTTACTAAAGCACCCAATAAATTAGTGAAACTTGTTCAAAGCATGTTAGAAAGAGAACCAGCTAATAGGATAACTGCAAGAGAAGCTGTGAAAGAATTGGAAGGGATTTGATAAACTTTATATAAAACTAATACTATTTGTTTTATGGATGTGATTAATTATGAAAAAAATATTAATATTATTAGTTCTTTTACTCGTGGTCAGCTGCGGCAAAGTAGATTCTCCAGATACTGAAGCAGAAAAAGAAATAGTTGAACCTGAAATAATCATAACTTATATTGAGTTGACACCTGCAGAAGCAAAAGAAGCTATTGAAGCAAATCCTGATGTTATTGTTTTGGATGTATCTCCTAATTATGATGAAGGCCACATACCTGGAGCAATTAATTATTATGTTGGAGATGGCTCACTAGATGAAGCTATTCCCACATTAGAGAAAAATATACCCTATCTTGTGTACTGCCATGTTGACAGTGCAGCTATTCTTGGTGCGCAGAAACTGCTTGACGCAAATTTTACCACGATTTATAGATTAAAAGGAAACTACAAAGCTTGGGTAAAAGCTGGTTATCCTGTTGAAAAATGAAAAAAGGCTGGGATAAACTTTAAATAGAGTATTTCTTATTTCTCTTTAATGGCGCATAAAAGACTGTTATTTGTGGATAATCTGAAGATTAGCTTAATTTGTTTGGTTATAATCCATCATATTGCTATAGCTTATGGTGCTGCAGGTGATTTACTGTTCAAAGAAGGTGCTTCTGATGGAGTTTCCCCTATAATATTATCTTTGTTTACTGGCATAAATCAGAGCTTTTTTATGACATTATTTTTTATGCTTGCAGCTTATTTTACAGTTGGCTCTTTAGCAAGAAAAGGCACTTTTACTTATGTTAAAGACAGATTTATCAGGCTGGGTATTCCTTTAGTGTTTTATATCCTGTTTCTTTCACCTCTTGCTCGAGTGATTGTTAGTTATGCAACTGGAAAGCCTTATATTTATAGATTAGCCTGGCATACTGGGCCGTTATGGTTTGTAGAAACATTGCTGATATTTTCTTTAGTGTATGTATTTTTTAGGAAAGAACACTCTATTAAATTTCCTTCTAATTCTAAGATATTTTTAGCAATACTTGGAATTGCTTTATTGACATTTATTGTGAGAATATTCTCTCCAATTGGTCTGTGGATACATATTTTCCAATTTGCATATTTTGTTCATTATATCTTTATGTTTTATGTGGGTATAATTGCTTACAAGAACAATTGGTTTGAACAGATAACTGATAAAATAGCTAAATTCTGGAAAATAGTTGCTTTAACTGCAATAATCTGTTATCCACTGATCTGGGGCGTGATAATTGAAGCATTAGGTTATTCTATGGCAGATATCTTTGGCGGCTGGAGTTGGCCTTCTTTGGTGCTGTCTTTAATTGAGAGTGTTGCAATGTTTAGTATTATTATCTCTTTGCTTGCAATCTATAAGAAAAGATTTGACAAACAGAGTTGGTTAGGTAGATGGATGAGTCCTAATTTCTATGGTGCTTATATCTTTCACGCAGTTTTAATTTATTTATTTGTAGTACTTCTTTATGGAGTGAGCATTCCTTCAATTGTTAAGTTCTTGATTGTTAGTTTAGTTGTAGTTCCACTTAGTTTTACAGTGACTTGGTTGTTGAGAAAGATTTCTTTTATTAGAAGAGTTATCTAGGATAAACTTTATATAATCTGGATAACTTAAAGCAAATATGGATAAATTTAATATGATTAGATCAGGCATATTTCTTGTAGCAGGGTTAGTGACAATTATATTTAGGGCGAGGTTGAATAAATTCAAGAATAAACTGCTTGTAAGATTTAAGTTTAAACCTCGAGATGAAGAAAAAGCCTATATTCCTTTGGGTATTGTGTTTTTGGTTATTTCTTTAGTGTTGTTTGTTTATTCAGTTTTGGGA
>JBHPFW010000021.1:0-27153 GCA_042571645.1 Nanobdellota archaeon
ATATCTGGCAATGCTCAAACCAGAAGAGAACATTGTGTATTACAGCACGGAACTTTACTTTTAGGAGTAGATGTTGATAAAATGTTTTCTCTGCTAAAAGTGCCAAATGAGAAAATTCGTGATAAAATGATCAGCACAGTCAAAGAACGTGTTACTTCTGTTAAAGATCAGCTTGGCAGAGAGATTGAATTCAGTGAAATAAGCCAAGCTCTTATAGAAGGATTTGAGAAAGCTTTAAATATAAAGCTCGAGAAAGGACAATTATCACAGTCAGAATTAGAAATGGCTGAAAAAATAGCTCAGGATAAATATTCAAATAAAGATTGGAATTTCAAGAGATAAAATGTTTAAACTCGGCCACCAGGGCGAGTGCCAACCAAGTATAATTGCATCTCGCAATCATGACGGGGATGCAAAACAAAGGAAAATTTGAAGGCACTCTGGGCGCTGGCGGCCTTTGAGTAGTAAAAATGTACAAAGCAATTATTATCGGAGGAGGCCCTGGAGGGTATGAGGCTGCTATAAGAATAGCTCAGCTTGGTGGGAAAGTAGCTATAGTTGAGAAGGATAATCTTGGTGGTACTTGTAGTAATTGGTATTCCTACAAAAGCAATGCTTAATTCTGCTAAAGTAATGGATAATATCAAGAAAGCCAAAAGATTAGGCATAGAAGTTAGTGAAGCTAAGATTAATTTTGAAGCAGTTATCAAAGCTAAGGACAGAACAGTGATGAGTGTTGTAAAAGGCATCCAGTTATTGGTTGAGAGTTATGGAATTGAAGTAATCAAAGGAACTGGGGAACTAGTTGATAAAAATAAAGTTCAAGCAGATGGAAAAGAGCTTGAGACTGAAAATATAATCATAGCGACAGGTTCTGAGCCAATTGAATTGCCATTCCTGAAATTTGATCATGACAAAGTAATTGATTCAAAAGATGCTCTCGAATTAAAAGAAGTTCCTGAAACTCTTGCTGTTATTGGCGGCGGAGTAATTGGAGTAGAGTTAGGAACTCTTTATAGTAAACTTGGTTCAAAAGTCACAATCATAGAGGCAATGCCTAGAATATTAGCAACAGAAGATAAAGAAATCTCTGAAACACTAAAAAATATTCTAAAAAGAAATTCTGTTGATGTTTTAGACAATACAAAAGTAGAAAGTGCGGATGTTAAAGATAAAGTTGAACTAAAACTAGCTGATGGAAATATTATAACTGCAGATAAAGTATTAGTTGCAGTTGGAAGAAAACCCTCAATTAACGACGAGAAATTAAGTAAAATAGGTATTGAAATTGAAAAAGGCATAAAAGTTAATTCTAAAATGCGGACTAGTGTTGATAATATCTATGCAATTGGAGATGTTGTTAACACACCTATGTTAGCGCATGTTGCATATGCAGAAGCAGAAGTTGCAGCAGACAATATAATGGGCAAAAACAGAGAAATAAATTATAATGCTGTTCCAAACGCAATATTCACAATTCCAGAAATAGCATCTGTTGGTATAAAAGAAGGCGCTGTGGGGAAGTTTCCATTTTCAGCTTCTGGCAGAGCAAAAACATTGGCTGAAATAGACGGATTTGTCAAAGTATATGCCAAAGACAACAAAATTGTTGGAGCATGTATGATTGGTCCTGAAGTAAGTGAAATTCTTGGTGAAGCTAGTTTAGCAATCAGTGCTGGATTAACTATTGATCAAATTGAGAATACTATTCACGCACATCCTACTTTAAGTGAAGCATTTTTTGAAGCAGTTAAGGATTTGAAAGGAGAATCCGGGCATTTGCCTAAGAAATGAAAATATTTATTAAATATACTTCTAAAAATATTAAATATGAAAGAATATGATGTAGTTATTATAGGAGCGGGTCCAGGAGGCCTTAATTGCGCAGAAACACTGGCAAAATCAGGCAAAAACGTACTTCTTCTTGAGCAGCACAAAATAATAGGTCCAAAAGTTTGTGCAGGCGGCTTAACAGGAAAAGATCTTGAATATTTTGATATTCCTGAAACATTATTAGACCATAGTTTTAATGAAGCAACTATCCACACACCTCTTCAAAAATGTAAAGTAAAATTAAACCATGACTTTGTCTGGACAATTGACAGAAAGAATCTTGGACAATGGCAGTTAAGCAAATTAAAAAAAACCAAAGCAGAAGTAAGAACAAATTCAAAAGTTACTGAAATTGGCAAAGATTTCATTGTTGTTAATTCTGAAAAAATCAAATATAATTATTTAGTAGGAGCAGATGGTACAAATTCCATAGTTAGAAAACATCTAGGGTTAAAAATAGATGAAATTGGAATTGCTATCCAATACATTCTTCCAAAACAAAATTATGACAAAATGGAAGTATTTTTTGATTCAAAATTATTTAATTCTTGGTATGCTTGGATTTTTCCGCATAAAAACTATGTTTCGATAGGCACAGGTGCTGATCCAAAAGTAATGTCAATTAATAAACTAAGAGAAAACTTCAATATCTGGCTTACAAAAAACAATATTGATATTTCTCAGGGAGATTTCCAATCCCATCCCTTAAACTCAGATTATAAAGGATACAAATTTGATGATATTTTCCTTATTGGTGGTGCAGCTGGTCTGACATCTGGATTAACAGGAGAAGGAATATATGAAGCTCTAATCTCAGGAGAAGAAATTGCTAAAATGATAATTGATAAAAACCATATTCCTGAAAAATTAAATAAAGTAATAAAAACACATAAAAAACACAGTAAAATTCTTTCAATCTTAGAAAAATCAGGCCTTTTCAGATCAATAGTATTTGAATTATTTGTATTATTATTAAAAACCAGAATATTTGATAAGACATTTATTAAAAAATTAGCCTAATCCTCTCTACAATTATCCCACATAAACTGGAAAAACTTTCTATAGCCGTCTGCAAGTCTTTTACTTTTCATGACAAACATCAATGGTTCTTCTTCTAGTTGTCCTGGTTTAACTCCAACAAATGTAACAACATAATCTCCGAAAACATCAACAGCAGTTTGAGAAGAATATTGTTTTGGCAGGAATTTGTAGGGTTTGCCTACCTCTTCCAGAATTTCTGGTTTTTGTTCTTTGACTTCATGATCAAACAGATGCATAAATTTAATTCCTAGTTTTTTTCTTTCTCTTTGAAATCTTGGCAGGAAATGCTGCAATCTCGGATCTAACCAAAATGCTTTTGCTCCAATAAAATAAACTGTTTCTTTTTCATTTAGAATATCCTGTAAATAATTCTTGAATCCTTCAATACCCCTATAGAGATATGCTTCTTCTTTTTCTTCTATTGCTTCATACTTTCCCTGCATTTCTGGCAAAGCTTTGTTTATGCGTTCTTCTTTTTCTTTGATTAATTCAAGCAATCTTCTTGGATTAATTGCCTTAAAATTCTTTTCTCCTTTTACAAACACTTCACTGGCTAATCCTTTTTCTGCTAGCTTGTTTAATGAGTCATATACATTCCTTCTGTGGACTCCTGATTTGAGTGAGATGGCTTGCACAGAAGCCTCTCCAGTATGCAATAATGCCTCATATACACGTGATTCATTTGGGCTTAATCCTATGTCTCTTAGCAGTTCTTCGTACATATTAAGCTCTAAGACGCCATTATTTAAATACTTTACGTATTTTGGTGGCAAATACCACCGCAAGGATTAATATAGTTGGTTGCCTAATATAATATTATCAGAATCTTAGGGGATTGGAGAAAACAAAACCTAGCGTGAGCTATAAAGAGGTAAAAAAATGGAAGAACACTTAACTTATACTGGAAAAAGTATTGATGACTACGAGTATTACAAATTGAATTTTGGTAAGTATGGATTAGAAATCAAAATAATATCCATTATTGTAATTACTGCAATTGTACTTATTTTGATATAAAACCTAATTCTTTACTCCCAATCCTTTCTCTTCCATATACTTTCTAACAATAGAAGCTGTTCCTTTGGAATTAAAGGCATCCATGAATATCTTTGCTTCTTCATAGGCTTTGTCTTCAATTGCTTTTTTGGTTTCATCACTTAAACCATATATCTTGTCAAAGAATACTTTAGTAGCGTGTTTGGAGTTCTTGCCGAATATTTCCACATCTCTTTTGTCAGGCATTTTTGGTTTGTAAGTATCCATAACCCATTTGTAAATCTCATCATACAGTTCGGGTTCTTTTTCTTTCAAAACATCGTAGAAAACATTCTGCCAAAATGTGCCGACATTACCTTTTATTATATCTCCATGAGGGAATTTCTCTTTAATCAAATTGCGAGGAGTTCCAGTAATACCATGCTGTGCAATTCTTACTTGACTGCCCATGTCTTTTAGTGCTTGAGCAATCTCCTTTGTTCTTGGAATATCTATAGAAATCTGTTCAATTGGATTTCCGTCTTTATCAAAAATATTTCCATGAGTAGAACCATTAGATGTAGCAAGAATATGCGGGTTAACACCTGCTTCATTCAAAGCAGAAATAAAAGTTTTTGCTTCATTGGGGGTTGTGATAACCATTCCAGACGAATCTTTTTTGCCAACCTCTCCAACTTCTGCTTCTAAGCTGTAGTCTGTGTTGCCATGTTTTTCTTTGTATTTCTCGTCGATAAACTTGCCTAATTCAATTGTTGCCTGAATATTTGGATCAAGACATTCTCTGTCATCTTTGCCGTCATGATTATACAAATGGGAAGCATCTATTGCAAAACTTGTAAAGCCTGCTTCAATTTGTGCTGCAACAATTTTCTTGATATTCTCAAGATCTTCTGGAGTACCTTTCTTAATACCGATATGATCTGCATGTAGTGCCCAGACATCCTGGCCAACTTCTTCTGCAGCAGCCATAGATCTTTCAGCTAAATCTTTTGGTGTTAGCCCAGTATAACCGCCTTCAAGATTGCTTTCTGAAATAGCAAGCTCAATTAGAATGGCAGAGTCCATTTCTTTTGCAGCTCTCATCAAACCTTTTGTGACAAGAGTGATTCTTGTATTGCAAGCCATAATTATACAGTTTTTATCATGCAATGCATTAAAGATATAACTTCCTGGAATTGGTTTTGTCATTTAATTCACCTCGATAATTATTTTGGAGATTTTTTGTAAAGACTCACTACGTTCGGGGACGCGGCCAGGCTCGCTTTTTTCATGTGAAAAACAAAGAGCGGGTCCCTCCCGTAGGGAGCAACCCCTTCCGCTGCGAAAGTGATTATTCAGGAAAGCTCGCGAAATTGGCGGCGTCCCGCACTTTACAAAAAATCTTTGTCTTTAATATAATATGAATTCAATATTTAGGATTCTTTTCAAAGACATGATCTGTTTCTATGAATCTTTTTGTGCCGGTTTTGCATCTTAGGACCATTGAGTGTGTTGTTGCTCCCTCAGAAGTGAAATTAACTCCTTTCAGCATTGGACCGGATGTCACACCAGTTGCAACAAACATAACATCATCACCTTGAGCAAGATCTTCTGTCTTGTAAATTTTATCTAGCTGTTTCACGCCCATTTTTTTAGCGCGCTTTTTTTCTTCCTCATTCCTGAATTGCAATCTACCTTGGATTTCTCCGCCTAAACATTTTAATGCAGCAGCTGCCAATACACCTTCAGGAGCTGCACCGATTCCCATCAAAACATCAACACCAGAATCAGGCAAAGCTGTTGCAATTGCACCAGAAACATCACCATCTGAAATAAACATTATTCTAGCACCTGCATCTCTAATCTGCTCAACAAGTTTTTCATGCCTCTCACGCTCTAGCACAATAACTGTAAGATCTGGAATTTCCTTATCCAATGCTTTAGCAATTTTTGTTAGATTTGTTTTAACAGAAGCATCTAATTCAACAACACCTTTAGCTTCAGGACCAACTGCTATCTTGTTCATATAAGTATCAGGTGCATGCAGTAATTTTCCTTTTGGAGCTGCAGCCAAAACAGACAAAGAATTTGGTCTTCCATAAGCCACGCTATTAGTGCATTCCAAAGGATCTACAGCAATATCCACTTTAAGGCCATTACCAGAACCAACTTGCTCTCCAATAAATAGCATTGGAGCTTCATCTCTTTCACCTTCCCCAATAACAACTCTGCCATCTATATCAATCTTAGAAAGGGTTTTTCTCATTAATTGGGTAGCAGCATCATCAGCTTTGTGCTTATCGCCTTTGCCAACCCATCTTGCAGAGGCTATAGCTGCAGCTTCTGTAACTCTTACAAACTCTAAAGCTAGATTTCTGTGCATTTTAAGCCCCCAATAACAATAAAAAGGCAAGAAAAGGTATTTATAAAGTTTATGGCTCTAAAAGACTCTGGATAATCATAACAAATAAGAAAGAAATAACAAAAAAAGAAAAATTACATGCCTTTGGTCAGCTTCCATACACCAAATACTGCAGCTAGGCCCCCAAAAATCACAATTACCAATAAAATTGCAATAAATGGTTCTTCTTCTAAAGCAGACTGTTTCTTAAATACACTAGTTGTAGCATAAGCCTGTTGACCTGGTGAGGTAGCTGAGTAGTCAGTACCTGCTGAACTGCCAAGCATGATTAACTCAACTTCTTCTTGCTGTTGTGTTAATGTCTGTGTGGAATCATCATAACCATCATCATAACTTGTATCTGATTGGCTTTGAGTAGTACAATCTACAACAAATTCAATGTTTTGTGTTTCAGTTTCTTTATCATAATCAAGCTCTAGTAAAATCTCATAAACTCCTTCAAGAGCATCTTCTATAAAGAAATTTACTGATCTGCTCACATCATCTCCTTCATCAACATCAAAACTAATAGCTTCATCTATTCCAAGTGCGTCATTATAAACTCTCAAAGATGCATCTTCTTCATCTTCTTTTCCAATATTAACAATATCAATCTGAAGGTAATTGCTGCCTTTACAAATTTTATCATAGTTCAAATCAGCTTCTGTTATCTCGAGATCGTGCTTATCTTTGTCAACTTCAAAATAAACATTAACAAGATCAGAATGATCTTTATTATCTTCATCTTCTCCAACTGCTTTGATTGATATTTCATAATCATCTTCATCTGCATCAATAGGAACTTCAAATGTAAATGTTACTTCATCGTTCTCTTCTGCATCTAAGTCTCCTAAATCCTCTTCTTCATCAAGATTTTTGCCATCATCCATATCTTCAGCATTCCATTGAATCTCTACATCTTCAATTGTTAGGTCTAGTACATCCTCGTCATAGAAGTTTTCAACTTCAACAGTAACCTCGATCTCATCACCAGGCTTTACATCCTTAGCTTTTCCACCAGTTTCATCAACATCAGAATCTTTCTTGCCATTAATTCTGAAAGTTATGTCTGTTATTTCAAGCTTTGATGTTCTATTCATAACATCAGCTATTGTTCCATTTGTAGAGGGCGTATGGGTTTGTGATGTTGAAAATGACCAAGTTTCTGAATTAATAGCTCCAGACCCATCATCACAAGTAACTTTCCAAGTGTGATCTCCATAAGCAATATTGTCAATTGTAAAATAAGTATCAGTGTTATTTTGTACTGCTGAATTGGATTGATTTAATTGACTATCTAAATATATTGAGCAAGATAATGTCTGATCATCAGGATCTATCACTCTGAAATTGAAATCAAGTGTCTGCATATCTGTAATAGATGATCCATCCGAAGGTGAGTTCAAATAAACACCGGGTACTGAAGGTTGAGGTGGAGAAATAGGAGTATCTAAAATTGTTATTGTGTTACTGCAGGATTCCATTCCATCTCCCAACATACTGTTCGGAGTTACACAAGCCCTCCATTCATCATCAACAGAAGTTTCTTGGCTTACTATTAAATCATTCTGACCTTGGTATAATGCTTGGATTTGCTCAAATGATAATGCTTTTTGATATATCAAAAGTTCAGATATACTTCCATTTAGCACAGAAGTATTTAAGTAGCGTCCTTGCCCTCCAATGGAAATATTTCGATCTTTCTTGCTATAACCTAACTTACCTGTGTATTCCCAGGTTGTCTGATTAATCAATACTCCATTTTCATAAAGTTTAAGTTCGCCATTTTTGTATGTTGCAACAACATGCTGATATCCTTGACCTGTAATTGAATTAATTCCATTCAGATTAATACTAGCTCCTGACTCATTCAATGCCCTGAATAAAACAGTCTCATTTTCATGTGTCAAAATAAATGTTGAAGGCCTTCGTGCAATTAATTGATTATCATTCTGCCACTCACCATTAAGATTCTTTTTGCCAAAATCAACCCAAGCAGCTATTGTAAGTTCATCAAAATATTTCAATTCATAGGAATCACTAACTACAATACTGCCATTTACACCATCAAAGCTATAAGCACCATTGCCATCATGACCTCTGGTCTTGTTCCATACAGCATTAATAACTTTACCATTATTATCATAACCACTATAATCTCCTGTAAAGGTTTCTGTGCTGCCCCTCTCAAAAGGCAAGTTAAGCACAGAAAGAGACTCTCCATTTTTGTACCAATTTACAATGCCCAAACCATCATCATAATCTGGATCAGTAACAGTATAAGAAACACTCAAATCCTCATCTGCTGTGTTTGTTCCAGAACTTGAACTCAAACTTATTGATGAGACTTCAGCAAAACCTCTTGAAACAATCACTTCATTACTGCATTCTTCAGCACCTAACTCAAAACCGTCTGTTGGAGTAACACAAGCACTCCAAGCTGTGGTTACAACTGTTTCTTCTTTTGCTATTGAAAGATCATCCTTAGTAAACAAATTTCTAACTTGTTGAGGTGATAAAGAATAACCATGCATTCTAACATCGTCTATCACACCATTGAAATACCTATTATGTAAATTTCCAAATATCATATTATTGGCAACATCATTCATCATTGTAGTTATTGAGGATTTAGTTCCAACTACAACACCATCAAAATACAAAGTTTCTGTCTGTGATTCAGCATCATATGCCAGAACTAAATGATACCATTGATCTTCATTAAGTACAGGGGAATTAATATGGCCTGAACCAGTTGTGCCATTATGAGCATTCACATGAACTACTCTGTTAGTTGAATTTTTTACATAAATTCTCCAACCCATCTTGCCAGTTGAGTTGAGTTTAGTTAAAATACCCATATAAGGATCTTGGAATTCATCAATTTTAAACCACATAGACAGAGAGAATGAATTAGTGTTCAAACTATCTGAAGCAGATATATTCATGTAATCCTTATTTCCGTCAAATTCATAAGCACCAAAACCATCAATTCCTGAAGTTGGATTCCAAGCAGCTCCATTTACATCACAATTATTTCCAAAATCAGAATAATCTTTGGCAATTGTTAACTCATTCCCAGAATCAACTTCAAATGGCAAATACAAAAGAGTATTTGATACACCATCTTTAAACCAATTAACAATCCCTTTAGTATTATCTCCATCAGCATCTGAAATATCATAATCAAGCAATAAATCATCTTCAGGATTATTCATACCATATGTTGAAGTCAAAACCGGCATTGAAACTTCTGGAAGAGTATCAATAATAGTCAACTCATTACTGCACATCTCAACACCATCTTCATAACCATCATTTGGTGTTATGCAGGCTTTCCAAATATCTCTTATAGTAGTTTCCTGGCTTACAATTACATCATCATTACCACTTGCAATAGCATTAATCTGCTCAGCACTCAAAGCAATATCATAAATTCTCATATCATCCAAGCTACCATTAAGCACAGAATTATCAACACCAGCAGACAACAAAGTAAGATCTGCAGTATTTCCTGACTTACCAATATCCCCAGTAAAAGCAATAGTATTACTATTAATTTCAACACCATCAACATAAATTGTCATAACACCAGCACTATAAGTAGCTGCAACATGCTGCCAACCCAAAGGAGTACTAATATCATTACCAACAGAAAGATCATTAAAATTTGTTTCATTCCAAATTCTAAACAACAAAGAACCACTGCCTTGCTGAACTAAAGTAAACAAACCAGTTCTCTGAGCAACAATTTGGTTCTTAACTCTCCAATCACCAGCACCAGCAAAATCTTTAGCACCAAAATTAACCCAAGCCATAACAGTAACTTCACCAAAATAATCAGGCAATCCTACCTCAGGAACAATAATACCGACACCCTTACCATCTAACTCATAAGCACCCCAACGATTTCTATCACCTGCAGGATTCCAAACAGCATTAACAACACTACCATTATTACCATAACCGCTATAATCCCAAGTTGTAACAGTCTCATCATCAGAATGTGACTCAAATGGCAAATTCAATACAGTAATAGACTGACCATTAAGTTCCCAATTTATAATAGCGCTAGTAGTATCATAATCAAGGTCAGTAATTTCATAAGAAACAATTAGATCTTCACTTGATGAATCTGAACCATAACTTGAATTCAGAATTGGCTGCGTTAGTGTTGGAAGTGTGTTTGATATTTGTGCAGCTGCTATTGCTGCAAAAAGAGCTGTAAAAAGAGTTGTTATCAAGAGCAATGACAAAAGATATGTTTTTTTCAAGATTATCCCCCCAATGATATATATAATCCACATATATGATTTATATAATCCTACCCACTAGTAGGAATTAGCTAAGATATATAAAAGTTTCCATTTTGCCCTACTTTAAAGTAGCAAAGTTTTTAAAGAGGTTTATAAAGGGATTATAGGGAGTATATAACAAGATATAAAAAGAAGGTATAAGCATAGGACAAAAACAGCAGAAATCCACAAAACAATCTTATTATTCAAAAATCATTGGATCTGGATCTAAAGGGGGTACTGAAGAAGAATTCACATTGCACTTTTTTTGCAAGAAAGTTGTTGCCTTTTTTCTTTTTTCCATGTCATCATTCATTTCATCTATTGTTAATTCAAATGTCCTAAGCCAGAATTTGGAAATCTGGAGTTTGTCTTGCTCTTCTGGATAAAGAACAATAAAATCTTGGAGATTCTTTAAAGCAACTGAAGCATATTCAATTGAGAAACCAACTTCTTCTGCTCCTATTCGAAGTTCCTCTTTTTCTGAACAGGTAATTTTGTCATCATCTGTTCTTTTTGAAGAATGATTAGTGCTTATTCTGAATTGATGCTCTGATTTAAGGAGATTTATCCTTGCTTCAGCATAAAGATTTCCAGCAGGAGTCTTCAACTTAGATTTCGTGCTCTCAAAAGAACTAATAATCAAATGATACTCTCCAATACCTACTGGATTTTCCCTTGGATGCCATTTAAGATGAATAATACCTAAATAATAATCATCCATTGAGACACCATAAAGATCGTCAAGCTCAGCAATTTTGGCTATATCATTCTCAAACGACCCTAATAATGAATTAGCCATCAGATAGCCTGCTAAAACAATAAAGCAGATAATTATTGCATAACCAATTATCTTCAAACCCTTTTTTGAACTCTTTTTTTTCTTTTGAGTTCTTCCTGAAGCTTCTTTCTTTGTCATTAGTGTTACCTTGGTCTTAGACATTTTTGTTGAAAATTATTATCTTAAATATAAATATTTCTATATTTTATGTTCATTTTAGGTCCATATAATCTTAAAAACTTCTATGCATACATATTATTCAGCATGTCTGCTTTTGTTATAATACCTTTTATCTTTCCATCTTCAGAAACAATCACCATTGAATAATGCTTCAGAAGATTTGAGACTACCATGACTGAAGCTGTCCTTGAAACAATAGGACATGGAGTTTTCATTATCTCCCTGACTTGAATATCCGGACTTTTATCTTCTGTAAGTGCATCAATTAAAACTGAATCTGAGATTGAACCAACTACAGTGTGTTCTTTTATTATCGGCATTTGAGATATATTATTTTTCTTCATCTTTTTTATTGCTGATTTTATAGAATCATCTGAATTTAAGGAAATAACCCCCTTATTCATTATATCTCCGGCGGTTTTTTCTGATTTTTCTGTGTAACCTTTCAGAGCTTCAAATATCTTTTGAACCTTAGAATATGTTGGATCTATTCTATTTGCCTCTATCTTAGCTATCAATGACTGGCTAACATTTGCTCTTTTTGCTAAGTCTGTCTGGCTTAAACCAAGCTGTTTTCTTAGTCTCTTTATATCGGAAAGTTCAATTTGCATCTCTGACCACCAATCATTATTCTTGAATTATTATTCCTGAATTGTTCTAATATTTAAATATTCTTATTGGAATAATTCTAACAATCAAATTTATAAAAAAAGGATCTAAATTAATTGAGATTACAAAGGAATATACAGTTAACATCTTATAGTTAACATATAATTTGCTTATATTAGAGGTAATAAACATGAAAAAATCTAAATACTTATTTACAAGTGAGAGTGTCAGTGAAGGACATCCTGACAAGGTCTCTGACCAGATTTCTGATGCCATACTTGACGCATGCATTAAAGAAGATCCTAACAGCAGGGTTGCTTGCGAGACTCTTGTAAAAGACAATCATGTTGTTCTAGGCGGAGAAATAACCACTAAAGCAGATCTTGATTATGAAAAAATAATAAAGGACGTAATAGATGATATTGGATACACAGATGACTGTGGTTTTTCTTCAAATCTAGTCAAAATAACCAATCTTGTAGGAAAACAAAGCCCAGATATAAGCCAAGGAGTTACAGACGGAGAGGGATTATATAAAGAACAGGGAGCAGGAGACCAGGGCTTAATGTTCGGGTTTGCAACCAATGAAACAAAGGAAATGATGCCTCTACCAATAGTTCTTGCACACAAGATACTTATTAAGCTTAAGGAATTGAGAAAATCAGGAGAAATCTCTTATCTAAGACCTGACTCCAAGAGCCAAGTCACAGTTGAATATGACAAAGGAAAACCTGTAAGAGTAGATGCTGTTGTAGTATCAACTCAACACTCAGATGATATTGACCATGACAAGATAAAACCGGAATTAATAGAAAAGGTTATCAAGCCAATCTGCGGCAAGTGGTTGAATGGCGAAACAAAGTATTATGTTAATCCTACTGGAAAATTCGTGATTGGAGGACCAGTAGGTGATGCTGGAGTTACTGGAAGAAAGATAATTGTTGACACATATGGCGGCCATGGTTCTCATGGTGGCGGGGCTTTTTCAGGAAAAGACCCAAGCAAAGTTGACAGATCTGCTGCATATGCAGCAAGGTATATTGCCAAAAATATTGTAGCTGCAGAATTAGCTGATAAATGTGAAGTGCAACTAAGTTATGCCATAGGTGTTGCAAAACCTGTTAGTATATTGACTCATTGTTTTGGCACAAATAAGGTTGACGAGGAGAAAATAGCAGAACTTGTTGACAAACATTTCCCTATAAAACCTGCAGATATAATCAAGAAACTGGATTTAAAGAGACCTATTTTCAGGAAAACAACAAACTATGGACATTTTGGCAGAGAAGATCCTGAATTCACATGGGAAAAGACAGACATGATAGATGTGCTAAGGAAAGAAGCAGGCGTAATGCACAAACCAGAAATAGCAGGAACAGAAGTTCCATTGGATGGTAAATAAGATTTAATTCTTTTTTTACTTTAATTCTATTTTTATATTTTCTTACAATATATTTCTTATAGAAAATTTCTTATCACTACAAAACAAAACAACAAAAAGAAATAGGAAATAAATTAAAAAAATTTATAGTAATTATTCGTCGTCATCTCTCTTAGGAGCAAATACATACCAACCAATTCCTAGAAGCACTAACAAAGCACCTAATCCTGCTACACCCAGAGTTATAGGACTGCCAGTTATATTAAGACCTGCTAAAGCACCAGTAATAGCACTAAATGGTCCGCCTTGTTCTGGCTCGTCTTGTTCTAGAATACCTGCTGAACCTGTGCTAGAATCGTCTTCTCCATCACCAGCACCTGAATCAGTTGTAGCTGTGGTTTCTTCTTCACCAGAATCAGAATCATCTGCAGAAGGAGTTTCACTACAATCCCTTTCTTCACCAGGTTTAAAGTATGCTTCACTGCAATCATTAGCATCTGTACAATCTCTTGTTTGCTCGCCATTTACACAAGCACTCCAGTCAGTACAATCCCAGTCTTCATTACAGTAAGAATCATCGTCTCCTGTTGGAATATAGTCATTGTCTCCGCCGCCGCCAGAGCTGCCTCCGCCGCCTCCCCCGCAGGAAGATGCGCATGTTCCGCTACAACAACGTCCTGAATTACAAGCTTCGTTTTGTGTACAAGAAGCTCCATTACTCAAAGTTGTAAAGTTTATTGTCACTGTAGTTACACTTGCTTGTGCTGGTTGTGTTATTGATTCAGCTAATGCACCCCAAACATAAAAGTCTGTGGTTGTTCCTTCATCGCCTGATGCGCTGACAAGGAATGTTCCATCATCTGAAGTTACACTTTTTGTTTCAAGATTTGTCTCTACGTCTATATCAACACCTGTAGTCACAGCATTATCTACTGTTACAGTTCCGTCATAGGTTACTGGAAGAGCAAAAGCGCTTATAGCGCTCATTAACAATAACACTCCCAATAATGCCCATACTGCTTTTGACTTAGTCATTCTTATCAACACCTTAGATAGTTGCTATTGCCAAGGTATCTGTTGCTGTCATATGTATGTGGAACACAACATCAGGTGAGTTTGCTGCTGTAGGGAATGTTGTGAAATCAGTTGTCACAACTCCTGGCACATAAACTCTCCATGTTGATCCATCATAATATGAGATGTAATCAACATTTGCAATTATGGAACTTAGCACATTTGCAACAGAGTAATCAGCACCCAAATTCAAAGCAGATGTGTAAGCAGTTCCTACTAAAACATGTGCAGGAAGTCTGAATTCATTCCAACCTTGTTTAAGAGCTATGTTTACTCCAGTTGTTTCATCTCCTACTCTAGCTTCTAGATCATCTATTTGTGCTTGAAGTGCTGTGTCATCATAAACTGTGTCATCATCTCCATCTGCTATGTCAGCAGGGATTCCTGTTAACTCAGTCCAATCAACACCATCTTTAACACTAGCAAGAACAGTTGGATCTGTTTCTGCAGACAAATACCCATTATTAGCTACAAAAGCATCTACTTGAGCTTCGTTTAATTGTGTGTCATCATCTCCATCTGCTATGTCTGCTGGAACTCCTGAAAGTTCTGTCCAGTCAACTCCATCTTTAACACTAGCAAGAACTGTTGGATCTGATTCTGCAGATAAGAAACCACAAGCTGTTAAATCGCTGCACTCATCGTAATCTGCTGCTACACCTATATCGTCAGTGAACTGACTAAGGGTTGTTGGTGTGTTGATTAGGTCTGCGTAATCTTTATCCCACGCCGTGAAGACTGGATCGCTTTCTACGAAAACTGTTAGGTATCCTGCTAGTGCGTGATTTCCCCAGCCGTACGCTAGATCCCAATTGGTTATATCACCTGCTGCAATACCAGCAGCCGGATCTGCAGAATAAACTGGATCAGTCTCAACTGTAAGGTAACCAACATCATCTGTGAAATCAGCTAAAGTTACTGTTGTGTAATCAATCTCATTATCTGAAACAACATCAGCTCCAAGAAGCAATGCATTCCATTGTCCTGAGACATCTCCTGCGAATGTTTCGTTGTATGGTATGTAAACACCAGTAAGACTGTATGTTGTTGTGTACTCAGCAAATACGCTGCTTAGTCCTGCAAGATCAGTACATTCTACCTTGAACACAACTGTATCTCCTAGAACCAAACCAGAAGTCTCTGTAAAGGAATAGATAGTTGTTCCTGTAGCAGGTGTTTGCCATGAAGCACCATATCCTGCTCCTGCTTTATTGTAATACACATCACATGTTCCTCCAACTAAACCAGAAGTATCTTCTGTAACAGTCACCTCTACATTAAAAGGTGATGTAGAAAATGTTGCTGGGATTACTGTTGCTTCTGCTGGAGCTACTGAGTCAATGTCTATCTGTGTACCTGGAGCAGTAGCTTGGACATTGCCAGCTAAGTCGGTTGTAGCATATCTTAAATAATTCACACCTTCAGTGCTTACATCAACAGGACCACCGCCTGTGATATCTGTACCTGTACTTGGATCACAAGAATCCAATTGATCAACACAATACATTGTTGAAGCAACACCTGAAGAAGGTCCTGGATCTGATTCAGTGATTGTCACAGTTACAGGCACTACTGTTTCCCAGCTACCACCAACATAAGCATCACTGCTTGTAGGGTCTGCAGTATCAACTGTATAAGCTGCAATTGAAACTGTTACTGCAG
The DNA here is from genome assembly GCA_042571645.1 of Nanobdellota archaeon. Lineage (GTDB taxonomy): Archaea > Nanobdellota > Nanobdellia > Woesearchaeales > JBHPFW01 > JBHPFW01. The sequence continues at coordinate 16,233 of JBHPFW010000021.1, forward strand.
GGTTAGCCATGTTGTCGCTTCCATCTATTGATAATGTATAATCTCCATCTGGATAAGCAGATATTGTGCCAATACAATCATAAGTCAATCCACCACCCATGTCAGTACATGTTAGGCCTGCGCCATCTGTGTAGGTATTACCATTACCATCATTAACACTTATTGAAGTTGCATCAATACCACCTGTAGCGTCACTTATTGTAAAGCTTATGTCAGGTGTATTATCAAGACTTGGATCTGCAGGAGTCATCAACTCAGCAGTTATTGTTGGTACACCATCATCAAATGTTACATCAGAACCGGCTGTGATTGCAGAAACTTGATCACCTGCATTACCATTATCATCTGTAACGTCGATTGTAAAAGCAATAACTCCATTAGTTTCTCCACCAACCATTAATCTTTCAGCAGTATAAACTCCTCCACCTAGATCATTAATTGCATCTGCATCATTGCCATCAATCTGAACATCACCAACAGCAGGAAGACCTATGCCCTCGCTTGCAGTAAATGTTATTGTAACTGTATTACCAATAATAGCTAAGGTTGGATCTGCATTATCTGAAACAATTGTTACTGGAGTCAATGTTGGCTTCACAGTATCTTTTGTTGAAGCTGCAGATTCACCATCAGGACCTGAAGCTAAGGCAAGATCAGTAATACTACAGTTTGCAGTTACTGTTCCAATTGCATCAGCTATTGCGGTTGTATCTATTGTATAACTAAATGCGCCAGCAGTTAAAGTGTCTGCGCCAGAAACTGAACCACCTACACCATCATATATTGTACAGTCAACAGCTGAACCATCTGCTTCAGGTGAACTTCCTGATACAGCAGTTGTAGCAACATTTGCTAGGTTAATAGGATCATCCAAAGTAACACCAGTTGGAGCTGCAGGAACAGCATTTTTGACATTTACTGTTATCTGATCCTCATTAGAATTTGTATCTGTAATCCTTATATCATATGAACCATCTAATGGAACTGTAGTGTCCCAATCACAATACTGGTTACCAGTGGAACCACATATCGGTATCCAGCCACCATCATCATATTCTACAGCCCAGGGATTTTCATCTCCTGACCAGGTTATCCTGTAAGTTCCGCTGATATAATCTCCACCAGTTGGATCTGTTATTACTGGTGCTACAGCATAAACAGTTCCAATCAATAAAAGAAATATTGTTAACAAACTATATACTTTTTTATTCATTTTCTAAACCCCCTCGGTTTTTTGTTTTTTTATTATAATCTCTGGGAATATAATACACCTAACACCCATCAAACTTGATACCAACACCTCAAAAAAATACATTTATTTGTCACTAGAGTAAACGCCCATATATAAATGTTTCTGATTTTTTTAAAGAAAAACACAATTTATTTGCCACTTAACGGTTAGAAATAGTCTTTTTGAAGATATTTTACACAGATACAATAAAAATAATCTAAAAAATAACTTCGACTAAGAAACAAAAACATAACACAACTTTCTCGGGGTAAAATTGAGAAAAAAAACTGAAAAAAATTAACATTAAAACTGATATAAACTTCTAGATAACAAAAACAAATAATTTAAAAAAAGAGGAATAAGGCTTGAAAATACAGAGAGATTATTATAAATGAATATCTGAGGTGAATTCGGATGGTTGTTAAAATTGGAATAAATGGTTTTGGAAGAATAGGTAAATCAATATTTAGAGCTGCTTATGAGGATCAAGATGTAGAGATAGTTGCTATAAATGACATGACTCCAACAGAACAGACTGCAGTATTGCTAAAATATGACTCTGTTCATGGGAAATTCCCTATGAATGTTGAGCCAGGAGATGGTTTTTTGCAGGTTGATGGGAAAAAAGTCACTGTTTTCAGCTCAAAAGACCCTGCAGAGCTAAAATGGGCAGATGTTGGAGCAGAAATTGTGCTTGAGTGCACAGGAAAATTCAGAACTACAGAAGACTGCATGAAACATATCAAAGATGGGGGCGCAAAAAAGGTTATTCTGAGTGCTCCTGCAAAAGATGATGTTACCAAAACAGTTGTTTTTGGTGTGAATGATGATATAATGACCAAAGATGATCTGGTTATTTCAAATGCTTCATGCACAACCAATAGTTTAGGGCCAGTAGCTAAGGTTCTTGAAGAAAAGTTCGGCATAGAATCAGGAGCAATGACAACAATCCATTCTTACACAAATGACCAAAGGATATTGGATGGCGGTCATGTAGACATGAGGAGAGCCAGAGCAGCAGCTGTTAATATAATACCTACCTCAACTGGTGCTGCAAAAGCAATAGGATTAGTTATACCAAGCTTAAAAGGAAAAATGGATGGCAGAGCAGTAAGAGTTCCTACTCCAGATGGAAGCATAACTGATTTGAGTGTAATTCTCAAAAAAGATGTTACAGCAGAAGAAATCAATCAAGCAATGAAAGAAGCATCTGAAGGAGAACTAAAAGGAATACTCGCATATACTGAAGACCCAATTGTCTCAAGTGATATAATAGGCAACCAACATTCATCAATATTCGATGCAGGCTTAACAAAAGTGATCAATAAGAGACTTGTAAAGATATATACTTGGTATGATAATGAATGGGGCTACAGCCACAGAATGTTAGATTTATGCAAGAAGATGTCTAGTTTGTCGTGATATATTAAAATAACAGTGATAAAGGTTTTTGCAAAGTGCAGTGCCGTCAATTTGTGAGCCTACTGAGAAAATACATGCAATGAGGGTAGGGGGAAGCCCCATCAGGGGATGCCCGATTATTCTTCTGTACATATTTCAGGCGAACCCGACGGCACTCGAGCGTAGCGAGTCTTTGCAAAAACCACTCCAGAAAAAAATAATTAATCCAAGATAAAAATGCCAGAATACAAAACCCTTGAAGATTTTGATTTCTTAGGACAGAAAGTATTAGTTAGAGTTGACTTTAATGTTCCAATAGATAAACAAGGAAATATAACAAATGATAAACGAATCAGAGCTGTGCTGCCAACAATAAAATATCTTCTTGATAATGGAGTAGAACAAATAATCCTTATGAGTCATATGGGCAGGCCAAAAGGACAAGTAATAGAAGAATTAAGGCTGACCAAAGTTGGCGAAAAATTAAGTGAGCTTCTTGGAATGCCAGTAGACATATTTGATGAGTGTATTGGAATAGATAAAGAAGTAAATCAATCTGAAGAAAGAATAATTCTACTTGAAAATCTAAGATTTCATAAAGAAGAAAAGAATAATGATGCAGAGTTTGCAAAAAAACTCTCAAATCTCGCAGATATATATGTAAATGATGCATTTGGTGTCAGCCATAGAGCACATGCAAGTGTAGAAGCCATAACCAAATTTCTTCCGAGTTGTGCGGGATTACTGGTTGAAAAAGAACTAGAAATAATGGGCAAAGCTCTTGCTGAACCAAAAAAACCATTTGTATCTATTCTCGGAGGAGCGAAAATCTCCACAAAAATAGGTGTTATTGAAAATCTTATTCCAAAGGTTGATAGAATCCTTCTTGGAGGTGCAATGATCTTTACTTTCTACAAAGCAATGGGCTTGGAAATAGGCAACAGCTTAGTTGAAGAAGATCAGATTGAAACAGCAAAAAACATACTAGAAAAAGGAAGAGACAAAATAATTCTGCCAATAGATATTGTCTGTGCAAAAGAGATCACAGATGAAGCAGATACCATTACAGTTGAATATGATAAAATTCTTCCTGGCTGGATTGGCCTTGACATAGGTCCAAAAACAATTGATGAATTTGAAAACACACTAAAAGAAGCAAAAACAATTGTATGGAATGGTCCTTTAGGAGCGTTTGAAACAAAGCAATTTGCTGTTGGCACAAATGAAGTTGCAAAACTAATTTCTGAATTGGACGCAGTAAGTATTATTGGCGGAGGAGATTCTGCTGCTGCAATAGAAAAATTAGGTATTGAAGAAAAATTCACCCATATAAGCACTGGTGGTGGAGCTAGTTTAGAATTTCTAGAAGGAAAAGAACTTCCTGCAATAAAAGCACTGCAAGATAATGCAGAAGTGAATTGAAGAATTGAAAATAATTTTGTTAATACACAAATACTTATTTAACCACTTCTTTCAAGGCTTTAACAGCAACTTCTACCTGCTTATCATCTGGGCGTCTGGTTGTTAATTTCTGGACAAACAAACCAGGCATAACCATAATCCTAAACAACCAATTATGTTGGTGTTTTGAAGCAAACTTCTGGAGTTCATAAGCTATCCCTGCAATTGCAGGAAGCAAAGCAATCCGTAATCCAAGTTTTATCCAGAATGAAAAATCTTTTGGAATAAAAGTATAAACAAAGATGCTTATTATCAGAACAAATAATATGAATGTTGTTCCACATCTTGGATGTAATGTGGAAAAGCTCTGAACATTCTTTATTGTCAATTTTTTTCCTTGCTCATAACAATGAACTGCTTTGTGTTCAGCACCATGATATTGGAAAACCCTTTGGATGTCCTCAAGAAATGAAATAAAAATAAGATAAGCAAGGAAAAGAATAATCTTTGTAATACCGTCAATAATATTGAAAACAATATAATTATTACTTACAAACTCAGAAATATTTGACAGCAACTGTGCAATTAGCAATGGAACAAACTTGAATAAAGCAATTGCAAAAACAAAAGCCAGAATCATTGTAAAGACAATGGCAAATATTCCTATCTCTTCCTCTTCTTCATCCATTGCTTCATTAGCAGAATGATTCAGTGCTTTAATACCTAAAACCATCATCTCAATAAGAAAGAAAATACCTCTGATAAAAGGCAAACCTAAAATCTTGAATTTCTCAGTGATTGAATTGAATTTCTGTTTTCTCAAAGAAATCTTGTCATTGGGTTTTCTGACAGCCATAGCAACCCTATCTTTAGACCGCATCATAACTCCTTCAATCAAAGCTTGGCCGCCTGCTGTGATTATTTCTTTTTTGGGCTTATTTGCTGTTTTCTTCTTAGTTTTTTTAGAAGCCATATTTCTGGTTTAAAAGTGGTTGTATATATAGTTTCTTCAAAAAAATACCAATCCAAACCTTTAAAAACACCCGATTTGTCTAATAAAATATTCAGAATAAAGCCGATAAGGCTTCTGAGGCATCAAGGAATGCCCAAATTAGTCCGAAAGGACAAAATAATGTTTATTAAGCTTGAAAAAGCGCTTTTATTGGAGGAAAAGTCAAATGGCGACAATTTATGATGTTGATCCTAACGAACTTATACAAAGAGCTGCTACAAAGCTAAAGGAGATTCCAGAAATCAAGGCCCCAGAGTGGGCAGGTTTTGTTAAGACAGGAGTTCATAAAGAAAGACCGCCTTTAAACCCAGACTGGTGGCATCAAAGAGCAGCTGCAATATTGCGTTCTGTTTACAAATTAGGTCCTATTGGTGTAACAAAATTAAGAGTTAAATATGGCGGCAGGAAAAGACGTGGCCACCAACCAGAAATATTTAAGCCTGGATCTGGCAACATAATAAGAAAAGTTCTGCAACAGCTTGAAAATGCAAAACTTCTTGCTAAAGAAGAGAAAAAAGTGCATAAAGGCAGAATTATCACAGGAAAAGGCAAATCATTGCTTGATAAAACTGCTGGCGAAATATTAAAAGAAAAGCCAAAAAAAGTGAAAACAGAAAAACCGCCAGAAAAAGTAGAAGCAAAAGAAAAACAAGAAACAAAACAGGAAGCTGCACCGCAAAAAACTACTCCAAATATACCAAAACAAAAAGAACAAGCTGATACAAAACCACAGGAAGCACCTAAAATTACTGCTCAATGAATTTAAAATGGATGAACTTGAAGAAATAAGAAAGAAAAGACTAAAACAACTCCAGCAGCAACAAGAAAAATCATTACAACAACAATCTGAAAAAGAAAAAGTCCAGGAGCAACTAACTCAGCTGGAATTTATTGTCAAGCAGAAACTTTCAAAACAGGCATTGGAAAGATACGGCAACATAAAGATTGCTCATCCAGAAACTGCAACACAACTGTTGCTTGTGATTGCACACGCAATAAACAATAATCAAGTCCAAGAAATTACTGATGAACAGCTTAAACAAATAATAATTGAAATTCAACCAAAAAATAAAGATATTAAAATTAAGAGAAAGTAACAATGGCGAGATTCAAACACCCAAGCAGAAAAGCAAGACTTGCAAAAATAGGCAGACAAACAAGATGGGCTCCTTTTTGGACAGTACCAAAAATATACGGAAAAAACAGAAGAGTTCATCCTGGCAGACATACTGCTGTTAAAAGAAACTGGAGAAGAACAAAAACTAAAGCATAATCATTCAAGAATTAAATAAAGATCAAAATGGCTCAAACAGAAAGAACTTATAATATTCCTCTGAGATATAAATTTCTCAAAGTACCCAGATGGAAAAGAACAAAAAGAAGTGTTAATATAGTCAGAGAATTCTTACAAAAACATATGAAATCTGAAAATATAAAGCTAGGCAGAAATCTTAATGAAACACTATGGGCAAGAGGCAACAAGAATCCCCCTCATCACATAAAGGTTAATGCTATAAAAGATGATGAAGGTATTGTAAAAGTAGAGTTGTTTGGCCAAAAATACGAAGAACCTGTCAAAGCAGAAGAAGATAAAGAAACAAAAGAGAAGACAGCAGAGAAAAAGCTTGAGAAAGAAGTCAAAGAAGGCGAACAGAAGATTAAAGAAGAATTAGCTAAGATGGAAGAGAAGACAGAGAAGATAATAGAAGAAAAAGCAGAAACAGAAGTTAAGGAAGAAAAAAAGACCGAAGCTCCTAAAAAAGAAGAAAAGAAAGAAGAAGTAAAAACAGAAAAGCCAAAAGTCGAGCCTGAAAAAAAGCAAGAAAAACCAGAGACAAAAGAAGAACCGCCTAAAAAAGAAGCTGAAGAAAAGAGTGAAAAACCTGCTGAAGAACCTTCTAAAACAGAATAAAATCATTAAACTTTTATAATATTAATTCTTACTTGTTTACTATGAGTGAAAACCTATTCCCGCACGAAAAAATCAAGAGAGAAATTCTTGTAAGGAAAGAAGCAGAAACATCATCAAAATACGGCTGCAAACCAGAAGACCGTCCTACTGCAGAAATAATAAAATATGGCATTGTTAATATTGACAAGCCAAAAGGCCCAACAAGCCATCAGGTAAGTGCTTTTGTTCAGGATATTTTAGGGCTAAAAAAAGCAGGACATTCTGGTACACTTGACCCAGGAGTTACAGGAGTGCTGCCAATAGCATTAGGTGATGCCACAAAAATGTCACAATTCTTGCTTACAGCAGGTAAAGAATATGTTGCAAATATGCACCTGCATAAAGAGATTGATGAAAAAACAGTTAGAAAAGTTCTAAAACAAAAATTTATAGGCAAAATAAAACAAATGCCGCCAATAAAAAGTGCTGTCAAGAGGCAGTGGAGATACAGAAAGATATATTATCTGGATATTACGGAAATTGAAGGACAAGACATTCTATTCAGAGTAGGCACACAAGCAGGAACTTATATCCGCAAATACATCCATGATATTGGCCAAGAACTTGGTTGCGGAGCACATATGTCAGAATTAAGAAGAACAAGAGCAGGACCATTTAATGAAGAAACTCTGTGCACACTGCAGGACTTAAAAGACGCGTATCATTATTGGAAAGAAGAGAATGAAAAACCTCTGCAGAAATTAATTCAGCCTGTAGAAAATGCAGTTAAACATCTCCCAAAAATTTGGGTGAATGATTCTGCTGTCAATTCATTATGCCATGGCATGGATCTAAAAGTTCCGGGAATAGTTAAATTAGAAACAGAAATACAAAAAGAAGATTTAGTTTCATTAATGACACTAAAAGATGAATTAATAGCCGTTGCCAAAGCAGAAATTATAAGCAAAGATATGCTTGAGAAACAAAAAGGCAAAGCAACAACCATGGAAAGAGTTTTTATGAATCCTGATTTGTATCCAAAGATTAAGTAAAACAACAAATTACTTAACAAATCATATCCAAATAACTTCTTTATTTACAAAAAACTTATAAATAACCTTTTAGCTTAAAAATCCATGAAAAAAGGGGTGTTTTGTTCAAAGAAAGGTGTTAGTCATCACCAGGTCCTAATTTATATTGGATTATTGATGATGCTTTCTGGTTTATTATTTTTATCTCCAAATATTCATGCTTCAACAACTTATGAGCGCGATATTCTATTTATGGCATCTGTCAATGATTCTGAAAACATTAATGGAAAAAATAATATTCATGCAATTGTTGATACAACTGAAACAGCTGTAGTTGATAATTTTGAGAATGAAAAAGAAATCTCTCAAATTGAACAAAATACCGAGGGGGAAAATAATTTATTAGAAAACAAAAATTTAATAGAAAACAATAAAAACAATATAATGACATCTATTGAAGAAGAAAATAAGAATAACTTAGTAAATATTGTGATTCTCAGATATGATGGCTGGCTATCGTTGACAAATGAAAATAATTTCGAAAATAACTTATCCTTGATTGTCTCAATGAACATTTCATCAGCAAATTATAATGTTCTGACTCAAAAGATTGAAGAAATATTGAAAAAACACCCTAAAACAGATCTTGTGCTTACACCTGAGTTCACTTTTTTTGACAGGAAAAATAAAGATCCGTGGATTAAGACTAAAGAATTGTCTGATAAAACATTTGAAGTTTATGAAGCATCTTCTGACAAACTTTTGAGATTTGTTGAAGATTCTAAGAAATTAGCAAAAAGATTTAATACAAATATTATTATGGGTTCATTTGGCGAGATTGTAGATTCTCCAAGACGCATCGGGGATTTTATGTATGATGTGCAACTAATAATCAACAATAATGGTGAAATAATACAAGTACACAGAAAATGCTTTAGCTGTGCTCAAGGAATCACAAGAATAAAAGAACCAAAAAGAAGCACAGATGGTGTTGAAAATTTTATCAACCAAACACTTAAGCCATTGGTTCTTAAAACACGACATGGCTTTGACTTTAAAATCCTTCCCTTGATATGCCATGAAAGCTGGAATCATGATGTTCTTGAAGATCTAGAGAACTTAAGTGTTGATATAGTCACAATCTCTCAGGGTGAAGGTGAAGATCCACTTGCTTGGATTTCAGAGTATATCCAAACAGGAGACGTTACTAAGAGTAATGAGTTGAGTATGCCTTGGTACTGTAAAAATAAAGATAATGAAGAATTTATAATACCCCATAAAAAAAATAGGGATTTAAGCAAAAAGATCTGCTATGGAAATATAACCTGGGCCAGATCAACAAGAACTTATTCTGCAAACCACGTTGCCTCAAGAACAAAAAGATTAGTTGATGACTATTTCACTAAAGAATATCTTGGCAAAAAAATAGTCAAAGAGACAGGATATATCGCAATATCAGACATATTAGGATCTCACGCAGGAGTATTTAATATAAAGAAAGAAAAACTTGATAATTTAGAGATAAAACCTGATTATTTATTTGCAACAGTTGAAATAAAGCAATAAAGCAGATTAATAAAGCAGAACTAAAAAAACTAAAGAAATCTATCTTTTAAAACCTTGCATAGCAATCAAGTCTTCTGTGGTTATTTTCTTTCTCTCCCTAAGTTTCTTCTCTACTTCCCTTTCTTTTTCCTTGAGCCTTTGCTTTACTGATTTCTCTTTTACAGCTTTTTCTTTCTCTCTTAGTTCAGATACTTTCTCTATTACCGAACCCAACTCTTTAAGTCTTGCTTTTAAATAATCATTTACTGCTGTGAATTCCTTTTTTCCGAGGATGAATTTTTCATGGGCTTCTTTCTCAAGTCGTCTAAGCTCATCAATGTCAGTGCATGAAGAAACAAAATCTTCGTGTTTTTCCTGGCTTTTGTTTGCATTATCCTGGACTTTCTTGTGGCTTTTATCGGCTTTCTCCCTTATCTGATCTATATCCTTTGAAAGTTTGTGGATTTTATCAAAAACATCGCTAATTTGCTCAAATTGTTTATATGCTTTCTTTTTTTCCTTCAAAAGTTTCATCATCTTTTTTTCTTTTTCTATACCCATGGGAACTGTTTCTATTGTAAATTCCACTTTTTTTATCTCTGACTGCAGTTTAGAAGGATCGCCCTTAAGATTATGCTTTTCTTTTATAGCATCTGTTTCTTTTCTTAGAATCTTTATTTCATCTATTTTTTTCTTTATATCTTCATTTAACTCTCTTCTTCTCTGCTTTGTATCCTTCACAGATTGGGTAAATTTGTCACGCTCTTTTTTTGAGCTTCTCAGTTCTTCAATCAGAACTTTAATTCTCTTAGAATTAGTATCTCTTTTCTTAAACCATCTATCCTTTTCAACAGCTAAATTATTTAAATCTGCTCTAAGTAGAGAGATCTCGTTTTTTTTCTGGTTTAATTCTGAAAAAACCTGTTTTTTACCACTCATGATATTCACTTGACGTTGTGTTGTTGAAAGTGTTTGAAAACACTTTATAGTTCTTTAATCTAAATTTATGCGCTGCTAGCTAGAGAATTCGGATAAAATTAATCAAAAAGATAAAAAAAATTATCCGAATAAAGCTCCTAGACCTGCAGCTGCCTGTTCTTCCTGTTTTTTCTCTTCTTCAGGTGACTGTTCAGGCTTTTTCTCACCACCAGCTTCACCAGTGGGTGCATCACCACCTGCAGCAGGAGCAGCAGGAGCAGCAGCAACTGGAGCAGCAGCAGCTTTTTCTATGGCATCATCTATGTTGACTCCTGAAAGTGCAGCTATTAAAGCTTTGATTCTGGCGTCATCTACTTGAACACCAGCAGATTCAAGAACCTTTTTTACACTTCCTTCATCAACTGTCTTACCAGCCTTATGTAGTAACATTGCCGCGTATACATATTCCATTTTGTTTTCCTCCATTAAAC
>JBHPFW010000022.1:0-25907 GCA_042571645.1 Nanobdellota archaeon
ACTTATACAATTAAAAACTCGGGTAAAAACACTATCAATGGATTGTGGTTTTATATCCAAGATGAGTTTGGAAATGAAGTTGGTCAAGATAGCTTAGGTCAGGAAACAGAACCTGGTGACATCATAGAAGGTGAAGTCGATCTTAAAGATGGAGACAGAGTTTTGATTTCTCCGATCAATGAAGACGGCAGAATCTGTAAAAACCAGGGAAGCAATCTGATTGCTAAAAACTGTCAATAATTTTTTTTTAACTTTTTTTCTTATTTCTCTTTTTTTCTTATAAAATTAACAGCAATATTTTTATATTACTTATAAACAGCTTAAAATAACAAAAATGGGCCCGTGGTTTAGTGGCTTTGTAGCTAATACACCATAGATAACGACGCCCTTACATGGCAGAATACTGCCTTAGAAAGGCGTAGGTCACCGGTTCAAAGAACTAATAGTTTAGTGCTATTTGTTAGAAAGTCCGGTCGGGCCCATTATGCGGCGATAGTATAGTGGTTATTATACGGCGTTGCCATTGGCTGTATCAATGGTATTTGCCATGTAAAAACGCTGTGACCCGAGTTCGAATTTGATTAATATCATCGAAAGTCTCGGTCGCCGCATATTTTTTCTTCTTTTTCTTACAAAAAACTTAAAAACAGTTACCATTTCTTAGGGCTTTATAAGTATACTCAGACCTGAGCATGACTATTGGGCCTATAGCTCAGTCTGGTTAGAGCGCTGGTCTTATATGGCCACGTTTTAAGCAACTTGCTTAAGCCAAAAGCTTAAGTAAGCCAGAGGTCGGGGGTTCAAATATTGGCGCCTGGAGCAACAATGCTTCGAACGTCAGTGAGAAAGTCCCCTTAGGCCCACTTTTTTTTATTCTTATAATAACATTTATAAAGCACTTATTTTCCCTTCAATTAATATATGCCCCTGTGGTGTAGTCCGGCCAATCATTCCGGCTTTTCGAGCCGGTGACTCGGGTTCGAATATTGGCGCTCGGCAATGCTCCGAACGTCAGTAAGGAAGTCCCGGCGGGGGCATTAGAATTTTTGTCATAGTCCCCTCATTTTGAAGGGGTGTGGCTTTCTTTTATATTGTAAATAATATTATTTATTAGGGGGGAATATTTATAAGTATACATAAATGGAATTAATATTATTTTTAGCAGGAGTATTTTTAGTAACTTTTTTAATTGGAAGAATTTTAGAAAAGATAAGAATTCCTTGGATCTTTTCAGCTTTGCTTATTGGTTTAGGATTAGCAGCTTATAATCCTTTCAAAGAAATTACTTCTTCATCTTCCTTTATTTTTTTGGCTGAATTGGGGATGTATTTTCTTCTTTTCATTATAGGATTTGAATTAGACATTAAAAAAACATTTAAGAGTGGTCGCTTCATACTAAAAGCGACTTTTGTTGTCATATTTGCAGAAACTTTATTAGGCACATTATTAATCCATTATGTTTTTAATGTTTCTTGGCTTATATCAGTTTTAGTGGCTTCTTCATTCGCTACAGTGGGTGAAGCGGTACTCTTGCCCATATTAGATGAATTTAATCTTGTAAAAACCAAACTTGGACAAACCATTCTCGGAATTGGAGTTTTAGATGACATTGTCGAAGTTTTAACAATTATTGTCTTTTCAATAATAATTGGCCGTTCAGCAGGTCATACTCATTTTAACATAGGGCTAAACTTCATAATACTTTTTTCACTTTTCGGACTTGCTTTTTTTATAGTAAAGTTTCGCAAATATATAACAAATTTCAAATATAAAGACATATCTGCTTTTTTCCTTTTGGTGTTATTTTTCATTTTCTTATTTATTGGAATAGGAAAATTTGTTGAGTCGGCAGCATTAGGAGCATTATTAGCAGGAGTTTCACTACGAAATATTATTCCAAAGAAGATCCTTACCCTTATAGATTCAGAAATTAGAACAATGGCTTACGGATTTTTCGCTCCAATATTTTTCTTATGGGTGGGAATTGACACAGACGTAAGTTATATCATTAAATTTCCATTACTTGTGTTATTAGTTATGGCTATGACAAACACAACTAAAATATTAAGCAGTTATTTAGTTGGGAAAAAGGAATTAGGAACAAAAAAATCAATTCTGTTAGGGATTAGTTTATGTGTGAAGTTCAGTACTAGCATTGTAATTATAAAGCTCTTATTTGAAAAAGGATTAATACAGTCTGACTTATATTCGGTATTGATTGGTACAACAATCGCATTCAAATTTGTAGTTCCATTCTTGTTGTCTTATCTAATAACTAAATGGAAATTTCATATACCTCAGTCTAAGACAAACTTAGAAACCTAATACAAACTGTTTTGCAGAAAACTAATAGTACATGAAGTGTTAGAATACTATTATAAATGATTTTTTTAGTAATTAAATAAAAAATTAGAGAAAGAAATAGTTATTATCTTCTTCCTCTACGAGCTCCAGCACCGCAAGGCCCAAGACCTTTTCTTCTTGGTCTTGTTTCATCTAGACTTTCTTTGTCTGTGGAAGGACAGTTACCTAATCCCCTTCCAGTTCTAGGTCCTTTTCCTTCTGGTCCTGTTCCATCTTTGTTTGGCATTTTACATGCACCTCCTTGAATTCTTATTGCCTTGCCATCAACAATGGCTTCAGCAATCTTTTTTCTTGCTGATTCTAAGATTCTGTGAAAAGTTGGCTGTGAAATATTCATTTTTTCAGCAGCTTCTGTTTGATCTAATCCTAGTTTATCTTTTAATCTCATTGCTTCAAACTCATCCACTGTAAGTATAACCTCGCTTAATTCACTTAATGGAATTGCTTGTGGTTTAAAGTAATGGAAGTTTCCTCTAAATCTTACTAGTCTGTGTAATTTTGGTCTCACCATTATGAATATATATTCATAACACTATATAAAACTTTCGGTTTTAGTTTATAAACGCCACTAAATCATTTTTCTGAAATTATTATTGAATGGCTTTTGCTACTTGATTGCTGGCCGCTGGATATATGTCATCGGAGCAGTCATAATAATGGGTCTTATAGAATTAATTTTATGGATAGTTGACAGATTGAGCGAATAATAAAATCCCTAGTTTATTTATAAATAATAACTGAAACACCCGGCGGGGGCATATTATATCTTCTTTTTGGCTTTTTTTTCAATATCTTTAAAAATCAAACACATTCTAATGCTTCTAAAGAGGTGTTTTTATGGTTTTCAATAGAAAGATGACTCAGCATGAAAAGCTGATTGTTGAAGAGATAATACGATTTGTTGAAGACAAACATAATAGATCGGAAGGCCATGATTATTCTCACATTATGGAAGTATGCAGATTTTCTATTGAAATTGGTAAAAGAATAAAAGATGAAGTTGATCCATTTGTTCTTATATGCGGTGCATTATTGCATGACATAGGGAGGATAAATGCTCCTAGCGGATTATTTCACGGTATAGATGGTGCATCAAGGACAGAGGAATTCATGGAATCTTTGATTGATGATCTTGAAACAATAAGGAAAATAAGCAAGATTGTAGTAAAGCACACCCCAACATCATTTATTCCTCCACAAACACCAGAAGAAAAAGTTGTTTTTGATGCCGATGCTCTTGATAGACTCGGCTTAATGGGTATGGTCAGAGGCATCATGGGAAAGCAGGGAACAATAGAGCATGTTGTTGAGAACAGGATTGCAAAAAGAATGGCAGATTATCATAAACTGTATTACACAGAGAGCAAGAAATTAGGAAAACAACTCCATAAAGAGACAATTGATATTGTGAAAAAACTAAGAATTGGATTAAAGAAAAGAGCAAAGCAGATTCATGAGATTGAGTCTTATAAATTAATTCTTGAAGAATGAACCTTTCCAAAAAAGATCCAAAAGACCTTCTTGTGAGGGCATCCAAACATATATTCTCAACAGGCATAGATGATTCTGCTACTGAACTTTGCAAAGCAAACATGCAGTTTGGCTTGGCTAAAATGCATCTAGCCCAAGAACATTTTGGCTTAGCACCAGATGCAACATTTATATCTTCTCCTGATGAAACTGTAACAAGGAACAAAGTAAGATGGAATCAAGGCATAGGTTATGGCGGGAAGATTACTTGGGGTTCTGGAAAAAAGAAGCTAATATTTCTTGATGTTAAACCAAATGCTTGTGGTATGCTTGTTGGTGGTTTAGATTCGATACCTGATCCAAAGAAACTTCTTAGAACAATATATGATTTTCAGAAAGAAGATACTTACATAAATAATGTCAAAATCAAATGGGATTTCAACAAGGGCAATCATTTTATTGATTTGTTTGAAGTGGAAGATACTGTTGAAAAGATGCCCAAATATATGGTGATTTTGCATGCTGGTTGTCCTGAGATGAAATCAGAAAATGAAGCAGGATCTGGACTTTATTTTAACAAAAGTCTTAAATTGCAACATGATTGCGATTGTTTACAAACACCTTTTGGCCCAATCTATTGCTTGACTGATGAAAACGCCAAAGAATACTATAAATTCTGGGAATTTGCAGATTATTTTGCAAAGAAGAGAAGAGAGATTGCCTTTGAAGGATTTTTTGGAGGGAAAATTGTTTGCAATAGAACACATCAAGGTTTGATCAACATGAATGAAATTGGTTTGGGTTGTCATGTTGTTGATGATTTTAAAGGAGTTTATCCTTTTTCAATCAGAGCAGACCTCAATTCTTATTTATTGAAAGGAAAAAAGAACTTAACAAAAGATCATATAGAGCTTCTTGGATTTTCTGAGAGAGCAGACGAGTTAGGTGTTAATGATAGGTTGTTGAAAGCTAATATCCTTCCTCATGGCGGGGGGTATACATTTCCTGATTCACTAAATGTTGATAGGATCTTTGAAGTTAATAAGACGAGATATTTCGGGGTTAATATGAAAGACGGTATTGGAAAGAAAATAATTTCTGATCCAAGAGAACTGCAGTTTAGTTATCGTGGCAGAGAAGTACTTATAAAAACACTTGAACTTGGATTAGGTGAAGAAGCAGCATCATTAAGGCCGATTTATACTTTGAAGGTTTAATTTAAATTGGAAAAGGATCAACCCAAACAAATCCAGCTTTGTATAATTCTTGAGAAAATAATGCACCTAGATATGAATCTAGAGATGTTTTTTCTTGTGTTTTAGTAAAGACATCTTTTACAGCTAAAACATCATCAGGTCCGTATTTTTCTCTTCCAGTATATAACCAACCAGCACTATAAAGATTGTTTCGAAGCATAATTGCCAAGGGTGTATTTTTATCAATTCTTTCTTCTCTAAACTTATATTTTTCTTCTCTTTCAGAACCCCAATAGTTTCCAGCAGATCTTAATACATAATCTGTTGCAACATCTCTTAAATGTATATTTCCCATTGTCAAAACTTTGACCCAAAGAAGTTGTATATAAATATATGTGTGCTAGAAACATTTCATTCTTAAACTCATAAAAGAAAAGATATTATTAAATCATTGATTTAATAAATCCATAAAATAATGGAGCTGGTTTTCCTAGAAATGATTTGAATTCGGGATGTGCTTGTGTAGCTACAAAGAATTTGTGTTTAGGTAGCTCAATGAATTCCATCAAATTTGTCCCATCTTCTCTCGAGTGTAATCCTGAAAAAACTAATCCTTTTTTCTCTAAGTCTTGAATTAATTCGGGGTTAACTTCATATCTGTGTCTGTGTCGTTCAAGCACGACAGGCTTATCGTCTTCAAGTATGCCTATTCTGAATTTGTTTTCTTTTTCTTTTTTCAAGTTCTCTAGTTTTTCTTCATCTTCTTTTAATCTGCCTGTTTCTTTATATAACGAATATACTTTTGAATCTTTTTTTAGCATAGCAGCATAACTGCCTAATCTCATTGTGCCGCCATAATTATTTTTCTCAAGTATTTCTTTTTGGCTTTCCAGAATATCAATAACGGGATATTTGGTAGATTTTTTGTTTTCTGTTGTGTTTGCATCAGACAAACCAGCAACATTTCTTGCAAATTCTACTACTGCTAACTGCATTCCATAACATAAACCGAGATAAGGGACATTATTTTCTCTGGCATATTGTATTGCCATGATTTTTCCCTCGACACCTGAAGCTCCAAATCCCCCAGGAACAAGTATTCCGTCATAATCCTTTAATTTATTTAATTCTGATTTATTTTTCTCAAATTTCTTGGCATCAATCCAGTCTATTTCTACACCTGCATCTAATGATGCGCCTGCATGAATTAATGCGTGATTAACAGATGTATAAGAATCCACGAGGCTGTATTCACCTATGTCAAGATATTTGCAAACCATTGCTATTTTGACTTTTTTCTTGGGCTTTTCAATACTATCAACTAATTTTTTCCACGAGCCAAGATTTGATTTAGTTTTAAGTTTTAGCCTCATCTCTGAAAGTATTTTTAGTGCAAGATGTTCTTTTTCAAGATCTAAGGGAATTCTATAAATAGTATCAACATCAGGTGCAGCTATGATATAATCCGAAGGAATATTGGCATTTACTTCTATTTTCTTTTTTCTGACTTCATCAATCGGATGTTTTGATCTGCATATTATGAAATCAGGGAAAATTCCGGTTTCGCTAAGCATTCTTATTGCTTGCTGTGTTGGCTTGGTTTTCATCTCGTTCATATGTCCTGGAACAGGCATATATGTCACCATTAAATAAACAACATTTTCTTTGCCAACTTCTCTTTCAATATTTTTCATAGCAAACAAAAATGGCAGATTCTCAAAATCCCCAATTGTTCCGCCTACTTCAACTAGAACAAAATCATTGCCTTTTGCTGATTCATAGATTCTACTCTTTATCTCATCAGGTATGTGAGGAATGAACTGAACTGTTTCTCCTAAATATTCGCCTTTTCTTTCTTTGTCAATCACTTTACCATAAATTTGGCCTGAAGTTAGGTTGTTTCTTTTTGATAATTCAATTCCCAAGAATCTCTCATAATTGCCTAAATCCTGGTCTATTTCTCCACCATCATTTGTAACCCATACTTCGCCGTGTTCTGTTGGTCTAAGAGTGCCAGCATCAGAATTAAGATAGGGATCTATCTTAACAGCAGTTACTTTATAACCATATGATTGGAGAAGTTTACCTACAGAAGCTGTGGTGATGCCTTTGCCAACACCGGAAATAACTCCGCCTACAACAACAATAAATTTGGTCATATAAACTACCTCTGTTCAATTAAAATTAATTATCAGAACTGCCGTATTCCTTCCATGTTTTAACACTCAAATCTTTTTCTTTGTATTCTGCAATAGATTCAATGAAAAGCTTTGCAATTTGAGTATTAGTCAATAAAGGAACATTATAATCGATTGCAGCTCTTCGTATCTTATAACCATTAGTGAGTTCTTTTCTTTCAAAAGATTTAGGAATGTTTATTATAAGATCTATTTTTTTCTCTTCAATATAATCCAAAACATTGGGTTTTTTGTTTTTTTCCAATGGCCAGTGCAGCATTGTACAGTTTACACCATTTCTGTTAAGGAATTCACTAGTGCCTTTTGTGCCATATAAATTATATCCTTTTTCTTTTAGTAATTTACAGCTGCTCAATAATTCTGCTTTACTTTCTACAGGTCCTGTTGATAATAGAATGTTTTTTTCAGGAATCTTGTAGCCAACTGATAAAAATGCCTTAAGAAATGCTTCTCTCAAGTCATCACCAAAGCAAGCAACTTCTCCAGTAGAAGCCATTTCAACGCTCAACCTAGGATCTGCTCCCTGTAATCGGGAGAATGAGAATTGAGGTGCTTTAACACCAACATAATCAAGTTCAAATACTGATTTTTCTACTTGCGGTATTTTCTTTCCCAGCATAGCTTTTGTAGCAATATCAATGAAATTTGTTTTGAAAACTTTTGAGACAAAAGGAAAACTTCTTGAGGCTCTCAAATTACATTCTATGACTTTTACTTTGTTTTCTTTTGCAATATATTGAATATTAAAAGGACCAGTGATTTTTAGAGCTTTTGCAATCGCCTGAGTGCTCTTTTTAATTCTTCTGGTTGTTTCCCAATAAGTTCTTTGAGCAGGCAGAGCCATTGTGGCGTCTCCAGAATGCACTCCCGCATTTTCCACATGTTCAGATATTGCCCAGCAAATAAGCTCTCCATTGTTGGCAACTGCATCAATCTCTATCTCTTTTGCATTTGTAATAAATTTGCTAACTACAACAGGATGTTCTTTGCCGACATCAGAAGCCTTTTTTAGATAATCTACAAGACTGTTATCATCTAGTGCAACACTCATTGCAGCCCCACTTAGAACATAACTTGGACGGATAAGTACTGGATAACCAACTCTGGCTGCAAACTTTTTTGCCTCTGCAATAGTTGTCAGTTCTTTCCATTCAGGTTGATCTATATCGAGATCATCTAATAATTTTGAAAATTTGTTTCTGTCTTCTGCATTATCGATTGAAACAGGGCTTGTGCCGAGAACCTTGACTTTTGATTCTGAGTGGTATAATTTAAGTGCTAAATTGTTTGGTATCTGGCCGCCCATTGAAAGTATTATGCCTACTGGTTTTTCTTTATCATAAATATCCTGCACAACTTCGAAGCTTAACTCATCAAAATATAATTTATCAGAAATATCATAATCTGTAGATACTGTTTCAGGATTATAATTAATCATAAGAGTGTTATATCCCATATTTCTTAATGTGATAACTGCATTTACACAGCACCAGTCAAACTCTACTGAACTGCCAATTCTATACGCCCCACCACCAAGCACAACCACCTGATTTTTAGCAGCAAAAGAGATATCATTTTCTATTGCATTGTATGTTAAGTACAAATAATTAGTTTTTGCAGGATATTCTGCAGCTAAAGTGTCGATCTGTTTTACAAAAGGCATTATTTTGTGTTTTTTTCTTATTTCTCTAATCTTATCTTCTTTTGTTTTAAGTAAATAAGCTATTTGTATATCTGAGAAACCATTTTGTTTTGCTTCCAGCAAAATGTTTTTATCAATATTGCCGATGGTTTTTAATGATAGTATTTTCTTTTCCACATCAACTATATTTTTTATTTTATACAAGAACCATCTGTCGATCTTTGATAATTTATGAATATCATCTACTGATAAACCTTTTTTTAATGCTTCACCGACCGCAAAAACTCTTTTATCAGTCGGGGCTTTGAGTTCTTTTTCAATATCTTTGAATTTGATATCATTACATACCACGCCTTCCATTCCTATGCCGAGCATTCTTATGGCTTTTTGGATTGTTTCTTCAAAATTTCTTCCAATAGCCATAATTTCTCCAACTGATTTCATTTCTGAGCCGATTTCTTTTCTGACCTGTTTGAATTTTTCTAAATCCCATCTTGGTATTTTTACAACAATATAATCTAAAGCAGGTTCAAAACAAGCCTTTGTTGTTAATGTAACAGAATTCTTTATTTCTGTCAGTGAATAACCTAATCCCAGTTTAGCTGCGACAAATGCCAAGGGATAACCTGTTGCTTTTGAAGCTAAAGCAGAACTTCTTGATAATCTTGCATTTACTTCAATTATTCTGTAATCATCGCTTTTAGGATCAAAGGCATACTGAATATTGCATTCTCCTATAATCCCTAAATGCCTTATAACTCTTATTGCAACTTCCCTTAATTTATGATATTCATGATTAGTGAGAGTTTGAGACGGAGCGACAACTATGCTTTCTCCTGTGTGGATGCCCATTGGATCAAAATTTTCCATATTGCAGACAGTGATGCAATTATCATATTGATCCCTTACAACTTCATACTCTATTTCTTTCCATCCTGCTAAATATTCTTCAATCAGAATTTGTGTTGTTTTTGTAAATGCCTGTTTAGCTTTTTCTTTTAGTTCAGCTTCAGTTTTTACAAAACCACTGCCTAATCCACCTAATGCATATGCTACTCTCATCATCAAGGGATAACCTATTTCTTTTGCAGCCTTTAATGCAGCATCAATAGATTTAACAGCTATGCTATTCGGAGATTTTGCATCTATTTCATTGAGTTTATTAATAAAAAGTTCTCTATCTTCTGTTTCTTCAATTGTTTTTACAGGCGTACCAAGAACTTTAACACCATATTTTTTTAGAATGCCCAGTTTTTCCAGTTTTACACCACAGTTTAAAGCTGTTTGTCCTCCAAAACTAAGCATTATTCCGTCCGGTTTTTCTTTTTTTATTATTTCCTCGACAAAATGAACATTAATAGGGTTAAAATAAATTTCATCAGCAAGATAATCAGAAGTTTGAATAGTGGCAATATTAGGATTTATCAGAATTGTTTTAATACCTTCTTCTTTTAATGCTTTAATTGCTTGACTGCCTGAATAATCAAACTCACCAGCTTGACCTATCTTGATCGCGCCAGATCCCAATAATAATATTTTTTTGGGCTTTTTTATTTCATTGACAGGTTTCATCTTATTTTTTTTATTTTCCTTTTTTGATTTCATCTATAAATTTATCAAATAAAAATGCAGTATCTACCGGTCCAGGCATAGCTTCTGGATGGAACTGTACTGAAAAGAATGGCTTGGTCTTGTGTTTTATACCTTCATTTGTGTTGTCATTTGCATTAACAAACCATTCTTCAAATCCTTTTGGAAGTTTCTTAGGATTAACTGCATAACCATGATTTTGAGAAGTAATGTAACATCTTTTTGTGCCTACTTCAATACATGGTTGGTTTTGGCTTCTGTGGCCGAACTTGAGTTTGTAAGTATCACCGCCAGCAGCTAAACTTAGAAGCTGGTTACCCATGCAAATTCCAAAAGTAGGGGTTTCTTTTTCCAAAGCCATTCTGATATTTTCTATTGTTTCTTTGGCTTTTTTTGGATCTCCAGGACCATTGGCAATAAACAATCCATCATAATTTTCATTAGAGAAATCATAATTCCAAGGAACTCTTTTTACTTTGATATTTCTTTTGATAAAACTTCTTATGATATTGTTTTTCACACCACAGTCCACAAGAAGAATTTTAGTTTTGCCTTCACCATATTCAATTGGTTTTTCTACAGATACTTTAGCAACTTGATTGTGTTTATCAGGATCATAAAAATCAATTTTCTCATTATCTTGAACAATCTTTCCAAGAATTGTTCCTTTGTCTCTTAGTTTTTTTGTCAAAGCTCTTGTGTCAATACCATAAATGCCTGGAATGCCTTGTTCTTCCATCCATTCAGATAATGATTTAACAGCACTCCAATGGCTGTGCTGTGCAGAATAATCAGAAATAACTAAGCCATTAATGTGGATTTGGTCAGATTCAAATGTTTTCAAAAGATTGTTTTCATCAATTTCCTCTTTAGGAATGCCATAATTGCCTATTAATGGATAAGTTAATGTGAGAATCTGTTCTTTATAGCTAGGATCAGTCATGCTTTCAGGATAACCAACCATTCCTGTATTAAACACTACTTCACCAGCTTTACTGCAATTAGATCCAAAACTTTTGCCAGAAAAGACAGAACCATCTTCAAGAATAAGCTTTACCGGACCCCCATTTTTTACTAATTTCATTCCGGAATTTAAACTGATTGGTGGGGGTTAATAAAGCTTTCGGTATTGCAGATTTAAATGCAGCTATATGACTTCCATGGATAAAAATGGGAGAAAAAACAAGAATTCAACAACCACAATACTCATTGCTGTTGGTTTGAATATAATTAATAGTTCTAATGGACTTACCATCTTCTAATTCAGCAGTATCTGATCCTTTTTCAAAATAATCTTCTGGCCTAAATGTTATTCTATCAGTTCCAGAAGAGAATAGATTTCTGACTTGTCCTAAATTTGCTCCATTGAATTCAGGATATGATAATTCCGATTCGGGACCATCTTTAGCTGTATACTCTTTATAATCTCTTAATTCTCCGTCATCAACAGTTGAAGGATCTTTTGGTCTGTATCCGAAAGTTATAGAATCTAATGTACTTGTTTCAAGATCAATTCTCAATTTCACTTCCAGTGGTTCTTCAACAGGTTCAAGTCTCATTTCAATATCTGTAAATTGACGATTATTTAAAAACCTTATGATACAAATGGGATAACAGCTTATTTTGGATTATATTTTTGGTTCATGAGAAAGAGCCAATACCTTTATAAACAACCTCTAAAACCCCTGAAGTACTCATTATTACTAAAAACTTAATGGAGGTTAAGTAACCCAAATGGGCGAAGTTTTGATAAGATGAAAAGAAGTTCAAGGCGCTGGAAGAAAAAGGGCCAGATGCGCTGGAAATGGCAGCGTAAGAGAATGAAGAAAGAAAAGAGAAAGAGAAAGGATAAGAAATAAGGCTTTCTTTGATTCTAATTCTTGTAAATTAATTAGATTAATTGTATACAACTACTTTTTAGAGTATTCATCAAAACCTTTAAAAACACCTCAAATATAGCTAATCTGGGGAAAATGGTGGATCTAACTGTAAAATTATGCAATTCTAGTCTTAAGAACCCTGTAATTCTGGCTTCAGGCATATGGGGTGTTACACCAGAGACTCTTGTAAGGGCTTCTGAGTATTGTGGTGCAGTCACAATCAAGAGCATCGGCCCAAAAAGACGTGAAGGTAATCCAAATCCTGCTGTTGTGGCAAATGAACATTACGTCCATAATGCAGTAGGGTTGCCGAGTTCAGGCATTGATGATATGGACAATAAATGGGAAGCTTTGAAAGAATTAAAATCACCATTAATTGCTAGTTGTTATGGTGATACTGCAGAGGATTATGTTAATATAACTGAAAAGATTGTTCCTCACAAACCTGCATTATTAGAATTAAATATTTCCTGTCCAAACAAAGCAAAAGGAATGTTGTTTGCACAAGATCCAATTGAAACTGCTAAGCTAGTAAAAGCAGTAAAAAAAGTTTCTGGTAGAATACCAATTAGTGTTAAATTAACTCCTAATGTAACAAATATTGTCGAGATTGCTAAAGCAGCAGAAAAATCTGGTGCAGATTGTATAACTGCAATTAACACAGTTTCTGGAATGTTAATAAATCCAGAAGCTCGCAAACCAGTTCTTGGTTTTAAATGCGGAGGAATTTCTGGTCCAGCAATTAAGCCGATAGCCTTGAAATGTGTTTATGATATTTATGAAAATGTAAAGATTCCAATAATAGGCACAGGTGGTGTGAATACTGGAAGAGATGCAATCGAAATGATAATGGCTGGCGCAAGTGCAGTTGGAGTTGGAAGTGCAGTTTATTATCGTGGAAATGATTTTCTTAAATTAATTGTTGATGAAATGAAAAAATGGATGTTAAAGAATAATGTCAAAAGTATTCCTGAGATAAGGGGTGTTGCTCATGAGTAAAAATGACACCCCACAAATAGTTGAAATAACTAAATCTGTAAAAGAATCAAGTGATGTAACTACTTTATTCTTCAATAAACCTGAACAATTATCTAATGCAAAACCTGGCCAGTTCATAATGGTGTGGCTGCCTGGAGAAAATGAAAAACCATTTGCAGTTAGTTATCAAACAAAAACAGAATGGGCAGTAACAATTGAAGCAAAAGGAGTTTGCACACAAAAATTAATTGGTTTGAAACAAGGAGATAAAATTGGCATTAGAGGTCCTTATGGAAAAGGTTATACTCAAAAGAAAAATGCTTGTGTAATAGCAGGCGGTTTAGGATTAGCAAGTATTGCAACATTAATTGATGAATTAAATAATAATAAACTAAATCCAATAACAATTATTGGAGCAAGGAATGAAGATAGATTAATTTTCAAAGATAGGTTTAAGCCTTCTGAGGAAGTTTGTTTTTGCACAGATGATGGTTGTGTAGGTGAAAAAGCATTTGTAAGTGAGATATTAGAGAGAATGATTAATAATGGCAAAAAATTCTCAATAGTCTATGCTTGCGGCCCAGAAATAATGATGAATGCTGTGCTAGAAATCTGCAATAAACACAAAATTCCTTGTGAACTTTCTTTAGAGAGATATATGAAATGCGGGTTTGGTGTTTGCGGGCACTGTGCATGCGGTGATAAATTAGTCTGCATGGATGGTCCCATATTCTCAGGAGAAGAAATTTCTAAAATGCCTGATTTTGGGAAACATGCGTTAGACAAAGCAGGAATGAAAATAAGTTTGAAAGAGTATTATGAGTATAAGAGTTAATTCTATCGAGATTTCCCCCTTAGACAAATCTTCGTAGAAATTTTACACTGTCTTCTATTGTTCCTAATAACTTATTCATTTTAGGATTAGGATTAACTTCATAATAACTAAGAAACTTTTCATAACATGAAATAGCTGCCAGATTCCATCTTTTTTCTCGTTTAATTTTACCAATTGCTTGAGCTGCATCACCTGCGTAGCCATATGCATGTGCCGAATGGTTTGGATCAGATTCTTTTGTCATGTCTGCAGATAATTGATATGAATCATACCATTTTATTGCCCAAGAAACGTCATCATTATTTTCAAACATTGCTCTAGCTGCATTGCCTGCAAAGGTGTAGGTGTATGCTGAGTGTTTTGGATCAGATTCTTTTGTCATGTCTGCAGAAGTTCTGGTTGAGTCATACCATTTTTTTGCCCAATTTATATCATTTGTTTTTTCGAATATTGCTTCTGCTGCCGCACCTGCAAATCCATAGCCATATGCCGAGTGTTCTGGCTCAATCTCTTTTGTCATGTCCGCGGATAATTTTCTTAATTTGTACCATTTTTTTGCCCAAGAAATGTCATCATTATTTTCAAACATTGCTCTAGCTGCATTGCCTGCAAAGCTGTATGAGTGCGCTGAGTGTTTTGGATCAGATTTTTTTGTCATGTCTGCAGATAGTTTTCTTGTTTTGTACCATTTTTGCGCCCACGAAATATTATTTGTTAATTTAAATAATGTTTGAGCTGCTTCACCCGCAAATGCGTAGGTGTATGCTGAGTGTTTTGGATCAGATTCTTTTGTCATGTCTGCAGAAGTTCTGGTTGAGTCATACCATTTTTTTGCCCAATTTATATCATTTGTTTTTCCAAATAATATTTGAGCTGCCGCACCCGCAAAGCCGTATGCATATCCTGGATGTTCTGGTTCAAGATCTTTTGTCATATCTGCAGATAATTTATATGTATCATACCATTTTTCAGCCCAAGAAATTTCACCATTTTGTTCAAATATTGCTTGAGCTGCATCACCAGCATATTTCAGTAAATGAGATATAATTGTTTCAATTCTATTCTCGCTTAGACCTTCTGAGTTAATTTTAGCTTTTTCAATACCTTCGATATTAAAATCATACATTTTTATTAGAAAGTCATCCAGTCTATCACCAGCAGAATTAACATGTTTGGCTACTTTGGTTAATTTTTTAATAAAATTAATATCTTTATCAGCAACTGTATCTGCTAAATTATAATATTCAACAACTAAATCAGCACATTCTTGGCCAGATTCTGGTGTTAATCCATCATAATTTTCTGGCAATAAAATTTTCAGATATTCTTCAATCTCCAGCAATCTCTCTAAGTCTGACATATTTCTGTGGTTTTAGAAACCCTTTAAATAATTTACCATTATAAAGTGATATATTGATTCTTGTGATTAATAAAATTTAGATTATTATTGAAAACATTTAAAAAACCAACACCGCTAATTACACTAAAATGGAAGAATCAACCAAAGAAAAAATAGCAGAAATCCTGTTAAGGCTGAAAGCAGTAACATTAAAGCCCAATGATCCATTCAAATATGCTTCTGGTAGATTAGGACCAATATACTGTGATAATAGAATAATTCTTTCATATCCAGATGATAGAGATGCTTTAATAGAGAGTTTTGTGGAATTAATCAAATCTAAAAACCTTGAATTTGATGTGGTTGGAGGAACTGCAACTGCAGGTATTCCGCATGCTGCATTAATTGCAGACAAACTAAAAAAACCTATGATTTATGCAAGAGGACAAGCAAAAGATCATGGCAAACAAGCTAAAGTTGATGGCAGATTAAAAAAAGGACAAAAAGTTCTTGTAGTTGAGGATTTAATCAATACAGGGGGAAGTTCTTTAGCTGTTATTGAGGCAATAAGAGAAGCTGGCGGCATAGTAGAAGATTGTGTTGCAATATTTACCTACAACTTGAAAGAAGCAGAAGATGCATTTGCTAATGCTAATTGCAATTTAATAACTCTAACAGATTTCAGAACTTTAGTTGATTTTGCTGTTCAGGAAAAATACATTTCAGATGAAGAAAAAAATATTTTGTTTGAGTGGAAATTAAATCCAGAAAAATGGAGCGAAGCTCATAAATAGTTTTAGGAAATATTAAGGGGTGTAATAATAAATGTCAAAAAGTTATCTTAATCAATTAAAAACTCAAACAGAAAAAACAGGAAGCATAGTTTGCATGGGGATAGACCCTGTTGCTGAGAAAATCCCAATAAAAGGTTCTCCTGGAGTAAAAATTGTAAGATTTTATTTAGATATTCTCGAAACAATGCAAGCAGAAAGAGTATTTCCTGCAATAGTTAAGCCAAATATTGCATTTTTTGAACAATATGATTTTGAAGGTTTTATAGCATTGAAAAAAATAATGTCAGAATACAGAAAAGCAAAAATACCAATTATTTTAGATGCAAAAAGAGGAGATATAGGAAAAACTTCAACAGCATATGCAGAATCAATATTCAATGGCTGGAAAGCAGATGCTACAACTATTAATCCTTATATGGGTTCTGATAGTGTAATGCCTTTTATTGAATATTGCAAAGAAGGCAAAGGGGCATATGTGTTGGTAAGGACCTCAAATAAGGGTGCTAAAGACTTTGAAGATCTAAAAGTCAAAAAAGATCCAGTTTACATGAAAGTAGCTAAGAAGCTTATTAATTGGCACAAACCAGGTGTTGGGGCAGTTGTTGGTGCAACATCTCCAAGAGAACTCGCAAAAATATCAGAGTTTTTTGTAAAATCCAAAAAGAAAATACCTCTGTTAATTCCTGGTGTAGGGGCTCAAGGAGGCAGTGCAAAAGAAGTCATAAAAGCACTAAAGAAAACAAATAATCCAGTTTATCTTCACAGAATCAACTCAAGTTCTGGTATTAATTATGCTTATCTAAAAGCAAAAAACAACCAGTCTGACTATGCAGGAGCTGCTGTAAAAGCACTTAAAGAATTGAATAAGGAAATCAACATATGATACCATGATCATTATTGTTACAGGCAAAATTGGATCAGGCAAATCAAGTTTTGCTAATTATTTCTCAAAGAAGGGCTATAAACTAATAGATGTAGATAAAATAGGCCATAATGCATTAATGAATAAATCAATAAAAAGCAAAATAATCAAGGAATTTGGCAAAGAAATATTAACCCAAAATAAAATAAACAGAACTAAGCTAGGAGAAATTGTTTTTAATAATAAAAATAAATTAAGAATATTAAATAAAATAACTCACAATTACATAACAAAGAAAGTAAAACAGGAAATAAAAAAATCTAAATCAAAAAAAATAATAGTTGATCTGGCTTTGTGGGATAAGATAAAAGTAAAACATGACAAATTAATATTAGTAAGAGCTTCTCTTGGAAATAGGCAAAAGAGATTAAAAGGCAAGAAATCATCCTATTTGAAGAAAATAAATAAATTTCAAAAAGAACCCAAAAAATACGATTATTTAATAAATAATAACACTTCTAAGTTAGAATTGAGGAAAAAAGCTCGGGAAATAATTAATAAACTAAAATGAAACAGGCAATTTACCCAGGAACATTTGATCCTATAACAAAAGGCCACTTGGATATAATCCAGAGAGCTTTGAAAATATTTGACAAGATAACCATTTCAATACTTGAAAATCCAAAGAAAAAACCAATGTTTAGTGTAAATGAGAGAAAAGAAATGATAGAGCAGAGCACTCAAGGCCTAAATGTTGAGATAGAGATATATGATGGCTTGCTTGTAGATTATGCCACAGAAAAGGGAAATCTTCCTGTAATAAGAGGTCTGAGAGCTGTATCAGACTTTGACTTTGAGTTTCAGATGGCTGTAGCAAACAGACAGCTAAATAAAGATATTGAAATGATATTCTTAATGACAGATAAAGAATATTTTTACTTGAACTCAACTATACTCAAGGATATTGCCAAGCATAAAGGTAATGTATCTCATTTAGTTCCCAAGTTAGTCGAGCAAAGATTAAAAGAGAAATTCCAGTAAATTCTAAAATGGATCCTTTATATGAACCTCGAGAAGACTCATTTCTTCTGCAAAAAGAAGTATCTAAATATGCAACAGGAGATGTTCTGGATATAGGCACAGGTACTGGTGTGCAGGCATTTGAGGCATTAAAGCAGAAAAGAGTTAAAAGTGTTATTGGTGTAGATCTTAATCCTGAAGCAATAAAATACTGCAAAAAAGAAAAGAATAATTTGAGAACAAAAAAAGAGATTTCATTTCTTAAGTCGGATTTGTTTTCTAAATTAAAAAACAAGAAGTTTGATACAATTATCTTTAATCCTCCTTATTTGCCAGCAGATCCAAAATATCCTGATAAAGCATTAGACGGCGGCAAAAAAGGGTATGAAATTATAGAGAGATTCATTGAAGATTCTAATCCTCATTTAAATGAAAAAGGCATTGTTCTGGTTTTATTTTCCAGTTTAACAAAAAAAGATAAAGTTGAGGAAATAATTGATAATTATGGATTTAAATTTGAGAAATTAAGCTCACTCAAAATTTCTTTTGAAGAATTATATGTATATAAAATCACAAAATCTGAAGAACTCAAAATATTAAATAAGCATAAAATAAAAAATATCAAGAAGTTCATGAAAGGCCACAGAGGCATGATTTTTACAGGAGATAAAAATAAGGAAAAACTCGCAGCAAAATTCCAGAGAAAAGACATTCAAGCCAGAAACACAGTAAATAATGAAATTGAGAAATTAAAACTACTAAATAAACAAGATATCGGGCCTAAATTAATTATTTCTGGAAAAGATTATTTCATATATGAATTTGTTCCAGGAGAATTTGTTTTGCAATATTTTGAAAAAGCTGATAAAAAGGAAATAAAACGAATTATCTTGGATGTTATGAAGCAGATGAAAATTCTTGATGATTTAGGTATGAACAAGCAGGAAATGCAGCATCCACATAAGCATATTATTTGTAATAAAGGCAAAAAGCCAGTATTAGTGGATTTTGAAAGATGCAAATATTCTGAAAAAGTTCATAATGTAACTCAATTCTGCCAGTTTATTTCAAGTTTGAGCAAAGATCTATTGAAAAGAAAAGGATTCAAGATAAAGCCAGAAGATGTGCTCAAAAAAGCAAAATATTATGCGAGTATTGATAAGGAATCCGGATTTAAGGATATAATGGCTTTGTTGAAGCAGGGATAGTTTTGTTATTCTAAACAAAATAATTATAAATGCTTCACTACTTTTGCAAGCCATGGTTAAATTTTATCCATTTCAAGGTTTAAGGCCGAAAAAGGAATTTGTTTCAGAGATAGTTTCTTCTCCATATGATGTTATTTCAGACAAAGAAGCAGAAGAATATAGAAAGAATCTGAAAAACATGATCCATATCCTTCTGCCAAAAGGCAATGATGACAAATATGGGAATGCTAAAAAGGAATTAGACAAATTAAGGGGGTTTCTTCTTAATGAAGAAAAAGAATGCTTTTACATTTACCAGATAACCAGTTCTCAAGTCAATACGCAAACAGGAATTTTTGGTATTACAACAAAAGATGATTTCGATTCTGGGAAGATTAAAGAGCACGAGTTAACAAAAAAATCAGCATTATCAGATAGAACAAATCTTCTTAATGCATTAAATGTGCAGACAGGACCAATTTATATGTTTCATAAAGAAAATACTGATTTGGAAAGGATAAAAAAAGACATTACGGCTTCTTCTCCAGAATATGATGTGAAGTTTCAAGATCAAAATCATAAGTTGTGGGTTGTCAATGATGAAGATGCTATAAAACAAATTAAAAGTTCATTTAATAATATTGATCTTTACATTGCAGACGGCCACCATAGATCAGAGGTTTATAGGGATGTCTGCGGCAAAATGTTTAGCTGTGTGTTTTCAGACTATGAAATTAATATACTTCCTTATAATAAGGCAATAAAGAGTCTGCCTGAAAATATTACAAAAGAAGAGATTTTAAAGAAATTAGAAAATGATTTTGAGATAAAGGAAATTGCTGAACTAAAATCAGATATTAATTCTTCAGATATTGTTTTATTAGATAAAAACTCAAATTATCTTCTTAAACCAAAAGACATAAATCAAAATCCTGAAAATGCTCTGGAAAATACAGCAATAAATATTCTTCAGAAAAGAATTCTTGAGCCATTATTAGGAATAAAAGATATTAGAAAAGATGTAAACATAATTAATGTAGGTGGACAGGATAGCATTAAACAAATGCAAGAAATGCTTGCAAATGACATAGCAGAGATAGGATTTTCTTTGCCAGCTATAACTCCACAACAATTAATCAAAGTATCTGATAAAGGCCTAATAATGCCGCCAAAATCCACATGGTTTGAGCCAAAACTATTAAGTGGAATGGTGTTGTATGAGTGTGATTAAACCCTTAACAGAACAACAATCTTTAAATATAAGCCAGTCAGAAAATACTTTGTATCTGAAGCATATAAGCTTATTTAAAAATAAACTGCTTAATTCTCCAAATTCTTAATAATCACCTATCAGAGTATTCCAGTGGGGTAAGGAGAGATTAATATGAGAAATGAAAAACATACAAAATTATTCATACCAGGCCCAACAGAAGTAAAGCCAGAAATATTGGATGAAATGGCTAATTGGATAATTGGGCATAGATCTAATGCATTTAAGGAACTTTATGCAGATATAATTCCTAAGCTCCAAAAACTTCTTTATACTGAACAACAAATTTTCTTGTCAACTTCTTCTGCTACGGGTATTTGGGAAGCTGCTATAAGAAATTGTGTTTCAAAGAAATGCCTTCATGTCTGCCAGGGAGCATTTAGTGATAAATGGGCTTCAGTTACAAAAGCCTGTGGAAAAGATTCTGAAATAATAAAGTTTGAATGGGGCAAAGCAATTGATGATGATGTGTTAAAAGAAATTGATGAAAAACTTGCCACAGGAGAGTTTGATGCTCTAGCTGTAGTTCATAATGAAACCTCTACTGGAGTTATGAATGATTTGGAGAAAATTTCTGAAGTTGTTAAGAAATATTCAGAGGTTATGTTTTTAGTAGATGCTGTGAGCAGCATGTCAGGTGTGAAAATTGAGGTTGACAAACTAGGCATAGATGTTATTCTTGCTTCTGTGCAAAAAGCTTTTGCTTTGCCTCCGGGGTTTGCAGTTTGTGTAGTTTCACAAAAAGCAATGGAAAAATCTGCTACAGCAGAAAACAAAGGTTATTATTTTGATTTTATTGCCTGGAAAAAATACGCAGATAAAAACCAGACTGCAGTCACGCCTTCTATTCCTCATTTGTATGCTTTAAACAAACAGCTTGACAGAATCTCGGAAGAAGGCTTAGATAATAGATTTGATCGCCACAAAAAAATGAAAGCTATTGTTCTGGATTGGATTAAGGCTAATCAATTTGAATTATTTGCTCAGCGAGGTTTTGAATCAATTACTCTTACAACTGTGAAGAACAATAAAGGCATTAATGTTGGAGAGCTTAATAAAAAATTAGAAGAGAAATTCAATATGACTTTGTCCAATGGATATGGTGATTTGAAAGAGAAAACATTCAGAATTAGCCATATGGGTGATTATACAGAAGATGATATTAAAGAGTTACTAAGTAATGTTGATGAAATATTGAATGAATAATGGTTGGGGTGAAGATATTGGTTTTAGAGAACATAAGAAAACAAGATCCAGAAATCGCAAAAGCACTAGCTGATGAATTGGCCAGGCAAAGAGCAGGTGTAGAGATGATTGCTTCTGAAAATATTGTATCAAAAGCAGTTCTTGAAGCTGCAGGCACTGTGCTTACAAACAAATATTCTGAAGGTTATCCAGGCAAGAGATATTATGGGGGCAATGAGTTTATTGATGTTTCTGAGCAATTAGCAATAGACAGAGCAAAGAAATTATTTGGTGCAGAACATGCAAATGTTCAGCCACATGCAGGCAGCCAGGCAAATGCGCAGGCATATTTTGCTTTGATTGAATTAGGAGATAAAATATTAGGCCATAGTTTAGCTCATGGCGGGCATCTGACACATGGCAGTCCAGTTAATTTTTCAGGAAAATTCTATAAGATTGATGGTTATGTTTTAGATAAAGAAACAGAACGTATTGACATGGATGTTTTGAGAAAGCAAGCTTTAGAATTCAAACCAAAACTATTACTTGCAGGATTTTCTGCTTATCCCAGAGATTTAGATTTCAAGGCTTTCAGAGAGATTGCTGATGAAGTAGATGCTTATTTAATGGCAGATATAGCACATATTGCTGGGTTAGTGGTTGCAAAAGAATCTCCAGATCCTGTGCCACATTGTGATGTTGTTACAACCACAACTCATAAAACACTTAGAGGTCCCAGAGGAGCTTTAATTTTGTCAAAAATTGAAGATCGCTATAAAGAAAAATATCATCCAAATGATAAAAAGAACTTGGCCAGAAGGATTGATAGTGCTGTTTTTCCTGGCATGCAAGGAGGTCCATTAGATCACATTATCGCAGCAAAAGCAGTTGCATTCAAAGAAGCTTTACAGCCAGAATTTAAGGATCATGCAAAACAGGTTAAGAAAAATGCAAAAGCACTTGCAGAAACATTGATTGAGCAAGGCATAGAACTTGTTTCTGGAGGCACAGACAATCATTTAGTACTGGTAAAACTTACAAATTTAGGTATTGGCGGTCAGTTAGCAGAAACTAGCTTAGATGAAGTTCACATCTACACAAACAAGAACATGATACCTTATGACACTAGAAAACCAATGGATCCCTCAGGTATAAGACTTGGAACTCCAGCCTTAACTACTAGAGGTTTTAAAGAGTCTGAAACTAAAGTTATTGGTGAAATTATAGCAAAAGTTTTAAAAGATCCAGAGAATAAAGAGTTAAAGGACAAATGCAGAGCAGAAGTAGAAGCTTTGTGCAAGGAATTTCCATTGTATGAAGGATTGGAATATTAACAGGACTTTTTACAGAGTGCGGCACCATCAACCATGAACCCTACTGCAAAATAATTTGCAATGAGGGTAGGGGGAAGCCCCATCCGGGGATGCCCGTTCATGATTCCACACTTACATCAGGGTGAATTCGATGGTGCCCGAGCAAAGCGAGTCTCTGTAAAAAGTATTAAATTAATCTGAAGAAAATGACAGCAAAAATTATTGATGGCAAAGAAATAGCAGAAAAGCTTAGAGAAGAAATCAAAAAAGAAGTTGGCAATTTAAAGTACAAGCCAGGTCTTGCTGTAGTAAGAGTTGGGGATGATCCTGCATCAAAGGTTTATGTTAATTCCAAAGAAAAAGCATGTGCAGAAATTGGTTTTTATTCTGAAAAATATGAACTTCCAGAAGAAACAGGAATGAAAGAAATGTTGGAGTTGTTGGATAAATTAAATCAAGACAAAAATATTCATGGAATTTTGGTGCAGTTACCTTTACCACCGCAGCTTGATGTGAGGCTAATCCAGGAAACTGTCCTGCCTTTCAAAGATGTTGATGGATTCCACCCAATAAATATGGGTAATTTAATGACAGGTAATAATCTTATTGAAGCCTGTACTCCAAGAGGAATTATGAAATTAATTGAATCTACTGGAGAGAAAATTGAAGGAAAACATGCAGTTGTAATCGGCAGAAGCAATATTGTTGGGAAACCAATTGCTCAGCTTTTATTGCAGAAAAATGCTACAGTAACAATAACTCACTCCCGCACAAAAAATTTAGCAGACATAACAAAACAAGCAGATATTATTGTAGCAGCAGTAGGAAAAGCTAAGTTTGTAACAGCAGACATGGTTAAAGAAGGTGCAATTGTAATTGATGTTGGAATGAACAGAGTTGCAGACAAACTTTGCGGAGATGTTGATTTCGAAGCAGTAAAAGAAAAAGCAGGATGGATCACTCCAGTACCAAAAGGAGTTGGTCCAATGACTATAGCTTGTTTATTGGAAAATACCCTGGATACTTCTAAGAACCAAGCACTTCTAGAAGAACACAATTTATAAAGAGCTTATTAGTTTATAGCTTTGCTAATTTCTTTTTAAACTAATTTCACAAACTTTAAAACCCACAAATATACCAAGATTATTGATTTATAATGATTCTTAAATCCCTCAAATTAGAAAATATTAGGAGTTACAATAGCCAGAAGATAGACTTCACACCGGGCTCAACACTATTAGCAGGAGATATTGGGGCTGGCAAATCTACAGTCTTACTGGCTACAGAATTTGCTTTGTTTGGCGCTTTGAGAGGTCAGCTTGATGCCTCTACTCTGCTTAGGCATGGTAAGAATGAAGGATCTATAGAGCTTAATTTTCAGCTTGAGGGCAAGAGTATTCATGTCAAAAGAAATCTAAAACGTTCTAAAGATTCTATAAAACAAATAGCAGGTTATATAATAGTTAATGATGTTAAATCCGACTTGATGCCGGTTGAATTGAGATCTAGAATTCTGGAATTATTAGGTTATCCAAGTGAATTACTCTCAAAATCAAGAGAAATGATATTCAGATACACGGTCTACACACCTCAAGAGCAGATGAAAGCAATTTTATTTGAAGAAAAAGAGCAGCGTCTAAATACTTTAAGAAAAGTGTTCGGCATAGATAAATACAAAAGAATAATTGAAAATACCTCAACAGTCACAAAAAACATAAGGGATAAAATAAAATTACATCTCCAAAACATTGAGGATTTGCCTTCAAGACAAAAGGAATTAGACGATAAAAGAAATGAGCATTCTGAATTAAGAAAAAAAATAATACCCACCATAAAAGAATTATCAGAGCTAAAAACAACTTTTGAAGACAAAAAATCTCAGCTAGAAAATCAAGAAAATCTTCTAAACGAATATAATGAGTTATTAAGGAAAAAAGAATCATTTGAGTTGTTATTAAAAGAAAAACAGTCACAAAAACAAAGAACAGAGAAAAACTCAGAATTAATCCAAAATCAAATAAAAAGCATCAAAGAGAATATCTCAAAATTCAAAATTGAGAATCCTGTCAGGGAATCTGAAGATGATCTACTAAAGAATTTTGATGAATTACAGAAAGTATCAGCAGAAACCAAGAACAAACAACTCTCACTTGAATCTCAAAAAAAGCTATTTTCAGAACAACTCAAATCATTAATGAAACAAATTGAGCTGAAAACTAATGATCAGGAGAATATTTTAGAGAAAAAGGAGTTGTTAAATGATATTAAACAGAAAATTCATATCAAGCCAACAGTAATAAGAGACATTGATGATTTTGAGAATAAAATAAGACAATATCTCTCTGATTTATCAAAATATCAGACAATAATTTCTGAAGCAGAAGAAACCAAAAAGAGGATTTCGCAAATAGATTCATGTCCGTTATGCCGGCAGGACGTCACATTAGATCATAAAAAAGAGATAAAAAATGCCGAAGACAGAAAAATAGACGATTTCAAGGCAAGATTCAGTCAAATAAAAGAGCAAAAAGAAGCTTTAGAAAAAAGGCTGACTAGAGCCAAACAAGTTCTTGAAAAATTACAATTAAATGAAAATACTTTAGCTAAATTAACTGAAGAGCTAAAAAACCTGGAAAATACATCTAAGGAATTAGTAGATTATCAGAAACAATATGCAGAAATTGATGTGAACTTAATAAATCTTGTAAATAAGCTAAAAGAATCATCTTTTACAGAGATTTTAGAACAAAAACAAAAAGATCTAATTGAAATAAAATCAAAATT
>JBHPFW010000023.1:0-25317 GCA_042571645.1 Nanobdellota archaeon
ATCTTAGTAGTGTAAAGCCTTTACAACCAGAAACTCCTGCTGTAAGTCAGGCTTTAAGAGAAACCTCGACTCAAGTTGATTTGAGAGTAGGAAGGTCAGACAGTTTAGGAGAACTAAGAGCATTTACTGATGATGGTACTGAATATATTGTTCGTGGTGCAGATCCAGAAACAGGTTTAGCAATATTAGAAAGAGGAGACGAGATAAGAAAGATGCCTGTTGATGATGTGAAATTTGCTTCAAGAGATCCTGATGTGCCAGATATAATTAAGTTTGAAGATGATTTGAACAGAATGGTTGAAAGAACTGCGGTTCCAGAAGTATTTACAGCTTCAACAAAAGTAGATGAAGCAGGAGATGCTGCAAGAGTAATGGCAAATCCAGAACCTGCTTTTTATGGACGAGGTATTGCTCATGAAACACCAGGAGGTTCAGAGTTTTCTAGAATATCTGGTTGTGCAACTGGCGTTTGTGAAGTAATAGACGATGTAGTAAGCCAAAGCCCTATGTCAAGTGCTGTTCCTGAAGTTACTCAAACACATGTTGATGATACAGTTACAGCACTAAAATCAGATAATCTTGTAGAGGCAGAAGCAAGATTTAATCAGATTGCAGAATCAGGTGGCGGAGTAGTTCATAGAGAAACAGCAATAGATGATCTTGTTAGTTCAGATGGAAGAAGTTTTGCACAAGGCACAGCCAAAAAATCTCCTTCAGATGAGCTGGCTGATAGAATATATGATCTGGACAGAAACCTTGTAGCTGATGAAAGCTTGAGTTTTATGAGGACTAAGCAGTATACTAGCATGACCTCAGATGAAATGGTTTTGTTTAATAACAGGGTTGCTTATTTGAAAACTAAACAAGAGGATGTAAGACAGCTAGCAAATGCTGCTGGAGAATTCTCAGAAATGCCTGGTGTGAGAGGAATGTCAAGTATGCTTGGCGATGATATTTACAGAATGAGAGGACCTTTACATGCTGGCAAGCCTGTTGAAATGTCTGCTGAGATGGCATTTGTTGATCTAAAACGTATCAATTCTGCATTGGTAAGTCATGCAAAAGCAGATGCAGTGAAATTAAAAGGCTTTGATGCTCTTCTTGATTCTGGATCAAGCAATGGCGCTTTCCAAAAAATGTTTATGAGGACAAAAATTTCAGAAGGAAGCTCTGGCACCCAAACTTTAGCTAAACTTTATGACGGCGAGGATATGATAATTGAGCTTGTTAGAGTACCAGCTGGAGATGTTGCAAGTTTTGGAGATGATGTAGCAAGATCATCAAAAGCAATTGAAGATGCAAGTAATGGAATAGCTGATGCTGTATCTGGTTCAACAATGCGTTTGAGAATAACTCCTAAAAGACCAATTGAGAGCATAAGAAGAATAGGGGCTGTTGAAGATATCTTGAACAGTAAAGTAAATGATCTATACAGGGATCTTGTTATGTCTGAGAAATTAACTAGAAAGGCAGATGCAGCAAGAGTTATTTCTCCTTCTAGACTAGATCTTGATAATGAGATAGTTGCCTTTGCAAACAGATACAAAGCTGGAGATACGACTGCATTAGATGAGATGGTTGATTTTATTGATTCATTTTCTTTGTCTGAATCAGGTAAATTTTATTCTCCTTTAGAAAAGCAGACTAAGATTGATGCGTTGTATAAAAGAATAAACTCACTTGATTTTGGTCCGTCTGAAAACTTTGCAATGGCGCAAGCACTAGAAGAAGAAATAAGAATTCTTAGACGTACTGCTACTGGTCATCCTAAATTTTCAGGATCAAAAGGCAAAGCATTAGTGCCAGTACTAGAAGATGGAATAAAAGCAGGCAAATTTGATGGTCAATATTATATTGCTGCAGATGTTCATAGCATGGGCGTAGGCAATAAAAAAGCAACAAGAGAACTTGCAGAGAAATTTATCAAAGGAAAAATGGGCATTGATGAATTAAAATACACTGTTGGTGATTTAAGAGACCAAAAATTAGCAGAATATGTAAAAGGATGGGGTCAGTGGAGTGAGGCTGGAAAAGTCACAAATAATATCTATACTACTGGCGGAGATGAAGTGATTGGTGTTTTAGCTGGCGGCAAAGATGAAGCACTGAAAGCAGTTAATTCAATAATGAGTAAAACTCATAACGAGATAGAAACCGGGGTTGGTTTGGCAAGGATTTCACCAGGAATGACTCCAGCCCAGCTTGATAACTTAGCAGAAGATGCGGGTATGGTTACAAAATTATTAAAAGGAACAGGCCATGAAGAGAGATATGTTTATGTCTGGGGAGAGGCTTTAGATAATGATGCTGCGATAACTGTATTAAAGTCTCTTGAAGATACTATGAGGAAAGCAGAATCTTCTGTCGAGATTTCAAAAGCACAAGCTTTCTTTTTACCAAGAGAAATGTGGACAAATGCATTCAAAAACCTGCCAGATAATGTATTAAGAGATTCATTAAACAGAATAACTGATCTTGCAGTTCAAAGAGGAATAATTGATGACATAGCAAGAAACAGATTTATTGATGATATTTTAACTGGCCCGACTGGAGTTGTAAGATATATAGATGACGTTGTTCCTTCTTTGTCTGAGCGAGAAGCATATATTTCTGTTCTAAGAACTCGTTTTGCTGATAATCCTGGCGCTCTTGAATCCCTTGAGCAAGGCGCAAGAACATGGTCTGATAGTGAATTAATCTCAAGAGCAAGGAATGTTTTGGAGCCGGGTGTTTTGGATGATATTGCAAGAAGATACCCTAGTGAGTTAAGCCCTTCT
Source organism: Nanobdellota archaeon (assembly GCA_042571645.1). GTDB lineage: Archaea > Nanobdellota > Nanobdellia > Woesearchaeales > JBHPFW01 > JBHPFW01. Next base: position 2,778 of record JBHPFW010000023.1, read on the forward strand.
GATTCTAGAAATGTATTTAATCAAATGGCTGGTGGCGAGATTGATGATGTAACAATTGACAGGCTAAGAGATAACCCTAATTTCTTAGGTGAAGGACAGGAAGGTATTGTTCTTGAAATCCCTGATGAACTAAGAGGACAGTACAGAGTCATAAGTGAAAGAGATGTTGTTATTAAAATAAAAACAAGTTTTGAGGAACAGGAAGGATTTATTTCATTTAGTGAACAGGCTGAGTTATTGAATAAACTAGCAGATAAAGGTGTTGCGCCTAGAGCTTATGGATACGCGGATGACTTTTACATTGTTGACAAAGTTGAAGGGAAGGCTTTTAGCAGCTTATCCGATGCACAAAAACAAAGATTGAGACCCAAGGTTGAGCAGTTAACACAAGCATTAATCGATGAAGGCGTATTGATTCAAGATTTTGGCGGGGCAAATATATTTGTAACAACAACAGGAGAAGTTAAGATAATAGATGTAGGAGAAACTATGAGGGGTGCCAGCAAGGCAGAATTAGAAAAATTTTATCAAAGTGAAACGTCTGCAATAATAGAAGGAGTTTATGTTATTGGTTAGGTTAAATTAATTTGTTTTTGCTTAGCTTTTGTTTAGCTTAAGATAAAATCAACAAATTTTTCAACTTCAACACATTCAAACATTACAGCATGTTTTAATGCTTTATCATAAGAATCAAGTCCAAAAAAGGGTTTTTTATTGTGGTATTTTATCTCTTTTTCTTGAGTTTGTATTTTTCCTTGGACTTCATAACATCCTGATTTTTTTATTATAATTACATCAACTAAAAATCCGTGATATGATTTTGAGAAAATGAGAACTGTTATTTCATTACCAATAGAAACTTTTCCTACATTTTTGACTAATTCAGTTTGAAGCCATTCACCTTTGCTTTTTTCAGGATATTTTATGTCCGTGAATTCCTTCCTTCTTGGTTCGTCTTTTACAGGAGACTCTTTCAAATTTCTGAAAATAAATTTAATCTCTCTTTTTTCTGTGTCTAATACGGCATAGTTTATCATCATATTGTTATCAATTTTAGTTGCAAGACTTCCAATATTGAAAACATAGGTTTTCCCTTCTTCTAAATTAAGTATTGTATTGGAAACAACTGGGATTTCTTCTGCAGAAGAATTATTTTTAATAACTATTATGCTTGGTTGGTGGCTGTGTCCTACAAAATTATATTCAGCACAGGTTTGTTTAATCAAAGAATGGACATTTCTTTTATTGACATGTTGAAAAGATTGTGGCTTTCTATTAGCACTATAACCGTGAGTAAAAGCATATGTTTTCCCTTGGTATTCTAATCTCCTGATCAATGGCAATTTTCTTATGAATGATTTTGATTTTTCATCAAGGTTATAATCATGACTGAGCTCTTTTCCTCCCTCATCAACCAATCTTATTTCTCCTAATTCTGGATCTATGTGTTTTTCCTGCAATACCTCCTCATCATGATTTCCCACCAAATTTATAACATGGCTTTTATTTAACTGCTTTATTACTTCATTAACATCTCCATGATAACCAACTATATCGCCAAGGTTTACAATTATATCACAATCTTTTAACTCAGAAAGAACAATTGATAATATTTTATCCAAAGAATGCACATCTGAGAATATCCCTATGACTGCTCTTTTATTCAGAACAATTTTATTACTGATATCTTTTTGTCTCCTTTTTTTGATCATTTGCCATAATTCTTTATCTAATTTAAGAAGCATTATTTCTTGTTGAATATTATTTTTTAGTCCTAATTCTTCAAGAGAACCTTTGTATTTACCAATCATTGTTTTCAAATGAGCTGGTGGATAATCAGGATTTAATAGATAATCTAAGCAGACTTCACCATCTAACTTAGGAAATCTTAACCACTTAATAATTCTGAGAGTTTCATCTATCTCTGCCATATGTTCAGCAGTCCATTCTCTTAGAATTCTTTCCTTAATTTTCTCATTCATTTTTATTAATCTAAGAAATTCTTTTGTGACTATAAAAATATTATGTATTTTTCTGTATATTTAATGCAATTCAAGGCTAATGCCTGATAAGTTGATTAAGCTCGGGCAGGATTTTTTCTTTAATGCATTTTACAGTAAGGCTTTCTTCAATAACTAGGCGTTTGAATTCTTGTTCTTTTTCTGCTGTATTCTTGTCGACTTTCTCATAATCAGGGAGCTTATCCAATTGTTGTTCAAGTAAGTTCTCTATTTTCTCCCATTTTTCAATTAGTTCATTTAGAAGTTTTCTAAGGTCTTTAGGCACAAAAGGAAGAACTTTTCTTATCTTTTCTGCATCTTCTTCTGCTTCTGATTCTTCTCCTAGTTGTATTTTAATGATTTTTCTTATTTTTTTTATAGCTGTTTTTAATTTTTCATAGTCAGCAGTATTAAGGCCTCGTTTCCATTCATTGATATTGGTGTCATAGAATTTTTTTAATTTAACTAATCCTAATTTAGTTCCAAATTCATCTAAATAGTCATCTAATATAGATATTTCTTCTTTCTCAAGTTTATATGCTAAAGCAAAGCTGTGTGTTGTCATTTTAAGTGTGTATTATTTGAGCTATCTTATATTATTTATGCTAATAATCAATAATTTTATTATTTCATAGGTTTCTTGTTTCATATTATGACAGATGACTCCTATTACGACCAAATATCTGAAGGATATGAAGAATTGCATAAAGAAGAGCAATTAGCCAAGATGAAGCTTGTTAAAAGCCAGATTGGGCTTTATTTAGCTCAGAAAGCCAGATTATTAACTGATGGAAAGATTAAGATTGCTGATATTGGCTGCGGCACTGGAATTACAGCTGATTGGACAAAAGAAGCAGAGATTTTCAAGAAAATGTATAATCTTGACTTAATAGTTACTGGCTTGGATCCTGCCAGAAAACTGCTTGACAAATGCAAATTGCCTATAGATAAGGTTCTTGCTGCTGCAGAAAAGATACCTTTGCCAGATAAGAGCTTTGATATTGTCACAAGTATTACTGCTATCCAAAACTTTCAGGACATAAAAAAGGGGCTTTCTGAGATCAGCAGGATTGGCAAGGAAGATGCCCTGTTTGTTCTGAGTTTTCTTAAGAAAAGCCCAAAAAAAGACCTGATTTTGAGTGAAATCAGAAGTATTTTCAAGGTAAAAAGAGAGCTTGAAGAAGATAAGGATATACTGATAATAGCAATTAAGCTTTAACCCTTGAATAGCAACAAATCGAAACATTTATATATGGTTTTTCCTGAGATTGAGGATATTGAAAAGAGGTATCTTCCAATGAAGGACTTAAAGAATTTCTTTACAACAGTAGGCCATTCATTGAATCCATGGAGCTATGATAAATTAGCTGATAGAGTATTCAATAAGGTTCTGAAGTATTTCTTTTCATTGCTGTTTTTGGCTTTTTTCATTATGATTTTGATTGCAATTCCAAAAATAATCACTCTTCCAAATTATCTGAGCAATGAGTTCATGAGTTTTGAAAAGCTTGAAATCAAAATAAACCAAAGCATGACTGAGCCAATAACATTAAGCCAGAACATGCCTCTTATCACAATTGACACAATAACTGACTATGAGAACATAACAACCTTAGAGAAAGAAAAAGGGAAATTATTGATAAATAATAAGAAGATTCTTTTCAAGCCGTTCTTTAAAACAAGGATTTACATGACAGAAGACTATGAGAATCTATTGGATAATTCAGATCAGTTGAATAAAATAATAACAATAATAGTAATAATGATGCTGCCAATGCTGTTAATTCTTTTGTTTGTTTGTTTTTTCATAAAATTTGCTTTAATGATATTAATCGGATCAGTTCTTGCTTTTGTGATTACGAGACTTATTAAGTTTGAAATAACCTTTGCAGAAACACTGAAAGTTGGAATATTCGCAAGTACATTGATGATTCTGGGTGTTTTGTTAACACTTCCACATTCAATAGAAACATATTATATTCCATATATAATATTTTTATTATACCTCATTTTAGGAACAATTAATGCAGGTGGCTTTACAAGCAAAAGAATGAAAATTAGAGAGAAGAAACCAATAGTAAGACATAAATCTTGATTGTGATTTTCATGGCAGAATTTAAAGAACTAATAAGACCAACACAAGTTATCATGATTACAACCCGAGCAAATATTGAGATTATGGGAAAAGAGCAGGAAAAAGACAATATGCTTCCAATTGCATGGCACTGTCCTTTATCTTCAGATCCTGGTCGTTACATAATAACTATGGGTGAGAAGAAGTTCAGCTATAAACTAATAAAAAAGTCAGGAGTTTTCTGTATAAATTTTGTCAGCCCAGAACTGCAGAAAGAAGTTTATTTTGCAGGCACAAATTCCGGTGAGATGATAGACAAATTCAAGGAAACAGGCTTAACAAAAGAGGAGTGCAGCACAATTGACTGCCCAAGGATAAAAGAAGCAATCTCTTATATGGAATGCGAAGTATTCAAAGAAGAGAATATTGACGGTCATATGTTTATAATTGGAAAAGTTTCAAATATAGAAAAAAATGCAGATGCAAAAAAATTATTTAATTATTCAAAGGAAAAATACACAACAACTGTAGATTAGTTGTTAAAAATACAGCTGTAAGAAAATAATAAAATAACAATCAAAGGTGATAATATGGATGTCCAAAAAATTCAAAGAATAAACCAGATGGCCAGAGAGTTTATGATGCATGGAATGGCAAAAACAATGGATGAAGCTACTAAAAAAGCAGAACAAATGCTTGTTGATACTAAAGATATGACCCAGCTCAAGACTACAATGGGTCAAGAAGAACAAGAACAATCAGAAGCATTTGATGAGTTAAAATTGAATATTAGAAGGCAGAAATCAACCATAACACAGCAGCAACAGACTATTGGAGAACTGCAAAATAAAATAAAAGAGCTAGAATCAAAACTAGAAACCTCATCAAAGAATCTTGCTGAATCTAAAAACTCAGATGGTGTTGTTGAAAAGGACTCAGGCCCGCAAACAACCTTGCATACAAATGAGAAAAAACCCCACCCAAAAACAGGACACTTTGATGATTCAGAAGTTAACATAGAGAAGATGTTTTATTGCGGTCCAAAGGATTGATGATATTTTAGATTGACAATTTGATATTAAAAGATAGATATGAGGGATAAAATGGCAGGGAAAAAGCCTAAGACAGCAAAGAAAGCAAAAAGATCAAAAAAGGTGAAAAAAACACCAAAGAAAAAATCAAAGAAAAGCGTTTCTGGAAAAAGAAAGCCATCAAAAAGAAAATCACCAAAAACAAAATTATCAAAAACAAAATCATCAAAAAATCCAAAAATTTCACCTGCAGTTAAAAAATTGGTTAATTCTTTAAATCCAAAACAGCAGGCATATGTTAATTTGAGTTTAGCTAATCCAAGAAACGGCGAGTATCTTCTTGGTGTGTTTCATTTGATTCCTGGAAAAGGCTTGAATATTCTTCAGGCTGCTTCAGAGGTTGCAGCAGAATCATCAACAGGAACGAATTTCAGAGTGCAAACAGAAACACCTTTCTCAAGAGAGATGAATGCACTTGTTTATCAGCTTGATCTTAAAAGAAACCTTGTCTGGATTGCTTATCCATGGAGGCTTTTTGACAGGAGAGGGAATGTCCAGAATATCCTGACATATATTGTGGGGAATGTTCTTGGCATGAAAGAAGTGGATGCTCTAAAACTTCTGGATGTGTGGTTTTCTTCAACAATGCTTGAGCAGTATGACGGCCCAAGTTATACTTTGGATGACATGAGAAAATATCTTGGTGTTCATGGCAGGCCTATTCTTGGCACTATAATAAAACCAAAGATGGGTTTGACCTCAGCAGAATATGCAGAAGTGTGCTATGATTTCTGGGTTGGTGGAGGAGATTTTGTCAAAAACGACGAGCCTCAGGCAGACCAGGATTTTTGTCCTTATGATAAGATGGTCAAGCATGTTAAAGTAGCAATGGATAAGGCTGTGAAGGAAACAGGCAAAAAAAAGGTTCATTCATTTAATGTTTCATCATCTGATTTTGACACTATGATAAAAAGATGTGAGATGATAAGAAATGCAGGTTTTGAAAATGGCAGTTATGCATTCTTGATAGATGGAATAACAGCTGGCTGGATGGCAGTGCAGACACTGAGGAGAAGATATCCTGATGTATTTATTCATTTTCACAGGGCCGGCCACGGGGGATTTACCAGACCTGAAAACCCGTTTGGTTTTACTGTTTTGGTTTTGTCAAAATTTGCAAGACTTGCAGGAGCATCAGGCATTCATACTGGAACTGCGGGTGTAGGAAAAATGAAGGGAAGTCCTGAGGAAGATGTTGTTGCTGCGCATAACATACTTCATTTCAAAGACAAAGGCCATTTTTTTGTGCAGTCATGGTCGAAGATCCCGGACAAAGATAAGGATGCTGTGCGCATAGTCCATCAGGACTTGGCGCATCATGTTATATTGAAGGATGACGAATGGAGAGGCATGAAGAAATGCTGCCCTATTGTTTCTGGCGGACTTAATCCAACCTTGCTTAAGCCATTCATAGATCTCATGGGTAATGTTGATTTTATAACGACAATGGGGGCTGGGTGCCATGCTCATCCTTCTGGGACAAATGCAGGAGCAAAAGCATTGGTTCAGGCATGTGAAGCTTATAAAAAGAAAGCAGACATAAAGAAGTATGCCAAGAAACACTCTGAATTGGCAGAAGCAATAAGGTTTTTCTCAAAAAAGAAAAGTTCTGCAAAAGTGAGTGAACATAGCTAATTTTTCATCATGTTGATAGAAAGCTTTTTCAATACATTGTTTTTCCTTGATTTAAGAATATAAAAAAGAATATAAAAAAGAGGTGTTAGCCTCTAGGATTTCTATGATTCTAGGGTTTTTGGGGGAAATTTATGGGATTGAAAGCTAATACTGGAACTGTTATAAACTTTAATTCAAAGGCATTTCAACGTGGTAAACTAGATGAAACTCGTCTGAGAGATACTAGTGGTATTGCTGGTGTGCCAAATAGAATAGTTGTAACCAAAGACCCAGAACATCTTTTTAAAACTGTTGGAGAATTCAGCAGACAAGGCATAAACATAATATTTGATTATAGTGGTGATGGAGGAGCACATCTTTTGTATGATGCTATTCTGAAACAATATCATCATGATAATTTGCCAATAGTTGTTATTTTAGGCGGCGGAACAATAAATATGCATAGGGGAGGGCTTGGTTATAAGGGCAGCCCTTATAAAATTCAGCAGCAAGCAATTAGTGAAATTATTAATGCACATAGGGATGGAAGACCAATTGAAACAATTGATAAAAAGATTCTGCAAGTAGAGGCAGATAATGAAGTGATGCATGGAGGAATATTTGGTTTTGGTGCTTTATCAAATATACTTGATGAATATTATAGAGATCCTAATATAACTGACGAGTATTGTAAAGATCCTAATTATGGTCCTGCTAAGTTTTTTAAGGTTCTAGGAAAAGGATATGTTGGTTTGATTTTAGATACATGTGATAATCCTATTGCTTCTCGGTTACATGATTTATTGCCAGATGATGCAAAAAGTTATTACAAAGTATTGCTTAAAAATGCAGAAGGTGAAGTAACTATTGATGGAGAAAAACAGTCTTATAATAATCACAGACTTTGTCTTATCAGTTCTATGAATATGTCTATGGACATGGGTGCTCGAATTGGTAGTAAACATATTGGTCTTTCATTCCAGCCTTTTTTCATGGTTGATGATGATGACCCAAAAACATTTCATTTAAGATCTGGAGAACTTCCAGAAGATTGGTTTTATAGTTTAGAAGCGGCAAGTATGCTTAGAAAAAAACGTGTAGTAAGAGATAATCTTTATGATGGTGTTGCAGAAGAATTTATTTTGAGAGTGCAAAAACCAACTATATACACTATTGATGCAGAGATGTATGCAATTGAGAATTATGTAAAAGTAACCGCACCTAATACCTTGAGATTTATGGATTTAGGGAAGTCTTAAGGTTTTATTTATAAAACATATATACTCCAGTATAACAATGTTTAAATAAGCTCATAACCACTCTAGAATAACAAATAATACTATTTATCAGTATTTTAAGAGCTTTTTTGGCCTTTCTTGGGTCTTTTGAGCTCTAGATAAGCAATTATTGCCCGACAAAGGGTTTAAAACACCATAGGTGGTTCGAGAATGAAGAATAAAGCGATTTTAACACTTATTTTCAGTTTAATATTTATTACAAGCGTTTTTACTGCTTCAGCAGTTGATATTGGGATTTCTAATGTAGATTTTATGGGTTTAATTGCTGAGAATTATCCAGGAGCTACTGTAACTGGATCTTTAGAAATAAACAATCTTGGTTCAGAATTAGTAACTGTTAATGTTCCAGATTATAATCTCACTGATCCTAATACAGGTGTTCAAATAAAAGGTCCACAGTCAATGATACCCCAATTTGATGTTAATCCGGGCAGGGAAGGTTATGTTATTATACGTTATATTATTCCATTTCAGCTAGCAGCTACTTATTATGGAAATTTCACAGCAATTGCAACTAATGCATCAGGACAGACAGACACAGAGAGTATGCCATTTAATATGACTATAAGAAGTGATAGTTCACTTCATCTTGCTCATGATGGCAGTTCTGTAGAAGGAAATACTGTTCAAGGCGCAACTTATCAGGGCAGTTTTGTTATAAATAACACAAGAAACTCAGATATTACTGCTAATATTACTGCAACAAATTTAACTAATGGTTCAAATATTCTTCAAGTTAGTGTTCCTGATCAATTTGATTTCACATATCTTTCAGAGAACACTGTTGATTTTCAGGTGCCTGTTTCTTTCACAGCAGAACTTGGACTTTACACAGGCCAAATAACTGTAGAAGAACTTTCTGGTGAAACAATTGTAATTCCAGTGAGTTTGAATGTAACTGAATTTACAGGAGACATTGAAGGTAAACTTGAATATTCTGGTTCTGATATTGAAATAGATCAAACAAACGGCACAATTTATGATGGCAGTTTCAAGATTAACAATACGGGTTATGTTAATAATATTGGCAATATTAGTGCCACTAATTTAACATCAGGCTCAAATAAAATAGGTTTTGACATTGATAATCAGATTGAATTCCAGTCAAGAACAGAAACAGATGTTCCTTTCACAATTAATATTCCTTCGGGTGCACAAGATGGAGTTTATACTGGTGTGGTAACTATTAAGCAACCTTCTGGAGATGACATAGCAATTAATGTAAATCTTAATGTAAGTGTTCCAACTACTCCACCTCCACCTCCTGCAGACTCAGCGATAATTGATATAGCAACTTATACTGATACAAATCCTTTGAGAATATCATTCTCAGAAACAGGCAAGTCAAAAACATCTCAGTTTGTTGTTAAGAAAACCGGAACTTTAAATGTTCCAGGTGTTGGATTTAGTTATAATGCTGCAGAATTCACAGATTCAAATGGAAATTATGCAACTTTATCATTCAGCCCTTCAACCTTAACAGTTGACGGTGATGAAACAATAACAGTAAATGCTTCTGTACCATCTGATTTAGCTCCTGGTAATTATGATGGGTTAATAACTGCATCAAATGGTTCAGTATCAACAACATTCATGTTAAAGATTGAAATAACAAATTTTCTAGAGATTTCTGTGGATGTTTCAGATGATGAAGTAAAACCTGGAGAAGAATTCACAGTAACTGTCACAGTAGATAACACAGCAAATGATATTGATCTGGAAGATGTAGAAGTAAAAATAGAGATAATGGACGGTTCAAGTGTTGTAAAAGATGAAGACAATGACAAGCTAGAAGATGATGATGACATGGGAAGTATTGATGCAGATGATGAAGAAGAAGTTGAGTTCACATTCACAACTCCATTAGATGCAGAGGACCGTGATGATTACACAGTTAAAATAACTGTTACTGCAGAAAATGCTGATGATAATACTATAACATACTCTTTAATTGATGAAGAGGAAAGCATTGATGTAGTAAGGGAAGATCATGAACTTGTATTTGATAAATTAAACTTTAGAAAATCAACTCTTGACTGCAGAAACCGTTACACGTATCTTGATATTATAGTAAGAAATACAGGCAGCAGTGATGAAGATACTGAATTATTGATTTCTGGTTTGGACATCGGCTTAGAGAAGAGTTATTTCTTTGAGCTTGATAAGGATTATGATGATGAGGATAATGATAATAAGATATCTGAATTAATTGCTATTGATGAGACTCTTGCAGCAGGAACATATAACATAGAAGTAACTGCTTATTATCATAAGAGCAAAAGTAAAGTCAGAAAGACTGTGCCATTAGTTGTTGGCAATTGTCAGGATACTTCAAGTTCTGATACATCAGACAATCAGGACACTGATTCAAGTTCAACAGATAGCAGTGATAGTGGTTCTGATTCAAGTTCAACATCTGGCTCAAGTGATTCTACAACACAAACTCAAAGCTCACTTACAATAGTCAATGATGGTGCAGTTGCAGGCATAACAGGTGTTCCGCCAACAATCATAAGAAGCAAATCAAACTTTTCAAGAAGTCCATTATATATGGCTTTGTTGGCTTTTGGAAATATAATCCTGCTTATGCTTATAGCAATGGTAACTTTGGTATTGGTTAAGAAGTATAGTTAATTTATTTTCTTTCTATTATTAATTCTGTTATCATACACTACTAAATAGTAGTTAAAAAATCGAAAGGTTTATATATGGGTAATTGTTTGAGTTTATATATGGCAAGTAATTATGACCGGAGAACAGTTCTCAAATTAGCAGGATTAGGAGCTTTAGTAGGTGGTTTAGGCGGCTGTGCTGGTCTTTTTGGTGGTGGATCCAGCCAAAGAACTGACTCAAATGAGCCAATGAATGTTCTTTATCTAGTTATTGAAGAGTTTTCAGATTTTCTAAAAACTAAATGGGATTTTGTAGAAACATATCCTGATAGAACAACAAAAGCTTTTGAGTTTACTGAACCAGCTGATTACACAACTGATAAATTTCAGGCTGTACTAAATCCTAAATTTAAAGATAAATCAGATATTGATTCTGCTTATTTAACAAGACCTATAATGTATGGCACTGATAATATTGAATTTAGAGTAATTAATGATCCTCATCAAATTTTTGAGATTCTGAAAAATTATGACAGCAAAAAACTTGATAGATTAATAATAAACGCTCACGGTCATGATAATTCAATGGGGCAAGAAAGACCAACTGAAACATATGTAAGATTAGAAGATCTTGCAGAGAGATATGATAAAAGTGATTTCTCCAATCTTATGGCTCAAGGAGGTCATGTATTATTGGAGGCGTGTTCAACAATGAAGGATTATGAAAAACAATTGACAATTGGAGAATATGTTTCCTGGTTATTGCAGACACCTGTTACTGCCCCTATTGAAGATGCAATTATGATTTGTACAGGTTTATCAGGTCCTAACTCGAGGTGGAGTGACAGTAATAAAAAAGAGTTATATGTTAATTGGAGAGGGAATCCTTTAGCCTCAGATTATCCTTCTGCACCAAAAAAGTTTACTAGTACAAAGTTTGTAACAGTTCATCCCGAATCCAATGATGAATTAGTTCAATTAGAATTACAAGAAAGATTACTTAGGCCTCAAAGGAATGCCAGAATAATTCCTAGTGCAACTTTTGCTTACAGGGATTACAGTGTAAGAAAATTGCAGGATATTTATCAGAGACAATTGGTGGCTAATCAGAAAGTTCTCTTTGCTGGTAGAGATACTATTTACAAAAATACAGAAGAACTAAGAAAATACATTCAAGTTAGAACGCAATTAGAAGAAATGAGAAGCAATTAATTCAAGATTTACTTAGTCTTTTCTGGAAGTTCTTTTTTCTCAATGATTTTTCTCATGTCATCTACAAATTCTTTAGCCCTGGAATAATGCTTTTCATAATCCTGACCTGATACACTTCTCATGTCTCTGTGCATTATTGCTTTTTGTAGTTGATAGAAATCTCTCATTGTTTTTACATGCTTTTTCTCAATAATGCCTTTGTTTGCAAGATGCTCTTTGAGCATATCTGCTACATGATCTGGAGAAGGAGGTATAACATTCTGTGTCATTAAGACAGCATGCGCAGAATCAATAACTGCCCAGTATAGGTCAACAGTTGCCTGCAATAAATGCCATTTTGAATTGTAAAGAGTTGCAGGAGCTCTGCTGAAATAGGACCATATTGATTCTGTTGTTGGACGTATCCTGCCCTGTCTTAGAAGCATCTGCAGAGGATCAAAAAAACCAGTATCAAGAATGCTCATTCCATCCCTAAGCATGTTTATTGCAATTGGATCTCCTGCTCTGATGTATTCCCAGAATGATGTGAATTTTAGTGTTGTTACATGCAGCCTAGTTGAGTGCTTTAATATTAGTTTTTGGATTATAAGCCTGTAAGCTTCAATCATTTCTCTTGTTAGAAATACAGTCACATCATCCACAATTATCAGAACATCTATATCGCCTTTTTTTGAGGCAGTCTTTCTGGATCTGCTTCCAAACAGAACAAGTGCTTTGACAAAGCTCTCAAATTCCTTATTAAGGTCTTTTGCAAAATTATAAGCAAGCTGTATATCAGAATCAGAATACTTCTGGCTAGCAGGTTTTGGCTGGTTTTTGATTTCAAACTCCATAATATACCCCTTTTTATGTCTTTAAAAGGATTTTTAGCAATTCCGCTTTATATAGTTTTTTATATTGTTTTTGTGAGTATTGGGTAATGGTGATTTAGGGAAATGTTTTTAAATAAATCTTGTTTCTTCTTATTTAGGGGAACAATATGTCAAACAATAGTATGGCTGATCTTGATGAATTACTAAAACAGAGGTATGGTAGTGGTTTTGTTGAGGTTTGTTTAGGTGATTTGGAACGTATTAGGTATCTTGGTTTTTCTTCTGATCAGGTTAGTTGGATTATTAGCTCTGGCAGCATTGATGATGTTTTGGAGGTTGTAGATTGGACCTCTAATGACAGAAGTAAAGAAACCAAGGCAGATGAGTTCTTTCAAGTTTATGAAAATCAATTAAATGCTGTTGCTTTTGAGGATTTTGTTGTTTCTGATAGCAATAATGGCATTAATTCTACTGAAGATCCAACCCAGAATAAATATTCAATAGCAAATATGTTTAATAGAGTTAGGAATTGGTTTTCTGAAAGGACTTTTTTACAAGTAATTCGTGATTCTCCTATCACTCCTTATTTAGTAGCTGGAACAGCAGGACTTGCATTTTTGGCATTTAGCAGTGCAGATGATGTTTTTGCTGAAGACAGTTCTGTTCATTCTGATTTAAAACTTGTTTTTCCAAATATATCTGATAAGATAGCTTCTAATGCAAGAATAGCTGATGTATCTTCTGAAGGATTACTTGCATATTATATTCCTGTTCATGAAATTTGTTTAGAAAATAATTCTGAAAAGCCCTGTATTTTGAATTATGTTATGTTATATGATATTAATAATGGCAAGAGTATTGATCTTAAGAAGCTTGGTTTTGTACAGTCTGTTAAATTTTCTGCTGATGGTTCAAAACTTGTTTATGAAGTCTGTGATAAAAAACTGCCTGATCCAGGAACATTCAGGTTTAATTATGTTAGCGGGGGCAAGCCAGGGTCGTTAGTGGATTTAAAAAAAGAAGTAATAAGACATCTAGAACAGTGTTTTGAAGCTGATGGTTATTGTGCAAAAAAAGGAATGAAAAAAGGGGATTTGTTTAAATTTAGAATTCACAGGACTGGTTTATTGTTCTCTCCGGATTTTGACGAGGCTTTAACGTATTTTGATAGAAAGTTAGATAAAGGTGTGGAAGGGGGAGAAGTTCACTTCGTTATTTCAGATGGTTCGATTTCATTGAAAAATAGAATAGGTCTTTACGAAGATAAGTTTTCCATCACTTCAGCACTTCGTACTGATCATAGAGAGTTTAATTACATTTTCTTTGAACCCAGTTCTAGTCAGGGGGCCATTTTATACAATATTGGAGAATCTGGCGCGCATTTACAAGTTAAAAATGGTGATGATGATAGATATAATTTGTCATGCAGTAAAATGCCTGTTTTTGCTTTTTCTCAGGATTATAATTTATTCGCTTCTTTTTGTCCAACTGATAATTTGCCTTTATTGACGTTTATCGATTTAGAAGCAAAAAAAAGTGGAACTATAAATTTACATGAGCGAGGCATTATTAATCCTATTGATGAGTTTGCCTTAAGTTCTAATTTGTTGGTTTTGCATAGCCCTTTAGGAATTCATGCACTGAGTACAGAAAAACTACGTCAGGAAGCTTTTGAAAGAAATGAAGAATCTCCGATTGTGATAGAACTGCCGCCTGTAAGTTTTGATTATTGCAATACTGAATCTAATCGGCATGTCTGTTTAACAGAAGGGAAGTTTTGTGAACAAATATATTCTTTTCATAGTTCAGGGAAGGGGATATCATTTAGAAGTATTGAAGAGACAGAACCTTGTATTCCTAATGAATGCAATAGGGAAATTGATTGTGTTTACACACTAAGTCTGGAGTACATTCTGAATGACCAGGGCGGGCTCGCTTCTGTGAAATTTAATAAAGCAAAAAGATTGGGGGATAAATATATTAAGTTAGAAAAAACAAAAAAAGGGAACATCATTATTTCTGACAAAAGAAATGCGCAAATAATTAGTGTTTGTGACAAGAATGATTTGATATTTGGCTGTAGATCAGCTTATAATACCTCTTCCTGGGGTTCGTCAGTTTTCTCTATTTTTTCAGAAAGACTGGAACCATCTGATGTTGATGGGTTGTTGTTAAGTGAGGTTGTTGTAACTCCAGATTCGCCAGAGTTCTCATTCTATAAAACAAGATTTGAAGAAATTATGAAAATATATGGGGGTTTACAACCACCTTCAGAGGCAGAAGTTCAACTGCCAGCTCAGCAGGCTAAAACTGCAGAAGTAAAATATATTGGTAGAATATACCAGTTTAAGTCAATTGGTAATGGAAATTATAAAGCAGAAGTTTACGCACCTTTGCCTGGAGAAGAGGGGAATTATTATATAGGGACTGTTAGCGGAAATCCTGAAGAAATTCTTTGTAATCTTAACGGGATTTGCCCTACCACTAAACAACTTAAAAGAGTTAATAGGATTATAAGAGAACAATTAGGGAAGTAGGTTTAAAGCCAATCAGATTTTTTATTGTACATATGTTCTTTGTTTCTTGCTGAAAACAACAACAAATATAAACTAAACTATGCTAAAATTGTCTCATGTCCAAGGAAAATCTTGAAAAAGCCATAAAAACAGAGGTTAAGCCAATAATAGAGCACGGCATTCATAAGTTCTTAGGTGTTAGCATAGATGAGCTGACAGATGATATAAGCTCAAAACTTGAATCTAGCCCTCTTTGGGGCATAAAGATAGATTTCAAGGTTCCTTTCAAAAAAGCCAAAAAAAGGTTCAAAGAAGAGTATCTGAAAAAGATTCTAAAGACTCATTATGGCAATGTTTCTTTGGCTTCTAAAATTGCAGATGTAAATAGAAGATCCATCCATAGGCTTGTGGCTGATGAAGATGCAAAAAAGATAAGAAAAGAAATGCTAAAGTCAGATTATGTAAAACAAATGGAAGTAACAGATATTATTGAGGATGTTCTTCAGGATTACAAAGAAGTAATACACCCTATTAAACTTCAAGAGGTTTATGACAATGTTCCAGAAATATCAAAGGATGTTGTAAAGCACCTTCCAAAAACACCTTTAACATTGAAAGAAGCAGAAGCAGAATTTGAAAAACAATACTTGAGAAAAGCACTTGCAAGAAACTCCCATAATATTTCCAAGAGCGCAAAAGAAATTGGTTTGGAATATGCATCTTTGCACAGAAAATTAAAGAAGTTAAAGTTGATATAGATTTATTATTCAAAATTCAATAATTGAGATATTTGATTATATCCAGGACCTCCTTCTATAAGGCTTAATATTGTTAATGGGTTTTGTGTTTGTTGAGGATGGTTTATAATTTTTCCATCTTGATATTTTGTATCTTGTTTTAGAACTTCAAAATGAACATGCGGATAATTATATGGGGGTGCAGTATTTTTTGCATTTCCAGTTCTTCCAATTGTTGCAATTTGTTGGCCTTTTTCCACTTTATCATTTTCATTAACATATACTTTATCAACATGCGCATAAAGTGTAGAAAATGATCCGTGATTAATTAAAACAATATTTCCATAATCAATATCTTCATTTCCGATTTTTATTTTGTAAGGTCCTGCATGAACTACTTCTCCATCTGTGATAGCTAATAAAGGACTGCCTAATTCTGCAGGAATATCTATTGCTGTGTGTTTTCTTTGCCCTCGTGTTGCTCCATATTCTCCAATATAATGGAAATTACGCTCTGGTTGTGATTGCACTCTTTCAATAATTTTATCATAAGTTAGACCTTGAACAGGTGTTGAATATGTTAAGATTTCAAGAACACTAGCAGGTTGGAGGAGTGTAGTTTCAGTGTCTGGGTCAATACCATCCAGATATAGGTCTAATGATTGTGTTCCTTTAGTTGTTTGAACATCAATCTCTCCAATCTCTAAAACTAGATCATTATGTAATCTTCTTATCCTTTCTTTTTCTGCAGTCTCTGATCCTAATTGTTCTCTAAGAGCTGTGTTTTCATTTCTTGCTCCAAATAATTCATCTGAATCTAAAGCTGCGTCTAATCTACCACAACCTGCTGCTCCACTAAGAACTGCAGCCAATAAAACTCTTCTATTCATAGGGTTCATTTTCATTGATTTGAGAGCTTATCATTATTTAAACCTTTCTATTGTTACTATTATTTAGGGGTATTAAACTAATTTCTTCTATATTGAAAATAATTAACCAGAGTATATAAACATTACAATAATAATTAAAAGAACACTATATCATGAAATGATTGATATGATAAACTCTCTCTTAGAAGCCTTTGGCTCACTAACAAAAGCATTAGAACTATTTTTTGTCTTAGAAGACATTAAGCAAGTAGCAAGGATTGTTGTCAAAGACAAGCAAATATTAAAACAATTCTGCAAAGAAAATAATTTAGAGATAATCTTTTCTGATTTTAATGTTAAAACAGTTTCTTTAGGGGGATATTCAAATCAAGGAATTATCAACAAAGAGCAAGGAGATAAAATTGCTTATATTTCAAAAAACAAACTTTTAGCTAATAAAGCAAAAACCGCAGAAAAAGAAATGGATCATAAAGAACTTGGCTTATTGCTTGGTTATCCTGAATGCTGCTGTGAATTCTTTGCAAAACATTTTCCTAAAAAATCTAAAACAACAAATGATTATACTTTAGAAACTCTCAAAAATTCTGAGGGATTTGAATTTCCCTTTCAAACAAATATTGCGGCAAGAACTTTTGATTTAGGCTTGATAAGCCATTTTCCCTGCAGTTTTAATTGCGAGAAATCAATAGAACTAGCAAATAAAAATTTGAAAGCAATAAAAAATAATGATCCTAATTTAGCACAGGATCTTCCTAATTTATTGAAAACATTTGTTATTTATTCAGAAAAAAACGGCGTGATAATCGTGCCTGAATTTACAAGAAAAGATGATTATATTTATCATAACATGGTCTTCTCAAATATCGAGTCTGAAATAGCACAAGAAGTAAAAAAAGCCGAGCTCATAAAAATCCAAGACAAAAACAAAGTAATAATAAACAACAAAGAATTTGATGATCTGGGAGTTATGTTGTTTCAATAGATTTTTAATAATTTCAATCCCTTTTATTCTCAAACACAGAAATCTTTGTTCCGTTGATGGTGAATTCTTCCATTAGTTTCATGGATGTTGGTCTGAATGTGGCATCATAAACAATAAGTTTGCCATTAAGTTCTTTTTTCATCTTATCTTCTAATCCTCTGTAGAAAGGAGTGTCTGGGTTGATAAAGACAACATCATAGTCAGAAATATTATGATGATAAAAATCTGCTTTGATTAAATTAGAATTTAATTTATGTTTTTCTTTTATCTCATTTGCTTTATCATGAAGTTCATCATCAATTTCTATGCCTGTTGATTTTGTGAATAATGAAGCAATATGAGCAACTCTGCCATCTCCACTTCCAAGATCAAGAAGATGAGAATGTTTGTGAAGATTCATTTTTTGAAATAATTCAAATATTTCATCACTTATGGAAGGCCCCCATAATCCTTTGGATGTGCTTCTGAAAGCTAACTTGCCTTTGCTAAGCAATTCATTGCTGTAATTGTCATATTCCTGCTTTAGTTTTATGTATTTTGTTTGCATTTTTCTAGTTAATTAGTATTAATATTTAATTATTACTCTAATGGCACTTGGCTCCATAATTGCCATTCATTTGATGGGCTGTATGATCCAAATACATAGTATGGTGGACGGGCTCTTCCAAAATAACCATATTGTATGTCTGACCATCCTCCTTGGCCTCCTCCTCCAAAGCCCATTCCGTAAATAGGGCTGCCAAAGTGTCTCCAGGAGGTCATTAATCCATGGAAGGCAGATAAGTTGGTTGTTGCATCTCCTCCTGGTTCTACAAGCATGGTCTCATCATAGCCGTATTTTTTTAATATGGCTACTGCTTCTTTTACTGGAGCATTACCTTGACCAATTGCAAGATGTTCGTCATTGTATCCAAAATTATCACTCAAGTGAACATTGCCTATGAGGTTTTCTCTTGAAAGCATTTCAACCTGCTGTAAATACCATTTCTTGAATCCTTCATTGTTTTCTTCCCAACTTTTCTGAGGATTGCCTTGCCAGTATTTTCTCCAGGTATTTAGATGACCTGTGTCTAATGTTACTTTAACAGAATTTTCTGCAAGTTTTCTGGCTTCTTTTTCAGTAATCCCCCTGAAATAAGGATTATCAACCATCACAATATTGCCGAATTTGTCCTTTTTATTAGCTGGATCTTTGATTCTTTTATCAGATAATCTTGCTACAACTTCTTCTCTTGTATCATAAACAAGCTGCCTTAATTCCTCTGGATGTCCTCCAAATCTTTCAGGAAATATATGTTCCATAGAGAGATAAACAGGTTTTTCAGAGTCTCTGCTCGCGTCAATAGCATGGATTGCAGATTCTGCATATGATTTTACAGATTCTCTTCTGCCATATTTTGTGGCAGAAACAACATGCCTTTGTGTTTCTGCAGAGTCCTCTGCCTGCATCTGCTGTGATACAGAAGCTTGTCTTGCAAACTCCAAGCTTTTTTGAGTCTGTTTAATCCTGTCTTTTAATAAGTCAGTAGGCATTTTACGTTCCATCGGCACAAGATGATCCTGACCAGTATAATTAAATAAACTGGTATCGTCCTTCATTACCTTCCAGACTTCTTCTTTAGGAATCTTTTTTTCTAAATCCTTATAAAATTCGAGGCTTTCACGGAGTTTTTTTATAGCCAAAATCTCTTTATCTACTCTTTCACCATACTGCAATGACCACCCTCGAGAGTGCGCTTCATTTGTCTCTAAAGTTGATCTTAGATATACTTCTTCTGGAGCAAATTCTTCATCAAAAGTAAGCTCTCTACCAAGCATTTTTCTTTTCCACTCATTTCTTCCATTTGTCTCTTTTACAATATCATTCCAATCATAATATTCTGTTACAAATCTGCCTGTTTCAAAATCATAAGTTGGAACTCTGCCGTACTGGGCGTGATAGGTTATATCATCAGGTATTTTCTGGTCTAAATAATTTATATAGTCACCTTTTTTTATCATTACTTTATTTCCTCTTGAATCCTCACCTTCATGATCATGATCTGCCTTCAGCCATTTCGGTCTCGAGATTCTTTGATTCTTTCTAACCTGCTGCATTACTTGTCCTGTTCTATCATCAACAACTCTTAATCTGGCATGTTCTGGCTCTTCGTCAAAATGCTTGAACAGATATCTTCCGTCTTTTGTTCTATTCCAGGGCGATTCTGAAATAGGTCTTTCAACTTCTCCAACATGTATTGTGACGCTTCCCCCGCCAGCAACATCTTTTGCAAAGTCAACAGCTCTCTGCATTTCTTCTGTTGCAATTTTTCTTTGCTCTTTTGTAAACCATGCATTATAAGGATTATCTCCTGTAAAGCCACTTGCCCCCATTATGCCGAAGGTTGCATGAGTTGTAAATTTAACATCATTTGCTTTTCTTAATTCTCTCAATGCCTGTCTCTGTTCTTCGCCGTAAATACCAGGTGTTTGTGATTGTTTTTGGGATCTGCTGACTCCTGTGAATTGAATGTCTAAATGCTGGGCACCCATTCTTATATGAGATGCAACTCCCTGGACATTTTGAGCAGCAATACCCATTGGAACAGACATACCTATATCTCCAACACCAACTCCAGGCATAGGCTCATCCGGCCCAAGTTGTTCTGCTGGCGGCTTAGGAGAAGGCTCATTATATTCTCTGTCCATTGAATGGTAGTATGATCCTACTGAGTTGAAAATCATTTTTTATATCTCTCCTATTCGTTGTACTTTATTTTTTCTCCTTTGTTTTCTTTTGTTTTAGTGGCCTTTGTATCTGTTCTTTAACATTGCGCCAATCTGTTGTGTGGCAACAAGACTTTCTGAAACAGTATTGCTGACTGTCTTGTATTCTCCAGCTGAAATAGCATCATTTTTTTGATCTGCTGCATACATTATTGCTTCCAATTGCTTTTCTTCATAAGAGTTTATATAGCCTTTATCAGCAACTTCTTCTGCTATGCCACTGGCCATTTGATAAAGTTCATTTGCTGGTTTTTTATTTATTTTATCATACATGCTCTGAGCGCCTTGTTCTAGAGCTGCACCATAACCTGAGGATGGTGGTTGAGCTGCTCTGGCATCTTGACCTACTGTTTTTTCCAGTGAATAATCCGCATCAAATTCCTGTTTTGTTTCTTCTTGTGCTGATGTTGCAGTGGTTGTTGTTTCATCTTCCTCAACACCAAATAATTTGTCAATATTTGGTTTTTTCTCTGGCGGAACTTCAATGTTTTTTGATACTTCTTCTCTCCTGATTTGATCTACACTTTCCATGATGAGTTTTTCTGCTTCTTCTATGTCTTTTTTCTTTTGCTCTTCCATTGCTTTGAGCATTTTTATGCGCTCCTCAGGAGACAACTTCAATATCTTATCGAGTTCTTTTTTTTCCATTCTTTTCAGTTCTTTTTTCCAGTTATTTTCATTTTCTTTTTCGTTTTTATCCAAAGTGAGGCATATGCTTGCCTTCTTTGTATTCATCATACATCTCATACATTAGGTCATCAGCTTCCTCTATTGCATGGTGTTTTGCTTCTTCTATCATATCTTTATCCTTTCTTGACAATCTCTTTTCAAAAACAGTACTGCAGGTTTTGCATTTATTTGCTTCAAAAGTATTAACTGTTCCGCAATTAGAGCATTTCTTGAATTTTTCTCCAGTAAATCCTTTGGTAAATGAACGTAAGCTTTTACTGAGAGTGTTTAGAGGGTTTAAAAGACTTTTGCTTTTTGCTTCTTTTTCCTTCTCTTTTTCTTTTTGCTTTTTGTCCCATTCAGGCAGATATTCTTCTTCAGCTTCTGCCAAATATCTCTCCAGCTCAGATCCTAAAGCAATAAGTGCTGCTTTTATTGAATTGTCAATTGATGCTATGAGATCAAAGTCTTCTTTAATTCTGAATTTTTTATATTGATCAAGTTCCTTTTGTGTCCAGGCATAGCTTCTTAGTGTGAGGACGTTTCTGCCTACGTGTATTGGATTACGTTGATATCCTTGTGAAATCATCTCAGCTCTGCTTCTGTATAAAAAATGAAGATTTACACAAGCAAAGCATTTATGATGAACATCTTTTTTTGCTAATAATTCTATCTCAACCATGGATCCTTCAAATGCATCCACTAAATTAGGTGTTAGGTTCTTTTTTTCATCGAGCTTTAATCTTTTTATATGCCTGAGGTATGGTTTAATCCAGGCTAAGTACATTCTTATTATTGTATAATGCTGTCTGAGGAATTTAAGTGTGAATTTTCTTCTGTTTTTTATCTCTTTGAAGGTATGTTCTTTCCATATCAAATAAGCTTTTAATTTTCTTTTGACAACTTCTCTGACTTTTCTGTTGAATTCAAGCTGGTCAACAACTTTATCAACATCATCAGATTTGCGTACAAATGTGTTAAAGAATAAATCTGGCAGAGTTGTAAATTGGACTTCTCTGGCCATTCCATAGACGCTGCCTGGATTTTTCGCGCCTTGTTCAACAAGCTCAACCCAATATCCTTTTAAGGTTATTTCAGATGTATGAACTCCTTCTTCGCTTGTGCGGTAAAGCTCAAGTCTTTCATCCATTACTCTGAGTTCTCTAACAAGCTGGAAAAGCTCTCTTACCATCTTTCCTATTGCAGTCAAGAACTGAGTTACTTTATCCTGCTGCAAAGAGAGTTTTTGATATGCTGAGCCAAAGAA
>JBHPFW010000024.1:0-24468 GCA_042571645.1 Nanobdellota archaeon
GGTTTAATGCTGAGAAGATTAATTCGGTATTCAAAGTTTCTAATTGATATTTTGCACAAACATGGCCAAATGCAAAATTTGAGCGTTTGGAAATCTTAGTAAACTGAGGAGTGTGATGCAAGCCACCAATACCAAAAACTGGTTCAAGCTCATCAAACTCATCTGGCTCTTCTGTTAGAAGTTCTATAATTGATTTTGCTAAAAGATTGCCTGCTTGCTTATCAGGCCATTCTTCTTCTGTAGAGCCAATCTCCATAAAAATAACTGGTTTTTCTGAGTAAGGACCATGATGAGTGCATTCTTGAATAACTTGCCAGTTTAAATTGAATTCAGTGTTGTTTTTCTCCAACAGATCATGGCCAGTTTTCAGATATTTAATCGGAGCTATGCATAATTTTTCATCTTCTCCGCCATATTCTGCTTTACCCCAATTTCCAGGAGTGTGAATGCATAAACTTTTTACTCCTTCTTTGCCCTGGTGTTTTGTAGCAAACAGAACTATGTCGATATCGAAATCAGTTATTTTTTCTTCAGGATATTCAAAAGAAATAGATTTCTCTTCAATTGTAAAAAGCCTTATTTTATTTTTTCCTGCAACTTTTTCATCTAATTCATAAACAGGGCTTTTATCAAATATACTTACTTCCTTGAATGAATAATCTTTCAGAAGATTCTCTTTGATATTCAATCCAGCAGGGTCTTGTCTTGAAACTATGATTGCGAAGTTCATTTTTTTACTTTGTCCTTTGTAGAGATTATTTTCACAGAAGAATATCGTTCAATTGATTGTTTTCTATGCTCATATAAATGGACTCCAATAGATTTAACCAAAGCAGGATATTGTTCTTGAACATCTGACAATAATTTTGATTTTTCCTCATCAAGATCTTCTAATAAAACTCCTTCATATTTATTACCATTCCAATTAATAACATTAACCATGGAAATTTTATCTGCAAAATCTACATACTTTCTCCCATCAGAACATGAATAAATAAAACCATTCAAACCTAAATCATGAATGTCTGTCATAGGCACTCTAGCAGATGGATAAATCTCTATTTCAATTAAATCTTCATTATCTATACCGCCCGGACAAAAATCAATTTCTTCTGAATCAATTTGTTCTGAATTCCCTGCTGTATCTTCAACATCAATATCAACATTGCATTTACCTCCTAGACCCCTAACATCTTTGTCAGTATAGGTTACTCTATAAAACTGATTATTACTATAGAATTGCACTGAATATACTTGATCATGATAACTAGCTTTTTGAGATGTCATTATTTCACTATCAAAATTATTTGTTTCTTTAACTAAAATCACAAGTTGACCAACATCATAAATTATGTTTCTTCCACAACCAGAAGTTTCAGCAACTGATTCAGGAGGTTTTGCAAATAAAACTACAAGAATAATCACTGCAGCAACAACAGGAATAAATATACTAATGGTGGTCAGACTTTTGCTTTTCTTTTCTTTTTTTAGAAGAAAGTCACGTTTATCAGAAATAAGTCTTTTATTATCATCCAATACCTTTTTCAGTTCTTGGGTCTTCATATGCTACTATCAGAAATTAGTATTTATAAAGAATCTCATTTTAAAAAGACCTAATTCTCCTCATTCTGCTTTTTGATTCTGGCAGTCACTTCTTGTTCATAAGAATCCAAGTCATCAATTGGTTTCTTAGCCACACCAGATTTCATTGCTGCTTCTGCAACATATCTTGCTACTCTTGGAACAACTCTTGCATCAATAGGTTTAGGAATAACATATTTTGAATTTATTGGATTATCACCATCTAATATGCCTGCATCAGCATCTGCTTTATAGGCGTCTTTAACAGCTTGAGGAACAGGTTCTTTTGCTAATCCTGCAAGTGCTTGTGCAGCTCCGATTTTCATCTCATCATTAATAGCTGTAGCACCTACATCTAAAGCCCCTCTGAAAATTCCTGGAAATCCTAAAACATTATTCACTTGGTTAGGAAAATCACTTCTTCCAGTGCCCACAACATAACCGCCAGCTTCATAAGCTTCTTCTGGCATGATTTCTGGAACAGGATTTGCCATTGCAAAGATTATTGATTTCTCATTCATACTTGAAACCATTTCTTTTTTTAAACAGCCTGCAACACTTACTCCACAGAATAAATCTGCTCCTTTCATTGCATCTGCTAATGTTCTTTTTTCAGTATCTGCTGCAAAAAATTCTTTTTGAGGATTCATACCTTCTGTTCTACCTTTGTATATAACTCCTTTGCTGTCGCACATAAGCATGTTTTCTTTTTTTATGCCGGCAGAAATATATAGTTTTGCACATGCTATACCTGCAGCACCAGCACCATTGAATACAACCTTCAAGTCTTCCATTTTTTTGCCAGTCATTTCAACTGCATTTAGTAGTGCAGCGAATGTTATTATGGCTGTGCCATGTTGGTCGTCGTGGAAAACCGGAATATCTAATTCTTTGATTAATCGTTCTTCAATCTCAAAGCAAGCTGGTGCTCCAATGTCTTCTAAATTAATTCCGCCAAAACAAGGTGCAATTCTTTTAACAGTTTCTACAATTTTGTCAGGATCAGTTCTACCTTTTTCATTTCTTACATCATCTAGGCAGAGCGGGAATGCATCTACTCCACCAAATCCTTTGAATAAAACACCTTTTCCTTCCATAACTGGAATACCTGCACTTGGACCAATATCCCCTAGTCCTAAAACAGCTGTGCCATCACTAACAACTGCAACAGAATTGCCTTTAGCAGTGTATTTGTAAACATCTTCTTTATTTTCTGCAATAAGTTTGCATGGCTCTGCCACTCCTGGAGTGTATGCCAAAGAAAGATGATGCTGATTAGTTAATGGTTTAGTCATTTTCAAGGCAATCTTGCCTGGTGTACCATCACTATGATATTCTAATGCTTCTTTTTTTAATTGTTCTTTATCCATCAATAAAACCCCCTTAATTATAATGATTATTAGTGGTTTTAGGGCAATAGAGAGTGTTTTTAAAGTTAACTGATGATAATTGCGATATCCTCAACCCAAACTCAACAATTTCCCATCAATCCCCTCAACAACAGCCAATCCAGAATTCTCAGCATCTCTCTGCGTCTGAGCAAAAGTAATTATCAAGACATCCCCCTCCTCAAACTGGAAGTTTTCTTCAATAATCTTAAATGGTTCATAATGTTCTTTCTTATAATTGGAATCTGGGAAGCAAAGCTTTCCGTCATAATATAATATCATTGCTGCATCTGCATTGTTTTTTATTGCAATATCCCTGAATTTGAATGAATAATCTGGTTGTTTGTTTAGCCGCAATACCATAATGGAATGTTTTAGTTTTTTATAATCCTCGATTTCTAATTTAATTTTCTTAGTATTTAGATTAATTAATTTCTTAGTAATTTTAGTTATTATATCCTCTCCTCCAGAAGTCAGTTTATGACCTTGGTTAGTAGATATTATCAGTTTCTTTAATTTCAACAAATCCAACACAGTCCTGACAGTGCCTTCTCCCAATCCCAATCCATCCATTAAATCCACTCTAGCAATTGGCTCTGGAGAATTAGCTATCAAAAATAATGCTCTAACGATATCCTTCTGATTGTAGTTTGGCAGATTTCCAGGCATTTTAACCTCTAAAAAGGATGTATATTTAGTTTATTTATAATTATTCTCATAAACACAAACTTTAAATAAAACAAAGGTCGTTGGATATGGTATCCAACGGATATGGGTGTGGTATAAATAGCAGAATTGAAATTATTGTTCAAAAAGAAGCAAGAATCTAAAGAAAAGCAGAAACTCAAGCAAAAATCAGCTCTATCAGTAAAAGAAAGAATAGCTCTAAAAGCAGTGCAATTGCAATTACAAAATATTCAGCTAAAAGAATATATCATGATGGCTTCTTTTATAATGGGGGCTGCATTATTAAGAGTGCCTATGCAAGCCATACCATCAGCAGAACCATTAACATTCTTTGCCATCTTAGGAGGATGGATGTTTGGCAGAAACAAAGGAGCAGTTATTGGTGCAGGAAGTTTAATAATGTCAAACTTTTATGTTATGGGCGGCCAAGGCCCTTGGAGTCCATTCCAAGCATTAAGTTTTGGAGCGGCAGGTTTTCTAGGAGGATTCCTAAGAAAAAATGCCAGATGGTTTGAAGTTGTTGGAATAACTATTCTAGCAACACTTACATTTGAAATAATAATGAATGTCTACTCAGGATTTTTCTTTGGTGGAAGGATTTTGCTGGCGTTCTTAAGCGCGCTGCCATTTATAGGAGTTCATCTAGTATCAAACACAATGTTCTCTTTCCTAATTCCAATCACAAAAAAAGTAATTTATGATAAAACAGAATTAAAAGATAAAAGCAGATGTAAAGAATTAATCCAAAAAATTAATTCTAGAATAACAAAAATCGGCTAAAATAGATAATTACTAACAATTTAGTTTAGCCAATTTTTGGAATTAAAAATGGCGCTGGGTTTAAAACCTAGAATTTAAGTGCGTCATTTTTAATAAGCAAAAATCGGTAAATAGCTTGCAGAGGTAATTTAAAATGAAAAAAACAATCTTGATAGGTATATTTATATCAATTTTTCTTGCAACACCAATACTCGGAGATATTGGTATTGTTGTAACATTTGCAGACGGCACAACAACAACAGAATGTCTGCATGTTGAAGATAATATCAATGCTTTTGAGGCATTCAAATTATCATCATTTCAAACAACATGGAGTGACTCAGGTCAGTGGGGACATGCACTGTGCAAAATAGACAATGAAGGAAATGAAATCGTCACAGGAGAAAAAGTGGATTGTGACTGGAGTTCTGGAGAATACTGGAACTTTTACCTTCTTAATGATGCAAATGAATGGGAATATGCCGCATATGGTTTTGATGGTCCTGGAATTTGCGATTTAAACCAGTATTGTTCTGATGATGGAGAAGTCCTTGGTTTTATTTTCAATGCAGGCACTTGGGGCGGCACTGGAGAAATTCCCTCAGTTCATACTTTCACTCAAATTTGCGGACAAAGCACTATTGAAACATCCAATGCAACAAGCAAACTTAAAATAACCGATATCACATTCAGGGTTGATGACAAAAAGGATTCTGATGTTGATGAAACTGGCGGCAAAGCCAAAGACATAAAACCCGGTTCAACAATAAATGTTGTTGTTGAAGTTGAAAATCAATATGACGAGAATATTGAAGATTTAGAAATAGATGATATTGAGATCCAATGGACTGCAGAAGATATGGATGATGGGAAAAATCTTGAGGAAGAAGAAGATTTAGGTGCTTTAGATGCAGAAGAAAATGATGAAATAAGCTTTGAATTTGAAGTTCCTTTAGATGCAGACGAAGATACTTACAAACTAACAATTGAAGCAAAAGGAGAAGATGAAAACAATACAAAACATTCAGATCAAGTTATTGTTGAGTTTGAGATTGAAAAAGAAAAACATGAACTAATCATAACCAACACAAAATTAAATTATCCAACAATGTGCAAAGGAAATAATTACCTTAAGATGGATATTTATAACCTCGGTAAAGAAGATGAGGATGATTCTGGAATCAGAATATATAATGACTTGCTTGAAATAGATGAAACAGTTGAGTTTGAGCTGGCAGAAGAAGATGACCTCACAAAAACAATTAATTTTGTTGTAGAGAATGCAGATAATGGTGTTTACCAAATATTTACAGAACTTAGTTATGATAAAAAAACAGAAACAGACAATATTGAGCTAACAATAGACTGCTCTGGGAAACAAGAAGAAAATAATATTGATGAAACACAAGAATCAGAATCTTTTGAAGAAAATGAAGAAGTTGAGCTAGTTATGCTAACTACCACCCAAAACAACCAACAAACAACTTCTGCAACAACACAGCAAGCTTATGCTTCACCAACACTTAAGAAGAGATCAACATTTGAAGCAGATGGCTTAGTTATGGCAACATTAATTATTGTAATTATTGCAAGCATAGCTGCAGTATTAGGATTCTTAAGAATTATAAAAATATTTTAAATATTTTAATTATCAGACCCTCCAAGATCCAAGTAATCAAGCATATTACCTATACTAACACCTGGAGAACCGCCATTACTTGAACCAGTCAAATATGTTGCTGATGGTTGTTGAGGTGGTTGATAATCTTTTGCAGATTCAGAAGCAGCAGCTGAAGCAATAATTGCTCGGTTTCCATTTCCCTTATATTTTGCACTTTTTCTTGCTGCATCAGCTAGAGATTGGCTAAAACTTGGCGCACCCATCATATTTTCTGGTAGATCAAGATATCCCAATTCAGATGCTAGACTCGTATCAATTCCTGCACCTCTTTGTTCAACCATATAATCCCATGCAAGCCTGGATTCTTCAACAGCCCTAGCATCAAGATCTCTACTCGCTCCTTGCTCATCAGTCATGTTCTCAACCCCTCAAAGTTTATCAGTTAATTCCCAACCAAGTTTATAAAAATTCTAAAATATCCTAAAGTTATCAGTTTTTGATAACTTTTTATATTTTTTGCATTTTATTTTAAAAGAAGCCAATTATTCCACAAAAATCATTCTAAAACTACAAAAATAAGTACTTTTTTAAGTAATAAAGTTAGTTCTTTTATAAATATTTTTAAAAGTATATAAGCAAGTATATAAATTAATCGAAAAATATATAAATAAGTTAATAAATAAACTAATCAATAAATAAGTATAATATTCCGAAACCACCAAATACCTCCAATAACACATCTGGGTAGCCGCAGAAAAAAGAAGTGATTACATGGTTGAAATCAAAAGAAAACTGTACAAACGCGGTTCCAGTTTTGAAACCACTATCCCAAAACCAATTCTATTTGCTTTAGACCTAACAGAAAAGCACAATGTCATTTTCAAGTATGATAAAGATCAAAACAGATGGTATGTTGATTTTGAACTAAATAAAGATGAACCAAACAAAGAAAAGAAAACAAAAAAAGAGGAAAAATGAACATAACTTTTCACGGAGCTGCAAGAGAAGTTGGAAGAAGCTGCGTTACAATTAAATCACAAGACGCAAAAGTTATGCTTGATGCAGGTATAAAATTCGACAAGCAACAGGAAACAGAATATCCTGCAAATATTACAGATCTTAATAGTTATGATGCTGCATTTCTTAGTCATGCTCACTTAGATCATTCAGGAGCATTGCCATTATTTGATCATAAAGGATTAAACTGTCCTATCTTTACAACAGATGTTACAAAACTAACAACACATGAGTTATTAGAAGATTCATTTAAGATTGGAAGGTTAAAACATCAACATCTTGGTTATAGTGAACTTGATATAACAAAATGTCTTTCGGTTATGAGAAAAATAAAAGTAAAAGATAAAGAAGATCACTATAATAAGATAGGTTTTGATTTCTTTGACGCAGGCCATATACCAGGCAGTGCTTCTATATTGATAGAAACTGAAGGGAAAAAATCATTGTATACAGGCGACATAAACACACAAGATACAAACCTGCTAAAAGGGGCAAAAACTTGGGAAGAAATAAGTGATGTTGATGTAATGATAACAGAAGCAACATATGGTGACAGAACACATGCAAACAGAGAACAAACTCAAAAAGAATTTGATGAAGCAATAAAACAGACATTAAATAATAATGGCAAGGTTGCAATAGGTGTATTTGCAGTCGGAAGAGCTCAAGAAATACTGCTTGAGCTGGATAAACTCAATCTAGACTGTCCAATATATCTTGATGGTATGGCAAAAAGAATTATTGAATTATACCTAAGCAGACCTGGTTGTGTAAAAGATTTTGATGCATTGAAAAGAGCATACAATAATGTTACAATAGTCAAAGGTCACAGACACAGAAAAAATATACTAAATGAACAGGGAATTTTTGTTTCTACAAGCGGTATGCTAAGCGGCGGTCCAATTCTAAGTTATTTAACAACTATTGCAGATGATCCTAACAGCCGAATGATACTAACAGGTTATCAAGGACGAAACACCAATGGCAGATTATTGCTGGAAAAAGGTTATGTAAAAGACAGAAACAAAGATGTTAAGATAAACTGTGAAATTTCGCATTTTGATTTTTCTGCTCATGCAGGCAAAGAGCAACTTCAGGAACTGATCAAGAAGATAAACCCCCAACAATTGCTCATAAACCATGGAGATCCTGCAGCTATAGATTCTCTGGCAGAATGGGCTAATTCAGAAAATATCAAAACAACCATACCAGAACTTGGAGAAACAATCAATATCGAATAATTATCAGGTTCATATTATCATATTCATTTTTTGTGAGTTTTTTGGCAAAGCTTGTAAACCCGGGTTTGGCGACCTGGGTTATTTATTTTTTTAACATATGGCGTCAAAAATACCTTAAAATCATTTGATGGATGGCCTAAAACAGCGAGGACTAGAAATGAAAGATATAAAGAAATTCATTCAAAAACAAGAAACAAAAAGAATAGAATATGTAGAAACATTGATGTACAAAAGACTAAGACAACTAGGAAAATCCAAAGGCTATCAATTAAAAGAGAGCTTATGGTTAATGGAAGACTTAGTTAAATAGGCATTATAAGACATCCCTTGAAGAATAAAGCAACACACTACCTGCATTAATCTATCAGTCCTCTCTAATCCTATTTTTCGCGAAAACTTATAAATAGATAACTATTTCTCAATTAGTAATCCCTTAGTAATCTGAGTGATAATATCATAACAAATTGCCAATAAATCAGAACAATTAGAATTATAACAAACAGAACAATGAGAACCAGAATGATTAAAATAAACAAAAATCAGACAAAGATTAAAAGAGAAAATTCTGAATTCTTTACTGAAATAATTAACATTCTCATCAAAAAAAAGCTCTCAAAAGATAATATTTCTAAGCTAAAAGTAAAACTATGCAAAAAACATAATCTAAGACGAATCCCTACAGACATAGAAATTTTAAGCCAAGCTGATAAAACTCAGATTTCTAAACTAAAACATCTACAGACAAAACCAACAAGAACAATATCTGGAGTTGTTCCTTTAGCAATAATGACTAAGCCATTTAAATGCCCTCATGGAAAATGCGCAATGTGTCCAGGAGGAGTTGGCAGCAGTTTTGGTGATATACCTCAATCATATACAGGTCATGAACCTGCTACAATGAGAGCTATTAGGGCAGGGTTTGATCCATATATCCAAATATTCAACAGATTAGAACAGTATATCCTTCTGGGGCATAATCCTGAAAAAGTTGAGTTAATAATAATGGGCGGGACATTTCCTGCAACTCCAAAAAAATATCAGGAAAAATTTGTTAAAGAATGTTTTCAAGCATTGAATGATTTTGGAAAAATGTTTTACACGAAAGATGAAATAAATATTGACAAATTCAGAGATTTCTTTGAGATAAATAAGGAAAAAAGTGATAAAAACAGGATAAAAAGTATTCATAGTAAAATTCTTACTCGAAAAAATAAAACAAAAACAACTAATAAAACAAAAGCAACTTTAATCAAAGAACAAAATAAAAATGAAAAAGCAAAAATAAGATGTATTGGGCTAACCATAGAAACACGTCCAGATTATGGCTTGCAGAAGCATGGAGTTGAGATGTTAAAACTGGGCTGCACTCGTGTTGAATTGGGTGTTCAGAGTGTATATGATGATGCACTAAAGAGAATTAATCGAGGTCATACCCTAAGAGATACATTAAAATCCATTAGAGAACTTAAAGATTTGGGGTTTAAACTTAATTTCCATTACATGCTAGGTTTGCCAGGAGTGAGTAAAAAAGAGGATGTTTTTGGTTTGAGAGAGTTATTCAAACACTCTGCTTTCCAGCCAGACATGTTAAAAATATATCCCTGCATGGTTTCCAAAGGAACTCCCTTGTATAAGGAATATAAGAAAGGTAAATTCAAACCAATAATCACAGAAGAAGCAGCTGCAATTATTGTTGAACTCAAAAAGCATATACCAAAATACTGCAGAATAATGAGAGTGCAACGTGACATTCCACCAAAAATGATGGAAGCAGGAGTTGACAGAAGCAATTTAAGACAGTATGTAGAAAAGCTTTGTAATGAAAAATCTGTTAAATGCAGATGCATTAGATGCAGAGAAGTTGGACACAAAAAATTGCGTGGAGAAAAGAAAAAAACAACAAAAAAACCAAATATAATCATTAATATTCAAGAATACGACGCATCACATGGAAATGAATTTTTTATTAGTGCTGACGACGAGAAAACAGACACATTATACGGATTCTGCAGATTGAGATTTCCTTCAAAATCTTTAGTTAGAAACATTACAAAGAACTCTGCAATTGTCAGAGAACTTCATGTATTTGGAGAAGCTCAAGCAATTGGTGGAAGCAAAAAAGATTCTGTTCAACATAAAGGCCTTGGGAAAAAATTACTGAAAAAAGCTGAGCAGATAGCCAAGAAGAATAAAAAAGATAAAATAGTTGTTATTTCAGGAGTTGGAGCAAAGGAATATTATTCTCATCAAGGTTATAAAAAAGACGGGAATTATATGTCTAAAAAATTATAACAAAAACTGCAGAATATTTTAAAATGAATCAGTTATATCCTCAATAACACCTTCAAGAATAGTTGTGACATATTTTTTTGTTGATTCTTTTATTACCTGACCAACATGTGTATTGCCCAACCCATCATACCACTTGTCGACAAACAATCGCGCTTCAACTATGGCCTTATCTGGAATGTATGCAAAAGCTAACTGATTCAGATAACTTTCTAATTTTTGAGAATCTATGATCTCAGGTATTATCTCCTCATAATCATCACCAGATTCTAACCTTGGAAAATACTCTCTTAATTTTTGCGGGTGTATGAATCTTGATACCAAATGCGCATCCAAAAATACATCTCCTGTAGTTGTATTTGGTTTGCCATCACTCCACTCATCAAGAATAGAATGATGAAGAATACAATCTTTTATAGTATCTAATCTGAAATTATCATTATAATTAACATCCTGCAAAAGATCATATGTCCACTCCCAACTTAGTTGCGGATGATCTTCTCTTGACTTTATGCAAAGTATATCATGACCAACAGCAGCAATCATCATTGATTCTAGATCTATTTGAGAGCCCTTATGGGTTCCTTCCATTAAATCATAGAAAGTCTTGCATATTTCTTCTATCTGACTTATATGCTTCAGAATCTTAGGTTGTGTAACTGGCCTAATAAGATCATCAAATTCTTTCTTAAATCTTATATAGCCATCACTAAATTGATATTCAGCAGAAGGTACAAAATTTTGATCTAATCCCATCTTTTACAAAAACCCCTGCATTGTAATTTCGCAGTAGTATTTAATATTTTCTAGTCTGTTTATAAATGAATTAAAAGAAACAATATAAGGGATATTAATAGAATGAATAAAAACTTAGAACTTTACTTCTTTTTAGGTCTTTCATATACTTGAGATAATGAATAACCAAAATTACCAAGAAGTCTATCAGCTACTCTTTCAGCATAACCTATTGTCATGGCCTTTATGAACATACCTATTGGTGTTTTTCCAAGATTTGTATAATGATCCTTTAAAAAACCTGCAATTTTTTCAGCCAGTTTTGGAGGATCTTTACCATATTTTTCAGCTAATGCCCCACAATACTCTTCAAAGCCAACAGGCTCTGAAGGAGGATTATAATCAGTTGCAGCTAATTCACCTAACCGATCTGCTTCATTATAACAGGTTAATGCTGCAGGTGTCATCCAATAGTGTAATCTTTTCTCTAATTCAGGACTATCAATAAACCTGTCTGAACTATCACCCTCTGCCATAAACCTGGCCGCCATAGAAGTAGGATTTCCCCCGCAATGATTAATAATAGCATCAGCTAGTTCCTTAAAAAATACTCTGTCTCTTTCAGGATGATATCCTACCTCTACAGAAAGAGGAAAAGCAATATCCAAGCTAAGTCTAGGGTGATCAATCATTGATAATATACAACCCAAATCGTGAGTTTTACTAGCAGCTCTAGCTATCTCTAGACTGGCAGGATTTAGACTAACCAAATAAATCCAGTAATCTGGATTCGATATGACTTCGCTTGGTTTAGAGTTAACCTCTGATCTGTCAGGATTGAGAGGTAAATTGCTGTCACCTAACAGAGTTACAAAAAAATCATAAAGCACTATAATATGCTGATCTGTTCTTGCGATGTGAGCCTTGAGCATCTCTGGCATAAGACGATCATAACGTCTGTCACACCGAAGTATCAGCCTTTCAAAATTATGGCTATATTGATAATTATCTGAAGGTCTCTGTATAATTCTATCAGGATCTCCTTTTATAACTTTATCATCATCTTTTCCCAAAATAAATCCACCTATTTGTTCATAATACACTATATGTTACCAAAAATTTATAACCTTTTGTGTTTTATTTATAAATATAATGGAAATAATGCCAAATGCGCAGGAAATAGAATTTAAAGAGGCATTTGTTAAAAGATACTCCTCTCTTACGAATTTCGAAGAGTTTAAACAGTATTCTCTAAGTTTTCTTAGAAAAGGCATAAGAGTCAATACATTGAAGATCAATGTTTCTGATCTGAAAAAAAGATTATCTGCAGATTGGATTTTGAAGCAAGTGCCATGGTGTAAACAAGGTTTTTGGATAGAACATAAAGGCACAAAGAATGATGAGGGTGAGTTAGAGAAAAGACGCGATATAGGTAATTTAGCAGAGCATGTTTTAGGTTATATTTATGTTCAAGAACCTGCTTCAATGATTCCACCAATAATTTTAGATCCTAAGCCAGGTGAAACTGTTTTAGATATGTGTGCTGCACCTGGAAGTAAAACAACACAGATAGCACAATATATGGAGAATAATGGAACAATAATTGCAAATGATTTAGATGCTTCTAGGTTGGCTGCATTAGGAATTAATTTACAAAGATGCGGTGTTACTAATTGTATTAAAACAATGATGAAAGGCCACAGGTTCGGGAAGTTATTGGAGAATGGGCTCAGTGAAAAATCGAAGTTACTGCCAATTTCTGAGTCTACTACAAAAACAACATACTCTGAAGGTAGGGGGAAGCCCCATCCGGGGATGCCTGATAATGAAACATCATTTTGTTCAGACGAAGCCGGCAGTAACTTGCGAAGCAAAGATTTTTCACTTAGCCAAGAAAAAGGAATTTTTGACAAAATATTAGTTGATGCTCCTTGTTCTGGTACAGGTACAATAAGAAAATCTTTGAAGACAATAAGAATGTGGAATCCAAACATGATAAAAAGGATTTCTGCTATTCAAAAACAGCTTGTTAAGACTGCATTTCCATTATTGAAAAAAGGAGGGACAATGGTTTATTCCACCTGCACACTAGAACCAGAAGAAGATGAAGAAGTAATTGATTACATTCTGAATGAATTTGAAAATGCCAAAGTTGAAAAGATTGAATTAGCTGGATTGAAGCAGAGTGATGCTGTTACTGAATTTGAAGGCAAGAAATATAGTGATGAAGTTAAGAAGTGTTTGCGGATCTGGCCTCAGGATAACGATTCAGAAGGATTTTTTGTGGGGAAGATACGGAAAGTCTAGTATGGACTTGGTTGGCAAGTACTCGTATCCTTATCACATCGCAAATTTGTATCACCATATCTCCTACAATCATCTTCATTAATAAAAGGATTGCAAGGATGATTAAGTTCTCCGCTCGTTTCCATACATCTTCCTAACTGCGGATATGTTAAATCCCTAATACACTCAATATCCGCTTTGCATCTTTCAGGATAAGGTAATCCTGCAGTTTTACAACCTGGAGGTTTGCATGCCCAAATATCAAAACATTCACTCTCAAAAGGTGCGGTGTCGCATTTTTTAGTTTTAACATTACAAACTAAAGGCGCTTTGCAAATAGTATCTCCGCCGGGCGCTTCACTAAAAAAACTAAAAGAGCATGAATCACCTAGATTGCCACTTGAATCAACACAATTCCCTCGGAAAGTTCCTTCTTCTCTAATACAAACTTGATTTTTCTCACAATCATACTTACCGGTACAAATACCTTTTTCTTCTTCAGGCCTGCACAAACCCCAATCATTTTCATTTTCGCTACCTTGGACACACTCATTAGACCTTCGATAACCTTTCCTGCAAAATAGACCATCCGCACAAGGTTTTTCAGCAACTAAACAGCAATGATCCAATTCTGCTCTAGTATGGCAGCCATATCTCCTCTCAGAATCTTCAGTATAACCTACAAAAGTATAATATTCATCCATAGAACATCTTGTTGTTATATCATCACATTTACGGGTGTCAGGATTACATGAATAAGGTTCTTGACAGGTATCTTCTTCAAGTATCAAAGAAGTATACTTATGTGTAACCCCAATACCCTCTTCAAACTTAAAATTACAAGGATCTCCATTTAAACCGCTATTTTTAACACACATATCCGTCTTTTCATAACAAAGATATCCTTCTACACAATCATCCGACAAATCACACCCGGCATCTTCTTTTCCATCTGTACACATACCTTTGGCAGATGCATAACCACCATTACATTTTTCATTAAACTCTTTAAGTTTATATAGTGGTCTACTACAAAATAACTCAGGCTCGCAATTAGGATACTTATTACCACAACAATCACCTAAGCCAACAGCATATTTATCAGAACTACAAATCTCTTCATTCTCCTTGCCAATCAACTCTTGACATTTTTCAGATAATGCTTCATCATAATCATCAGGAAATAAATTATGAACATTATTACATAAATTACCTTTTTCTTCACAATCACTGAGTTCATATAATAACTGTAATTCAGCTGAACTCAAACCAAGATCCTTAACTCTAAAACCAACTGGCAGCCTAGAACTTGTCAACATAACTTTTTTACTCTCAGCATCATCAGACTCCAAAATATCAACTACTTGTTGTTCTTCGGATGTTAATTCTTCATCTTCAACAACTGGCAAATCATCCAAGTCATCATCATCCCCACCACCTAACAATAAAAAAGCACCAATCAAAATTGCAATTCCTATCACAGCAACTAAAGCAATAGCAGAAGTCCTAGCAGAACCAGAAGCCCTACCACTTTCTAAAACCAAATTCTGAAGATACATTGAAGATTTACCTTCAGCCTCAACAGTAAGCACTTTACAAAACTCACTCAATAACGGCTCAACAACATTCTTCCACTTAGGCTTATGAGAAGGATTCTTTATCTTCTTAACCAACTTACCAATATCTTTAGCTAACTTTTTCCCACCACTAAACTTCATCAAATCCTTAATAAAACTACTTTCAGAATATAATTTATTTATCTCTTCAGCAAAAGTCTCCAAATACTTCCTAGTTGTAGCAGAATAAATCTTACCCTTAGACTGAAGCTGCTTAACATAACTCCACTTATCCTTAACCTCATCAATCTGCTTCTGCAACCCCTCATCAACAACCGAATCAGCCATAACAGATTTTTAGGATATATGCTTTAAAAAGTTTATCTAGAATACGGCCTCAAGATAATGATAGTGAGGGGTTTTTTGTT
Organism: Nanobdellota archaeon; assembly: GCA_042571645.1. Classification (GTDB taxonomy): domain Archaea; phylum Nanobdellota; class Nanobdellia; order Woesearchaeales; family JBHPFW01; genus JBHPFW01. The sequence goes on from JBHPFW010000024.1 coordinate 15,589, forward strand.
GGGAAGATAAGGAAAGTTTAATCACCAAAACAAATAACTACTAGTTACAACCTTCTTCCCCCCGACACCAGACACACCTTGTATTATCCCAACATTTATGATCATACATGCAATGGTAATTCCTGACACACCTCCTCTTTCCACCTTCTTTTGTATCTTCAAAAATATTTGTTTTTTCCCTTCCTTTCTCTGGCGTCATACACTGTGGAGGCCAAATTACGTCGGCTTGGTAATCGCAAACCCACTCTCCTGAACATTCCCTATCATTAAGGCATATTTCTCCAAGGCCGAGTAATTCTCTACACTTACTCCATAGACATAATGTTCCTGAAGGACATTGATCATCTGCACTGCAATCATCTCCTGTTTCCAATGAATCCTTAGAACATTTTCTCTTAATACACATACCAGAAGTACATTGATCATCTGCAGTGCAATCAGATCCTTGTTTCAATAAATCCCTAGAACATTTTCCATCAATACAAATCAAGCCTGACTGACAATCCCCTGTATGAAGACAGAACTCAGTTGGTCCTGCTAAAGTAAGACTGCATTTCCAAGCAATACAATCTCCTTCAACACATGGTCTATCACGGTCACATTCCTCGCCTAAACCTGGTTTTGGTTTACATACCCTGTATGATTCAGAGCAATAAGAGTCTTCATAACAATGCTTATCTTCTTCACAATCTTCTTCGTCTTCTACAGGTATTGAAGTACATTTTGCCTGAATGCAAGCCCCTTCCTCGCAATCATAATCACGTTCACAAGGAGAATCTAAAACACCTGTGACTTTTTTACATAGTTCCCATATACATCTTAATCCTTCACTGCATTGATTTCGAAATTCACATCTCTGGTTTTCCTCTCCAAATGATGGCAAGCACATTGTTTTAAAACAAATTTCTCCTTCAGAACAAGCATCATTAGTATAACAAACTTCACCTTTATACTTTTTACAATCACCATCATCACAATATACTCGTTTCCCAGAATTCAATGCATCTTCACATTCAGAATCCCTCTCACATTTCCATTTTGTACAAAAATTGTCTTTACAAAAAATGGGAAACGCCTCACACTCATCATATGAACTGCAAGGTTCACCTTCTCCTTTTTGAGTTTCACAAATACCAAATTCAGTGCAATAAAAACCCTCTTTACAATCACGTTCTTCAGGATCACAAGTTATTTCACAGAATTCCTCATTCTCCTTGCCAATCTTATCATCACAATCATCTTTCAAAGCAGAATAATCTTGAGGAAATAAATTATAAATATTATTACAAAGATTTCCTTGACCTTCACAATCACTGAGTTCATATAATGACTGTAATTCAGCTGATGTTAAGCCAAGATCTTTAACCCTGAAACCAACTGGCAATCTTGAAGTGATTAACAACTCTTTTTTAGTCTCAACATCATCAGACTCTAAAATATCAACTACTTGTTGTTCTTCAGATGTTAATTCTCCATCTTCAACAACTGGCAAATCATCCAAGTCATCATCATCCCCGCCCAACAATAAAAAAGCACCAATCAAAACCCCAATTGCAATTACAGCAATTAAAGCAATAGCAGAAGTCCTAGCAGAACCAGAAGCCCTACCACCTTCTAAAGCCAAATTCTGAAGATACATTGAAGATTTACCTTCAGCCTCAATAGTGAGAACTTTACAAAACTCACTCACTAAAGGATCAACAACATTCTTCCACTTAGGCTTATGAGAAGGAGTCTTAATTTTCCCAACCAACTTATCAATATCCTTGGATAATTTCTTGCCAGGTTTAAACTTCATCAAATCCTTAATAAAACTACTCTTAGAAGCCAAATCATTTATTTGATTAGCAAAAGCCTCCAAATACGACCTAGTTGTAGCAGAATAAATCTTACCCTTAGACTGAAGCTGCTTAACATAAATCCACTTATCCTTAACCTCATTAATCTGCTTCTTCAACTCCTCATCAACAACTGGATCAGCCATAACAGATTTTTAGGATATATGCTTTAAAAAGTTTATTCAGAAAAAAGAATTTTATCAAGAAATTATCTTAATAATTTCCTTTTCAACTTCTTTAATTTTAGAATTTTTAAGTGAACCAATTTTATAGAGGATTATGCGTTTATCAGCAGTGAATATTCTGTTTGGTCTTATCATACTTGTTAAGTGCAAATTTCCTTGCTTAAAATCATTCTTTGATAAAACTATTGCATGATCATCAGATCTTGCCTTACTGGTTATTTGACAGAGTATTGTGTCATCCCCTTTCAGATTAGCAACTACTAATGCAGGTCTTTTCTTTGATTTGCTCAAATCTGAAAATGGAAAAGGTAAAACAACGACGTCCCCCTTTACAATTTCTTCCATGCTTCGTCTTCCTCTTTACTGTTCCAATCTTTAGCTAAAACTTTTTCACTAGCAATAGCAGAAGACATTTTCTCATCAACCTGTTTAATAGGTCTTAGCTCAATATGATCTTCATAAGCTAAAATAGCTATTTTTGTGCCTATCTTAAAACCTTCCATTTCTCTTATGTCTCTTGGAATAGCAATCTGGCCTTTTTCTGTTATTGTAACAGTTTTCACATCTGTAAGCGACATTTTTCATACCTCCTCAATTCTTATTTGTAAGAAAAGTAAGAATTACTATATAAATCTTTCGGTTTTTTTAGCCATATCACAATATTTAAGAACTAATTACTTTCTAAACACAAGATATTGTGTTGAAAATAATAATCTATATGTTGTTATGATAACATATTGTTAATTCACCATGGCGAGTGCCAACCAAGCATGATTGTATCTCGCAATCATCATAAAAATGCCAACATTTTTAGGATGCAAATTGAGCTTTGCTCAATTTAGCATGACAGGGGATGCAAAACCATTCAGAACCTGCTTAGCACTCTAGGCACTGGTGAATTAACCAGTTTTTGAGAAGCACTATATGTTGGGGTAAATTGAATGAAATGTCCTTATTGTGGTCAGACTGATACAAAGGTTGTGGATAAACGTGCAACTGAAGACTCATCTGCTAATAGACGTAGGAGGGAATGTATTAAATGCAGCAAACGTTTTACAACTTTTGAAAGATTGGAAATGGTGGATTTGTGGGTTGTGAAGAAGGATGGATCTAGACAAAAATTTGACAAGGCAAAAATAAAATCAGGCATAACCAAAAGCTGTGAAAAACGGCCAATAAGCATAGAAAAGATTGATGAGGCTGTTGATAAAATTGAAGCAGAAATTCTGAAGAATTATAACAAAGAAGTAAAGAGCAGCACAATAGGGAATATTATCATGAAAAGATTAAAGACTTTAGACAAAGTTGCTTATATCAGATTTGCATCTGTTTACAGAGAATTCACAGACATAGATTCCTTCAAGGAAGAGCTAGATAAATTATTCCAGAAAAAAAAGAAATAAATCATATAAAAAAATCAATCTTCTTGAATTTTTACCTGACCTAAAGGCAAAAACTCTGGATGCTTTCCTAAATTCCATATTGTATCAAAGAAGTTTTTATAGCCTTCTGCCATCATCTTGCTTGTTACTTGCACAGCAAATGGAGGATCTTCAATCCAAACAACGAGAAGAGTTTTATCATTGTAGATAAAAATATCATGAGGACAGGAATATTTGTGAGGGTAAAACCGAGTATTTCCAAATGTCGCATCAAGAATATTTCTTTCATCTTTCATTTTGTAATCATAAAGAATCTTGCTTCTAACCTTTTGCATTTTCTTTTGCTTTTGGAATCTTGGATAATAAGATTTCATTGTCGGTTCCATTAATCCTGAAGCAAAAACCCAGTAATGACCATCCTGACCAAGTTCTCTAAGCATGTTATCTAATACAGTCTTCAATCCTTTTATTCCTTGATAAATAACTGCTTCCTGTTTTGTACTGCTCGTCTGTTTCTTCAGCAATAACTGAGGCATTATCTCATCCACAATGCTTTTTTTCTCTTCAATAAAATCTGCTAGCTTAGAAGGATCAGAAGCTTCAAAGTACTTTCTATTTGATTTCATCACAAAACTAGCTAGGCCTTTTCTTATGAGTTTTTCCAGTGTATCATAAATTATTACTCTGTGCAAACCAGTCTTTTTTACAATTGGCCCAGAAGTAACAGAACCAAGCTCGAGCAAAGCCAAATATACCTTAGCTTCATTATTTCTTAAACCTAAATCTTCTAACTTGTTTATCACTCATCTTACCCCCAAATAATGCCTTGAAATGATTGTTGAATACTCTTAATATTTAAATTTTTTCTTTGTTATCAATAATTTATAACAAATATTTAAATCTTTGGTTCGATATCACTTAAGTATTATTGAGGCAGTATATGAGGGTGGTCTTAAAGAGCAATGGAAGAACAAAGAGATGAGATTATATGAAAACGACCCCAATGGCAAAATGCCCCAAATGTAAGACACCTGATGATGTTGTATTTGTTGGTGGAGACACTCTGATGTGCCTGAAATGTGATATTATAGTCAATAGAATCGCTTCTGAAGATGAGAAGAAAATAAAAGACAAGATATATGTGCCTATTAATGCTGCTTAATAAAGACTGTTTCTAATTCTCTCATGCCCTTATTTATAAAAGAATACCCCTATTTTAAAAATCCTTTATAAATATAAAGCAAAAATTTAATAATAAACCAATAATTCTCATTTACTATTTCGTAATACTTACAATATTGGGGTGTTTAAATATCTGCGGCATACTTACTTTGCTACTGCCTGAAGGAGAATCATCTGACCTTTACTTAGATGGATTTATGAAAGGCTTGGAAGTATTACACCAAAGAAGAGGTAGTGAAGCAGCATTTGGAAATGATTTCTGGCAATCTGATGATCGCAGAGTTCTAATGGGCCATGCTCAACTAAATATCAGAGATCATTTAAACACCTTAGGTCATTTGGCTGATGATGAAAAAATTCTTGCTTATGCAGGTGAAATCTATGGAAGAATTCTTAATCTAGAAGACGATGATCTTGCAAAAAGACAAGTACTTTCAGTTGAAGAATTAATAGATATGTCTTTTCAAGTCACTGGAGGAAACTTTCAATCAAAAAGGGATACAAATTTATTTTTCCATTATTTGTCAACAATCAAGTACAGTGCGCTTTTTACTGAAGAATTTCTAGGAAGCTTAATAGGAAAATTTGCTTTTGCTGCTTATGATAAAAAAAAGCAAGAAATGCACTTTGGCAGAGATCGTCTTGGTCAAGAAGGAATGTATCATTATTTTGATGGAAAAATTTTGCTTAGCAGTTCAGATCCATTTGCAATTGCTGCAACTGGACTTCTTAAAACACCTGCAGGACATTATAATGAAATTGATTTTTTCAGAAGTTTTGATTCAAAAGTAAGTGACCAGGTGTATGGTGATTTTTCTGGAAAAGATTTAAGCGGATCTCCAGGTTTTGATGAAAAAAGATACTTATCCAGCCTGAAAGAATTTGCCACATTCATTGGAATCACACCCCAACAACCAGGTACAATACACAGAGTATCATTAAATACTGGATTTCTCTCTAGGAAAGAATATAGTTTTGCACATCCAATGGGACAAAAACTAATAGAAAAAGAGAGAAAAGGAGAAGGCAAAAACATCAAACAACTTACTCAAGATTTCAAATATTGGATGAAACAGGTAACATCTGTTATGCTCGATACAGACTATCAGAGAGGTATTGCCCTTTCAGGAGTTGATTCTGTAATTGTTGCTGCACTTTTATCTGAGCTATGTGAAGAAAAAGGCCTTCCTAAACCAATTGCATATACTGTTGTTCCTGGATGGGATAGCAAAAGACAAAAAGACAAAAAGAATGCAGAACTATTTGCAGATGCATTTGGTTTAGAGCATAAATTAATTGAACTAAGTAAAGCAGATATTATCAATTCCATACCGGATGTTATAAACCTTATTGGCACACATGAACCCTCAATGGTTGAGAATTCTATACTTCAGTATCAAATGATGAGTTATATTAAAGAACAAAATGAAAAAATTCGCCTCCCCACAAAACAAATCAGAGCTCTTTTTACTGGAGACATGAGTGATGAAATTTTTGGCGGTTATAGACCATTTAGAGAATTATCAACCAATGGCGAGAACAAGGCATTACAACCCCTCATGCCAGGTCTTTTTGACAGACAATGCATCAGATATGTAGAAGGTGCTCCTGAAACTGTTTTGATGAGAGCAGTTAGAATAAGCTTAAGCAATGACATTGAAGTCAGGCTGCCATTTGCAGAATTAGCAGAATATGGTTTAAGGATTCCTCCTGAATTCAAAATGCCTGCAATTCAATATTATTACGGCGACAAACTCGGAAATACAATTCCTAAAAAATATCTTAATCCAAAAGGCAATCCACTTGGAAAATATGCATTAAGATTAATTGGTGTTGATTATGTCAAAGAAACACTAGCAGCTAGGAAAAAATCATTAGGTGAACAGTCTAAAGCAGGTCTAGATCTTGATAGAGCATACAAAAAAATAGAAAAACAACTAACTGATGCCTTAATGGGTTATCCTAAACTTCCTGGAAATCTTGGTTCAGGAATATCTGATGTTATTGCTGAAGCATGCGGTCTTGAAGAAGAATGGGAAAAATATCAGATTGATCCGCAAAAATATATTGCAGAAAGCGAAGTTATAAAATATTACAAAGAAAGAGACATCATAATACCAAAAGAATTCTTGAAAACAGATCTTAAAAATAAGGGTGAGTTTTATATGTGGGCAAAAGGCAACCTATTATTCTATCCTATTGTGGATCAGATTGTCAACAAGAAAATGGATCCTTCAGAGTTTAATATGTATGACCACCCATTTATCAAACAGGAATTTAAAGAGGAGCATCTTAAACCAACATAGCAGAATAAGGCCATAAGTTTTATATAGTTATTATGAATACTTTTAAACAATAACATATTTTGGGGAGGGATAATTATATGCCAGAAGAATATCATGATGAGGGTCGATACCATCACGACCACAGGGATCATCCTAGGGGTGGACCAAGAGATATCGGAGTAATTTGCAGTGTTGCCACTCACCATGACACACCTACATTTGGAATGCCTGTTCTCATTGAAACAGCGAGATTACAAATTGATGGTATTAATGGCCGAGAACCTTACAAAGTTGGCGTGGCTTATCATTCAGTTCCCATAACACAACCAGGAACTGGAGTAACTACAGAACAAATAATAGCACAAGTACTTGGTACGCCTAACAGAATCTTTAGAGGATACACACCACTAGGATCTATCGAACCATCTGATTATGAAGCATTATTAGCTGCAGTCAGGAAAAAAAATGAAAAGACTTCTGCTATGAGCATTGCACCTGGACCATTAAATGTTGGCTCAATAATGGAACCACTGGAATAAAGCTGCTGATTAACCTATTTTCATTAAATTATTACTATTCTTTTATCAATATAAGGCAATACAAAGTTAAGTCAATACAGAGAGTTCAAGAATTTCTTAAAAAGCCTTTAAAACCCAGAAAAGCCCTAAATCAACCAAAATAGGTCTCTGACAGTTATATTTTTACTACCGAAAGGTTTATATATAAATTCGATATTCCAAAGTAAGAAATGGGGGACAATCCACTGATTTCGGACTTTGCAGATCTAGATATAATACTTAGGAATTCTTTCAATGCAATAAAGAGAGATATGCATCAGCTTAAGAATACTAATGAAAGACATAAGAACAGAGCTCATATGCTTAGAAAATCACTTGATGAGCTCCAAGAAACATTTGCTACAAAAGACCAATTCAATATTCTCAAAAGAAAGATTGCTGATATTGATGATGCTATGAAAGAGCTATCAGAGATCTCAGGCATAAAAAAACAATTAGCTCAAGTTGAAAAAACCTCAGCAAAAGCTAAACATCTTGAAAAACTCAAAAATGCATTTTCTGAAAGACTCACAGAACAGGAAAAATGGTCTAAATCCGCAGAAACAACATTCAAAACTCTTAATGAAAAAATAAGCCAGAAAACCAAACAAATCAAGTTTGAGCAGCTTGTAAGAGAGCTTAGAGAAGAGTTTGCATCTGTAAGAAAAGATCTTGCATATGTTGAAAAAACAAACGGGGATTATGTAAATAAACAACTTGACAATTATAATGAAAAATTAAACAATGATCTTTCTAAATACACAGACAATATAAACACCATTCAAAACTCTTAATGAAAAAATAAGCCAGAAACAACAGAAAACAGATTAACAAAACAATCTAATAGCACAGAGAAAAAGCTAAATAATTATACAGAATCACTTAACAAGAGAGCAGATATCCTAAAAAATACTGTCAATGAGCTGCAGCAAGAGATGAAGACTCTTGTCAAAACAGCACAAATACAAAATCTTGTTCAAGATCTTAACAAGGAATTTGATATTGTAAAAGAAGGAATCACAATTGTTGAAACAAATGCAGATAACAGACTCAACAAAGTTGAAGAAGAAGTAAAGCAAGTTCTTAAGAAAGATTATGTTGATAAAAAGATAGCTACCTTGAAAGAAGCTACAGATAACAAAATAACTGATTTAAACCAAAAAATTTCTGATGAATCCAAAAACGTTGAAGAAAAATTCAAAAATGTTGAAACTGAGCTTGGAAAACAAAAAGATTTTGTAACAGAAACCCAAGCAGAAGCACTTGTAAGCGATGTAAACAAAGAGTTTGACAGAGTACATGAAGAACTTAAAGCTATAAAAGAGCTTAAATCAGATATAAGCAATATTGAGAAAAACTCTGCCACACGAAAACAGCTTGAAGAACAAAGCAAAGATATATTTTCCAGATTAGATCAACTAAGAAAAGAAACAGTTAGTGAGAAAGAATAC
>JBHPFW010000025.1:0-21874 GCA_042571645.1 Nanobdellota archaeon
GTTTTTCAACAAAGTATTGTTTTTTATCATTGTAGTTAAGGGTCATATTTTCAATTAGATCGCTTATTTTTTTGTCTTTAACTTTATCTGGTTCAAGCAACGCCCTAGGATGTATTTTTATGTAAGAATTAATGATGAATTCTTCTCTTGTCAATCCAACACCTTGATTTGGTATGAAACTGAAATCAAATGCATTTTCTGGACTGCCAATGTTCATCATTATTTGTGTTTTGGTTTTTGGTATTTTTCCAAGGTCTGTTTCTTTGATTTCAAACTTAAGTTTTCCTTTGTAAACCATGCCAAGTTCTCCTTCTGCGCAGCTTACAGTTACTTCATCTCCTTGCTCAAGAAGTTCTGTTCCGTCATTTGTACCAACTACACAAGGAATTCCAAGTTCTCTTGAAATGATAGCTGCATGACAAGTCCTTCCGCCTCTGTTTGTTACAATTGCAGAGGCTATTTTCATGATTGGCTCCCAATCTGGATCAGTCATGTCTGTTACTAAAACTTCGCCTTTCTTGAAATGAGAAATATCCTTGACATTTTTGATTATATTAACAGGACCCTGACCTATTTTCTGTCCAACAGCATGTCCTTTCACAAGTATGTCTCCTTGTTGTTTTAAAATATATTCCTGGAGTTTGCTTAAGTCTTTTTGGCTTGTCACTGTCTCAGGTCTAGCTTGTACAATGTATAACTCTCCTGATTCACCATCTTTTGCCCATTCCATATCCATTGGCTTGAACTTGCCAGCTTTTTTAGAATAATGGTCTTCTATTATACAAGCCCAGTCAGCAAGTTTCAAGATTTCTTCATCAGTAATCACATATTTCATTCTTTCTTCTTCTGTTGTCTTTATGTTCTTTGTAGGAGTATTTCCCTCTGAATCATAAATCATCTTAATCTTTTTGTTGCCGATCTTTTTTGAGATTATTGGTTTAAAACCTTTTTTCAAAGTAGGTTTGAATACATAATACTCATCTGGATTTACTGCTCCTTGAACTACATTCTCTCCTAAACCATAAGCACCTGTGATAAATGCCACATCTTTAAATCCAGATTCAGTATCAATTGAGAACATAACACCAGAACATGCTAAATCACTTCTGACCATTTTCTGCACACCAATTGAAAGTGCAATATCAAAATGATCAAATCCTTTATCCACTCTGTAAGATATTGCTCTATTGGTAAACAAAGATGCAAAGCATTTTTTGCATGCTTCCATAAGTTCTTGTGTTCCTTTAATATTAAGATAAGTTTCTTGCTGACCTGCAAAGCTTGCATCTGGCAAATCTTCTGCTGTTGCAGAGCTTCTTACAGCAACATCTGTGTTGTTTCCGAATTCCTTGCAGAGATGAATATATGCATCATTTATTGCCTGCTGCAATTCTTTTGGAAGTTCTGCATCTTTGATTATGGCTCTGACTTTTCTTCCACGTTCTGCCAGATTTTCCATATCATGAGTATCAAGATCTGCTAATGTTTCCTTTATGTGGTCCATAACTCCTGCTTCCTCAAGAAATACATTGTAAGCATGAGCTGTTACAGCAAAACCATTTGGTACTTTAACACCTTTAGCAGTAAGATTCTTATACATTTCTCCTAAAGAAGCATTTTTCCCTCCTACTGAAGGCACATCCTCTATACCTAGTTGATCAAACCACAAAATTAATTCTTTAGATTCAGCCATTATAATCCCCCTTTTTAATTATAAATTATATATTTACTATTATACGCCTTATTTTGCACATCCTATTTATAAAGATTTTGATGAATTTTAAGAAGTTTCTAAATGAGCTTTTTCTTCTTATAAGTAGCGAATATTCTTAAATCAGAATTCACTTCTTTTTGTATATTTAGTGTGCAATAATTTCTCTGACTTCTCGCTTAATGGTTTTCCTAAGAATTCTTTGTAAATTTGCTGAACAATAGGGTTTTCATGAGATTTTCGTAATGGCAAGTTCGCATCTGCTTCATATATCGCATTCATTCTTTTCTGTACTTTTTCTTTTGAATAAGGCAAAGGCTGACCTCCACCATTTATGCAGCCGCCCGGACATGCCATAATCTCTATGAAATGATAATCTTCTTTTCTTTTCAATAACTCTCTTGCATTATGAAGTCCGTCTGCTACAGCAAATTTTATCTCTGTGCCATTCATGTTAATGCTTCCTTGTTTTATTCCACCAAGACCTCTGATTTGATCAAATTCCAGTTTTGTTACTGGATTGCCAGTTGCTAATTCATATGCAGTTCTTAATGCAGCTTCCATTACCCCTCCAGTAGCTCCAAATATTACACCTGCACCTGTGGAAATACCTAAAGCAGGATCAAAATTCTCATCTGGAAGATTAGCAAAATCTATACTAAAGTGTCTGATTAATTTTGCAGCTTCCCTTGTTGTAAGAACATAATCAACATCACTTTTCAGCTCTGGTCTTGTTGACTCAAATTTCTTTGCAGTACAGGGCATAACACTCACAACAACAATATCTTTTTTAGAAAGACCTGCTTTTTTTGCATAATATGTTTTTATTAATATTCCAAGCATTTCATGAGGGCTTTTGCAAGAGGACATATTAGGAATATAATCATGATAAAAATGCTCCATGAATTTGATCCATGCAGGACAGCAGGTTGTTATCATAGGGAATGGGCCTCCTTTTTTAACTCTTTCAAGAAGTTCTGAACCTTCTTCCATTATTGTTAAGTCTGCTGCTAAGTTAGTGTCAAATACTTTATCAAATCCGCATTTTCTTAATGCTGCAACCATCTTGCCTGTGACTAATGTTCCTGGATCAAGACCAAATTCTTCTCCTATTGATGCTCTTATTGCAGGTGCTGTCTGAACAACAACATGTTTTTTCTTGTCTTTAAGAGCTTCCAAAACCTCTGGTAAGTGTTCTCTCTCAGAAATTGCTCCAACAGGACAAGCTGCAATACATTGTCCGCATTTTATGCAAGCAACATCATTTAAATCATACTCAAAATAAGGTGTTACATGCTCTTTGTGGCCTCTTTTTGCAAAGTCAATAGCCCATGTTGCCTGGATATCTCCACATACTTGAACACATCTTCCGCAGTTAACACACAAATTATTGTTCCTTAATACTGAAGCTCCTAAATCAGCCTTGTATTTTCTTTTAGGATCAAACCTTATCTCTCTTAAACCAATATCGTCAATTATTTTACATAAATCATGATCTTGGTTTTCTTTAAAACAAGCAGGAACATGCTCAGACATTAATAGTTCTGCATTCACTCTTCTTGCTCTTTTGACTTTTTCAGAATCTGTTATTATTTCCATTCCTTCTTTTGGATGAGTTGAGCATGAAGTAAGCAGCCTTCCGCCAATTTCAACAACACACAATCTGCATCTTTCTTCTGGTTTAAGACCTTCTTGATAGCATAGCGTAGGTATGTTTATTCCATTCTCTCTTAATATGTGAAGTAAAGTCTTATTAGGATCGCATTCAACTTCTCTTCCGTCAATAGTAATCTTCATTTTATTTTTCCTTTATTATTTTTTTAAACAAACTTTTTTTGACCAATTTATTTTTTAACTTTTTCCTCGAATTCATTTCTGAAATATTTCAATGCAGTAAGCAAATGATGAGTAGCAGTCTGTCCTAATCCGCAAAATGATGTTTCTTTAATAACTTCACCTAACTCTTGAAGTGTATCTAAATCTTTCATTGTTCCTTTGCCCATAGAAATATTCTCTAACAATCCAAGAACTCTCATTGTGCCTTCTCTGCAAGGAGTGCATTTACCGCAGGATTCAAACTCATAAAACTTTGCAATGTTTGTTGCCAGATCAACAATAGATTTGGTTTCATCAACCGCTATAATGGTGCATGACCCTAACATGCAGTCTTTGCCGCATATATTATCTGGATGGAGTTCAATATCACAATGAGGCATGCATCCTCCAAAGCAGCCAAAATAAATTGCTTTAATCTTATTTTTTGGCTGGACAATCTCCATAAGCTTGCAAAGATTTGTTCCTAGTGGAAGTTCATATACTCCAGGCTTTTTAACATCACCCGATACTGACATGAGATGCAGATTTTCATCCCAGTCATCAAACATCATGCATAACGGCACATTTGTCAGTGTTTCTACATTATTTATGATTGTTGGCTTGCCAAACAATCCATGAGTAGTTGGAAATGGCGGCTTAGATCTTGCTTGTCCTCTTTGACCTTCAATAGAAGAGATTATTGCTGTTTCATCTCCGCAGATATAAGCTCCTGCACCAACAATTATGTCTATGTTTGTTTCTGCTTTTGTTTTTTTAAGAACTTGTTTAATTGTCTTGGTTAAATCTGCTTCAAGATAATCATATTCCCCCCTAAGATATATGAATGCTTGTTTTGCCCCTATTGCATATGATGCAATTAGAATTCCTTCAATAACAGCTTCAGGATTATTCATTAATATGAATTTGTCTTTGAATGTTCCTGGCTCACCTTCATCAGCATTGCAGATAACATATTTTTCATTATTTTCAGGCGATGGAGCATTAAACACCATTTCCCATTTTGTGCCAGTAGGAAATCTTGCTCCTCCTCTGCCTGTTAAGCCTTTTTGTTTTATTAATTCAATTACTCCTTGCTGGCCAAGTTCTTTTGCTTTTTCAAAGCCTTTGAGATTTGTTTTTTTCAGTATTTGCATTTTATTTTTTGTTATTATGTTTTAGTTATTTGATTATTTCAGACTTGCAAGTATCTCATTAATCTTTTCTTTTGTGAGATTACCATAAACTGTGCTATTTATTTTCATTGCAGGAGCTTCATTACAACATCCAATACAGGATCCTATGTGAAGAGAGAATTTTTGGTCTTTGGCGGTGTCACCAGATTTTATCTGAAGTTTTTCTTCAAGAGCTTTTATAACATCAATTGAGTTATTTAGATAACATGAAGGAGAATTACATATCTCTATGACATATTTTCCCTGAGGCTTGGTGTGGATCATTGCATAGAATGTTGCTGCACCATATATTTGAGATATAGGCAAGCCTGTCTGTTTGCTTATTTTCTTCATAGAAGCTTCAGAAACATAGCCCTCTTTTTTTTGTACCTGCCTAAGTAATGGAAGTAATAGATCCTTCATCTGACACCTCTTTTTTAATATTTTATGAGGTCTATTTTATATAAATTGTGGTTTTAAGGCTTATATCCGGAAAATAGCAGATTTAGGACTGATCTTTAGAAATATTTTTAAATAAAGCACCTATTTTTTAGTATATGAAATACGAGCTGGCAAATCTTCAAGATTATGCATTGAGTAATTCTTATCAATACTTTGAAATGATTGTTTACACTGCAATTTCTTTTTTTATTCCATTGTTTTTAGGACATCCGCAAATAGCTGTGGGTGTAGTAGTTAATACAATGCTTATAACAGCAGCATTAAATCTCAAAGGATACAAATTACTGCCAGTAATAATTGCTCCTGCACTTGGAGTTTTTTCCAGAGGCATGATATTTGGTCCTTTTACAATTTATTTAATCTACATGATTCCGTTTATTTGGATAGGTAATTCAATACTTGTATTGTCCTTTAAGTATTTTAAATTAAAACTTAATAAGAACTATTGGCTTACTTTGGGTATTGGAAGTCTGCTGAAAACAGGGTTCTTATTTGTTTCTGCTTTAATCTTATATTTGTTGGGTATTATTCCTGCAGTATTCCTAACTGCAATGGGTGTACTTCAATTAGTAACTGCTTTAGCAGGAGGAGTTGCAGCATTTGGTGTGCATCAAGGTAAAATGAGATTTAGTGCTAAGTAAAGTAGAAAGCAAGAAGTGTCTTGAAAGATATTAAAAACATATTAAAAATATTCTGATATTAACTGATGTAAATTTAGGTGGTTCAAATGAATGGCGGTCAAGCAATTGTTAAGACATTAATTAAGCATAAGGTATCACATACTTTTGGCTATCCGGGGGGAGGCATAGTGCCTGTATTTGATGCGCTTCTAGATCACTCTAAAAAAATAAAGAATATTCTTGTCAGGCATGAGGAAGGTGCTGTTCATATGGCTGATGGTTTTGCAAGAGCTACAGGCACACCCGGCGTTTGTATTGCTACTTCTGGGCCAGGAGCCTCAAACCTAGTTACAGGAATGTTAACTGCGTGGATGGACTCTTCACCAATAATTGCAATGGCAGGCCAGGTCCCATTTAAGTTGATAGGTCATGAGGCTTTTCAGGAAGCTGATATGGTGGATATTGCTCTGCACACATGTAAAAAGGACTTTCAGATAAGGCATGCAAATGAGGTATTTGATGTATTTAACCAGGCATTTAGATTGTCTACAGAAGGAAGACCTGGACCTGTGTATATTGATTTACCAAAAAATGCTCAAGAAGGCAAATTAACAAAAAAAATTCCTAAAAAAGTTCCTGTTAGCAAGCCAAAGTTTACTGGGCAATTGGATAAGTTAAAAAGAACAGCTAATCTGATGTTAAATGCACAAACACCTGTTTTCCTGATTGGGGGAGGAGTGTTGTGGGCTAATGCTGCTAATGAATTTATGAAACTTGTTGATTTAGTAAAAATTCCTGTTATTACAACTTTGATGGCAAAAAGCGTTTTTCCTGACAGGCATCCTCTGGCATTTGGCATGCATGGTTTATACGGCACAAAAACTGCTGCTTACGCATTAAATAATTCTGATTTGGTCATAGCAATAGGCTGCAGGTTTTCAAACCGAACCATAATCAATCCAGCTGATTTTCCAAAGAATAGAAAAATAGTCCACATCAATGTTGATAAAAGAGAGATAAATGAAAATGTAAAAACCGATATTGGAATTGTTGGGGATGCAAGATTGGTTATTATGAAATTGACTGAAATGATAAGAAAAATGGCCAAAAGCAAAGAAAGGCCTTGGCACAAGAATCTCAGAACATTCATGACAAAAGAACGAGAAGAATTTCTGGATAAAGACACAAAACCAATATCACACAAAAAAGTGATGTTTGAACTAAGAAAAATCATAAAAGACAAAGATATTTTGGTTACTGGAGTTGGAAATCATCAAATGCTGGCAGAACATTATATTGACAGAAAATATCCGAGAACATTTATCACCAGCGGTGGAGAAGGCACAATGGGTTTTGGTTTGCCTGCTTCTATAGGTGCAAAAGTTGCTATGCCTAACAGAGAAGTAATTAATTTTGATGGGGACGGTTCATTCCAGATGACCATGGAAGAATTAGCTGTATTAGCTCAAGAAAACATCAAGGTAACAACAATATTGCTAAAAAATCATTATTTAAGCATGGTCAGGCAGTGGCAGGAAAAGATTTATGGCAAGAAAAGGCGTTCAGCTGTTTTTTTAGCTAACAAGCCGAGTTTTTCTAAAATTGCAGAAGCTTATGGTTTGAATGGTATTTCTGTTACAAGACCTTCAGAGCTTGGGCCAGCTTTAAGAAAAGCTAAAAAATCAAAAACCTCAACAATAGTTTCAGTTCATACAATTCCCGGAGAGAATTATTTTCCTTTGACTCCTCCAGCTATAACTGAAAAGGATTTCAGAGGAAAGATTGTAAGATAACAAAAAGATGAAAGAAAGCAGAGTAGCTATCTTAATGGACCGGTTAGAGTGGATTGAAAAACTCCATAGGGGCTTACTAATTCTAAATCTTAAGCCTGTTGTAAAAAATTTAGGCTGTATAAAAGAAAAAGAGCATTTAGCTGTTTTGAAACCAAGAAATGACATTAATAAATGGGGTGAAAGCATAAAAAAACAATGGCAGTCTGGAATAAACAGCGGTTATTATGCAAATCGTCTTGAGATTCTGAATAAACGATTGATTGATATGGAAAAAAGACATCCTTGGAAGACTGTCAGGCTAAAGGAACTTGATGAAGTAAAGCCAAATGATTTTGTTGTTGTAGTGAAAAAAATGTCTGCAAAAGAAATCAAAAAGAGGAAAGACAGCTTCAAGAAGATTAATAAAAGCAAATGGCCAAAAACAATTCAATTACTGCATCAAAGACTTTCTTTTATTGAATTAAAACACACTTGGAAGCCAGATGTTAAACTAAAAAAATTCAAAGATTTGAAAAATAATGATTTGGTTGTAATAAAACACAAGCTACTGCATCATCATAAACATCACGGTATTTGAGAATTAAATTCTGATCCTATTGGTTAGTATCAATTATTATTATTATTATTATTATTATTAGTATTTTGTTTTAAGATCAACATCGCATTCATCACAATGTTTTCTTTCAGGATCATTGATTTTTCCGCAATTAGGACATCTAACACCTTTCTCTAATGGAGGTTCTCTTTCTAGTTTTTCTTTTTCTTTCTTTTCTTTATATTTTTGGATTTTTTCCTTTATTTTAGCAAAGAAACCAGTGGCTGGTGCTTCAGTTTTTTCAGGATTGGTTGTTTGTTCGTCTGCAGTTGTCATTTTATATTCTCAGGACTTTGTTAAAGCATAATTAATCAATCATCTTTTTGTTCTTTTTTTTATTTTGTTTTTATTTTTTTGTATATCTGTCTTGTATACTATTGTTCTGTGAGGGAAAGGAATTTCTATTCCTTCACTGTCAAATCTTTCTTTGATCTTTTTATTTAAATCCCAGCCTAATCTGTATGCTGCTGAGGGATCTTTTGCCCATACCCATGCTCTAATCTTTATTGAGGAATCTCCAAATCCCAGGACTTTTGTTTTTATTGCAGGTATGTCTCCTTTTTCCTTTTCTTCTTTTGTTCTGTTATCATAAAAATCTGGATGCTTCTTTGCTTCTTCTTTCATTATTTTCATTGCTTTATCCATATTTGAATCATAGCTTACATTAAATTCAATGAATTTGCAGAGCTTTTTTTCACCAATATGATAGTTCTCAATAACATCATTGCTTATGACTGAATTTGGAATTATAATCCTTTTATTTTCAAAATTCTTAATGACCGTATGTCTCAATGTTATGTCCTCAACAACTCCGAAAGTACCATCATTTTTGACTTTTATCCAATCGCCAACTCTAAATGGCTCAAACATAGCTATGAACATACCGCCGATGATATTGGAAACTGCCTGTTGAGATGCAAAGCCGATTATAATGGCCAATACTCCAGCTCCTGCAAAGATAGATACTGATAAAGCCTTCAGAGATGGAACAACACGTACTATAAAAGCAAGCCCGCTAAGATAGATCATTGCTGATAGAACATGCTTTGTAATAACATATTTAGTAGGATCTGCCCTTCTTAATCGGGATTTACTTGATGACCTATCAAATACATATGAGACAAAATTAGCTATAACTATTGTCAAAGCAGCAATAATAACAACACTTATGATAATGCCTGGAGTAGTTTGCATAAATTCAGTAAGTGTTGATAGATCAAACATCAGATCAATCATTTGTACCTCTTTTTTACAGGAATTAATATGAAACTTATACCTGTATCATATCAATATTCCTTTATAAATAAATCTTTTACTTATAAATATTGTGAAGGATTAAAGGGTTTTAATAGTTGATTTGGCATATCTCACTCAAAATTTTCCTTAGTGACCTGCAATACTCCTTCAATCCATTTTACTTCTTCTAGAAGTTCGTCTAATTTAGTATCATCTTCTACTTCAACCTGAAGTCTTACAGAAATCTTGTCTTTTTTTCCTTTTGTGTTTATTAGCAGCAGAGGTATCTTGTTTTTTGTTAAGAAATTAAGCAAGTCACTTAATATGCCTACTCTATCTTCCATTAGTACTCTAAATTGCTTTCTTTCTTGGTGTTCTTTTGGCTTCCATCTTATACTTACCTGCTTGTTTTGATCTAGAGCATGAATATTTGGGCAGTCTTTTCTATGGATTGTAACTTTTTTATCTTTTGTTTCATATGCAACAATAGGATCATAAAGTTCGGGATTACAGCACTTGCTGAATTTAATATTGTTGGATTTTAGATCTGTTTCAAGATGATCAAATAAGTTTATCTTTTCTTCATCTTCTTTTTTTGGTACTTTTTCATCAGGGTCATATGCCATATCCAAAGCAACTCTTATTTTACTCTTTGCTTTGTTTGTTTTAACAAAACTCAGCCAGTGTCTTGAGGGTTTGGCATTTTTTTGCGTTATTATATTGACTATATCGCCGCTTCTTAAGACATGGTCTAATGGTTCTATCTTTCCATTAACTTCTGCTTTTGAGCAGGTTAGCCCAATATTTGTGTGTACTTCAAATGCAAAATCAACAGATGTTGAGCCTTCAGGTAAAGTTATTGGATCTCCTTTTGGAGTGAAAACTACTATTTCATTCTCAAATAAATCTATTCTCAATGTTTCAACAAACTCCTTTGTGTCTTTTGAATCTCTTTTCCATTCAAGTAATTGTTTCATCCACATAATTTTTTGATCAAACTTTTTGTCACGCTCAGTCTGTTTATAACGCCAGTGTGCAGCAATGCCTTCTTCTGCAATATTATCCATATCTGCAGTTCTGACTTGGACTTCTATTATTTTTTGGTCAGAAGTCAAAACAGAAGTATGTAATGATTGGTAGCCATTTGATTTAGGTTTTGAAATGAAATCTTTGTAACGTCCTTCAATCGGCTCCCATAATTCATGGACTACTGACAAAGCCCTGAAGCATTCCGGAATTGTTTTTACAATGATTCTCAAAGCAATCAAATCATAAATCTGTTCAAATGATTTGTTCTCTTTCTTCATTTTTTTATAGATGCTGTAGAAATATTTGGCTCTTCCCATTGTTTCAGATTCAATATCCTTTTCTTTGAGAAGTTCATTAAGACTCGCAAGATACTCTTTTGTTTTTTTCTCTCTTTCTTTTCTCTTTTCAGATATTCGTTTCTTTAGTTTTTGATATGATTCTGGTTCTAAATATTTGAAAGCCAGATCTTCCAGCTCTCCCTTTATAATTCCCATGCCTAATTTTTCTGCAATTGGTGCATAGATCTCCTTTGTTTCTTTTGCTATTCTTTTTTGTTTCTCAGGTTTAAAATGATCCAGTGTTCTCATATTGTGAAGTCTGTCTGCCAGTTTTAGCAGCATCACTCTAATATCTTTAGTAGTAGCTAACAAAATTTTTCTCATATTTTCTGCATTATAGATTTCTTTGTTTTCAAATCGTATTCCAGAGATTTTAGTCACTCCTTCTACTAGATGAGCAACATCTTTGCCAAATAATTTTGCAATCTTTTCAATGCTGGTCTGAGTATCCTCTACTGCATCATGTAATAAAGCTGCAGTTATTGTAGGTGAGTCAGCTCTCAGTTTAATCAGAATCCTGGCAGTTTCTAATGGATGAACAAAATAATCATCTCCTGATTTTCTTTTTTGTCCTTTATGGGCATCCTCTGCAAATAGAAATGCCTTTCTTATTAGAGCTTCAACTGGGTGATGATTGAATTCCTTGATCTCCTGTATAAATTCATTTGCAGTAGGTACATGAACGTCCTTTGGTTGTAATGCCATTATCTGCCCCCAATAAGCTTCTATTCTTAAATATACTGGATACTATGAAAAGACCGCCAGCGCCTAGAGTGCTAAGGAATTTCATGATGTTTTTGCGTCAATCCATCATGATTGCGAGATGCAATAATATGTGCTTGGCACTCGCCCTGGCGGTCTTTTTCAGCCTAATTAATAAAATATACTGGATAAATATTTAAAAGCTTTTGGGTTACCTGGGATAACATGATATGCCTAGGAATAGAGTCTACAGCCCATACTTTCGGTGTCGGCATAGCTCAGTATAAAGACGGCCTGAAGTCTTGGAAATCAGCTATTTTAGCCAATGAAAAAGACAGCTACAGCACTCCTAAAGGCGGTATGATCCCAAATAAAGTATCTGCGCATCATGTTGACGTGTGTGATAAAGTGCTTAAAAACGCTCTAAAAACAGCTAAAATAAGCATTAAAGATATTGATATTATTGCTTTCTCACAGTCTCCTGGGTTGGGGCAAGCTTTAAGGATTGGAGCTATGATGGCCAAAACATTGTCTGTTCTTCATAATATCCCTTTAGTTGGAGTTAATCATTGTATTGCTCATCTTGAAATTGGCAGATTAGTGACTAAAGCAAAAGATCCTGTTATGCTTTATGCTTCTGGAGCTAACACCCAAGTAATTGCTTATGAAGGCGGCAAGTATAGAATATTTGGTGAAACATTAGACCAAGGGGTTGGTAATTTTATTGACAGTTTTGCTAGGTTTGCAGATTTAGGTTTTCCTGGTGGTCCTAAGATTGAAAAATTAGCTTTGAAAGCAAAAAACAAAAAGAAACTAATTGAACTGCCATATGTTGTAAAAGGAATGGATGTAAGTTTTGGCGGGTTGTTGACTAATTTAAAACAAAAACTTGAATCTGGAAAATATAAAATTGAAGATCTTTGTTATTCAATGCAGGAAGATGTTTTTGCAATGTTAGTTGAAGTTACAGAACGAGCAATTGCACACACAGATAAAAAAGAGCTTTTGCTTGGTGGTGGAGTAGCATGCAATAAACGTTTACAAGAAATGTGCAATATTATGTGCAAAGAAAGACAAGCAAAATGTTTTACTCCAGAAAATCAATTCTTAGTTGATAATGCTGGAATGATCGCTTGGACAGGAATATTACAATATCGCGCAGGCCATAGATTGAAATTAGAACATGCAGACATTAAACCTTACTTGAGAACAGATGATATTGATGTAGATTGGAGGGATTGATTTATTCTTTCATGCTGTCAATAAATCTTCTTAATAATTGACTTTTTTCATGAGGAAATACCACACCAGGAGTTTTGAATTTTGTTTTAATGTTATTTGCAATTGTTTCTAAATCTGTTACTCCATTAGCTATATTTAGCATTGTTTGGTATATGACTGCGTTATTTACACTGCCTTGTCCTGTGTTTTCGTCGGAGATGAAATATGCATTTGGATAATCTTTCTGTAAACTTGGTGTTTCTCTGAAGCTTCCACAACTGCCTAGGTAAAGTATTTTTTGAGCATCGCTTCTGCCGTTGAAAGTATGTCTTAAGTGAAAGCTGTGGCCTCTATGGGAAACTAGTTGGATGTTTGGATCATCTACTGCTTCTTGTACGTCTGAATTATCTAAACTTAGAATCATTCTTAATGTTTTGCCTTTATAGAGTTTTTCTAGAACAACTAATTGGCCATTGTTTGATTCGCTGATTTTTTTAAAACCATGACTTCGGATATACTGGTCTCTTGTTATTCCAAACCAAGGTTCGTCATCATAAAAATATAGTTTTGAAGCAACAACATTATTAATTGCAAATGTTTGTGGAAGTCCAGGCAGTATTATCTCTGGCAAAAAATTGGAAATAGAGTCTGCTTTTTTCTTGTTGTCTTCTGAGAATTTGTTTTTATTTAATTTTATTAAATATCCGTAACTACCTCTTTGTTCTTTGCTTTGAGAAGATTCGTAATTAGTGATAAAGAATTTTTCAAAATCCACGTTGTATTTTGCAAAAGTATTATCCGAAAAAATACTGCCAAATGTAGTAATCATTAATGCTGTGTTTCTTATTAATTCTTCTTCATCCTGAACACTTAACGAGTTTCTAATATTACTATTAAAAAATTCAGGATTCTTGTGGTATTCATTTTTCAAAACATTGAAGTTAGCTAGTGTTAAGACAAATTCAGTGCTTTTTTTGCCTTCTGGATCATAATTGCTAATTTGTTCAATGTAATTTTCATCTAAGTTTTCATATAATTTTTCGAAAGTACTCGTATAAAGATCGCCACCACCCTGACTCATAATGTCATATTTTGTTTGTGTGCTTAAGCCTTTAGCAATGTTAGTTCTTATAGAATCGCTGTTATCTAATAATACTTCATTATCATGCAACGTATTAATTAAAACAGCTAATTCCGAAGATTGTTGTTTAGTCAAACCATCATTTTCTGCAATATTATTGCTTGCTTCAATAAATGTTCTTGTTAAACCATCTTTGCTAATAGCTAAATCAGAATCAACATTGCCCTGCTTAAATAACCACCTAAAAACATTAATTTGGTAGGTACTGTATTTAGAGATAAAAACCGCACTCTGAATCATAATTTTTGCATCCTTACTTCTTGAAGAACTCAAAACATTAGGAATACCCTCTACCAAAATCTTATCAGTAAAAAACCGATCAGTATTCTCTTCTCTTGAAGCATCTATAACTTTCTTTATTAGGTCTATGGTTTGTTTTGGAGTTAAATCTGCTTCCAATGCAGCAGGAACAGTATACTCCAAAGCCCACTTTGCGTGTTTCCCTGAAATATTAATGACTTTTTTAATTAGATCTATAGTTTGTTCAGAATTCAAATCTGCTTCCAATGCAGCAGGAACAGTATGTTCCAAGACAGAATCTGAATACCATCCCGAAGCATCAATAAGATCAATTATTAAGTTTATACTTTCTTCTGGACTTAAACCTTGATCCCTACAAGCTTTTAATGTATTAGGAAGACTATCCAATTCATATCCTGCATCTTCTCCTGAAGCTTCAATAATCTTAATTATCAGATCAACTGTTTGTTCTGGACTTAAGCCGTGTTCTTTACAAGCTCTTAATGCAGTAGGAAGACTAGTTTCAAAAATATCCCCTGAATTTTCCCCTGTGCCTTCAGATACTTTTTTTATAATGATAACTATTTGTTCCTGACTTAATCCTGTTTCTAAAGCAACAGGCGCACTAATTACTAAAGGATACCAAGAAATCTCTTTTGTGGCTTCTGCAACTTTTGTTATTAAGTTAATGCTTTGTTCAGAGCTTAAGCCTTGCTTCTTGTAAGCTTTTAATGAATTAGGAACAACATGCAATACGGCATTGTATTTAAATCCTCCTGCAATTTCAGTGACTTTTTTTATTAAGTTAATGATTTGTTCCGGGTTTGAGCCTTGTCCTCCGTATTCTTCTAATGCAATAGAAATGCCATCTTCCAAAGCGAACACTATGTTTTCTCCTGAAGTATCAATAACAAATTTTATCAAATCTGAACATTGTTCAGCACTTAAATCATTTTCTTTACAAGAAGAAATAGCAATAGAAATCTCGCTTTTGAGTTCTTTGTATTTCTCTTTCCCGATTGCATCAATTACTGCTTGCTCATAATTACCCAATTCATTTTCTTCAGCTGATAGTTCTCCTGGCTTTAGAAATAATCCTAATGCAATTACTCCTATAATTAACAAAACTAAAGCACTTTTAGGCAGTTTGCTTTTTTTCTTGTTTTTACCCAACAAAAAATCCCTTTTCTCTCTAACTAATTCTTTATTCTCATCAAGTATTTCCTTGAGGTTTTCGGTTTTCATTTAATTATTGTAGTTTCTGCTATAAAAATTTATAAATATAGCTGTTTAAACCCTGTTAAAATGCTAAAACAAGTAATATTAGTGAGGAAAGACTTAAAGTTACCGCCAGGCAACTTTGAACATATTTTATTCAACTGATTGCTATTTTTTATTCGTTCGCTATTTTTATCCAATGAGAGATCGAATTATGATAAAAGTATATCACTCTAAAAAATATCTGATTGAACAGTTAAAGAAAAAGACATATATTCAAATTGCTAATGAGAATTCTGTCTCCACTGATACTATTCATCATTGGATGAGTAAATATGGTCTAACAAAGAAAAATATGCCTTGGACTGATGGCGAAATAAAGTTATTGAAAGATAATTACGGCAAAGATGTCAATATTTATAAGCTATTCAATAATCGTTCTATTTCTTCGATAAATCACAAAGCTTCTAGATTGGGATTAAAAAGACACTTCAGAAACAGAATGTATTCAATTGATCACTATTTCTTTAAACAATGGAGTGCTGAAATGGCTTATGTTCTTGGGTTTTTCTTTAGTGATGGAGATGTTTCAAGTGATAAAAGATGTATTCGTATACATCTTCATAAACAAGATCATTATATTCTGGAAATTATTAGCGGAGTTATGGGGAGTAATAGACCAGTTAGATTTTATTCGAATTCAGTTACTTTAAGGTTGGATAGTAAAATGCTTGTTACTGATATAATTAAACTTGGTTGCACTCCGAGGAAAAGCAAGACTTTAAGATTCCCAAGGATAAAAAATAAGTTTTTATCTCATTTCATTAGGGGTTATTTTGATGGTGACGGGAGTATACATTTCAACAAGCCAAACACTATAAAAGTCAGTTTTTTTAGTACAAAAGAGTTTCTCCAAGAAATGCAAGATAGGATAAGCAAATCTTTAAAAATAAAGAAGAATCCTATAAAAGAATTAAAGTCTGTTTATAGAGTATACTATTATGGTAATGATGCTAGAAAGTTGTGTAAGTGGATGTACAAAGATTCAAACAATTTATACTTAAAAAGGAAAAAAGAAAGATTTGATAAGCATTTAGAGCTGAGGAAAAATGGGTGAATATAAGCAAGTCATCCTGATTAGGATGGATCTAAAGTTACCAAAAGGCAAAGCCTGTGTTCAGGCTTCTCACGCCAGCGTTGAAGCTGCTTTGAAAGCAGATAAAGAAAAGCTGAAAGAATGGCGTAATGAGGGTCAAAAAAAGGTTGTTCTTAAAGTTGATAGTGAGGAAGAGGTTCATAAATATGCCCAATTAGCAAAAGATCAGGGTATTTCTACAGCAACAATAACCGATGCTGGAAAAACTTGTATAGCTCCCGGAACAGTTACTTGTGTTGGTATTGGTCCAGATGATGAAGATAAAATAGAGGAAATCACTGGCAATTTGAAGATGCTTTAGTAGTAAATCCAAATATAGCATTAGCTAGAAAGATAGGTGAATGCATAGTAGATTTGGTAAAAGACGATGGACTACCTAGAAATGTTTTAGCAATAGATGATCCAGAAGAATTAGCACGTAGTATCGGAAGGACATCGGAATAATTATCTAATAATCTTGTGAATTTCGCAATTTTTTAGCTATATTCTAATAAAATTTATAAATTAACTACTGATATTTTCCTTCAAATCGATTAAATTCGGGTTATGGGGGGATTTAGTATGTTAGCTATGAAATTTGGAGGTACTTCTGTAGGTAGTGCTGAACGTATTAAGATTGTTGCTGATATTATTAAAAACAGAGTTGATAAAAAACCAGTTGTTGTTTGCAGTGCTGTTGGTGGAATAACAGACAAATTGATTGCTGCTGCTAATGCTGCTGCTGGCGGAAAAGTTGATACTCAGGAGATTGATACTAAGCACATAAAGATTCTTACTGATTTAGAACTAGAACTAGACATTGTTAAAGATGAATTAGAAGAATTAAAATCAGAACTTGAGGAAATTAAAACACTTAAAGAAGTTTCTCCAAAAAGCTGGGATACAATTGTTTCTTTTGGCGAGAGAATGTCTGTTAAAATTGTTGCAGCTTACTTAAACAAAATTGGTGTTAAATCTGAATCATTCAATGCTTATGATATTGGTATGGAATTAGAAGGAGATCATGGCAATGGAGATATTGTGCCTGCAGCATATGATGAATTAAGAAGAAACATAGAACATCTGGATATTGTTCCAATAATAACCGGTTTCATAGGAAAAACAAAAGACGGCGATATTATAACATTTGGTCGAGGAGGAAGTGATTATACTTGCGCACTTATAGGTGCTGCAATAAGCGCTGAAGAAATCCAGATCTGGACAGATGTTCATGGTGTTATGAGCACAGATCCTAGAGTTGTAGAGAATGCAAAAACCATAAATGAACTTTCCTTTCCAGAAGCTTCTGAACTTGCGTATTTCGGAGCAAAAGTATTGCATCCAAAAACAATTTTGCCGGCAGTGGAAAAAGGAATAACTGTAAGAGTGCTGAATACTTATGATCCAGATCATCCTGGCACAGCTATTATGAAAGAAACCACAAAGAAAGATACAAAACATCCATTAAAAGCAATTGCATTCAAAAGAAATATCAACTTAATCAGAGTTGTCTCGACGAGAATGTTATTAAGTCATGGTTTCATGGCTCATTTATTCAATGTTTTTGAAAAGCACAAAGTATGCATTGATATGGTGGCAACTTCTGAAGTTAGTGTAAGTTTATCTGTTGATAAAGCAGACAATCTTGATAAGTTAAGAAGTGATCTTTCAGAATTTTCTAAAGTCGCAATTGAACCAGAAAAAGCATTGGTTTGTGTTGTTGGCGAGGGAATGGCAGGTGTTCCTGGAACAGCAGCAAAGATATTTAACGCAGTTGCTGAAGCAGGCATAAGCATGGAGATGATTTCTCAAGGAGCCTCAGAAGTAAATGTCAGCTTTATCATCGACAATAAGGATGTAGAGAATGCAGTACAGGCTTTGCATAAAGAATTTTTTGATTAGAACTTTTATTAATCAACCAATAAGTTGAATATAAGAGAGATTTCTTCTTGCATCAGCACTGTTTATATTAGAAAGTACGTCTCTAAGATAATCTTTTCCCATTTCAACACCAAACACATTAGATTTAAAATTAAGAGCTAGATCATTTGGTAATTCTGTTTGATGCTTTTCTCCTGGCATAAACCAACCAACAAAGCCTCGGCCTTTTTGTATGTTTGTAAAGTAGTCTCTTGATCGTTGTGTAACAATTTCAAGTTCTTCTGCAACATCAAAATCAGAAGCAATTCTTCTTAGAACATCCAGTCCCATATAGACATTTCTTTGGTTAAATCCCAAAAATTCAGATCTTTTTCTAGCAATCTCATCAGAATAATCCATGATATTAACATTAGGGGTTTCAAATCTTGACCTCGCGTTTGGAATAACATATTGACTATCTTTTGCACCTAATTTAGCATGCCATTTCTTAACAGCATTTATATCAGGGGTATAAGTAAAACCATATTTTATATCAGTATTCTCCGCAATCCATTGAGATGCATATTCTATTAATCTTCTAGCTTCGCCGTTCCCTTTTCTACCTCTTCTTGTTGGCATAACAGTTACATCAACAAACATTAGTGTATCTACATCTTTTGCAGGACTTTTCCACATTCCGTAATTTGCCAGTTCATTGTAACTTCCAGGAACATTTTCGTATTTGCCTTGTGTGTTTATTGCGATTGTTTCCAATATTCCAACAGGAATTAGTTCATGCGGTTGAAGTTCTATGCCTTTTTCTCTGTAATATAAGATATCTTCTTCAGTAGCTAAATCATATGCAATAAAGAAAGCATTTCCACTCTTGAATCTCTGTGATAACTTCCATTCATCTGCTTGCACTTGTGATTCCCAAGTCTCGTTTAGAATTGCAGAAATTATTTCACGATCATATTTATGTGTATTTTTATTAGCCAGTTTAAAGCCTAAGCAGTCTTCTAATTCCATATATCCCAACCAAATAAAACCATCGAAATAAGTTATTTAAATACCTTTGGGTATTCATTTATAAAAGAACTAGCAATACAAGCTGTCTACTCCTCAATTGGCATAATTATCTCAATCTTGTTCTTTTTGGATTTCTTTAATTTAGAAATAGCTTTCTTAAGAGTTTTCATATCAGTCATATCTGTGATAATCGCTAATGGAGCAGTTGTTTTGCCATTTTTGGAAGGTTGCAGTACTTCTTTGATATTTACCTTGGATTTAGCAAGAACATCTGTTAACTCTGCCAAAGTTCCAGGCTTGTCCATTGAAGTGAATCTAAGATAAAAAGGTGTTTCAACTTGTTCAATATTCCTTATTTTTACTGCACTATTTCCAAAGTATTTTTTTGCTTTGTATTTGCATTTGATTCTTTTTCCAATACTGATTATATCGCTGATTACTGCTCCTGCTGTTGGTGCAGAGCCAGCTCCTTCACCAGATAGTGTGATATTTCCATCACCGCCAAAATATACTGCATTCACTTCATTATTTATTGCAGCCAATGGATGAGTGTCAGGTATTAATGTTGGTTGTACTCTTAATTCGAGAACATTTCCTTTCCCAAATTTCCGCTCTGCAGAAATTGGGCCCAATTGAGCTCTGCTCAATTTGGGTTTCTTAGCAACTCCAATTAACTTAATTTTATAACCAAGCTTCTTAACAAAATCAAGATCTTTTTTGGATACTTTTGTTATGCCCTGAGTAAATATTTGTTTGGATTTTATATTAGTGTTAAATGCAATAGATGAAATAATTGCTAATTTTTGTGCAGCATCTAATCCTTCAACGTCAAATGTTGGGTCTTTCTCAGCAAATCCAAGTTTTTGAGCTAATTTTAATGCTTGATCATATTCCATGCCTTGTTCCATTTTTGTAAGGATGAAATTAGTTGTTCCATTTAATATTCCATAAATTATTTCTGTGTCATTCCCAGCTAAACTGTCTGTTATGGAATCAATTATTGGAATGCCTCCGCCAACACTTGCACCAAACATTAAGAAAACATTATTTTTTTCTGCAATTTTGCAAAGCTCTGCACCATATTTGTCCATTACTGCTTTATTGGCAGTTATAACATTTTTGCCTTTTTGCAGTGCTTTTTTGATATGATCATAAGCTGGCTTATAGCCTCCGATTAGCTCAATGAAAATATCTATTTCAGGATCATTCAGAACATCATTGACATTCTTGGTAAGCATTGATTTTGGAACTTTGACTTTTCTTTTAACTCCAAGCTTTTTATCAACAATTTTTTTCAGAACAATCTTTTTGCCAGTCTTTTTCTCTATATCTGCTGGCTTCAATAGTCTCTTAACTACTCCAGATCCAATTGTTCCAAACCCTATAAGTCCGATATTTATGGTTTCTTGAGCCATATGAAGATTTTGTATGGAATTTGTTTTTAAATGTTTTGATGATATGGGTGTTTCAGGAGTTTAGATTGAATAGAGTGAATATCAGCCAGAAAAGGCAGTGATAACTATAAAGACAACAAAAAATATCGCTATGAGTATGAAAGTGTTAATTACAGCCCACAGGGTCTTGTTGAAGTCATTTTCAATCATTTTCAACCAGAAGCTTTTTGAAAATTTTTGTTTAGGGATTGTTTTTCTAAGAATGTTTATTGTCCTGGGAGTTTTAATTAATTTCCGAAATATTTAAAAAGAGTAATAGTCAAAATAATACTTAAGATGGCTCCCCCCAAGGTCATAGGTATTATATCTATAAAAGGCGGTGTAGGTAAAACCACCACTGTGAGTAATCTGGGTGCTGTCTTAGCTAATGAATTTGATCAAAAGGTTCTTCTTGTGGATGCTAACTATTCAGCTCCAAATCTAGGTTTACACATGGGTGTTGTTAATCCAGAAAAAACCCTCCATGATGTTCTTAATGATAAAGTTAAAATTAATAATGCCATTATTGATCATGAGCACGGCTTCAGCTTATTGCCTGCTTCTTTAGTGCCTAAGAAAATAAACCCCTTTAAATTAAAGAATAGGCTTGATCCTATAAGGGAGGATTATGATGTAATTCTTATTGATTCTTCTCCTGCTTTAAATGAGGAGATTCTCTCAACAATGGTTGCTTCTGATGAGCTTTTGGTTGTTAGCAGTCCTGATTATCCAACATTAAGCTGTACAATGCATGCTATAAAAGTAGCAAAGCAGAAAGGCACTCCTATAGCTGGTTTAGTACTGAATAAAGTTAGAGGAATGAACTATGAATTAAGCTTAGATGATGTTGAGGAAGCCACAGGTGTGCCTGTGTTGGCTATTTTGAATGATGAAGAAAAAGTTCTTGAGGCTTTAGCACATACAAAACCTGCTGTTTTGCATGTTCCAAAAAAAGATATAAGCATTGAATATAAAAAATTGGCTGCTTCTTTGATTGGACAGACATTTAAGGATAAAAGATTAAAATCAAAGATAAAGAGTTTCTTATTTGATTCTGATATTGATAAGGCTGATGTAAATAGAGCTCTTATAGAAGATAGAAGGAATTATAAGTTGAATTAGGA
>JBHPFW010000026.1:0-20037 GCA_042571645.1 Nanobdellota archaeon
TTAGGAGTTGTTTGTATGTTTGGGTTATTTGGTTCATGAGACAACCAGAACATTTTGATATTTGTATGTCTACAATGATCTCTTATACTTCCTTAATGTAGACATATAGATTTTTTTAAGTAATAATGTCATTTTTCTGCAGCTTTTTGTTTTATGAAAATCATCTAAAGCTTTATAATATTTAATCCTGTCTTTAACAGTTATGTTGAGATAAGGATATCCTTCATTTTTAAGCATTAAATTTAGTAATAATCTTCCAGCACGACCATTTCCATCAACAAATGGATGTATGTCTTCGAATGCACAATGAAAATGTGCTGCAAGAACAAGAGGATTTATTTTCTTTTTATAATTGGCATGCCATCTTAATAACTCTTTTAATAGTTTTGGGACTTTATCAAAGTTTGGTGCGATGTGATTTCCTACTCTGACATTAACACCTCTTAATGTTCCTCCAAATATGGAAAGATGGGTTGGAAGGGTGTTTTTGACAACAATTTCTTGTAATTCGCAAATAAATTCAGAATTGATCTTATCTTTATGTGATTCCATAAAATCAAATGCTTCTTTATGATTAAGTGCTTCTTTGACATTTCTCAGGGGCTTTTTGGGGCTCATTCCTTCAAAAATAACCTGTCTGGTCTCATCTAATGTAAGGGTTGATCCTTCAATAGCATTAGAATCATAAGTAAATTCTACTATAAAATGTTCATAAAAATTTTCTTTAGGTATGGTTGATATTATCTTGTTTAATTCATCTTTTATTTCATTAATTTCCTCTAGTTCTTCTTTATTTAATATTGAAAATAGAGGATCTAATTGGCTCTTTGCTTCTTCAATTTTTTCTTCTAACTCTTTTTTAGATAAGTCTCCACCTAGATAAACTCTTTCTTTAGTTACTTTATTCCCTTTTCTTATGTTGTTCACTAAGTAAAAGTATGTTTTCTTACCGCGTTTTTGTTTTTCTACGAACATATATAATAAGTATGTGTCTACAAGTATATAAATGTTTCTAAAATGTAGACATATAAATAGAAAACTTCACTTATCCAATTCAGGATGAGAATAATCCGTATCTTCACTGTAACCTGCTTTTTTTGATATGAATTTTAAATATCTTGACTTTAATTGTTTATGTGCAAGAAGCTTTTTTGTTGGGGGCAGTTTAAGAACTATGCCGATTAATCTTCTTAATGCTTCATAACCCCAGAATTGATGATTGTCAAAGATAAAATTCTGCAATTTGCCTTCATTTATTGCAGTTATTAAAAATCTCTCAAAAACATCTTTCGGAACAAAAATTGTTTCTTTTCTTCTCTTCATTTTTATGGCGTTTACAGGGCAGAATCTTGTGCAAACACCACAGCCGATACATCTATTATAATCAACTTTTGATTTATCTATTGCTTCAACTGGACATTTTTTATTGCATATGCCGCAATCAGTACATTTGCTTTTGTCTCCTGAAGCATAGAAATTTGAATTCATTTTAGGCATGAATCCAAGGCGTTTGTAAACAAGCAATGCTTCACAACAGCAAGAACAACAATTGCATATCCAGCCTACTCTGTCTTGAACATTATCTCCCACTTGGACTAATCCTAATTTTATGGATTTATCCAGTATTTCATGCGCTTCTTTTTTTGATATTTTTTTTGATATGCCATGCTTTGCAAGGCTTTTAGCTGGTCTGTTAAAAGTCAAGCAGACCATTTGAGGATTATCACAGGCTTTTCCCATATGTTCCATTTTGTGTCTGCAATAACATCTTCCGACTGTGATGAATGTTGCTGTATCAATCACTTTTGTTGCTTTTTCATAATCTAAAATGGTGATTGAGGGTTCAAGTGCTTCTTCTTGGACAAAAGTTCTGCACATCATTGGTTCTACACCGAATACTTCCTTTGCAAACTTATCTTCGACATTTATATATTGATGATAAATCTCAGATAAAACTTTAGTGTCAAATTTTCCATCAGTGCGCATAAGTGAGAATTCAAAAAATCCCGCCATAGGTGGTGCTAAAACATATGATTTTGTTTTTTCATTAGCTAAATCCAATAAAATACCTTTATCAGCCAAACCATCTAATATACTCATTGTTTCTTTTTCTGGTTTTTTCCATATTTTTGCTGCTTTTTCAACTGTAAAGAATTTTAAAGGAAGTACTGAAACAAGTTCTGCTTCTTTTTCAGTAAAAAGAATCTCAAGAATTTTAAATAATGATTCAGAAGCTGGGGTTCCTTGGGGAGATTTATCTAATCTTTTTTGAAGATTATAATAGCTTTTTGATGTAACATGTCCCATGAATGAGAAAGTAGGTAGGTTATATATAAATATTATGTGGAACAACTAACTCGCGATTTGTATTAATGATCTTTTTAACACAAAATTTAAATATATCCATACTATAATATTAATGCCATGGTTGATGATAAAGATAGGGGTATAACTGATTTAGTTTTGCGTAGCGTTGTTCCCCAGAATAGTGAAGGTGTTACTGTTCTAAGAGATACTGATGAAAGAATTGATTTAGTCTTTAGAGATGAAAATGTACTTGGCCAAATGTATGCTACTGGTTTGAGTGTGACTGGCAGAGGGCATCATAAACCAGAAACTTATTTTGTTCATCAGGGATTAGTCCCTTATGTGTTTAATGATGAATTAAGAGTGGTTTTATCTCGTGGCTTGCAGCGTCCAGTTCAATTTAATTTCTTTGTTGGCAAATTAGATGAAAATAAGTCTTTGTTAAGTTATTTGCAAAATCAAGACGGATCTCCAAGAAAACATGGGCGTCCTGGAAGAATTCATACTAGAGTCAGAAAAGACGGATTGCCTTACATGAATTTCATGGTTGTTGGTGATTCATTAGCTATTGTTGAAGCTCCCAAGACATCTGATGATAGATATGTTTCTGTTTTATATTCAGAACAAGATGTTAAGAAACTTAAAAAGAAAGGCAATATTCATATTGGTTTAGTTAACAATTTTGTACCTATTGATAACTATAATGATGTTCCTGCTCATAGCATGTATGATCCAACAGAGATCACTGGTCATGAATTAGTTATAGCTGATCCTTTTGCTTGGATTGATGTAATGGTTAATCTGCCAATACCAGAATTCAGGGATTATGAATTTGAGAGAGCTCAATGGGATGATCAGAAGCAAAAAAGGGATAGGGGATGGCGACAGTTTAATGAAAGCTTTCGAGATCTTGATCCTGATTTGTTTTGGAAACATGCTCCTGGATATATGACTGCAGAAGAGCTTAGCACGTACAGCACAGATAATCAACAAGGATAATTTTGTCACCTCTTACTTCTTCCATATTGCATAAATGCTTTTTTGTTTTTGAATAAGAATTAATTATTAATCCCCGCTTGCTTGTCCATATGTTGTTGGAGAAGTTTGTTGAGAATCTTGTTCATGATAACCAGCACCTGTTCTTGTGACAGCTTTTTTTAGATCTTCAAAAGCCAATATTGTATCTTGTCTGCTAATATCTTTAAGATGGCTTAGATATGTTTTTGGTGATATTTTGTCCTGGATACTTTCAAAACCAGTTATGAAGTTAGCCATGTTAAATTTAGGGTTATCTTCAATGCATTTTTTCAATTTTCTAGATGTTTCAGTTGTTAAGCCAAGATTTGTTTTGTAATAATTTGAATCATTTGGTTCTGGAGATACGTTTTGTATTTCTTTGTATGCATCATCTATTGCTCTGTAAAAATCCTGTCTTTGATCTTTTCCAATCCTGTAGATCAGGCCACTTTCTTCAGGCATTTCTCTGCACATTCTTAATATTTGTATTCCTAAAGCAGCAGATTCAATTTCTTCTGGTGATAAGGTTAGATAATCAAGAATTGTGGTTTTTTCTGAAGAGGTGTCTGATATCATCCATGGCAGTTCTTCTTGCAGTGCTTTTTTTCTTACATTGACTCTGCCAATGCCGGTTTTTTCTATGACATATTCATCACCAAGTGAAGTTGTTAATGCTTGGAAAAGATTATCTCGGTGTGGTGTTATTGGATCAAGCGGATTATCAGAATAAGATTTATCCGATATGTATTTGTCCAAAGACTGAGTGCCTTGAGGAGTTTGTAATTCATAAGAAACAAAATAAGTTTTGCTGTCTTGTTCATGTATGGGTGTTCCAATTTCAACAATATTCACAGTAACTGCTTTGTTAGGTTTACTGGTTTGAAGAGTCTGTCTTATTATTTGTTCAACAGATGCATTAAGTTCCTTAGGAGTTGCTTCATTGAGATTTTCT
The DNA here is from genome assembly GCA_042571645.1 of Nanobdellota archaeon. Classification (GTDB taxonomy): domain Archaea; phylum Nanobdellota; class Nanobdellia; order Woesearchaeales; family JBHPFW01; genus JBHPFW01. The sequence goes on from JBHPFW010000026.1 coordinate 4,277, forward strand.
TTATTGACCATGAGCATTCATTTGTTAATTTTTATATTTAATTTTTTGTTAGTTGATTCTTAGATTGGTTCTAATGGTTCTTCCTTGTAAATCATTTTTGAATGTTTATGTGAATATAAGTTTTTAATTTGAGTTAAAGTATTGATTAATTCTGAATATGTTGTCTCAAATACTGCTAATTGTTCAGCTGGTTGAAGGGTTTTTGCATATTGCAATGCAGACAAATCTTCTTGATTCTTTAGAATTTGATTAATTAAACCACAGAATTTTGAATATTTTTGCTCGCCAATTTCTTGTCTGAGATCTCTTGAATTGTAATCATAACCAGAGAATGCTGCTTCAAGCATACGTCTTTCAGTTACAGAATCATTTCCTGATACCTCGTAATTCGGCAGATCAGTTAGTTCAATACTTTCTTCAGTATTTGATAAACATTTGTTTATCCAACTTCCAAAAATCTTAGCTTTCTTTGTTCCTAAAACATCACAGAGTCTTTCTATAGCTAATAGTTTATCTTCATATGTTACTTTGTCTCTTGTTGTTTTACTTGGTGATTTAACTCCCAATTGTTTTGCTTCAATTTCATCTCTTGCTGCAGAATATGGTTCATGAAGATAACCATTAACATTGCCATTGCCTCCATCTTGAGATTCAAGATTTAGAATGTTTGACGCATCACCAGTTATTTGAGCCAAATTTTTCCCATACCTTTTAGATTCTTGTGTTAAAGATTTTTTAGGGACTACCAAAACTAATGGTGTGTTGTTTTGTGCTAAAGTCATAACTTGCACTGTTTCTCTTAATGTTTCATAAGCAGATACAAAATCAATTATTGCACTCATATATGCTTCTGTTTTCAATTTTTGATTTCTTTCAGGTTCATCTGGAAATACAACTCTATTCCAAGCATCATTATCTTCAAAAAGTAGAGGTGTAGAATCAGAATATTTTTCAACTTTTTGCATGGCTTCAATTATATTGTCTATGCATTGGTCTACATATCTTGTTACTAGAAGTCCCTCACTTTCTTTTCTAATACCTAATTCTTCTGAAACACTGTAGCCTGGATGTACTGCTATATGTAATTCACCATTTTCAGCATTTAATCCTAGATCGATGATATCTTCTGTAGATAATTCAAGCAAGTTTGTAAGTGCCATTTTTTTAGTAGTATAACTTGTGTTATTAAATCTGTATCTTATAATATATAAATCTTTCGTTGTTAACTACTTATAAGTGATGATACTCCTATTTTCTATATTTATTTTCCATAATGAAAAGAATAACTGTGCTTAAAAAGAAATATGCTAAATCTTGCTTATTGTACTAAAATACCATCTACAGAGCCTTGCTGGCCTGGTCTGGATGTTATTTTAACTTTGCCTTTATCTGTGTCAACAATAGACCCTTTTGTAAGGATGTTTCGCCTTATAAAATGCTGGTTTGCTGGGTTTTCATCTACAGTCTGGATTGTTGCTTTAGAATGCTTTTTTGTTTTAGGATCAAGAACATTAACAGTATCAGAACTCAGAAGCCTTACTTTTCTATTTCCGCCAATACATCTTAAGCTTTTAGGCTTTCTAGAGCCTATTTTTGTAGCACTAGGCGATCTAGCCATTGAGAACTTTCTCTTTGAGATTTTTGATTTATATCTACCGCCTGTAGACTTTCTCAAGGATCTTATTTGAGTTATCATATTGAACTTGCTGAAAAAAGAGGTGCTTTATAAATTTATTGGGTGTTTTTTTGGGATTTAGATCGGCTCTGTAGAAAATCTTTGCTTTGCAAGTCACTGACGGGCTTCGCCTGAAACATATTATATTCAATTACCAGGCATCCCCGTAGGGGGCAACCCCCTACCCTCAAACCAAGTATTCTTTGAGTAGGTTCAGCAGATGTCAGTGACTTCGATTTTCTACAGACCCTTTTAAAGTAAAGTATTTAAATGAGTTGGGTAAGATTATAAGAATAGAATGGAATTAACTATTGATGATGTCCAGAATGCGAAGTTTAAGGAAGAAGTAGCATTCAGGATGGTCATGATTGAGAACAATATGGATGATCCTGTTATTGAAGTAGTGATGATTGAGAAGCTTATTGCTTCATACAAAAGCAGAAATAAACAAATACCTAGTAATGTTAAAGTCTTTGTGCAAAGAGAAATAGCAAGATTATCAAAATTCGTACCGCAAAGAATAGAATGGTTAAAAAAGCATGGTGATGAAGTTCCAGAAAAGAAAGAATAATTAATTGTATTGCGAAATTGTGTTGTAAAAATGAAATTCAAAAAAACAACAAAAAAATTGTCATTGATTCTTCTGAGTATTCTGATATTTATATCTCTAACTCAAATTGCTTTTTCACAGAGCGATGTTATAGAGGTAAAAGTAAAAAAAGTTGATGAAGCAATTAACCCAATAACTCTTATTAGTATTGTTGTTGCTATTGGTGCGCTGGTAGGAATAATCTATTATATTATAAAACACAATGTTAAAACCAAAACTCCTGGGAAAGAAGAAACCCCTCATGCGCTACCGAAAATTCCTCCGCCGCCTCCATTGCCTGATATTGAATCAAAACTTTCAAAGACAAGTTTGGGATTTGGAAAAGAAAAACCGGCTCCTGCTGTTAAAGCCAAAACTAAAGATGTTGTGAAAAAACAAAAGAAAAAAGAAGTATTTGAACAGCCTACGGTGTTGCCAGAAGAATCTGAACAATTAAGTTATGAAACAAGTTTTGCAGCAGATATGCCTCAACTTGATAAAGAGATTAATATCATCCCAGATCCTGAAGAACTTATCAAGCCTAAACAAGAATCTCCTTATCCCTCAAAAGAAGAGATATCAAAGCCATTTGAAAGCCTGAGAGAGGAAAAAGTTGAGAAAACCCTAAGTTTTTCTGCTCCAAAAACTACTGAAGAAATCAAGAACATAGTACAAAAGGAAGTATTGGAAGAAGAACATCCAATAAAACTTCCTGAGAAATATTACAAGCCAATGGTAGATGAGGATTATAAGCACTTGAAAGAAGATGAATTGATTATTGTCAGGCTGCTCAAGATGAGAGATGGCATGTGTGAGCAAGGCACTTTGAGAGTTGTTTCTGGGTTTTCAAAAGCTACTCTTAGTAGAATATTGTCTGAAATGGAGTCCAGAGGCTATGTACATAAAGAGCTGCGCGGCAAAAAGAACATGGTCTATCTAAGAGATGAATTCTGAGTTTTTATTGGTTTTATGGTTATTAGAAACATAATTACAGCATTTAGAGCGTTATTTGGCCTTATTTGGGTGTTTAGAGGGTTTGTTCCGCTGGTAAGGTTTTCTAATATTAGTCTATTTTCTTGTTTAAAAAGGGGTTTTTATGATCTTTTGGGCTGTTTCAAAGCAAATGCCTTTTAACCACTAGCAAGTGATTAAAAAACCGAAAGGTTTAAATACTACCTTTATTTGTTAATTATTACTATTACTGTAATTAATCATATTGACTGTTTAAGATTATCATGAGGTGGATTAATGGGTTTATCTGATTTTTTAACAAAAATAAGTCCTAGACTTGCTGAGAGAAAAGCTAAGAAAGTAGATGGTGCTATGCTTTACCATAATGCCAAAATTGATTTATATCATAGAGGCGGATTTAATCCTGATTGGACAGCTAATTCTTTGGGAAGATTTATTGATACTTTAGCAGCTGCAGATGTGCTTGAAGACAGATTATCAAAAAAATCATCTTTAAGAGGCAGACACACTAATGAGTCTGTTCAAACAGTTGTTGACAATTTCTATGAAAGTTTGTTTACCAGCATTAATGAAAGATATGTAAAAGATTTCTGGACAGGTAACAATTATGATAAAATTAATTTCTCAGATATTTTCACACCGCAAAGATTAGCAGTATTGGAAAAATATGGTGTGGAATTATCTTTGGACAGCACAGTTGATGCAATGAAGGAGTTGTCTTCAAAAAAGATTTTTGGTTTTGGCGATTATATGGCATTCAAAGAAACTGCTATGGATCTTTATGGCATTGACTTCACAGAAAAAGATTTAATGAAAGACGCACAAAGACATGCAAATAAAGTTGGCAGAACAGTTGATGTTGAGGATTATCTTTCACTTAGAAGACAAATTATTGATTTACTTCCAGATTCTTCTGATACTATAGTGACTGATGGACGAATAAAATGGGATTTAAGTCAAATTAAAAAACAAAAAACATTATCAGCAGAAGATCTTGAAGGTATTCCTTATGAAATAAAACATGATAGAATGGAGTATGCTGAGACTCCTTCGAAATATTCCGGTATGGATAGAGATGGAGAATTAGACAGATGGTTAGATGCTATGCTGGTTAGTTCTGCTCCTAAAAAACCTTCTCCTGCAAAATATGTTCAAACACATCCTGGAAATTATGGCGGGGAAACAAACAGAGAATTAGATGGCTGGCTGGATGATTTGTTATTGAGTCCAGATGAAAGTGGTGATTATGAAGTTGCAGAATCACAATTAGCTAAAAAAGACAAAGCAAAACAAACAAAAACACAGACCAGGAAATTTTCGAGATCTCCAGATAAATGGTATAAGATGACTGTAAGTGAGGCAATAGAGAGAGTTTCTGATATATCCTCTAGAAAATTAGTAGATCTGATCTACAATATGAGCATATCCAAGGATTCATTTCAAAAAGAAAATGCAAGTAAACAAATGAGTCTTGAAGAAGTGGCTACATTACCTGTGTGGGTGGTTCCTGTGCTTGCAGATTATGTTGTTTCTTCATATGTGTTCTCATTGGTTTCACATAAATGGTTTGATAAATATGACTCTGAGGGCAATATGATAAAAAGCGGCAAAGCAGATTATCATAATTTTGCTGAAAAATGTTTTGATGGTTTATTGGGTTCAAAATATCTTGTGGAGGGGCTTGAAAATTTCTTTAATAATATTGGTGAAACTGCTCGTAATTTTAAAGATGATATGGGGATGATTGATTATGTTTTATCTAATGAGTTGCCTTCTGAGGTTAATGCTCCTTATATAGCTCTAAAACAATTTATCAAAGATTTAGCTAGTGGTGCAGATGAAGGACTTCATTCTGCAATTGGTTATATAGAAAATGAAAAATTGGCATCTGAAAGAGACAGAGTAGCTTCAACATTACTTCCTGAGCTTGAAACAGCAAGAACTCTTGAGCCCGGTTCTATGTCAATGGGGTTTAGAAAGAAAAAAAGAGCTCATAATGCTAATAAATTCATTGTCCAGATGGAGTACATGATCCAGTCACTTGAAAAAGTGCCAATGAGCAAGGAATTGTCTAATGGTTATGATCCTGTTTATGCAGCAGGCATAGCAGAAGTATATGCAAATTATGTTGCAGCATTGCCTGCAGCAAAAAGTTTAGCAAAAAAACATCCTGATGATCCAGATTTAGCAGGTATTTTAGACACTCAGAGAGTTTCAAATGCATTCTACAGTGCAATGTTTGCTCTAGTTAGACAGCAGGATGGTAATACTGCAGAGGTTATTCAGGATTTATGGGATAATGGTTTTAGTTATGAATGGAATTTTGCTGGTGAAGGACATGAATCTTGTTCTGATTTCAGGCCGAGTTTATCAGAGATTATTGAAGAACCAGGTAGAAATTACGCAGCATATCTTCTTGGCCATCCTGAATTAATAGTCACACCTCAAAAACTAACTGAGAGTATTGAAGGAAAAATAGCTGATCATAAGGAAAAACTTGCGAGAATGGAATATATAAAAGCACAACAACTTGCGAGAATGGAAGAGATAAAAGCTCAACAACGGCCAATGGTTCTGGCAAATTGGGAAGAAAGCAAAAGATCCGGGCTTGAAACAAAACTACAGGATATAATTCTTGCACAAGACCAGGGCAATTACAGAGTTGGAGATACAATAAACTTAACAGCATCTGCTAGTGGATATTTTAAGACCCTTATTGGTGAAGCTATTGATTTGAGTCCAGAAAAAAATCAAAGTGCAAATCTTTTGCTGAATTCAGTTCTTTTGATTAATTCAAGAGAAATCAAGAATTTGACAGACATGATTATTGGAGATTTTTATCATGCAGATGGAAATCTTGTTTTAGGTTCTTCAGGAAACCTCAAACATTTCAAAACTGTCTCTGAACAGAGAGATATTGGTGATTCTCCTGTAGATATCCTTACTGCTCAGTCCAATAACCTTAATAGCTATTTTAATATTAGGTCACATCTTGATAGGTTCTTAAACCAAGGAGCATTAGATGAGCAACAAACTTCTGGAATTGCTAGTGAGCTGGATTCCCATGATTATATGGTATTGGGATTTGTTTTTGCTAAGTTTGAAAAAGCACTAAGTGTTGATTCAAACTACAAAGAATTGCTTTCCGATAATATGCTGGATCAATATGATAAGGCAGCAAATTCAATTTGTAGTATAATGGACAAAAAAAGCCAATTATTCACTGAGGAAAAAAAGCAAGCTATTGAACAAAGAGTAATATCAATTGGTGAGAATTATTCTTTATTTATGCTAGAGCATGCTCCGAAGGTAAGTGAATGGGTAAACAGACTATATGATCGAGCATTGTTTGATGCAAAAGCTGGTAATTATACATTTGTAGAAGAATACATGCAAAGATATGAAAATCTTGCAAATAAGTATTCTACAGTATTAGATCTAAGTCCTGAACAAATCCAGCAAAAGGTTGATAAAATATTGGAATATTGTCCTGCTGCAGATGCTGGGGATTCTGGTGCTGATGGTGCAAATGGAGATGATTATAATGACCTCGGGCATCTTGCTTCTCCTAGTATTAATGGTTCTAATGGCGATGGTCATATTTTTTCTCTTAGTGATGATGGTTCTAATGGTAATGGTCATAAGAAGGATTATGCAGGTAATGGAAATGATCATAGCCACAAGGCGGTATTGAAAATGCCAAATGATGATTATATGAATGAGTTAAGGCAGGGTTTTGGTGGCTCATTATTGAAAATGCCAAGCAGTTTTGGTTATAGAGGAAGACATGGTGCAAGTGGCAGAAATAAGTGTAATTAGTAGAGAAACATACTGTGACTTGATGATTTGCTCAGAATTACCTGTTAAGATCGAGTATGTGTTATTTTGATGAAAAATTGATTAAACAGCCTTGTTTTTGTCTGGAATTGGCTGTGGAACATAATGGAACAATGATATTTGCAATAAGCCTTTATTTATTACTGAAAAAAAAGTGTTTCACAAGAAAATATTATGTATGAATCTTGGTTACACAGTGTTTAAAACAGTATAATTTGATTGATTATAGTGTTGTTTTTTGATTAATATTGAATAAGAATAAACTGTTCAGAAACACAAAAAACCCCATTGTTACTACACACGTGTACTAACCAAGCGAAAGGTTTATATATTGAATAAGATTACTTCCAAGTAAATACAATTTGGGGTATTGGGGGCGAATAAAGAGGATAAACATCAGAATAGACTCTAAAATTCGCAGAAAACCGATTTAAGCCTTATTTAAGAAGAAAAAGACCCAAAATGACTATAACTAAGCAAGTTACAGGCGTGGCAGCTGCTTTATTCTATTTAGTATCTGGAAGTCCAATCCCAGGTGTAAGTTCAAACATAGCTCAAGCTGAAGAAGATGATTCTTGGGTGGGTATGAAGCCAAAGACTGCAGATGGTTCATTGGTAACCTCTGAGCTAGATTATCTTAAGGTTAATACTGTTGATCAGGGAATTACTATTGATAGTCAGACTCTGGAATTCGGTTATAAAGATGGAACAGTTCATACATATAAGGTTAATTCAAACTTGTTTTTTAGACAGGCAGGATCTGCTGCAACTAATGTTTTAGAAGTGATGGTCAGAGAAGGACATCCACAGGAAGATGGGAAAAAATATACAGTTAGAGTAGATGATGAACACATAACTGGCACAAAGGATTACAAACCCGAATTTACTCATCTAAACAAATCTGGCGAGAATAAATTATTCGTAGAAGCAGGAATGGATTGTTTAGCTGACATACTTACAGATTCAAAATCGCAAACCATTGTTTGTGAAGGTCATTTAGTTTATCCTCCAGTTGAAGAAAAAGATGATGATACACCTTCAACACCAACAGCTGCTTCTGTTCAGAATGATTACAGATCAGATATGACTGAGACAAGAATGCCTAAAGCTGAGGTCAGAGCAGGAATGACTCAGCAAAGAAATGTTCGTGAAATCCCTGGCGGTAGTAATGAAAAATCAGGAATTGATTTTTATGATTTGACAGCAGGTGTTCATGCTGTGGAGAAAAAGAAGGGCTCAGTTGGTGTAACAGTTAATGTCAGGCAAGGACATGGTCCAGGTGACTTAGGACCTGATACAGTTTCTGTGACTGGCGATCTTTCAATTGGTGATGGTATTGGTGGAAAATCACCTATTGATATTCTGGGTTTACCTGTTAATGTTCTTGCTCAGGCTGGAGTAAAACATGATTATGATCCTAATGATAATACAAATACAGTAAGCATAACATTTGCTGAAAAAGTAGTTCTTCCAGTTGGACAATATTTTGGTCTTGCACAAACAGGAGAAGGAATACTTTATCAGATAGCACCATTAAGCAGAGAAGGAGAAACTTCTGAAGTTGGTGGTAAATTAGGACTTTATCTTAGAATTCCTGGTGTTGCTCACGCAGTTCTTGCTGGAACATTTGAAAGCTCAGATTACAAAGTTGTTGGTGAAGGACAAGGCGGAGAACAAAAAGGCGGTTATGAAGTTCAATTAAGCTCAGAAGCTTTAGTTGATTTTACAGTTTCTTATTTCCAAAATTTATATGTTCATGAACAATCTGCAACAATGGACACTGGTGGACCTGGTTATGTTCTTAATCCAACAGAACACCATAATGGTGGAGGACAAGGATTCAAAGCTCATCTATTAGTCCCTTTGACTGATAAAGTTGGAGTAGGTGTAGAAGGCAGTTGGTCAAAACAAAAAGTTCATGATCAAGGCCAAGAAAATAAAACTGGTTCAGTATTATTCAAGTACTTTTTTGATTAAAACTAAATGAGAGGAAAAGAAAAATGTCACCATACGAAATGAAAATAAATGAAGATGATCATCAAGCGTTTAGAAGAGTAGATGATATAAGCTCTGTTTTAAAAGGTCCTGGTTTAAATGGTTCAAATATGCATAAGTATAGTTCTGGTTCAAAGGGTTCAAATTTGCGTAATGCTGCTGCTGCAGGAGTAATAGCAATCGGTGCTATAGCATGCGGTGTAGAAGCAGAAGATTCATATGATGCAAAAGCTAATCAAGAACAAACTTATGGAGATACTCAAACTACTACTGTTAATCCAGATGCAACTGATGAGCAAGATCCTCCAGTAGATCCAGATAAACCAGTTGTAAACAATCTTGAACTTAGTCTTTATCTTAATGGTGCTGAACTAAAAGATGGACAAGTAAGATTATATTCTCTTGACGGTAAGATTAATAATGTAGCTTGCGATTATGAGGATCTTGGTAGAGTCGAGCCAACTAATTATAATAATAAAAGATCAAAATTCAGTCCTCAGGGTGTAGATCAAGTATGGTGTGATCATCCAAGTGTTCCAAGACCAATACCTTGTGAATTAGATGCAGAACTTCCTGAGATGTCAATTGATCCTTTAGTAACAAATGATTCTACTCCTCAATTGACAGGAAAAATTGCAGATTATGATGCATTAGTTGAAATCACTATTAATGAACAAGTTTACACAGCTGTGAATAATGGTGATGGAACTTGGATTTTAGAGAATGATACAATAACTGATGCTCTTGCAGACGGAGATTATGATGTGAAAATAACTGCAACATATTCTGATGACTCTAAAATGTGGTTGACTGAGACAGGGTTCTTGAAGATAGATACTTCAGCACCTCCAGAGGATGACATAATTGACTCAGACAATCCAATGATAGATGATTTATGTTACAGGCTTATCCAGACAAAAGATTTAGATGGAACAAGCAACAAAGTAAGTCTTCTTCCAACAGGAGATTTAGCTTCATTAATTGCTGTTCAGATTGAATATGACGACGGCAGAACTGTTGAGAGACTATTGCAAGTTCCAGCAGATGCATCTGGTGTAGTTAAGTATGATATTGTAATAGAAGATGCAGATGTTTACAGCGGCGATGCAGTAGCTCCAGTAGATACAGATAGAGATGCTCAACCAAACAGTGTAACAGATGGTATATGATTTCCAGACTGAACAACTGAATAAAGATAAAAAATGACTAGACAAGCTTTAGAACAACAAGTTTTGGAAGGGAATGCTTCAGGCAGTGGCCGCAGTAGAACAATAGCTGCTGCAGTAGCTGCAACAATGATTGGAGGTGCTACTCTTCCAGCAGTAACAGATACTGCTCCAGAAGTAATTGCTCAGGAATCTAGTTCTACTGGTAACACTATTGAATACAAATTTGGAGATGCAATAGTTGAACTTGATAGAGATGGTCTTGTGCCTAAGCCAGTTACTATCTATGTTAATGGAAAACCAGTAACAGTGACAAAAGTTGGCCAAACTAAGGTTGAGTTAGCTAAACATAAAAAGTTTCTCAAGGACAATGGTTCTTATTTTGATAAAATAAAAACAGATTCTGCTTTTGAAATATACAGGAAAAATCCAACATATGATAATGGTAAAAACAGTGAGTATATTCTTGCATTTGAAAAATTTGTAGATTTAATGTATAGTAGGATGCTTACAGTAGATGGAAAAATGACCTCTAGATCTGCTTCAGGAGGCACTATTTGGGAATATGGAGCTGCAAATACCGGAAATGATCCAGATATAAATAGACAGAATGAATCAAGAACAGATCTAGCCAAGATTCAAAGAACCTTACCTGGTTATCCAGAGAGTAAGATAGATGGTAAGGCAGGAATAACAACAATGAATTATCTTATTAGGGATTATGAGATTAATATACTTAATCCATTGGAAGCTGCTTTATATGGTGCTGCTATGATGAAGGCAGTTTCTGAAGCTTATACTGCAAATGCTGAAGCTCAGCAAGAGAGGAATGATCTTATTGCTAAATACACTACAGATCTTCAAGCAGTAATGGATGAATTGTCTAATATTAAAGCAAGCCAGGGCGAGCTAGGAAAAGATAAAAGGACTATTCATACCAAGGTTAGTGAAATAGAAACAAAGGTAAAAAGTCTTTATCAAATATTCATGCCTCCTGAAGGAGAAAAGCCAGAAAATCTTTATACAACAATTAACAATATGAATAATGAATTAATTGTGATCAAAAATACTTTAGGTGAAACTAGTTTGTTGAACTCTGATACTGTTATTGAAAAACTAGACAAACTTTTAGCTAAAAAACTAGTTTGTAAAGGTGGCGGTGGAGGTTCGAGTGCTGAAGGTGGTTATAATGTTAATTCACCTGTTGATTTTAGATATTTGATGAATGGTTTTGAGGAACAAGGTATGGGAGTTTCTACTGAACATGGTAAGAGAACAGTTACACTTAGCACAGATCATGGTCCAGTAAAGATTGTTGAGGATACTGAAGGATATACAATCAAAGGAAAGATTGGTCCTGTTATTTTTGATGTCTATCAAAAACATACAAGAGAAAATCAGGGAACAGGTCAAGGCAATGGTGTAATGAAAGCAGAAACAACTGAACGTGGTTTTAATGCTGGTTATGGAGGAGCAGAAGAAGGAGGCCACGGATTTAATGCTGGCGGTGGAATAAACAGAAGTGTTTACAAATCAAAAGTCAAGAACCAGCAAGGCCTTACAGATAATACTCAAAGAGATCATGAATTATATAAGCTTCATTTGTTTGTAAATGGACTTTATAGAGCTGTGGAAAATGTTTTATCAACTGCTGATGTTATAGTAAATGGCGGTGTAGATTATAATGGACCTGGTGTTCCTAGTGGTTCTGTAAAAGGAGATGCTCAAGAATCAGCTGTAACTGCTAGGGTAGGAGCTGCACTTGACTTTGGAAAATATCTAAGAATAGGAGCAAACTCTAATTTTGAATATTCACATGATTCTCATCCAAGACAGGATTCTATTGAAGAAGTTCATAGGATTACTGGAGATATATATCTTGATACAGGTGTTGGTTCTGAGATAGGCGTAAATTCAATAATCTTGAGATATACTCCTGGAGCATTTTATTCAGAGCATAAATTTGATCATCCAGATATTTCTGATGCAAATGTTCCTTTAGTAGAGTCTCAGGACGGCACAGGAAAACTAGAAGGTGCTATTCAGCTTAAACCTACTGAAAATACCAGAATAGGCATAAGTGGATATTGGGGTAAAGAAAAATTAGTAACACCAAATGGTGAGACTGCAAGTCCTTTCCATAGAGAACGTACAGGAACTGATTCAGGTGTTTTTTTAGAATTCGGAGTAGATTTTTAAGCAGGTGAAAAAATGAAAATAAAAAGTCTTATTATAACATTGATGATCTTTGCACTATTTGTTACTTTTGCTATTGGTCAAGTTGCAGATGGAACAGTTAGTTTATATCCTGCAGAACAGGGAAGTACTGATGAAATAGGAGTTATAAAAATCACTCCAGACAAGGATCTTATATGTAATGTTATAGATAATTATGAAGTCACTGCTAATGGTAATGGACCTCATTGTATTATGTGGTATAGAAACCAGGTTTATTTTGATTTTAACACTCCCCAGGATTATACTGATGATGTTTTCTGTGATAATGATGGAAGTGTATTTAATCATGTATTAGACAATACTTGGACATCTCCAGGAGAAAACTGGTCATGCTGGGCATATCATTTAGGCGGCAGTTATCCAGTAATTGGTTTTGGTCCAAATACTATAGATAATTCTGGAAATCCTGATGATGGATTTAGTAGAACTGAGCATATTTATGCAAATACACCTCCTACAATAACATTAACTCCTGCTCAACATACTTATTCAAGCCTTCCATCAAGTCAGCAGATTGTAACTTTACCTAATGATCTATGGGCTGCTTCTCAGGTTGTTGATGCTGAATCATTGACTTGGAATCTATTATTTGATATTTCTGCTCAGACAGATACAAGTATTGCAGATTGTTTTATTGATGGTCAAAGATACATAACTTGTACTATTAAGGAGGGTATTCAGGGAGAAAACATAGCAACATTGCAAGTTAGTGATGGTTTAGCATCAAGTTATCAGGATGTTACAATAACTGTAGCAAACGCTCCTGTAGTAACAATTGATGATTTAGAAACAAATGATACAAGACCTCCATTAACAGGAACTGTTGATGATACTCTTGCAACATTAGAGGTTGAAGTGAATACTGTTTTTTATACTGCTACAAATAATCAAGACGGCACATGGACTTTGGCAGATGATTTAATTGTTCCTGATTTGCCTGATGATGTTTATATTGTTATTGTAATAGCAACAGGACAAATGGGTCCTACTGCAACTGATACAGCAACATTAACAATAGATACAGTTGCTCCAATCTTTACAATAGATCCTTTGACAACTTCAGATTCAACTCCTACAATAACAGGAACAATTGATGATCCTACTGCAACTATTACTGTAACTATTGATGGAAATACTTATACTGCTACAAACAATGGCGATGGTACATGGACTGTTGATATTACAAATCCATTAGGTGATGGAAGTTATGATGTTACTGTAACTGCAACAGATACAGCTGGAAACTCAGATACAATAATTGAAACAGGTATAGTTGATGTAGATTCAACTGCACCAGGAATTACAATAGATCCATTAGTTACAAATGATGATACTCCTGAAATAACAGGAACAATTGATGATAATGGTGCAACTATTACTGTAACTATTGATGGAAGTACTTATGATGCTACAAATAACCAAGACGGAACTTGGACTTTAGCAGATGATACAATAACTCCTGCTTTAACTGAAGGAAGTTATGATATTACTGCGGACGTAGATGACGGCCAAGGTAATACGGATACAATTACAGAAATAGGCATTATAGAGATAGACCAGACAATTCCTACTGGTTCATTGACAAATCTAGATGAAACATCCACAACAACAAGTTCAATATATTGGGAATGGGACAATCCAGCTGATCCTGATTTTGATCATGTAAGAATAGAAGTTTACTTAGTAGGGCCAGCAACAGTTGTTGATACAGCTGAAACTGCAGATTCAACAATTGATTATTATGAAGTAACTGGTTTGAATGCTGAAACAGACTATAGAATAAGAACATGGATAGTTGATGAAGCAGGAAATGAACAAACAACATATCTTGATGATATTGCAACAACAGATGCAATTGACGCTACAGGACCAACTGTAAATATTGATTTTCAGACAACCACCGATACAACTCCAACTATAACTGGTATTGTTAGTGAGGCAACAACAAGCATAACTGTTGTTGTTGGTGCATATACATATACTGCTACGGATAATGGCGGCACATGGACAGTTGATGTTACAGATACTTTAGCTCAAGGAACATATGATGTTCAAGTTACAGCAACAGATACTTCAGGAAATCCTGGATCTGACGTAACAACAGATGAATTAATAATTGACTTTAATGATCTTCCAACAGTTAACACAATCTTACTTGAATCTTCAGCAGGAACAGACACATCTGTTGAGGACCTATGGTTAAGTTATACTTTAGGTGATGCTGATGCAGGTGACAATCCAATTGGAATTGTTAATTGGGAACTTGGCGGCCAGTCAATTAATGTATTGAATTTGCCTTTTGAAGCAAATGATGGTAGTGAAGATTCTACAACTTTTGATTATAGTACTTATGCTAATGATGGAACCATAACAGGTGCAACCTGGATAGAAGATGGAGACAGAAATGGAAATGGTGCTTATAGTTTTGATGGAAATGGAGATTTTATAACAACACCTGGAATAGATATAACTTCAGGACAAATCACAATCACAGGATGGTTTTATAGTTCTGATTTTGCAAGAAACATGGCTTTGGTATGCAGTCAGAATTATAATGATCAATGGTGCTTATACTTGAGTAATGGCGGAGCAGGCCAGATCGCTGTAAGAAGCAGAAGTTCATATTTCTTTTTAGGTGCAGGCATGACTGATAGTTCATGGAATTTTATTGCAGCAACAATAGAAGGAACAACAGCAAGAATATATGTTAATGGTGCATTGCTTGGTGAAAAGTTAGATATTAGTCCATTGGCAAGTGGTTCTCCAGCAAGTACAAAAGTTCTTCTTGGAAGACTTTTTGATGGTTATAATGGATATGATTATGATGGTTTAATGGATGATATAAGAGTTTATGATATTGCTTTGAGTGAAGAGCAAATAAACAATATTTACAATAATGATTACAGTACAATTGTCAGTCAAGAGACAACTCCAGCAGATGTATGGAGAGCATGTGTAACACCTAATGATGGTGTGGCAGATGGCACTCAGGATTGCAGTAATCATTTATCTGTGCATAACAGTGCTCCAGTTGCTGATAATATTGTAACTATAGGACATAATCTTGAAGAGGTAATGATACCTTTGGTTTATTCAGATCCAGATGGAGATGATGCTGTAAGTTGTACAGTAAGTAATCTTGTTGATGGTGTAGACTCAACTCCTTGTTTTTGTGATGGAAATGGCGATTGTTTTGTTGGTTTAACATCTGATGATGGTGTGGATCAAGTCACAGCAAATTATATTGTTAGTGATGGTGTAACAACTTCACCTCCAGCAACAATAACTG
>JBHPFW010000027.1:0-19757 GCA_042571645.1 Nanobdellota archaeon
GAACCTCCTGCTGAAGAACCTCCGGCAGAATAATAATTAATTCAATAATCCCAAAAATATTTAGATGTGAAAAAAGATGGAAAATACAATCAAAAAAAAGGTTTTTATTTTTATGATAATTGCAGTTCTGTTTTCTTCTATTATTTCAATTGAAGTTATTAGTGCTGATAAACCAAAAGGATTAGCTTATTATTGGGGTGAAGGTGATCATGGTTATATTCCTCCAGTTGCCATTGCCAAAGTAGGGGATTCTACAGTTCTGTATGTGAATGATCCTGATAGTCCTAGTCAATATACTTATACTTGGGAGGGTAATAGTGATACTTGGGTTTGTAGTACAGGTGGTGGTTGCGGAGAATATGAAGAGACAATTATTGCTGAGAAAATAAAATATAGTCAGAGTGGTGTTTTTTCGCCTGGAGTAAATCCAGATAATGCTGAAGAATCCTCTAATTTTCCTGATAAATCTACTGCAGTTCAAATGATTAATGAAATTTATCCATCAGGTAATCCTCCACCTTCTGATGACGAATTTGATAAAATTCTTGATGACGTTATAAAAGACTTACCTGACGATAAAAAACAAGAAGCACCAACAATGGAGGTAGCTGTTGGTAATTGTCTTGCTGGTACAGATATCTGTATAACAGATATGAAAGGCGATACAGTAACTTTTAGTGACGGTTCTACATACCGGGAAAGTGATGGAATTTATTATTGCAGAGAATCATCACTTGCTAATTGTCCAGGTGACATTTCAGCTTTTCCTTCTGATATTTCTGATGATGATGATTTTGATTTTGATATTGATTTTGAAGAGTTTGATAAAATATTTGAAAATAATCCTGCTCCTGCTCCCACTCCTACTCCTCCTACTTCTCCACTTGTAGGTAAATGTCATGCTCAAGGTTATGGTTGTGTAACAGAAGTTGATGGAGATATTATGACTATAGAGAAGGATGGTGAATCTTATAAATATAGAGATGATGGTTCTGGGAATTATATGTGTGTTGATGATGATTGTCCAGCTTATGGTGTTGGTTCTGTTGATTTAGTTTCTCCTGGTACTGATATCACTCCTACGGATACAGGGTCTTCTTATGAGTATATATATGATGGGAATACCGGTAAGTATAGATGTGAGGGTGAATGCGATGATCCTGAAGCTATATTGGGTCTTAAACGTCAAAATGAGGAAATAACACCAGAAGAATACAGGGAACAATGGTTGATTTTGAATCCTCCACGTCTTCCTAATACATTTGCAACGGATAGACCAACAGCAACATATTATTTAGGAGAGGATGATATCACATATCATACTTATGCTCTTACCCAAGAAGGTGAGTTCGGCGAGGATATGGCTTTTGTTCATCCAGATACGGGAGATATAATTTATGTTGATACTAGTGGAGAGGTACCCAAAGTTGTCGCACTTAAGAAAGCAGATGAGGAACATATAATTAGTCTGGAAGAGGATCTGCGTGAGGAGGGTCAGAGAATACAAGATGCTTTGACATCAGATCCAGAATTGGCAAAGCTTATAGATACTGACTTACAAATACCTCCAGGTGGTCCCACTCCCACAGCCCAGGGACCTCAGGGTCAAAGAACTCCTGCTGCTCCAACTAATTATGAACTTTCTCTTGGTAATGATAGAGTTACAGTTACTGCGTCAGGGGATAGGCGTACTATTACATATGATGGTAATAAGTTTCGTTGGGATCCAGTTAAGGATGAGTATGTTTGTGAAGATAAAAAAAAATGCGGCACTGTTGCTAATATACCTCTCAGTGTGCTCATTGCGAAAGGGATGGAAGCACCATCTGCTGTTAGATCAAGCATCGGAGCTGGTGCTTCAGGTGGAGCTTGGACTGTACCAGAAGATAAAACAGCTGTATTTACTGGTAGTGATGACAAACAATATTTGACTAATGTTGAGATTGTAGGAGATACAATGACATTTGTTGATGAATATGGCACTAAACATACTTTAACTGCACAAAGTGGAATATGGGAATGTCCTGTAGGAGTATGTCATCCAACAAACGTGGTTGAATTAAAGAATTCAGATCTTGGACCTCCTTTGCCTCCAGGATTTGACGGTGGAGAAGATGCTGTTGATGAATATAATTCTCTTCTGGGAGCTTTAGAAGATCCAGATCTTGTAGAGAAAATACTAGCAGAATGCAAAAGTTTTAAGAACTGTTTCAGCCCTAAAGAACAGGACAAGACTTTGGCTGAAGAACTGGCTAGTTGGGCAGAGACATTAAGAGGCACTCCTGGCTTAGCAAGGCTGTATGGGTGGGGCGGACCAGATGACCCTGCTAAAAATACTTGGGGAGATCAGTTAAAGAATAGTTATCCTGATGTCTGGAAGTTTCTTACTGGCGGTTTTAGAGGATTTTTAACAGATATAATATGCACTTTGGATGTTACAACTGAATTTAGTAAGGATGCAGATAAAAGTGTTGCAATGAGTCCTACTGGTGCAGGTGATTTTATTGAGCTTGCTGCTGAAAGAACATACTGGGAAGACCTTTACAATAATGTGGATAATTGGTTTTTTGCAGTAAGCATCAATGCGCAGGCTGTTGCTTGTGAGGATATGAAATTCCATATTGTTATTGTTGCTGATGACGGCAGAGATCAATCATTTTTTGTGCTTGATAATATAACCAAGACAACATATCATTTTAATCTTAATCAAGGTGATTCTCTTGCAGGAAAACTTTCTGGCAAAAGAATGGCTTCTGCTTTAGGACATGATGCTAAATGGGGCAGGAGTGTGGAGTTCTGCGCAGTATTTGATAAGATAACAGAAGGTTGTTTGACAGGTCCTGGAGCTTCAGGTCGTGGATTAACTTTTGCTTATAAGAATGGTGACAGGTTTTGCACAAGGGTTGTCAATGCAGAGGATGATGATATTAATTTCAAGTGCATGGGTGGCATAGCTGGAACAGGTTGTGCTTTTACTACAGGGCAAGGCGACAAGGTTCACAGTGGAGAAGGATCTATCGATGATGAGCCGCCTCCTGCGCCAGTAACAGATTTAGGGGGAACTGGTGGTGGAACAACACCTGCTCAAGATGAAGAGAATAGACAAAAATGTGATTTAGATCCTCGAGAGTGCACAGTGGAACTTGATTAAAAATGGCACCAAAAAAATCCAAAAAGCAAACTAAGGCAAAACCCTTAAAAAAGCACTCCAAGGCTGCTCCAAAAAAACCTATGAATTATTTTCTCAAAGTTTTTTTTTTATTCCTCTCAAGCTTTAAATTAAAGCTGAAGACAATTTATATTATTTTAGCAGATTTTCTTTTTTTTATAATGTCATTTATTGCTGTTTGGATCAGCACTGGTTATGTAACTAAGTTCAACGAACAAATATCCAGAACATCTGATCCGAGCATACTTAGCGGTTCTGAAGAGGTTGTAAGACAATTCGCTTCTGTGTACAGAACAGTCTTGGTAAAATTAATAATTCTTGCAATAGTTTCTTTTTTGATAATACTGTGCTTTTATGCCTTGGCAAGATTGATTATTTGGTCTTTGATACTTGATAAGAAAATAGAATTAAAACTCTACCCAAAATTCCTGGCACTTAACATAATCTGGGTTGTTATAGGTTTGTTATTATTCTTAATAAACACTAGATACATAATTCCAAAGGAGTTTGTTGCTCAGATGATATTATTGCCTTTATTTGCATACATATCGCAGATTATCCCGATAAAATACCTTGAGCAGAAAACAATATTCAAGACATTCAAGGATTCATTGATAATAGCTTTCAAAAAAATTCATTTGATGATTCTACCCTGTCTGTTGATATTATTGGTATTTGGTTTATACGTGATAATATTATCAATATTTGCATGGAAGATAATAAGCATTCCTTCTTTTATTATGGCAATATTGCTGGTGCTTTTCTTGGCATGGGCTAGGCAGTTTTTTGCAGCATCATTCATGTTAATCAGATCATAGAAATGTCAGTTAAATAATATCATTATCCAGATAAATAATATCATTATCCAGAAAATACCAAATTAATATCAAACTAATGATGATATCAAATTAATTAATCACAATAAAATTTTATTGGAAATAAAGATGATTTTTGCTGGGGGAAAAAGAGGTCAGATAACGATTTTCATAATCATAGGAATATTGATGCTGATGGTAAGTGCACTCTTTTTTTATTTCCAGAGTTCTGGGGCAGTAATAGAACCTGGTGAAGTGAGAAACCCTGAGTTTTTGCCTATCAAGGGTTTTGTTGGTGAATGCGCACAGCAAATTGCAACAGATTCAGTCCGTTTAATAGGTGCTCAAGGAGGATTTGCAGAAGTTCCTGGTTTTGTCAAGCTTGATCCTCAGGCATTTGTGCCGATGGAAGAATCAAACACATTTGTGATACCCTTATGGTGGTTTGACGGCCAAGACAGAACTCCTGCAATAGAATATATGCAGCGTGACATAAAGAGGGATATAGAGGAAAATATTGATGACTGCCTTAATGATTTTGAGGCATTTGAAGATCAGTTTGTCATAAAGAAATTAGGCCCTCCAATTGCAGAGGTTCTTTTGACAGAAAAGGATGTGCAGATAAATCTTGAATATCAATTTGAGGTTCTTGTTAAAGGAACTGGAAAAAGAGCAATAATCAAGGAGCATTCAACAAATGTTCCAGTGAAGCTGAAGAGGATTTATGAATTGGCAACAGCCATATCACAAAAGCAGCAGGATCAGCTTTTCCTCGAGAACATAACAATAGATCTGATGAGTCTCAATCCTGAAATACCTTTTTCTGGCTTAACATTTCACTGCGGCAGATTGATGTGGTCTGTTGGGGATGTAAAAAAGCAAACCCAGAGTTTGATACTTGATGCGATCCAGCGTGTCAGGATAAAAAACACAGATCACTTGCCTTTTTTAGCAGAAGAAAGTATCTATAAAGAATTTGAAATGGTGATGCAGGACGATTACGGCAATCTTATCAATGTTCCAGATAAACCAAGGCCTGCAGATGCATATGAGTATTTCCATTATTATATTGATGCAACACCAAAGGATTATTCAGATTTATCAGCAACACTGCTTTACAGGCCGGAATGGGAATTTTACTTAAATGCAAAACCAAGTGATAATGGTTTGATGTTTTCCGGCACTTCAGGAAAATTGACTGATTACTTGAGATTTATGTGTGTTAACACATACCACTTTGTTTATGATATAAGTTTTCCTGTTGTGGTTTACATATCTGATCCAGAAGCATTCAATGGCAGAGGATTTCAGTTTAATTTTGGTCTGCCTGTGAACATATACAACAATGAAGCTATAAAAAGAAAAGTGAAATTGAGGCCATTCAGCCCTCCATTCCAATCTCCTGAATCAACTTCCTCATTTTGCACAAGTCTTTCAGATAGTCAGGTTGAGATTAGGGCAAGGGATGAATACTCTTTCAAGGATCTGAGAGATATAAACATAAGCTATGACTGCATAGGTTATGGCTGCAAACTTGGCGCAACAGCTCCCAAAGAAGGAACTTACAAACTAAAAACCGGCCTGCCAAATAACTGCTTCAGAGGAAAGATAATTGCAGAAGGAGAAAATTACATGAAGACAGAAAAACAGCATACTGGCGAGGATTATTTTGAGATTAAGCTTGTTGAAACAAAGGATGTGGATTTTGAGATAAAGAAAAAAGTGTATAATTCACAGAAGAAGCAGCTCTCTGATCAGTCTGCTGATATTGAGTCAGTTGAGTTTGTCATCCTGAGAATGAGAAACAGGAAATATCCTGATTATGATGTCATGTCGATTTATCCTCTTGATACAGATACTGAAACTCTTGAAGATTCAATGTTCTTCTCAGTTTCAGAGGATTTTCCGACTGTCAACAAAATAACATTGTTAAAGAAAGACACAATCTATGCTGTAGAGATGTTTTTGTTGAGAAGAAATGTAAGAGAGGGAGAAACAAAGATAATAGGCGGGTTTACTGGTAATTGGTCTGTCACCAGAAACCAAGTAACAACCAGTGATAAAGCAACTTTTTATGTCTTAGAACATTCCCCGTGGCCGAGAGAGGACATGGACCAGGCAATGCTGATGTATAATTTAGAGCAGTTTTCACTTCCAATAAAACACGAGCTGAGTTAAGAGGTAATGATTAATAAGAAATTAGCAAAACAAAGATTTGAGTAAAGTCTTTTGCTTCGCAAGTTGCTGACGGGCTTCGCCTGTTGTATGTGAACTCGCATTACCGAGCACAATTTGAGCATAGCTCAAATGTGCATTTTAGCGGAGCTAAAATTGCATCCCCGGATGGGGCTTCCCCCTACTCTCAAACCAAGTGGTTGTAAGAGTAGGCTCAGCGGATGTCAGCAACATCAGACTTTACTCAAAACTAAGAAAATAATAAAATAAAAACAAAATGTTAAACAAATTCATTAAACCAATTGCAGTGTTTATGATTTGTCTAATCATAAATATGAACATCTATGTTGTTTCTGCTTTGGACATAACACATGATCCTTCTTTTGATGTTGCTGCAGGACATGATTCTGTAGTGGTAAGGTGGGTGACTGATTTAAATTCCACGTCAAATGTTACTTATGGGGCTGAAAAACCACCTGCTGATTCTGTGGTTGATGAAAATCTTGTAAAAGAACATAATGTTAATCTTACTGGTTTACAATCAAACACAACTTATTTTTATGGTTTAAGCTCTATGTATGTTGCTCTGCCTGATTGTCAGCTTGTTTGTGAGGCTGGCCAAGAAGGAGATGCTGGAGAAAATACTGATGGCGATGATGGTGCTGATGGAACTGGAGATGACGGAACAGATGGAACAGATGGGACAGATGGGACTGGAGATGATGGTGCTGAGGGAAATGGAGAAGGAGACACCTCAGTAGATAATTGTCTTTGCCAAGGCCAGGATTGTGCTTGCGAAGGAGAAGCTTGTGTATGCGAAGGCGGAGGTTGTATTTGTGAAATAAACCCAGAGTTCCAGCCAGAGATCCAGGAAGCTGCAGATAATAATTCAGGCAATTGGCATAATTTCACAACACTATTCCCGCCTGCTCCACCAGACACAGAAGTGTCTGAGCTTTTATGGGATTTGAGAGATGCAGTTAGCACAGAAACAATTGATTTTTCAGGAAGAACAGAACCAGGATCAACTGTTCATGCTTATGTTAATCCTTCTATGTCAGAAATCGGTTTGACGTATTTTGACAAGGAAGCTTTTGCTGACGAAGATGGCGAGTTTGTTATCAGGTTACTGCCTATGCAGACAAGCCTGAGGGAAAACAAGATATTTCTGTGGGTAAAAGACAAAGCAGGAAATACAAAGGTGATTAACAAAACAGTGATTATTGATAAGGTTCTTCCAAAGATAATCTTTGAGGAGATTCCAAAAGGGACTTCTGATAAACAGATTAGTGTGGCAGGAATTGTGAATGAGCCTGTATCAATAACAGTCTTTCGGACCACAGAGAATGACGCAGAGGAAAAAATCACTGCAGAATTTGAAGCAGAAGGTGACTTCAGCCAAGATGTGCCATTAGAAGAAGGATTTAATGGATTAAGAGTTCTTGTTTCAGATATTGCAGGCAATGAAAACATAACAAAATATGAAGTTACATACGTCTCTAAAGCTCCTGAGATATTGGATCCGATAGTTCTTGAAGCATACAGTCCGACTTATGTTTCTGAGTTTGTGATAGATGGTGCTGTTAACAAGCAGTCCACTTTGATAGTTTATGTAAATGGCAGAAAGCAGAAAGAAATAATCACAGATCCAGACGGAAATTTTTCTGTTGAAGTTGTTTTAGAGAGAAAGATATCTTATGATTGCTCTTCTGAGACAGATGTTGGTAGAAATAAATGCGGCTTGGGTTCGGGCCAGGGCTGGATTAACAATGTGACTTTAGTGGCTATTGACGAGATAGGCCAGAATGACACTGTCGAGGGAGATGTTATTTTTGCAGTCTGTGGTTTTGGAAGTTGGTGGAATATTAAATCCACAGAACCAACACCTGATATGATTGTGCCAAGACTTATATTATTAGGGCAGGGACAGATTGGTGTTAATTTTGAGCTTGAATGGCAGGGCGGTGGAACAAGAAAAATAGATGATGAGAAAAGAGGCACTCAAGCATATCCTTCCCAGGCTGCTAAAGCAGTTATCACAGATGTAAGAGCCAGGATGTTTGAGGTTAATGATGAGATGAGGGAATATTATGATATTGAATGGGTTTCTAATTTGCTCTTTCAGCATAGCGGGGATTACAGAAAAGGATTTATTGTTTATCAAATTTCTGTTCAGGATCCTCAGAATGAAAACGAAACATGGAATAGGTTTGAGCAAGAACATAATCTTAGTGAGCATAGAAGAGAGTTTGAAGGAAGAGATGAATTCAAAGGCAAAAAAGGCGCTGATATTGGAGCAGCAGGTTTTCTTAAAAAAGGCTGTAAACTGCCTGGCTTTGGTTGTGTAAAATTACCTGTTCAGGTTGAGATAGATTTCCAGAGTGATGTCTATAATGGCACACAAAGAGCTTGCTGGGATATGGAAGTGGCAATAGACAGAAACCTTGCAAATGCAAGCAAGATTCCCGAGGATTTCCTTAACCAGTCAATACAATTTCTAAACACCACAATAGAGTTGATAGACACTGTGCTGGAGCCATTGAACCAGATAACCATTTACACACTTTATGGCTGTCTTTTTAGTTGGCTTGTGTGGTTCATACTCGGCTTTAAATCATGGATAAACTGTGAGATGAAATCCACACTTACCAAGGGAGCAAAACACGGATTTGATATGGAAGATGCAGAACAGAATCTTTGTGATTTGCCAAAATATGATGACATGGCAAAGGATAACTGTGAAACTTGTGTTAAGTCTTTGGAATCATTTGAAAGATTTACAATAACTCAAGGCCAGATTTGCGACAGGATATTTTGTCCCAGCCCTGAAACCCTTCAGGAATTCATAAGAAGAAAGACAACTGATCAAAAAAGTTATTGTTATAAATTCAGTGCAGGTTTTACCGACATAAAAGCAGTAACTCAGGATGGTAAATTCAGTTATGGCTTGACAACTGTACAGCAGGATGCTTATGACCAGAAAGGACAATGCCCAATAATCCACAAATATCAAACCGGGAAAGCAAAACCAGCCAAAGCTGAATGTTGTGCTGCTGAGTATATGCGTCAGTGGAATTCTGGCTGCATGATCATGAATGAAGCTAGAGAGAGTTATTGCTTGGGTGCTCAATCTGCAAACCAACAGACTTCTGAAGATGTGTCTTGCTATAGGTCATGGAATGCAGTTGCAGGTTTTTGCGAGGCTCAAGGCGGAATGATGCCTATGATGTCTAATACTAATATTAAATATAAAAAAGCCACTTCTCCAAGTCCTGAAGATATCAGAAGAGGAAAACCTCCTGTCAATCGATGGGATAATGTCATGTACAGTATTAAACCAAAAGGCACTTTTGGAAATTCTTATAAGGATGTTTACATTGAAAGAGGCTTTGTCACAGATGCTGTTGATTATTCTGTTGATGATGTTGCAAGATTAAAGCCGGGAGAAGACTTTACTGTTCAGGGTTCTAAGAAATTCATTGTCTTGAAAATAGGCATAGAGAGAATGATAGATCCAAGTCATGTGGATGAAGAAGAAGGAATAATCAAGATGCCTGAGGCATTTAGAAAAGATCTTGAAACAGCAGCAGGAGCAGTTCCAACAAAAAATGCAGAAGCTGCTTGGCTTTCAATAATGGATAGAATAGGTGTGTCTGATAAGACTTATATTGCAGATCCAACTTCCTCATTGCTCAGAGCAATCCAGTGTGTTTGTTTATCTGCAATCACCAGTTATCTTGCATTTTACAGAGCAATACTTGATGCTGTGATGAAATGCTTCCAGGCAATACTTGTTACTGGAGATGGCAGTCCAGGAATTTGCAGGGCAGTGCTCACAATATATATTTGTGATCTATTGTTTGAGGCGATAAGCTGCGTCATAGAAAAATTTAGTTATAGTCCTGGTGGGAGATTGAGTGGTGGAGTAGAGGATTATCTTACTGGTGCAATATCTTCTGGCAACAGGGTTGCTTCCAAAGTTTCAGAGAGATACGGCTCATCAACAGTATTCAAGACAATTTTCAATGAAAGAAAACTCGCTCATGCCATTTGCCTGTTTGCATTTACCGGCGAGTGGGTGTTTGATCTTGGAGCTTTATTAAAGGAAGACTTCACAATTCCAATAGAAAGTGAAGCAAGGATTTATCCTGCAACAAGAAGATTTATCTCTGCAAATGCAGCTAGTACTCCTTCTGGTTTGGCCACATTCCATTATCATTTTGGCGTTGCACTTATAGCAGGAGCAAATCTCTATAATGTAAGGCTTTACATGAAATGCTCTAAGGGTTTTAGTTGTGATGATATGGACTTTGAGAATAATCAATGTGATTGCGAGGATATTTCTGGAGGTCCAAGAATAGAAGTAGTTCCTATTCCGGGTTTTAGCGGGTTGCTTAATCAAGGAGAAATTTTAGGAGAAACTGGAGGAGGAACAGAAATTGATTTTCAGAGAGAACTTCCAGTTAGGTATGACCAGATTTGCTTGGAATGGACTTATCAAGACAAGGATGGAAAGACAGTGACACCAGATCCTTACTGCACTCATATCAGTACTGCTGGAGGAGAGCCTCCTGCTTACTGTAAGCTTGATAATGTCTTTTACAGGTGTGATATGGGCTTGGGCAAGGATGATACTGCTTATTTTGATCCAAGACCAACACCAGTAAAAACTGCTTTTTCTTCTGGAGAAAATGTTGAGTTTGATGTTTCGATAGTAAATATGGTGCCTAGTGATGCAGAATATTCCTCTGCTGCAGATGGAAAATACACAAGATATTTGGACATTATTATAAGAAATCAGAATAATGTTGTTGTTTATGACGGCCAGACTTATGGAACAGTACCGGGCTTTACAAGAATAACACAAGATAGAGCGCCTTTTATTGACACTCTTCCAAAGGACTTTAAATTAGACATAAATGATGTCAAAAAAGTTGCAGGAGTTTATGCTACACTTTGTGCTCAGTCTGGTTCTGTAAGAGTAAAACCATTAAGTACAACCTGCGGGGACGGTGAGAGGGTATATATTGTGAAATCAAAAAAAGAAACTAAGGGTGCAGTACTTGAATTTTATCTCGGGCCTTTGAATTGCGGAGGTACAGAAGGAAAATGCGCACCTGCTATGGAAACACCTTTAACAAAATGCACTGCAACAATGGTTGATTTAAAAGTTACTGCAATAAATTGCAATAAGGCAGATGGTAGTTTGTTAAAATTAGAACCAAGTCCTTTTTTCTCAAATGAAACAGAAGATAAAGATCCTTATTTCAAAGATGCAACTGCAGAAAAGAAACCATCAAATATTGAATTTCCTGATAAGGACGATCCTAATAAAGATTATAGATTCATAGATCTCACACCTACTTCGTCGACATTAACTGGAGGGGATGCAGCACCTATTGATTGTGTTGGTGATGAACTTAACTGGAATGCTGATTTCAGCATCTATTATTCAATGCCTTGGGGCACAACAGGCGGCTATACTACAAGTGCTCAACCAACCCTTGATTTAAGTAACAAGCCACAAAGAAATATTAGAGTTCCATTTAAAGTTGTTTGCAGGGAAGGTGTTGCCGGAGGAGGAATTCCAGAAGAAAATAAAATTGATATCACTGGTTTGGAGATTGGAGGATTTTCAGTTTCAGATGATTATACTGATGGAGCGCAGCTTAAAGTAAAACCTGAGTTGGATTTTGTTTATATGAATATGGATAAATTAACAACTCTGGACCCAAATGTTTCAATAAAGATTACTGCCAAAGTAGAAGGAGATAAAATAATAGGAGATTCTTTAGAAGGAGAATTTGAAGCAGGGGGACACACTGGTTATATTGTTTGCAAGCAAGGAGATTGTACATCTTCAAAAAATAAGATATTAAAAGGCGGATGGTCGCCTCTTTATACTGACGGAGCAAAAAATGAATATGAAGCCCAGGCATCTGTTTCAGCACTTATGGGGAGATCGCCTATTTCAGCAGCTTCTTTCCCTCATAAAGATGGAAAGAAACTTATTGTGAAGACAGGCAGAGGTCCTATTGATTCTTCTGTTTGTCCGAACAAAAAAGAAGATTCAAAACAATTAGTTACTCTGTGTCTTAAATAAACTAAGTAATAAACTAAACAATAAACTAAACAATAAACTAAGCAATAAACTAAACAATAATCCGAGTAATAAACTAAACAATAAACTCAAGCTTTTCTTATTAAGGAGATTTTTATGACAAGGAAAAAAAACAAAACTCAAAAAAATGTGCACAAAACTCAAAAACATCTGCATAAAAAGAAAAAACAGAATATTTTCAGAACAAACATATTCTTAGCATCATTATTGGATTCATACAGTTTGTTTGCAAAAAAAAGCTACAGGCTTTTGCCTACTTTGATTCTGGATATTGCTTTTCTCTTGGGATCAGGCAGTATAATAACACATTATATGCTGAAGATTTATGACAGCTTGGTAGAGCTTTCAGCAATTTTAAGCACAAAAACCCAGGAGATAACTCAAGCACATCTTGCAGATCCTTCTATTGCAAAATTAATATTTAACAAGGAAATATTTGAAAGCCACATGTCAAATCTTATGTCGTCAACATTAATGATTGTTTTGTCAAGTCTTATTTTTTGGTGTGTTTTGCAGGGATTGAGCTGGAGGCTTTCTGCCAAGATGTCCGGTCAGAAAGTGGATTACTTTCATTACATAGGAAAATTCACTTTGATCACAGTATTGTGGGTATTTTTCTTTTTCAGTGTTTTTTCAATCGCATTGAAAATAATGATGCAGACTGCAATGTCATTAACTCCATCTGTATCTGGTGTAGCAATAAGCTATTCAACTCTTTTTATTAATTTTGCTTTGATTTATTTTATGTTCATAGCTTATTCCTTGATAAACAAGGAGAAATTCCTGAAAATACTGAAAAAAACATTCATAATTGGCATAAAAAGAATTTACATCACTGCTCCGATGTTTTTGTTAATATTATTAAAGTTCTATCTGGCAAGCTCGATAATAAGTGAGCTGGGCAAGATAAGCACAACATTATTCTTTGTGCCATTCTTCATAATAATATTCCCATTAGTAGTCTGGGCAAGATTATTCATGATAATTCTTATTGAGAGAATAAAGGTTTAGAATTTAATTTTTTAGATATTGGCACTCTAATTTCTTATTGGGGGGATTAAGGTTTAGAATTTAGTTTTTTAAATATTTCTAGCTAAATATTTTAAATTCGCCAGGGCGAGTGCCAACCAAGTGTGGTTGTATATCGCAATCATCATAAAAATGCCAACATTTTTAGGATGCAAATTGAGCTTTGCTCAATTTAGCATGATAGATCGACGCAAAAGCATTTAGAAATTCCTTAGCACTCTGGGCGCTGGCGAATTTAAAATATTATTGTGAGTATGTTGATATGTTAAGTTGTGTTGAATATATCATTACACTAAGAACTCACTTACACTTCAGAAATTACTTCCCACCTTTACTGCCGCCACCTTTACTACCACTACTTCTTCCTTTTCCGCCTTTGCTTTTTCCACTAGGTCCAGTTGTTTTTGAAGCAGTCTTTGCTGAACCATTTGAATCTGAGTCTGAGTTTCCTGATGAATCTTTTGATCCATTTTTTTTCTTTGATCTATTTTTCTTTTTGCTTGTTTTCTTTGAGGCTTCTTTAGCATGTTCTTCCTGGCCATTTGCTTTGCTAGGATCATAATCTCTTTGCGCATCAAAGTCTTCTTTGCCGCCTCTTTCGTCAGTAAAATCCCTATACCTATATGAAACCTTTGCATCCTTAGTTAGATAGCCTCTTGTATATGCAGGCCTGTCAATTATTTTGTCAGTACTGTTTCTTACTCTTTTCTGTCCAGGTGTGTAACGTCTCATTCCATCACCCATCTGTTGTAATGCACCATTCCAACCAGATCTGTGATCTTTTGATCTTCCATATCTCGATTTTAAACTGTAGTTAACTTCTGGTCCTCCAGGTTCATTCGGGTTTCTCATAGAATCATCAACAACATTTCCATTGTCTCTGTAGCTTCCTTTAACAGCTATTAGCAGTCTGCCATTATTTTTGCCAGGTTTTCTTTTGAAAACAACTTTGCTTTGTTTTAGTGCAGATTTGATTTTTCCTTCTAAACTAGCATAAGTTTCCCTTGCTGTTCTACCAGGCTGTGTTCCGCTTTGAGCATAAGAATAAAATTTACCAGCCTCTTTGGTTCTTTTAGCTGCTCTTCTGCCATAAAGTTCTTTAATATTTGCATGTCTGAATCTTGATTCTTTTGCTAAAGCCAAGTAAGCAGCTTTTTTCTCTTGGTTTGGCTCCATCTTGGCTAATGCTTCATATGTTCTGAAGCTTATTTCTTCTAGTTTTTTCTCACTTGCTATTCCTGCAACTGCATGAAGATTTTCATGATTAACTACGCCTTTAATATATTCTCTAAGAGGTATTCCATATTTTTTAGCTATCTTAACTCCATCTATGTAAGCTTTTTGTGAGATAAGGATTATCTTCTTGCCTATTAATGCCTTTGCAAATACACCCGGCCCTAAATCTTCTGCTATGAATATTTTTGCTTTTGTTGGGTCATATTTGCTTACTAAGCCAAGTTCTTTTGCTGTTCTCAAGAATACTCCTGCTTGGCCAGGCCTGTAATCCATTGGTTTGTTGTGAAAGCTGACTAATTGATGAAAATTGTCTGAATAACCCTGTGCATCTATTGGCACATTGTATCTTTTCATAAATGCTTTTTCAAGATTGCTTAATCCATGAGATATTGGCTGTTGTATTGTTGGGCCTCGTTTAGTCATCAAAATTACTCCGTCTGTTACAGTAATATTTGTAGTACCTCGATGAGGAGCAGAAGTGCTTTTACTTGGCAGATAACTTAGTTGTTTTGCAACCTGCCATGCTGCTTTAGAATTAAGAGGATATCTCATATCAACTCGTCCTCCAGGCACGTATTTGTGATTTGCAGAATAAGCAAAAGTATTGTCTACCTGAAAAGCAATCTGACTTAAACCAGGATTAAAACCATAATTTGGATGAGAATTAGGATTACTTATTTTTGGAGCTGAATCTAATCTAGACTCTAGCCCAACTGTACTGTTTCCGGAACTTAAACTCTGCTGCATAATTCATGGTCCCTAAACACCCCTGTTTTGAGAATAAAAATGAAAAAATAAATTTGAATTTAATGAAAATAATTAAAATTATTTAATTTAATGACCTGCATGAGCATCATGTCCATGCCCGCCTTCTTGTTTTGGAGCTTGGTAGCTGCCTGTTTGTTGTTTTTTTAGCCTTTCAAGCTGAGTACTGTGTTGGAATATTGCTTGATAAGCAGATCTTAAATCAGCAGTTTCTTTTAATCTATCGTCCTTGACAGCATCTCCTTTATATCCTATCTTACCTGCTAATTTTTGCAAGTATGGTTTAGCAGCTGCTACATGTTCATGTTTATTCAATGGTGCTAAAGTATCGCCTAAAGTAGTATTTTGGAAATTTTCGCTCAGACGCTGATACACCTGAGTAAACTGATCAGGTGTTTTCAGATGTTCGATTAATTGCTCAAGTTGATTTTCATTAACCCCATAGAGTCTGCTCATTAACTGTTCTGAGAATACATGGTCGTCAATGTCATTTGTTGGTTTAAGATAATTGACAGTGTGCGCTTTTAATTTTTTTATTAATTTTTTTTTGAATGCCGTTTTTTGTTTAGCAGAAAGTTCTGAATGATACTTTCCGGTTGTTTCATCTTTTTTAAGTTCAGGATGAGCTGATTTCATTTCTTCAGTTGCAGCTTCAAAAGATGCTTCTAAAGCATTATAATGTTGGAATAGTCCATTGTCTGTTTTAGAAACCATTTTGTGGATTCGTTCAACAACTTTTTCAATATTCTCATCTTCTCCATGTTCTGCCATTTTGTTTCACCATTATTGTTTTTTGTTTTTTTAGTCTTTTTTAGTGATAGTTAGTTATAAATATTTCGTTTTGTTACTGGTTTTGTTGTTTAGACCTGCTTAGCTAACTATGTTTGTTTGAGTTATTTTGTTGGTTTATTTATTTTTTTGCTTTTTAGCTGGTTTCAAATGCCATATAAACCACGACATTTTTGTTATTACTATACAGTTATGGTGTTACTACTATATAAACTTTTCTATATATATTAACAATGAACTGGGACATTTTTATCATAAAAATAGTGACCTTTTTGTCTCAGAAATAGCTACTACAGTCTACTTATATTTAAATAAACTAGACTACATCAAAAATCATAGTGACAAAAAAGTTACAAATATTAATAAAAGGCATTAAGAAAGAGGCATTATTTAAGAGGCACTAAGAGGTATTTAAAATGACTGATAAACATCCTAAAGAACATACTAAAGAAGAACATCCAAAAAAAGAAGCTAAAAAAGAACATCCTGCTTCAAAAGATTCTAAAGCCAAAGAAGAACCCCAACCAGGTTTTGATCCGAAAAACCTTTCTCCAGAAGTTAAGGAAAAACTGGAAAAAATCAAAAAAGAGCTGGATAAATTCAAGGATGAAATAGTTAAGAAGTTTGACAAATATATAATTGGTGTTGCTTTACTGCCTCCACCAAAGCCAGAACAAGGCCAAAAAGCCCCTCCTAAAGACCAAATTAATGTTCTAGTTTTAGTAGATGATACAGACAGCCAGAAGATGTCTAAAGAAGAACTAAAGAACAAATTAGGCGCGATAATAAATGATACTGCTCAAAAAATAAACAAGCATATGTTGCCTCAAACAGTCATTCTTTCTGATGTCTGGCAGTCTTGTTATGACTGCAAATATGACATGACTCAAATGATTGCTATGGCTGCACCAGTATATGATACTGGCATGTTAGCAGCTATTAAGATTGCAGAAGTCCATAAAACAATGGTTGTCAAGAAATTTGACAAATACATTACAAGTTATGTGTTAAGTGGATCATTATTAAGAGGCCAAGCAACAAAAACCTCTGATATTGATGTATTCTTGGTTATAGATGATACTGATGTTAAAAAGATGACCCGGGCAGAGTTAAAAGACAGATTAAGAGCAATAATCATCGGCATGGGTATAGAAGCTGGAGAAATGACAGGCATAAGAAATAAGCTTAATATCCAGGTTTATATCTTAACTGATTTCTGGGACAGCTTAAAAGAAGCTAATCCAATTATTTTCACTCTTCTGAGAGATGGTGTGCCATTCTATGACAGAGGAGTATTCATGCCATGGAAACAACTTCTGAAGATGGGCAAGATTAAACCATCGCAAGAAGCAATTGATATGTTCATGAACTCAGGCGAGCAGATAATAAAGAGAGTAGAAGCTAAACTTAAAGATGTTGGCATGGAAGATACTTATTATGCCATACTTACTCCATCACAGGCAGCTTTGATGTTATTTGGCATTCCACCGCCTGCTCCAAAAGAAACTGCTAAACTCATGAGAGAGATATTTGTCAAAAAAGAAAAACTTCTAGAAGAAAAATTCGTTGATATTCTTGAGCATAACATCAATGTCAGGAAAGAACTCGAGCACGGCACAAAGAAAGAAATCACCGGAAAAGAAGTTGATCAGCTTGTTACTGACGCACAAAAATATCTCAAGAGAATCCAGAGATTATTTACTCAAATAGAAAAGATGAAAGAGGAAGAGGGAGTACTCAAGATTTATGAGACTGTTGTAACAATAATAAGAGATGTTCTAAGGCTGGAAGGAATTGAGCGAGTAAAGAATGAAGAAGTGATAAAGTTGTTTGAAACAGAAATGATCCACCTTGGAAAAATCCCAGAAAAATATTTGAGAATCCTTAAAGAGATTGAAAAAGCTAAGATAGATTATGAAGAAGCTAAATTAACAAAACAGGAAGTAGAGAATGTCAATAAAGACTCAAATCAATTCATCAAGTTCATGGTTGAGTACATACAACGAAAACGAGGCAGAGAGCTTGAAAGAACAAAGATAAGAGTTAAGCATGGAGAAAAATATGGCGAAGTAATCTTGCTTGACAAAGAAGCTTACATAATCCATGATATTGATAATGAATCAAAAGAACTCTCAAAAGCACCAATTGATGAAGATGGCGGCTTGGGAGCTCCAGAAGCAAGCAGCATGGAAGAGCTTGAACAAGCCCTGACTAAAATAGAAATTCCTCCAAAAGTATTCATCAAAGACAAAATATTCCAGGACCTAAGCAGAATCTTTGGCAAAGATGTAGAAGTTTTAGTTAATTATTGATTTTTTGTTTGTTTTTTTATTGATTAATTTTTATCATATTTTGAAGCTTTTTCTTACTTTTTTCAATATCTAATTATGGGGCCAATGAAATTAAGAAAAAACCGAAAACTTTAAATACCAGTTGGTATCTATAGGTATTATGAATACACAAATTAACCTGAGGCTGCCTGAGAAAATACTCGCTTCAGCCAGAATTTATGCAGAAGAGCACGGTTTTAGTAATCTCCAGGATTTTATTAAAGAAACAATGAGAGAAAAACTATTTGATCAACCAGAAATATCTAAAGAAGAACTGGCTCTTGTTAGCAAACTTGCTGAAGCATCTGAAGAGAAAAAACTTTTCGGAACAGAAGAAGAATTATTCAAGAAGCTCAGGAGAGAGTGATATGAAATATGTATTAAAACCTTCTTTTTTCTTTTTGAAGCAATTAGATGATATTAGTGGTGAAACTGCAAAGCTTATAGAAGAAAAATTAAAGTTAGTAAAAATAAATCCTTATCGCTATAAAAGAATTCAGGGTTATTCATTGTTTCTTTTTAGAATAAGAATTAAAGATAAAGGAAAAGAAATACGCATTATCTATCTGGTTGATAAACATTTCATAAAAATTCTTTGCATACTAGACAGAAGTAAAAATTATAATGATTTAAAGAGATATCTCAAAAAATTAAACTACGTATAATGTCTTTCTAGATTATTTTTAAATAATCTAAACACTAACCAAAATATTTAAAAAGGTCTTAGATTCTTTTAAAGAACAATAATAATATATTTGTATCGTTGGGTAATTTAGTTGGTGTATTTACGTATATTTTAGATATTAATGTATTATTGCGTATAGGAATAGGGTGTGTTTAGATAGAGAAAAAAAAGAGAGGATCTAATATTACATTGTTTTCTAGAGAGATTCCTCTATTAATAATTCTCTTATTAATATTGTTACTAACAGTTAGTTCTGCTTTTGCTGCATTTACAGTTACTCTGATTGATCCAGCAGATAGTGAAGTGATTACTACAGATTCTTACACAGTTAATGTTACAATAGACAATGCTGCTAATATAACTCTTGTTAATGTCTCAATAAATGGAGAAGTGATTTGTAGCAATGATACAGTTGATTTAACAGAATATCTTTGTGTTTGGGATACAACATCTACAGGGGATGGGGTTTATACAATATATGCAAATGCAACAAATAGTACGGGGTATTCTGCTATAGACAATAGCACAAATGTTATTGTGGATCTTGAGGGTCCTGTTGTAACTATTAATGATCCTGAGAATGATACGGATATTTCTGATACTACTCCTGATATAACCTTTAATTTTACTGATGCTGTCTCTG
>JBHPFW010000028.1:0-19482 GCA_042571645.1 Nanobdellota archaeon
GGATAATCTCTTTAGTGTATTATGTACGAGGATTAAGAAATTATCCGAGATTATTGTCGGGATAATATTTTGTCGATTTAATTTAGAATTTTGTTGGGATTATGTCGAATAAAGTTTGTATTAGACCATTTATTGTCGAGAAGAAGTTTTACTAATAAAAAAATAAATGAAAAAATACTTAAAACCTCTAATCAATTCTCAGAGATTGCAAGCATTTTCTCTTCATTTTCATGTCTTATTTGTTGTTGAGATTGGCTTATTTTTTCGTTTTTAATGGTTTTTTGAAGTTCTTTAATAAACTTCATAGTTACTTCCATGTTATTTCTAACTTCCATTGTGGCCTTTTCAAAGGCACTCTCGAGGGTGTTTCCGTTTAATTTGTACCCTATAATCACTTTAGAGTCTTTGATATAGCTGGTTTTAACTATTAAATTAAGCTCAAGCCATCTTCTCAAGTAGTCGTACATTGTCTGTCGAGTAATCCCTGCATACATAGCCATTTCTTCAACTGTTATCACAGCAGATTCTGGTCGTTTCTCACGGTTTGCTAGTTTGGTTTTTTCATACATCTGTAAAAAAGTCAGATGCATCTTGTCTGTAGAGCCTTCTTTCCTCGGTAAAAGACCTAATCTTGCAAGTATTATGCTTGCTAATTCATTTGTATCAGGGTTTAGACCTGGCTCTATGTTTGTTAGAACTATTTTTTCGTTTCTGAAACTAATCACCTCAGTTTTTTTGGCTTCCGGACTTAATTTAGGGGGAGAATTTGTTATTCTCTCTAGGTGTATTAGTGCAACTTATATTTAAGCTTTGGGAAAATCCCGACATTTGTCGACGAGGTTTCTTAAATTGTATTGTTTTTGATTAAATATTTTAATTGCACAACACAAGGGAATAAGGAATTCTTATGTTATTGATAAACCTTTTGGTTTAGGTAATAAAAAGAAATATTCTGATTAAATATTGTAATCAATAATTAAAACTTATATCAAAAACCTTCATATTTGCCCTAGAACAAGAGATCTCTTGTTGAGGGTAGTTCAGATACCTCTTTTTAGGCAGTTTTTTGCCTTCTAAGAAGAGTTTTTTGTTTTTTCGGTGTAATCCCGATCCCGTCGGTGTTTTACCTTAAAACCGCATACTTTCAAACATTTAGTTGCAGAACCAAGGTTATTGGGTTAGAGGGGCTTAAACTATTTTGTCGGGATAATACTTTACAGGTCGGAATTATGCCGACGGCTTAGTGGATGATGCACGAATATGGCTATTTGTTGGTGTAGTCGGTATAATATAGTAAACTGAGTTGTTCTGGCATAATCCCTACAAGCTATGTTAGTGTGGAAATTAGGTGTATTGATTGGTTAGTGGATTTATTTGGTGCAGGGTTTAAAATCTGTTAGAATTGATTAAAGGTTTTAAGAATAAATGAAGATTAAATTCTTTTAGAGTTGATTAGAACTTATTGGTGCGATAATAGTAGATCAATTTGCAAACTTTTCAATTAAATCAGGCCTATTCTGTATTTGTTTAATGAAATATTGTAATCCAGTGTCTTGCGTAACTGCTTTTTCTAATGCATCTAAATATTCTGGGGTGTGGTTAGGTCTATAGAAAACAGGCTTTCCAGACCTAGCATCATAATGTTCCCAACCTAAGTCAGGTATTAAGATTCCTTTGCTTTTCATTTGATTAAATATTGGAGTTCCAGGATAAGGAGTTAAATTAGCAAACATAGGAAGTAGGAATTCATTATCTTCTAGATATTTAAGCTGATCTCTTATTGAATTAAGGGATTCTTTTGGATCATAGTCCAGTATAAAACAAGCTGCAACAATAACACCATTATTTTGTAAATGTTTCACAAATTTACCATATTCAACTCCTTTGTTGTGGGGTTTGCCCATTTTGTCTAATATTATTTCTGATATGGACTCAAAACCAACAATTAATAATTTGCATCCTGACTTAATCACTAACTCAGTTAATTTTCTATCTTTGGCTAGATCAGCAGATGCACTACCAATCCATCGTTTATCTAATTTTTTGAGTTCAGATAATAACTTGTTTGCATGCTCAGGATCTCCAACTAAATTATCACTCGGAAAAAAGATGTAATCTGATTCAGATTCTTTAATTTGATTAATTATTGACATTACAGGTCTTGTTCTGTATTTATTGCCATGTATAACTGGACCATAACAATATAAACATTTTTTTGGGCAGCCTCTAGAAACTTCTATTGAATCACCAAGATAATATTTCTCATTAAATATTGAAATGTCAGGAGTTAGATAATCAGAATTCATATTGATAAGTTTATTTGCTCGATATATTCCTTTAAGATGTCCATTTTGAAAATCTTCTAAGATCTTTTCCAAAATTAGTTCAGCTTCACCTTTAACAACAGCATCTGCATATTTTAATGCTTCAACTGGGCAGGCTGAAACATGAGGGCCTCCTAAAACTACTTTAGCACCATTTTCTCTAAACTTTGATGCCATATGATATACGTGAGTAGCTGTTGTTGTATTTGCTGAAATAAATACTAAGTCTGCTTCAATATCGTAATTTAGATGTTCAATTCTTTGATCAACAAAACTTATATTAACATTATCTCTGCAGTATTGTTTAATTGCAGTATGAATAATTGGCATAGCCAAACCAGGTATGTGAACAGCTTTTTTTGTTTCAAAATGTTTTTTTAACCTGCTATCATCAGGCAGGATTCGCTTAATTTGCTCTAAAACTAAACTAGAATATTGAGAAAGATCATTTCCGCCTCTTGCCTGCACTAATAATATCTCATTCATCACTATACCCAGTTGTTATTGCTGCACTAAAAATGAGGTTTAGCATATTTGATATGCTGTTTTATGTTGATATTAATGTGCGGTACAAGAAGTAAACAAAAAGTTTAAAAATAGCAAGATTTTGGGATATTCTTAGGGGGAAAGGGTTAAAAAATGAATTCAACTAAAAGTTTAATTATTTCTATTCTAAGAGAAGAATTTCCAATATCATTAACCCAAATTTATAAAAAAGTAAAAAAAACAAATAAGATTTCATATCAAGGTGTTCGTAAAGCAATTAATGAGTTAATTAAGGAGGAGGTTGTTGAAAAGATAGAAAAACAGTATTTTCTCAATAAAGAATGGGTTAAAGAACAAACAAAGCTTTTTTCAAAAGCATATTCAAATTATTTTAATGTGAACTACAACTCAAATCAAATTGATGAAAGAAGTAAAATCCAGACATTTCGGTTTTCATCTTTATATGGTGTATTGGATTTTATTTTGCAGGCTTATTCAAAAGGGCATTTAAAAAATGAAAACTCCAATAAATTGTATGTTTTCTTAACAAGACTTCCGCCAATTATTCCTCCAGAACTTTTGCAGGTAATAAAAAAACTTCAAAAAGATAATGAAATATGTGTATTCTGTAAGTCTGACAAAACTGCAGATAGATGGGCAGCTAAATTTTATAGATCTTTGAATATGAAAGTTAAGACTGGTGTAAATGTGCCTCATCAGAATATTATGTATTTTGGAGATTTTATGCTGCAGCTTTTTTGCTTTTATTCTTCTAAACATGCAAATGAAGTTTATACATTTGAGAATAAATTTGAGAAAAAGTCAAAGTCAAGTCTCTTAAAGATGATGGATAAAGCTTTTAACAAAAAAGCAGAACTCTATGTGATATTAAATAGATATCCTGTTTTTCTTGAAGATGTTAAAGAGTTTATAGAAAGAACATTATAATTTATTAAAATTAAGATCTATCAGCATTTTAAGCTGTAATTTCTTGCTTCATATTTTTCTCATTAACTAAACTATTTGTTCTCTTTTCTTAAATATTCTCTACCTCTCGACAATATTCCTCCTGCATACTCGAATAAGGTTCTTGAAAGATTAAGGTTTATTTTACCATCTAAAACAGCAATATCTAATGTTGGTTTTCTTTCTTGCCAATTATCTGTTGCATATTTTTCTGGAACAAAAAGGTCGCCTTCTTTAACAAAACCAGTATAATTAATTTCTGGAGCTCTTGCTCTAATTACATTTTTATAAGTGCTGTAAGGAAAGTTTACATCGACATTCCCATTAATTATGTGGAATATGCCATTTAAGGAAGCGTTATATACTTTTACATCGGCTTGGTCTGCTTTAAAATGGACATTAAAAAAACCTCTTATATTAGAATTGCCCCCTAACATTAATTCAAGAATACCTTTTCGGTTATTGACGCCCATTAGATTTAAACCTTCATTCTTAGCTTCATAGCCGAATGTAACAGTGCCTTCGCCTAAATGTATAACATCCAAGATTTTATAGAACCATGATTCGGGATCTTCATTAAACATAATATTAAATAAATTTAATTCTCTCATCTTATCCTTGAAGTTTTCTTCCATCATTTCCATATGTTGTTTGGCTAATTCAGGATTTTCTCCTTTAACAGCTGTGATTATTCCGTCTATCTCTTGTGTTATGTTAATGAATTCTTTTTCTGGAGGGTCGTCCATAATAAGCAATTCTTGTAGTCTTTGTTGAAGTTCAGAAAATCTCGGATCATAATCATTCATTTCCTGCAAAAATTCAGCTTGTTTTGTTTTGAATTCAAGCTCTTTTAATTTAAGTTCAGAGACTTTCTTAGTTCTGTCACCTTCATATTCAATAAAACTATCAAAAAGGTCTTCTAAGGTACATATGGTATCATAATGTTTACGTTTGCTGTATTCCGGTCCTAGTTGTCCGCCATCATGTGAGAGAAGGTTATATATTCGGGTGATTGTTTTGAATTTAGTTTTATCTCCAGTTTCTGGGTTATCAGGATGAAGTTTTTTAGATAAATCTCTGTAAGCTTTTTTTATTTTATCTGATGAAGAATCTCTTGCTACTCCTAGAATTTCATAATAAGCCCAAGGATTATGCATCGGATTTATATCATCAGGAATACCAGAAGTAAGTCCGCTTAAGCCGTCTAGGTGGATTAAATCAGTCATATTTTGTTTAGAAATAGCGGCTGTTTATAATCCTTTGCTAGTATATTTATATACTATCTTTTCGTGATTTCTATTTAATTGGTAACACTTAAAGAAGCCTTTCCTTTTCCCTCAACTAAATTCCTATCCCCTTCATATTCCTCGAGAACCAGTTTCAGACAAGCTTTAAAATTCTTCAAGAATAATTTAACTATTTTGTTGTTTTTATTTAATTGATATAATTGGGTTTTTCCTATGACTCTTGATTTTTTAACATAATTCTTTTTCTCAAATTCTTTAATAACTTCATAAGCTTTTGGTCTGGAAATTTTAATTTCTTTTGCCATATCTCCAATAGCAAAGTCAAGATCTTGGTTTTCTAGTAAGTATTCTAGGACTTTGTTGTGTATTGTGTTGCCGTAGATTTCGCAAAAAGCTCCAATGTTTTTCATTTGAATCAATCCAACATGCTAAAAATATGAGTCTAAAATACATGTTTTGATTTTTAGATATAGACTCATCTTTTTGCATCCTAAAAATGCTTTTGGTGCATTTTTATGATTTCATTTAATTCTTTTAGTTTTCTTGGGTTTAAGCATATGTGCCAATCAGATCCTTTGCCTGTTTTCTTTTTTATTCTTAAAATAAAGCCTTCATTGACAATTGTTTTGTAAGCTTTTTCAAATGATTTTTTATCTTGTGATGTAAGCCATTTGGTTTTTGATTTAATTAATTGGTTTTCTGGAGTATGTTTTCCACCAATATATCTTTTGTTTATGAGATGGAATAATAATGCTTTTAATGCTGCATTCATAGTGAACACCTAGTTTTATGCAACCTATTTCTCCATCTGAATTAATTAGTTAATATTTATTAACTAACTGTAATTTATAATTAACACTAATATTTAAATCTTTTGTTTTAGCTTTATTTGCCGGAGAATGGCTGTGATGCTTGTTTTCTAATTAAATAGGTGTTTCATAGTTATTATAAACCTTTTTGGCAAAGATGTCCAGTGGGTTTTGGTTGTTCGCATTTCTATAAGTTCATCATATTCCTGTCTCCAAATTATTCCAATCAGAATAATTATCTCAAGAATATTTAAATAGCTGTTCACGATTGTTAACTTTCTGATTAAGATATATGCATAATCAAGAAAAAACAACAAAGGTGGTATAAAATGGCTAAAAACCCAAGATTTGAGACAAAAGCATTGCATTCTGGTCAGGAACCAGACCCAACAACCCTTTCAAGGGGTGTTCCAGTGTATAGGACAAGCTCTTATACATTCAAGAACACAACTCACGCAGCTAATTTATTCTGTTTAAAGGAGTTAGGCAATATATACACCCGATTAATGAATCCTACTACTGATATTCTTGAAAGAAGACTGGCTGATTTAGAAGGCGGAGTTGGAGGTTTAGGATTAGCATCAGGCACATGTGCAATATTTTATTCTATTGTAAATCTTGCAAGAAATGGAGATGAAATAGTGTCTGCAAATGATCTTTATGGTGGCACATATACGCAGTTCAATAATATCCTGCCAGATTTTGGAATAAAAACAAAATTCGCAGATCCAACAGACCCAGATAATATTAAAAAAGCTATTACTGCAAAAACAAAAGCAGTTTATACAGAAACTATTGGCAATCCGGCATTAAATGTCCCAGACTTCAAGGCAATAGCAGAAATTGCTCATGACAATGGAGTTCCGTTCATAGTAGACAGCACATTTACAACACCAGCATTATTGCAGCCAATTAAGCATGGCGTGGATATAGTTGCTCATTCATTGACAAAATGGATTGGTGGGCATGGCACAGGTATTGGCGGTGCAGTAGTTGATTCTGGTAATTTTGATTGGGCTGCAAGTAAAAAACATCCTTTGCTGACAGAACCAGACAATAGTTATCATGGCTTAAGATATGCTCATGATTTAGGAGATCTAACAAAATTAGCTTACATACTTAGAATGAGATTAGTGCCATTAAGAAATCTTGGAGGCTGCATCAGCCCAGATAATTCATGGATATTTTTGCAAGGCTTAGAAACATTACAACTAAGAATGAAAAAGCATAGCGATAATGCAGCTAAAGTATCAGAATATTTGAGCAGTCACGATTTAGTTGAATGGGTAAAATATCCCGGTTTAGACACACATCCAACACATGATAATGCAAAAAAGTATTTGAAAGATGGTTTTGGCGGTGTGAGTGTGTTTGGTATCAAAGGCGGCAGAAAAGCAGGAGAGAAATTCATCAACAGCTTAGGATTGTTCTCGCATCTAGCAAATGTTGGAGATGCTAAAAGCTTAGCAATACATCCTGCTTCCACAACACATAGCCAGCTTAATGAAAAACAACTTGAAGAAGGAGGAATAACTCCGGAGCTTGTAAGATTGTCTGTTGGAATAGAAAATGCAGATGATATTATTGAAGATATTGAACAGGCATTAAAGAAATCGCAGAAATGATAATAATTTTTGCAGAGTGAAGGGACGCCGCCAATATTGCGAACGATTAAGCAAGATCTGAAGAAAAAGCGGAAGGGGTTGTTCCTTACGGGAGGGAACCGCTTGTGCAAAACAATATGCAAAGAGTGAGCCTGGTTACGTCCCCGAGCAAAGCGAGTCTCTGCAAAAATTATTTGAAATTAGTTAAACCACCGAGGCGAGTGCCAACCATGTGTTGATGCATCTCGCAATCATGACGGATCGATGCAATACAATGTGATAAACCTTAGCACTCTAGGCGTCGGTGGTTTAACTTAAGTAGTATGATAACAAGGTGATAAACTTCACAAAACAAAACTCAATCGGACTAGTAGAAACAAAGTATTTTGAGATTAAGGAAGAGATAGCTCTAGAGTCTGGTAAACAGTTAGGTCCAATTACATTAGCTTATGAAACTTATGGAGAACTAAACAAGAAAAAGAGCAATGCAATATTAGTTTTCCATGCATTATCAGGAGATGCTCATGCTGCAGGATATAGTTCTAAAACAGATAAAAAACCTGGCTGGTGGGACACAATTATTGGGCCAAGTAAGGGTTTTGATACAAACAAATATTTTGTAATTTGTGCAAATGTAATTGGAGGTTGTAAAGGCAGCACAGGTCCTAGTTCTATTAATCCAAAAACAGGAAAGCCTTATGGAATAGATTTTCCTATTGTGACTCTAAAAGATATTGTAAACACACAGAAAAAACTAATAGACCATTTAGGCATAAAGAAACTTCTGGCAGTTACAGGCGGTTCAATGGGTGGAATGTTAGCATTGCAGTGGGCAGTAACTTTTCCAAAAA
This sequence comes from Nanobdellota archaeon, assembly GCA_042571645.1. Lineage (GTDB taxonomy): Archaea > Nanobdellota > Nanobdellia > Woesearchaeales > JBHPFW01 > JBHPFW01. The sequence goes on from JBHPFW010000028.1 coordinate 8,288, forward strand.
CAACAAAATCAGTTATACCTATAGCTACAGCAGCCACACAGTCTGCCCAAAACATAGCATTCCATGAAGTAGGCAGACAAGCTATAATAACCGATCCAAATTGGAATAAAGGCAATTATTATGGTAAGAAAGTTCCAGAATTAGGACTTTCAACAGCTAGAATGATAGGGCATATAACTTATCTTAGCGATTATTCTCTAAAGCAAAAGTTTGGCAGAAATCTTCAGGACAAAAAATCATTATCATTTAGTTTTGATACAGAATTTCAGATTGAAAGTTATCTTAAATACCAAGGTAAGTCTTTTGTTGAGAGATTTGATGCTAATTCCTATCTTTACATAACCAGAGCAATAGATTATTTTGATTTAACTGAAGGGGGCAAAAAAAAGCTTGAAAATGTTTTTTCAAAAGTAAAATCAAAATTTTTAGTTATTTCTTTTACATCAGATTGGTTATATAGTACAAAAGACTCTAAAGAGATAGTAAGAGCTCTTCAAAGAAATGCAGCAGATGTTGTATTTTTTGAAATTGAATCAAATTACGGCCATGATACGTTTTTGTTGGATAATGAAACTCAAACAAATTTAATTAAGAATTTCTTAAATAATAATCATAGTGGTGATGAATAAAGGGGAATGATGAAATGACTAAAAAAACAGCAAAGAATAATGAAGTAATTAAACTTGAAATCCAGGAAGAAAAGAAAAGAAATAGATTTGATTACAAAAAAATAATTGAAACTATAGATCCAGGTTCTAAGGTTTTGGATTTAGGTTGTGGGACAGGTACTTTGCTCAGGTTGCTTAAGGAAAAAAAGCAGATTGATGGCAGAGGCATAGAATTAAGTCAGGAGAAAGTAAAAAGATGTATTGAGCATGGTTTATCTGTGCTTCATGGAGATTTAGATGAAGGATTAAAGCATTACAGGGATAAATCATTTGATTATGTTATTTTTAATCAAACAATACAAGTAGTGAAAAATTCTCTTCATGTTCTAAAAGAAGCTTTGAGAGTGGGCAAGAAAGTTATTGTGAGTTTTCCGAATTTTGGGCATTGGAAAATCAGAAAGTCATTCTTTTTTTCAGGAAGGATGCCAAAATCCAAGAGTTTGCCTTATGAATGGTACAACACTCCAAATATCAGGTTATTGACTGTTTATGATTTTAGAGACATCTGCAAAAAGAACAAAATAAAGGTATTGGCAGAATACGATTATCTGAAGAAAAACAACAAGAGCAGACAAATAAGAATATGGCCTAATCTGTTTGCGAGCAATAGTTTGTTTGTGGTTGAAGAAAAATGAAAATATTTTTAAGATAGACTAATTAATAATTGTTAAAATGAAACTTCCATGTGATATATGTATGTGGGGATTGATCCCTATGATAAAACGTGAACTAGTATTAAGACTAAAGGAGAATAAAAAAACAAATGTAGAAATCGCAGGATATTTAGGTATTACTAAATCTTCTGTAACTCAATATGTGCAAGGCAAGAGAGCTTCAGATTCAAAGAAATTAAGAAAGATTAAGAAAGTGGATGCTTTAATAAAAAATCTTGCAAAAGAATTAGCAGGCAAAAAACTCTCAGAGAAACAAATAACAGACAGGTTTTGTGATATTTGCAAGGCAGCACAAAAAGCAACAGGTGTTTGTGCATAGGTATAAAATGAATCAAAAACAAATAGGTATAATATTAATTATTGCAGGGATTGTGTTGGCAGGAATAGTTTTTGGTATTAAAGCAAAAGAAGATGCCTATATTAGTACCTTTATCCAACAAGAAGGTACTTGTTATTTGGATGATGGAACATGCTTGCATGAAGACAGAGATTTTACAGTTTATGTTATTGGTTGGGTATTTTCAGGTGTTTTGATACTTTTTGGTGTGTATATTGGGTTTATAGATAAAACACAGCAAGTATTAGCTGAGCACCAAATTAAAGTTTCATCTGCATTGAAAGAGCATAAACAACTAGAATTAGATGAAGAGAAATTCAGTATATTACTGAAAGGCTTAGATGTTGATGAGAAAAAAGTCGTAAAAGCTGTCAAAGAGCAAGATGGTATAACTCAGCAGACATTAAGATTAAGGACAGATCTTCATAAATCAAAATTAAGCATTATTTTAGATGGTTTAGAAAAGAAAAATCTAATAAAAAGAGTTGCTAAAGGCAAGACAAAACAAGTTTTCCTTAAAATCGCATTGTAAACGATAATAAACGATAATTCTTAGGTTTCAGACGTTTTAGATATGTCAGTTTCAGGGGTAAAATATATGTAGTTATTAGTTTCTAATGTGTTATAATTAAGTTTACCATCGCCTAGAGTGTTAAGGTAGTTAAGAAGTGTGTTGCGTCAATCCATTGTGATTGCGAGAGGTCATACCACATGGTTGACACTCGCCATGGTAAACTTAATTATATCGGGCAAAAAGGGAGGATTCAAAATGGATGATAACAAAGAACAAGAAACACCAAGCTGTTGCCAGCCAATAGCTAAAAAGGACAAAGAGGATAAAGGGTTTTTGTCAGGATTATTGTATGGATTACTGCCGCATACAGGATGTATAGTATTTATTATATTCACAATTATAGGGGCTACTGCAGCCACAAGTTTGTTGAAGCCATTAATGCTTAATGCTTATTTCTTTTACATTTTGATGGGATTGTCATTTGTGTTTGCAACAGTCTCTGCATATATTTATCTTAGAAGATTTGGATTGATTTCTTTAGCTGGCATAAAAAAGAAATGGAAATATCTTTCTGTGCTTTACGGAACTTCTATAGCTATTAATTTGTTGTTATTTATGATAATATTTCCATTAGCAGCAAATATGGCTTCAGCTACTCCAACAGGTGCAATAACTGCTGGAAGTTTGTCAGAAATCACTCTAAAAGTAAAAATACCCTGTCCTGGACATGCACCTTTGATTACAAACGAATTAAAAACAATTAGTGGTGTGCAGACTGTCAAATTCAGTTTTCCAAATTATTTTGATGTAAGTTATGACAATAGCATTACAAACCAGAAGGAAATACTTTCATTAGATGTTTTCAATACTTATGCAGCAACTAAAGTAGCTGGTGATTCAGAGGCTCAAGCAGTATCTTCTGCTCCTGCACCAACAGGATGCAGTAATTGTGGAGGTTGTTCAGGAGCTTGCGGGGGTACGTGTACAATATAGGCGCTGGCGAATTTAAATATAACTTTAAAAACTAGAAAGAAGAGGAAGATTACAATGGTAGACAAAACAGATCCAATTTGCGGGATGAAAGGACATATTCATGCTCATGGCCATTATTTTTGTAGTGAAGCATGTGTGAGGAAATATGAGAAAAAACACAAGATAGAAGAGTATTGTCCAGAATGCATAAAAAAGCAAAGCAAATGGTATAAGGAAAGAATATTCATTGTTAGTGTGATTACTGTATTAATATTCTTAGTTTCATATTTTGTGCCTTTTCTTAATCCCTTATTTGATGCTTTAGTTGATTATTTAGGATTAATATGGTGGGCAATTTTGTTGGGATTTTTGTTAGGGGGTATTATTGATTATTTTGTTCCAAGAGAATATATAGAAAAATATCTTGGCAGGCATAACAAAAGGTCTATTATTTATGCAGTGTTGTTTGGTTTTCTAATGAGTGCATGCAGTCATGGTATTTTGGCATTGGCAATACAACTTTACAAAAAAGGCGCCAATACATCTTCTGTAATAGCATTTTTATTGGCAAGTCCTTGGGCAAATCTGCCAATTACAGTTTTGTTCTTTAGCTTTTTTGGATTTAAAGCATTCTTAATTGTTATTAGTGCAATAGTAATAGCAATAATTACTGGTTTAATCTTCCAAGTATTAGAAAGAAAAGGAATGGTTGAATGTGACAAATGTGAATCAGGATTTAAAAATAAGAACTATGATTTCTCTATTTTGGCAGATATTAAAAAAAGATGGAAGGCAACAAAACTCAATAAAGCAACTATTTGGGATGCAACTAAAGGCACAGCTGCTGGAAGTTGGTCATTATCAAAAATGGTTATGTGGTGGATCCTGATTGGCATGGTTGTAGCATCTGCAGCAAGAGCATTTATTCCGCAGCATTTCTTTATGAGCTATATGGGTGCAACAGTCTTGGGCATGGTAGTTGTTTTGGTGTTGGCTACATTAATAGAAGTGTGCAGTGAAGGCAGTGCTCCAATGGCATTTGAGATATTTACTCAGACTGGAGCTTTTGGAAACAGCTTTGTGTTTTTAATGGCTGGTGTAGCAACAGATTATACAGAAATAGGCCTGATATGGAGCAATATTGGCAAAAGAGCAGCAATATGGCTTCCAGTTATCACAGTCCCGCAGATTTTATTGTTAGGGTATGTATTTAATTTTATTTTATAGCGTATCTTATAGGATATTTTGAAAACAGTGAGGTGATTTTATGAAAAAAATATTGTTAATATTTGGATTGTTGTTAGTCTTGTCCAGTTTAGCTGTTGCAGGCTGGGGAACAAAAGAAGGTACTGAGGGTAGTTGCAGTTGGGGTGATAAATCCGCTGTAAAAATGATTGGCTGGAGTTTGGTTAAACTACTCTATCTTGTAGTTGCGTCATTTGTGTTTTCAGTTGTCTTCTGGCTGACTGGAAAAAGGATTATGAGGGGTTGTTGTAAAAATCATCCTGGAATGGAAGGTTCTGGAAAGAAAAGGAAGAGAAGAAGATAAATAATTAATTTTTTTAAATTATTTTATAATTTCTTTCTTATCCTTTATTATAAAGCCCAATTAATTCTGCTTGTTCTAAAATATGTCCTTGCATTGCTTGCTCTACTTCTTGTTTTGCAGATCCTTCTTGTAGATTTAGTTTAATATCTAATGCATAGATCTTAAAGAAATATCTATGAGTGCCAGATGGAGGACATGGTCCGTGATAATCATTTGTATTTCTGCTGTTTTTGCCTTGTTTGCCAGGAACAGAGTTTTCTGGAATTGTTTCTATTATTGAGTTTACTGATGTTATATCAAAAACAACCCAATGATGCCATATTCCAATCGGAGCATCAGGATCATCAACTATAAGCACTAATGATTGTGTGTTTTCTGGAATATTGTCAATTGTTAAGGGTGGATTAATATCTTCACCATCACAAGTGTATTTAGAAGGAATATTGGTGTTGTAATCAAATGCAGAGCTGGTTATTTTAAATTTAAATTGTTCTGCTTCTTTTTCTATATCTGAGACAATTTTATCAGTTTTTGCTTCAATTTCAGAAAGTTCTCTGTCAACTTCTGTTAATTCGGTTTCAAGGTTTTTTTCAATGCAGCCTGTAGATAATAGAAGAACTGCAATTATTAGCATAATTATTGTGTTTTTCATTGTTTCACTTTTTTTGTATACTAAGTCTTTTTTATTAATATTCTTATAAATATCATTTTCAATCTAGATGTTTCTAGGCAGTTTTCCTAAATAAAGATATTGCTTCAAACTGCCAGATTATGCCTGCTAGGATCAGTATGATGCCTCTAATTATTAGCATAATCAGTATCTTGCCTGCTGAGTCAATCTTGTTGATCTAGCTGTTTTTGATGCTTTTAAAGCTTTTCTTTGGGTTTTGTTTATCGATGAAGGTTTCGATGTATTCATTCATGTATTCATTCATGTATTCATTCATGTATTCATTCATGAGGTTATTAATAAATATACCGTTAACTTTAAATAGGAGTAGTTGTGAAATATGGGCTAATGCGCAGAGAAACTGATATAATTAGTAAAAGGATACTTGAAATTCTAAATAAGGCAGAAGAACCTCTCGAAACAAGAGAAATTGAACTAATTCTAAAGGATGTTACGAGAATTAAGGTTCTTTACAGGCTGAATAATCTCAGAGGAGACGGCCTGATAAAAGGAAAACCTATGGGCTCAGGTAAAGGAGCTTGGATTTGGTGGAGAAAAGATGCATTCCAGGTTAAAAAAGATGAGGAAGAGGCTAAGTAGAAATGGATAACCTAGAACCTATTAGCAGAGAAAAGAAAAGGTTTAGGGTAGATGAGATACTCCTCTTATTAGTTTTAACAATGGTATTAGGTAGTTTGTTATTTACTGAACCAACTATCACAGGTTATGCAGTATATGGTCCAAACTCATCCAATTATACTGGTAATATGATTAATGGATCTGCTTATCTTGATAATTTAAGTATTGGCATCAATGAGTCAAGTTATGTTGATAATTTAAGTATTGATGAATTTGTTAGCAAAGATACTGTTATTATCGAAGATAGCAATGTAAGTGATGTAGAAAGTATTGTTAGTAATGAAAGTTCAGAAGAAAGTGAAGAAGAAATTCTCAGCACAAAAGAAATAAGTTTGGCAGTCAAGAATGCAAAAGGCAAAGAATTAGATGCAGAGATTGAAGTTATCAAAACTTTGAGAAAAGGAAAATCCAAAGTTAAAGTAAGTCCGAAAGATCATCCTATAAAAGAGATTGTATTCAGTGATTTGGGTGTTGATGAAAATACAGCAGAAAACATCAAGATAGATGATGTTCCTGAAGAAGAAGAATTTAGCAGCTTTGTAGAAGTTTATGCAATTGACCCAACTAATCTTGATTTTACAAATGCAACTGTAACAGTAGTTGCAACAGGTACTAACTTGTTTAAATGTAAGGATTGGAACTTTGAACAGCAGGAATGTTATGGTGAATGGGTATTGTTCAAAACAGGATTAATACCTGGAGAGGAATATACATTTATTTTAACTCCAGATGATCCTGGATTTGCAGAAACAGGAATATATACTCCGACTGCAGCTGCGGATGTTGGTTCAGCAGGAACTGCAACTGTTGCTCAAGTTAATGCCAGTGATGGTGTAACAACAACTTATAATCTTCCAAAAGGTAGTGTGTTTGTTGAAACTGTATACCATGAGTATAATTTCTCAATAAATTATCCTAGCAACCTTACATTAAATACAGTGAATATAAGCATAGAATGGTATGCAACTCTTGCAGGAGGAGAAAAACTTGAGGTTTACAAAGCAAGCACAGATCAGTGGTTTGATGTAACCTTAACAACAACAGTTATTGAAGTAAATGAGTCAGTTGCTGTGGGAGGTTTTATCAACACTTCTTATGACTTAAATAACCTGGTTGTAAGATTCCTTGGATATGCAGGTGGAGCAAACAAAATTGCTTATATTGATTATTTAAGAGTTGATCTTGATGCATCAGATAATCTAGCTCCTGTAACAACTTTAGTAACACCTGCTCAAGGATTCTATAATGATACAGATAGTCCTGCAGATGTAACATTCAATTGTTCTGCAACAGATAATGATATAATATCAAATATTAGTTTGTACATTACAAATGCTACAAACCAATCATTTGCTTTGAATGAAACAAGACCAGTTACAGGAAGTTCTGCCTGGGCTAATTTCACATTAAGCTTAGAAAATGGAGATTATGCTTGGAATTGTTTAGCTTATGATGACTCTGGAAATAGTGATTGGGCTGATGCAAATAGAAGCTTGACAATTAATCTGACCGGAGATTTCACAGCACCTACTGTTACTCTAAATACCCCAGTTAATGATTATAATACTTCATCTGATTGGATTAATTTCAATTGGACTGCTATTGATAATTATGATACAAATTTAACATGTAATCTAACTGTTAAAGGAAGTATTAATGCTAGTGATATTGCCAGTTTGAATAATACGCCAACAAATTACTCTGTTGCAGGATTTGATCATGGTACTCATTATTGGAATGTTACATGTGTAGATGATTTTGACAACACAGCTACATCAGCAACAAATTACTTTAATGTTGATGCAATAGGCCCAACTGTTACTATTGCCAATCCAAAAGTAAAAACTTACAATACAAAAAATCTAGGGTTATCTGCAACTGCTGAAGATAACTTGAGTGTAGCTGAATGCTGGTATTCATTGAATGCCGGCTCAAATACATCTTATGCTTGTGAAACAAATGTTGATATAACTGCTGTTGAAGGAACTAATAATCTTATTGTTTATGCAAATGATACTCTTGGAAATATTGGCTATAGTGATTTGCAGTTTAATGTAAACACAAGCTTAGTTCTTGATATTAGTATTACTTATCCAGCAAATAACACACTAACAAATGATCCAACACCTTCTATTACTTTGCTGGCAATTGATAAGCTTTACTCTGCAATAAATTATACAATCTATATTTACTATGCTAATAATACACTTTATTCAATCGGAAATACTGGGTTGCTGAGCAACAACACCCCCACAACAATTGATTTAATTCCAGCTCTTTCCTTGCCCGATGATCACAGTTCCGTAGGATATAAGGTAATTGTTACTGCAACTGATGGTCTGAACCAAGCTAATTCATCTGAAGTCAATATACTTCTGACAAGTCCACTTACAGAGCTAATATCGCCAGCCTATGGATACTATGATGATGATGGAAATATCAATTTCACATTCGTATATCATGCTGATAGTTTCCCAACTGCAAATTGCTCTTTGTATATTAATGATATTTACAACCAGAGTAATGAAACAACAACTGAACATATAGAAACAACATTTGTTGTTACTGGAATAAATGAAGGATTGAATCAAAATTGGACAGTGAACTGTACAATGGATGGTATCCATGCAGAAGACACAAGCATATTCCATGTTGATGCAACAAAACCAGCTGTTGTGTTGAATGTTCCTGTAGAGGACTATAATACAACAGATACTTTGATTAATTTCAATTGGACTGCTGCTGATAATTTAGATACAAGTTTATTGTGTAATCTGACTGTTGATAGTGTTGTGAATTCAAGCAGTATTACTTCTGCTAACGGAACAGCAACTAATTATAGTGTTGCAAATTTCAATGATGGTACTCATTATTGGAATGTAACTTGTATTGATGAGGGTAGTAATGTTAATACTTCAGAAACAAGGAGTTTTACTGTTGATACAACAGGTCCATCAGTGACATTGAATACTCCTGTTAATGATGATACTATAACATCTACTTTAGTCAACTTTAATTGGACTGCCAGTAATGGTGCTGATATCAGTTTAGATTGTAATCTGACTATTGATGGTTTGGTGAATGCAAGCGGCATAGCATCTGCAAATAATACACCTACTAATTATAGCGTTTCCAACTTTAATCAGGGAGATCATTATTGGAATGTTACGTGTTGGGATGATCTTGACAACATCAATACTTCAGAAACAAGGAGTTTTACTGTAGAGTTAGTTATAATAAACTTAATTGATGCTTATGGCCTAGATAGTACTCTTACAAGAATTGATAACTTTAACACAACAAACTTAGAAGAAATAGAATATATGGAGCTGAACTTCTCTGTAGATGCTTCAAGCAATGTTGACAGCTGGTATTTGAACTTTACTGCAAATGGTACAAGTGGCTGCAGCTTGGGCAATAAACAGTCAAGTGTCTGTTATTATTATGATAATTCCACATACAGATGGATACATTTTGTTAATAATACAAACACCTCAACATATGATGCAACTCAGGGCAATCAAGGAGACAGAATAATTGAAACAAAGACGGGCTCAGGCTCTAGTATAAATCTTATTTATAGACTTGATGAACATTACAATCCAAATGTATTCAAATGGTATGATGCTTTGTATAATTTCTCAGATGTTAAATGGCAGTCTGGCGCAAATCAACAGATTACAAAGAACCAACTGATTAAAATAGCAATAAATGAGAATATTGTGCCATTAAATGCAGATCAGTATAAGTTAGATTTCAGAGTTAATTATACTACCGGCGGCAACTTGCCTGGTCAGCCTTTAGAGGCTTATCTGTGCAACAGCACTTATTCAACTGGTCTGCCTGAAAACTTTGCAGGTTGTGCTTTAGTAACACAAAAATTATCTTCAGAATTACAGGATGATGGAACCAAGTTTAGAGGAGTATTCACCAAGAATTTGATAGATACCATTGGAGATGCAAAATATGTAATCCTAAAAACAGATGTAACGCAGCAAAGTAAATATTATTATATTAAAACATATAAGGCAACTGCTGCAGGTTATACAACTCACTGGAATTATTCTACAGATAATGGTGCTACCTGGGCTAATTTAGCAGACGGCTATGAAACAGAGATGAATATTAATTGGTTCTACAATGGAGCTGATCCTACTGAGTTTATCTACAGTTTATGGGCTAATTCAACAGACGGAGATGAAAAATATCTGCAAGGAAATGTTACGTGGAATATTGATGCTGCACAGAATTATCCTCCTTTGGCAAATCTGATTAATCCAAGTCAGAATGAAACACTGACGCAGCCATATACAGTAACCTTTGCTACAGCTGATCCTAATGATGATAATTTGAATGCGAGCTTGTTGTTATATTATGGTGCAACTTTAAATAAAACATTAGCTACTGGTATGAATCAGTCCAATACAACTTATTTGTGGGATGATTCTACAGCTGATGGCACTTATGATCTTGTATTGCTGGCTTGTGAATTAGGCACAACTGATTTATTCTGTGTTAATGATACACATGAAATAACAATAGATAATACTAAGCCTAGTGTTGTGTTGAATACTCCGATTGATGATTATAATACATCTTCAACAGATATTAACTTTAATTGGACTGCTAATAATGGTATTGATCCTGTGTTAGATTGTAATCTAACTATTGATGGTAGTGTGAATGCTACTGATGTGAGTTCTACTGCTGGTAGTGCTACTAATTATAGTGTTGCTGATTTCAATGATGGTGTTCATTATTGGAATGTTACTTGCGTAGATGATCTTGCTAATGTTAATACTAGTTTGACTAGGAGTTTTACTGTTGATACTGTTGCTCCTTATGTAATTCTGAATACACCTATTGATGATTACAATACTAGTGATACTTTGATTAACTTTAATTGGACTGCTGTGGATGCTGGTCATTCAAGTGTAGATTGTAATTTGACTATTGACAGTAGTGTGAATGCGAGTGGAATATCTTCTGCTAATAATACACCTACAAATTATTCTGTTGCTGGTTTTGATGATGGTAGTCATTATTGGAATGTGACTTGTATTGATGATCATAGTAATGTTAATACTTCTGATACTAGAATGTTTACTGTTGATGCGACTAAGCCTAGTGTTGTGTTGAATACTCCGATTGATGATTATAATACATCTTCAA
>JBHPFW010000029.1:0-18080 GCA_042571645.1 Nanobdellota archaeon
AGTTTTATTATGATGGAAATTATCTAAATTATTAGTGAAAAACAAGAAGAAAGAAAAGAAAAAGAAAAGAAAAAACACAAAAATTGCTGTAATTTAAAGAAATTACATCTCATCAACAAAGTCTTCTAAATTGTATTCCATTTCTTCGTCTTTAGAGATTGTTCCTTTGGCTTTAAGATATTCCTTTGCAAGAACCCAAAACACCAAGCCAAGGCTTTTTTTACCCTTATTATTGCATGGAACAACTAAATCTATATTATTTGACTGGTTATTTGTATCGCACAAAGACACTACAGGAATACCTGAGACAAAAGCATCATTCACAGCATTTCTGTCAGGCCAAGCATCTGCAACCAGTAATACCTTGGTTTCTATAAAATTCTTTAATGCTGGGTTAGTCATCACACCTGGAGGATATCTACCAGGAAAAGCCTTGCAACCAATTGCTTTAGCAAACATTGCAATAGGTTTCCATGCATTTTCTCTTCTGCCTGCCACCAATATCTCCTCAGGAGAATAATTAGCCAGGAATTTCGCAGCTAATTTCAATCTCTCATCGATCTTCTGCAAATTAAGCACAAATAAGCCATCTGGCCTGGCTTTGTAGATGAAATTATCCATGTATTTTGTCTTGAATTTTGTTCCAATATGAATTCCTGCTTTTAGGTATACATCAATCGGCACTAAAAGTTCTTTTTGTTCTGCCATTTTAAGGTCCTCCAAATATCAAATTTTCTTATTAATTTTTCTTATTAATTATTAATACAGCAATAGAAACAGTCTATTACTGCAATTTTATCGCCCTTGCAGATTGCATGCAAAGTCCGCCTCTAGAGGCGCCATCCTTTACACAAGGCCATTATTATATTATAGGGATTTTGAAGGGGTATATAAAGGTTTTGGACTATGACTTTGCACTGAAATGAACCCAATTCACAAAAACATAATCCTTTTAGATAAGCTTTGCAGCTCTGATTTCAGTACTTCTGCCATTCTTGCTTAGACTATGGCTAAATGTATACCATACTATACACTTATATGCAAACTTTTGTATAATTCAGTATACATTAGATGGATTTTATATAATACAAATATTTATAAATAGTGGTCATTATACTATACAATGATGGAAGAACTCGAAATATTAAGGATATTGAACCATTATAATCCTTGGTGGAATAATAAACCCATACCTAAATCAAAAACTTCCTCATTCAAAAGAGGAGATTTTTATATTATAAAGGGTACGCTTGAAAAAAAGGAGATAATTTCTATTGTAGGTCCTAGAAGGGTTGGCAAAACCATTTTGATACATCAACTAATAAAAGATCTTTTAGATAATGGTGTTAATTCAAAAAAAGTATTTTATCTTTCAGTTGATGAAATGGAATTACAAAAAGGCGGAGCTGGACTCAGGGATATTTTAGAAACATATTCTAAGTATGTATTAAAAGAGTCATTTGATAGTTTAAAAGATACTTGCTATCTATTTTTAGATGAAATACAAGAAATACCAGATTGGGAGAGAATTTTAAAAAATTGGTACGATTTCGGACATAATATCAAGTATGTTATTTCTGGCTCATCTTCAATTTGGATTAGTAAAGGTACAGAAGAATCACTTCTAGGAAGAATAAAAACTTCAGTAATGATGCCTATGAAATTTTCTGAAGTGTTAAAATATAGGGATGTTCTTCCTAAAGAATTTTCTATGACTAAACTTGCATTTAGAGAAATAATTGCTCAAACAACAAATAACAATAATCCAGAAAAACTATTTGATTTTTTTGATAAGTTAATAGGGAGGATGTTACCCCATAAAAATCGTATAGAAATAGAATTAAATCGTTACTTGACTATCGGAGGTTATCCTGAATTTTTGAATGAGACAGATTATAGTTCTATAGCCCAAGCTATGCGAGATAAAATTCGCCTAATATTTTTTAAGGATATAATAAGGTATTTTAAAGTAAGAAATCCTAGTGTTTTAGAAGATTTATTCAAATTATTAGCGAGGTCTTCTGGCTCTTACTTTAATCTTGCGGATACAGCCCACATATTAGATATTCAAAGACCAACATTACGCAACTATCTAAAATATCTTACAAAAGCTTATCTAATACATTCTTCTGAATTTTACTCTGAGAGCCGTAGAAAAAGAATTAGAAAACAAGATAAGGTATATGTTTCTGACCCCGGTGTAAGGAATGCAGTTGTAGATTTCTTAGATGAAACTTTAATAAATTATGAAGATGAAATGGGTGTGGTTGTTGAAAGTGTTCTTTTTGATCATTTAACTAGATTAAAATTTAACTTAGAACCAGAACCAGAACCGAAGATTTTCTACTGGAAGAACAAAAAAGAAATAGATTTTATATTAACTGTAAAACGAAAGCCGATACCTATAGAATCAAAGTATACTGATAGAATACCGGGTGCAACTATCGATGAAATAAATAAATTCATTAAAGATAATAAATCCCCTTTCGGTATAATCATTACAAAAAATAGATTTGAACTAAAAGAGAACGTGCTATTTATTCCATTATGGATCTTTCTGTTAGTTGTTTGATTATCATTACAAAATAATTTGAAAACAAGAAAATATGAGAATATACAAATATCACTCTATCTTTAATTTTTTTACTTCAAGATGTCAATATGCTCATAAACAGGCCCTTCTTCTGTTAAATCACTTTTGATTAAATAGAATTTATCTGCTTTGAATGAAGATTGTGGGATTTCAATGTTTTTTGTTTTTTCTAGGAAAGCTTCTTTGTCTTTTACAAACTTGACTCTAGCTAAAGTGAGATGAGGATGATAGTTGAAGTCGTCTTTGAAACCGAATTCTTTCAAAGAGAGGTCTATTTTATCATACAAATCCTTTAATTTATCCATTGGTTCTAAGCCAACCCATATAACTTTTATGAATTCTTCTGTGAAAACACCGATTTGAGCTAATTTTGCTTCGAAATTTTCAAAACTAACAGTTTTTAGTGCATTCTTTATTTCATCTATCTTATCTTCTTCAACTTCACCTAGAAATTTAAGAGTTAAATGCATTTGTGCAGGTTTGACAGGATTAAGTTTTGCCAGAGAAGTATCTAATTTAGATTGAGCATCTAGCAGAATTTTCTTAATATCCTCGGGAAGCTCTATTGCAACAAAAAGCCTCATCAAGAATCATCTTTTTGTTTTGAATCAGACAAAATCTCGTCATGCTTTTCCATCAAAGTTTGTCTTAGAGCCTGTATCTGATCCTTCATCTGCATCATACTATTTGATACAGGATCCTTCTTTTTTTCTTTTGGCTTTGATTGTTCTTTTTTTGGTGCTTTGGCAGACTTTTTCTTGACTGCTGGAGAAGCTTTTTTAACTGGTGATTTTGCTGCCTGTTTAGTTGATTTTTTCTTTAGATCTGTCTTTGGTTTCTGCTTTTTTATCTTTGAAGGTTTCAAAATCTTGATCTTTGGCTGAGCCTTGGATTTTAGTGCTGAAGGTTTTTTCAAAACAGGAGTTTTTAGTTTTGAAACTTTCTTTTCTATTTCCTTTAATTTATTTTTTAAAGAACCCTCGACTATCTCCTTGACTATCTTTTTAACATCACTTGCAGAAAGAGCTGCATGAGATTTTCTGCTATCAGCAATCATGCTATTCACATCCTTCTTGGAAATAGCCGGTACTTTGCTCACATCAATGCCAATCTTCTGAACATCCTGCTTTAGATTATCCTGCTGGACCTTCATTCCTCTGACGATATTCATGAACTCTTCCTTGAAGATACTTGGCTCGGCTCTTACTTCCTTTTCAATGCTTTTGATGTCATCTTTAACTGAATTCTTATGAGATTTCAATATATCTGTAATCTTCCCGAGTTCCTGCTTCAAAGAGTCCTGCTGAGTTTTCAATTCTTTTTCTATCTTCTTTGCATCTGCCTTGGAAAGATTTTTTTCTGATTTCTTACCCAACTCATAAATCTTATCCTTGACTGTCTTTTTGTCTGAATCTATCAGATAAACCAAATGGTTTACTCTGGCTGTCAGCTTTGCAAAGATCATTGCAGATTCTTCTGGAGGCAGTGTCTTCAGCATCTTTGTTATGTCATCAATGGATTTATGCAAAATTCCCTTGTCGTCAGTTATTGTTCCCTTTAACTTTGAGACTTCTCCTTCTAAATGCCCCATATCCTTCTTTATGAATTCTGAGAATTGATTCTTCATGCTTTCCAATTGCCTGGCCTGCACATTCAATTCTTTCTGTAAGCTTTGGTGATTATCTGCAATTTCATCCTGCTTTGAAACTATGTCATCACCGAACTCCTCGCGGATCTTGTTGAGCAATACCTCTGTCTCATATTTCGAACTAGTTTGGGTTTTTGTTCCTTTTGTTACAGATCTTGCTTTTCCTGCGGCAATAAGAACTTTTATCCATTTCTTGATGTTGTTCATGTCAACTATCATCTTCTGCTGTCTTGCCTCTGTATTACCAAGCCTAAAAGAATGACCCTGCAATTTTTTAGGAAGTTCTGTATCAATAATGGGTATTTTTTGTTCTATTGCATCTACCTGGCTTTTTAATAAATTTGTAGATTCATTCAGATTTTCCTTTAATTCATTAAACTGACCTGCAGTATCTGGAATCTTTGAAGAAAACTCTGCCATCTCTTCCTTAAAGCCGTTTATTGCATTCAAACCAGAAAGAAGCTGATTATTCATATTCTCTTCAAAAGTCTTAAACTTCTCTTCTGTTATAACCTGTGCAACTTTTGCTTTTATCTTGTCAAGCTCCTCAAGAGTACCGTCGGAAGAATCCTGTATGCTCTTTGCCATATCCTTGTACTTCAGGAAATCAGAATACTCTCTCTGAAATTCCACAAAGATATTTTCTGTTTTTTCTGAATGCCTCTCGACCATGGCCTGAAGCTTTCTTAAGCCAACAAGCTCTTCCCTTATGTCTGACTCAAGCTTAAGCAATGATTCTGCGCCTTTGAAAACATCAACTGTTTTCTTCAAATCCTTTAGTCTCTTTTGAACATCTCCAGCTAATTCCTGCTCCTTCTTGATTTCTGCTCTTGTAGCTTCAATCTTTGCATCTTCTCTCTGGACTTCCCTCATCAAAGTTTGAGGCTGTACTGCTTCCACTAAATCAGAAGCTTTTGCAGCTTCTATAGAGACTTTTTCAGCTTGCTTCTGCATGTCCATTATGGAGTTTCTAAGTTCACCTATCTCCTCGCTGATTCTTGAAAATCTCTCAGTGTTTGCTTTTCTGAACTCATCACCCACTTCGAGTTTGGCTTTTATCTTTTCAAGATCAGCCATGGCTTTTGCATCCATCATCATGGAGCCAGCATCTGCTCCTGGAGGCGGGCCTGCTGATGTTTCTTGGCCCTCTTCAGTATCTTGAATTTCGTCCATGTCTTCTTCTTTTTTATGTTTTGAAAATAGCATTTTAACACCTCGGCTGTTATGGTTTTTTGTTTTATTGTTTTATTTTTTGACTGTTTTTTATTATGAATTTATTATTATATCATGAATTTGATTAACTTGATCAAAGATTATGCTTTGATTTTACCTCATTGATTTTTTCTAATAGTTTCTTTGCTTTTTCCTGATTTTTGCCTGCTAAAGCCAACTTTACATCTCCCGGCAGTGTTGCTGTGGCCAGTTCTATTTTCATTGTGTTATCTCCTTTAGCTTTTTTGGCCTTAATCTTTTTCTGAAGATCATCAAATGATTTCTTTAATTCTCCTATGAAATCCTCTGCTTTGGCAGGGGCAGCAGGTTTTGCTGGAGCAGCGGCTGGAGCTGCAGGAGCAGCTTCAGTAGCAGGAGCAGTCTCAGCAGGTTGTGCTGGTGCAGCCTCGGCAGGAGCAGTCTCAGCAGGTTGTGCTGGTGCAGCCTCGGCAGGAGCAGCTTCAGCTGGTTTTGCTTGTGCAGCAGGAGCAGCTGCTTTTGGTGGTGGAGCAGGCTTTTGCTCTGCTAACTTAAATGCTTCCTGTATCTGATTGTCCTTCCATTTGACTTTTTTCAATGAAGCAGTGATTTTGTCTTTTGATAATCCTTTCTTGAGTTGGGTTTTGATATGATCAGATAATTTCTTAATCTTTGGATCCACTGGCTTGGCTTCCTCTTTAGGGGCTGCACCTTCCATTGTTGCTTCTTTTCCTACTTCCATGTGCGCCTGGAATCCTGCACCATGCTTTTTCATCATGTCTGCCATATAACGTTCTCTTTCACGCTTGGCAATCTCAATATCAAGCTTAATCTCTTCTTCAGATATTAGTTTTAATTCTCTCTTCTTTGGTGTTTTTCCTGCTTTAGACCACATCATCTTGAGCTTGGAGTTTAATCCCTCAACATAAATATCAACCATTGAAAATTTGCCTTCCATTAATTTGTCTGAAGCAAGTTTCAATTCAAGCTCAATATCGAATGTGTCCTGCTTAAGCTCTTTCAATTGCTCAATCTGGTATTTTATATCATCAATCGAGTTATTGTATTTATCATATAATTCCAGATCTTTATCAGTCAATCTTGTTATGTTATGCTTTAATGGTCTGAATGATACAAGATATGGTCTTCCTTTATTGTATTCTGCATTCTGCAGCATTCCTGTTCCTACAGATGCCTTGACAAGTGAGTGAAGCATTACATCTCCGTACTTGCTCTTGACTCTATCAAGATCTCCTTCTGCCCTGGTTCTCATTTGAATCTCTGTGCTGATATTAGCTTTAATCTCGCCGACAAAATCACTCAATACTTGTGATACTAACATCACACCAACGCCCCATTTTCTGAACTCTCTGCATGCTCTTTCAATTTGGATGAAACCAGCTCCACTGCCTCCAAACTTAGGCAATAATCTGTGGACTTCATCATAGACAATCATGGTTTTTAGTATTGGTGCTTCTGGCAGGTTCATCTTGAAAATCTGCCTTACAGTATTGGATATAAAGACATCTAGGTCTTTAGGATCAATCTTATGTATCATAAAGACATTGATTGTGCCCGCTTTGAAGCTTGCTTTAAGATCAATATATTCTCTTGGATTCTTGATAGTAAATATATTTCCTTTGTATGCTTTTGCATCTCCCTTATGCATGCCGAATTGTGCATAAAGCTTCAACCACTTTTTATCTACACAAGGTCTTAAATAACCAGACCACTGGCCTGTTGGATCAAACACTACAACTGCTATATTGTGATCTAATGCTTCCTCGATTATTCCCTGCGCAGCAACTGTCTTTCCACTACCCGTAGCTCCTGCAATTATTGTGTGTGTTGTCAGCTTTTCCATCTCTATGAATGTTCTTATATGGGTTTCTGCAATCTTTCCGATGAATGCTGTTCTCGGACCTGGATGAGGCAACAGCTTTGCATCCACCTCAATGTTCTGATATTTCTTCTGAGATTCTATATACTGCTCAAGAGATCTTACTCCTACCAGCATTGCAGCTATCAGCACAGCAAACACAAATAAGTGCCAGGTTCTAAAGAACCAAACTCTTCTAAATGCAAATGCCTTTAGTCTCTTTGTCAAAGGCTTTTCTAATGTAAATGGCTCAGATACTGATAATGTTTTTATTTTTCCTTGATGAGTATAAGTTAAAACTGCTTTTGCGAAATACTCCCCTACAGATTGATTTCTTGGTATAAAGAACTCAACAACATCAACCAAATTATCAGCAAGTATGTATTTCTTGTTCAACTCCATCATTTTTTCATTTGTTAATGAATCTCTTATCTCAAATGTTAAGCTGAATGTTCTGAGTTCGTTGCCTGGATTTGTAACATCTGCCTGAAGCTTGAATACTTCTCCTGGTGTGACTGATCTTGTTATTGATTTCAAGCTGAGCCTTGGCTCTAAAGCAGCCTCTAATATTCTTATTGCCACTGGAATCTTTTCAGTCTGATCATCTATTGTTACGAATAGGTTTCCATACTTGACTGCAGCTGGCTCAGCTTCAGGAATATCTATTAAAAGTGTGAAAGACTCAGTTGCCCGAGGAGGTATTGTACGTGAAGCTGGAGTAACTTCTGCAACAGTATTTGCTCTGCCTTCTAAACTTATGTCTGCTATTATTTCTGTACTTCTATCATTAAATACATTTACAACAACTTCTGTGCTGTCACTAGGGAAGAGATTTCTTGAGATCTCTGTAGTATCAATTCTCACATCCTTAAAGCCGGCTAATTTTTCCAGGATTTCTGCTTTTGTCTTGTTTAATTCTATCTGAAGTTCCTGCTTAGAGACTCCTGAACTTCCTCCACCGCCGCCACCGCTACTTCTGGCTGTTGGGGTGGTTGGTCCTGGTTCTCCTGCGCCTTCTGTTTCATCATCTCCAAATATAAAACCTGAGAAATTATAGGTGTTTGCAGTGATTCTTGTTGAGGTTATATTCCGTGAAATAGAAACCCAATTACCATCATGGCAATCAGCACCATAAACTGTGAAATTTTCACATCTGAGTATTGCTAAACGTTCATAGCTTTCTGTGTAACTGCCTGCGTCGAATGGGAATGCCACAGTAGCATTTGAATAGCTTAGATTTGTTTCAATACCATAACCTGCATTAGTAACAATGTTTTCATTTATTCTTGGATATGTTGGAATCTCTTCTAAACGTAAGAAGTCATCTACCCATGAATTTTTGTCAATATCATATAGAGTGGTTTCGAATACTATTACTCCATCATCGAATAGTCTTATAAACAAATCATAATCAAGTTTAGCAATATTAAAGTCGAAATCTGAACTAGTTATGTTGAAAGAATATAACACCTCTCCCGTACTTCTATCTGTGAAATTCAATAAAGCATTTAGCGATGTAACATTGTTTAATGTGCCGTTTAGCTGATATAATGCAGTAGCATAGAACCCGAAAGTTCCATTGCCGATTTTATTTCCAGAATCATTAGCATAAACTGTTACATTATAATCTCCTTCCTCAGGTATTAAGAAGTTGAATTTGAAATAGTCTGTACCGAATGCTGTGTAATCATGGAATTCTTCAGTTGTGGCATTTGGATACTGAACAACAATCCATGTATGGTCTAATTCATTTTGATCATCATCAGCAGAATAATTAATATATTGCTGCTGACCAACTACTCCAGGAACATGCATTGCATCAATATCTGATATTTCTGGAGGCAGATCAAGTATTGAAAGGTTAACTATTGTAGTATATCTCTCAGGAGTTGATGTTATATTTGAAATATTAATTTCAAAAGTATAATTGTGCGCCTCAGTTTGGGCTTTATAAAACAATTCAAGTATCCCTGTTGTGCCTCTTTCTACAAAAAGCCAATCAGGATTACCTGCGCCTGTAAAGATTATGAGAGTTGCATTTTTACCATAATCAATTGTGTAGTTTTTATCTGAATTACCTGTATTATTAACAGTTATATTAATCAAAGGATATGTAAGGCCGGCAAACTCAGCCAGACCATCTTCTACAAATGCAAATTCAGGAGATCTTGTCCAGGATCCATTATATGGAATAATTAAAGTAACATTTGTTATTACATCATAAGATACATTTGGAGAGGTAATATTAAAATATCCTTCATAAGTTCCATACTGATAATAAAGAGGAATTGTGGCAGTATGTGTTATGTTCAACCATGGTTTGGAGAGACCGCAGCCTACAGGATAGCATAAATCAAAAAGACCTATTGGATCTATATCTAACAAAGAGCTGTTTATAGTTCCTGGAACTAATGTTATGTTTATATCCTCGACAACTTCTGAGCCAGTTGAATTAACAAAAGATATGTTCTGTGCTGTGCTGCCATGATATGCTGTTATTGAAAAAGAATCATCTGCTTCTAAAACTGAGAATCCCACTATATTTATATTGGTAATTTTGTCTTCTAATTCTCCTAGATCGCCGGCTATAATTGTTTGACCGCCAGCATTAGTATAATCTCCTGCAAAAGTAATTTGATAAGTTCCTTTATCTATAGTTGCATCAATAGTAATATTAAATGTGAGTGAGCAGGACTCGTCGTGAGCTAAATCATCACAGGTTTGGACAGGATTATTTGAAGAAAATCCACTATCTGCAGCAGAGAGATATATTATTGTATTATTCATATCCCCTGTGCCTGTATTATTAACATCAATCCTTACTGTGGTGTTATATTCTTCACTTGCTTTATCATTTATTGTTTTGTCGTGTTTTCTGAGTTGGCCGTCTGTTGTATTAGTCTCGAAATAAGTCAGGAATGAAACTGTCTTTGGTTCATAATAACCAGCGTAGTTTTCAGCATGTATAGTTACATTATGCATGCCTCCTACGTTTGTCAAGGCGCCAGCATCTAAGAAGAAAGACTTGGTTATCTCAAATACACCAGGAACATAAGTTTGATTAGCCCTGCTTGCTGGATTTGAGACTCTAAAGATGCTGATATTAAAGATTTCAGCTGTGGCTGCAATATTGTCAGAAGCATTACTATAATTTGCATAAACAGTCATTCTCTGCATACTATTAGTTTGTTGTTGAGTATAAATTATCTGAGTAGGTCTTAAAATCTCAAATTCTATTATTGGACTGTAACCATAGATTCCATAAGTGTCTGAGTAATTGAGGAAAATAGTGTGCAAGCCATGGTTTTGCGGAGGAGGATTAATATCATAACTATAAGAACCACCAGCACTGGTAAGTTCTGTACCATCTAAAGCTCCATCAACATTCACATCAATATTATCTACAATATTGATTTGAGGAAGAGTAGTTCCTCCACTCCCTGCACTAGGATATATTACACTGCCACTGCCACCAGATACAGTTATTGTATCTGAAGGAAGATACCTAAGTTGAGGTATGCTTCCAGCTATTGTTATGTTTGTAATGTTGAGATTGAAACTATCAGAGTGGTTTTCATAGCCGCTTGTCTCATTAATTACAAAAATGTCAACAACAAATGCTCCTTCCTCTAACTCATTGCTAGGACCTAAAGTATAATCAACATAACATGTTTGAACACCATAACAATTCTTCACTATATCAGTTACGCCGTCATTTATGGTAAAGTCCCAATTGCCTGCAATAGGTCCTCCAGTGGCATTATACCATGTTGCAGTCAGATTAACTATGCCCCGATCAACATCAACCATTTTATCAGTCTCTAATGTTCCTTCTGGTGAAACAACACTTTTCTGGTCAAAATAGGTAGTAACAGAAACTAAGAAGGGTGTTATGTTCTCAGCAATAATTCCTTCAGAAGTTTCCCATCTCACACTGAAGTTGTGCCAGCCAACTTCAGGTGCATTTGCGGCAGAAGGGATATATAATCCTCCTGAACTGTTAAGGTCTAGATCATTTTTGGATATACCGTCTACATACCAATACAAGTTAGGGCCGATATATCCTGGAGTTCCATTAGAAAAATTTACCTGAGCCCAGAATTTTATAACCTGATCAGGTATGTAAATTGGCTCACTTAATGTCAAAACAACATCTGCATCATCAACTGTTATGTCAAATGTTGTGCTTGGGTTTGGATTTTGAAGTATGCCGGGTCCGCCTGTATAAGAAATCTCTGTGGGATATTGTCCTACGGCATTAAGATTAGTGAAATTTTTTGTAAGGTTACGAGGACCGCCTGTACCTTGTACTTCATCTACTTGATCCACTGTTATGTTGATTTTAGTAAAAATCAAAGTTGACTCATCGCTATCCAAATAGGCTGCAGTAAATATTGTAACAGGAGGATTAAAGTCATCCAGATCAACAATAAGATCAGTCTGATTTTCTATTGTATAATTAATATGCAAATCACAGACATCTCCAACACCATCTGCTGCTCCGCCATGATTAACCTCATATATATCTGCCTGGTCTACATTTGTTACACTCTCACAATTATCGCAACTAAAATACCAACCATCAGCATCCCCAAAATCACCTGATGAATAAAATGATGCAGCAGGATCATAAGTTAAATTATCTACACCACATTCTCTGTAAATGTGGATTTCTCCTTCGAGGCCGTTGTAAAGCAGAGGATCTCCTGCTCCGACACCATCCAGAGCTGTTCCATTAAGAGCTTTTATACTGTTTGAATAACCATAGAAACCATAAGTTGCTGAGCCAGTATAACCTGCTGTGATATTTATAACACCGCCATTTCCTCCGTATCCTGTGTCTCCAGTTCCATAAGCATATATATCTCCCCCGCTCGACTCAATACTTGTACCAGACATATTCAGGAAGTCTGTTTCTAAATATAAATCTCCTCCATCACCACCGTAACAATATTCAGTGCACCCTGGATCTGTATGGTCTCGACGACCAGATAAATTCATTGTTAAATTTTCTGAAGTAAAATTAGTGGAAATTATCCTGATATCTCCGCCATCACCATAACCATCAGTAGGAGTATTATCGTAACCAAAGGAACCTTCAAACTTACCTCCTTGGGTTTCAATAATCCCGTTTAATTCTATTGTTGAAGCAGATATGGTTATATTGCCTCCGTTTCCAAGATACATTGTAGCTCCACCGTAAGGTATAACCCTGCCTCCTCTTGTGTATATAATCACATCATCATTTGTTGTTATATTTGTTGAGGTTATATTCAAATTACCTCCTTTACCTCCATAGCCATCATAAGTAGTAGCTGCAGTTTTGGAATAGCCACCGAACATATATATTGTACCAGACATAAACAAATCAGCAGAGTTTATTATTACATCTCCTGCATCCCCGCCAAGCTTCTTTTTGCCGCCAGCAGTCGCTGTAGCGTACCCCCCAGCGGTTCTAATAAATCCTGAAAAATTTAATATTGGAGAAGATAAATAAACAGTATTACCAAAACCTCCCTTTACAGTATTTTCTGAAGAACTAAGATCCAAACCCTTTGCTTCTATGTCGGCTGAAGTCTTAAGATCCATATTACTTGCAGTTAGATTTACAATGCCAGAAGTTCCAGAAGTGCAACCAGTTCCGACAGTTTCACAAGGTTCTCCACAACTATATATATATCCATAAACTGTCATGTTCTGAGCTTTTGCATGTATGTCTCCTCCAGATAAAGCTGAAGTTCCACCGGGACAATTATACAATGAACCACCTGAATTTATTAGTAATGTATCCGAAGCATTAACAAAAAAGTCTTTTTGATTATTGTCTGAAGTGATTGTGCCATTAATAACAGTTATATTACCACCAGATAAAACTGCACCATCAGTGTCAAAAGTTAATGTGCCGTTTATGACAACTTCGTCAGGATCAATGCTTGCAATACCCTCTAGAGTTGCACCATAAGGTACTATCAAAAAATCAGTAAGAGTAATATTCATAGCTGAGCCTGTAATTGTGGTTGAGCCTGATAAATTCAAACTTCTGCCATTTATGGTTGACAAACCTGTTAAAGTTGGATTATCAGTAACCTCAATATCTCCTCCTCGCAAAGTCCAGGCAGTACCTGAGAGATCTGAGGTTGGGGTAAGAGGTATTAAACCAGTTGCATTAAGTTCTGAAATACTAGATATTGTTGCATTGAGAGTAAGATTTCCAGAAACATCCATATCAAGACTACTTCCATTTATATATGGACTATTTGTTAGTGTAACATTATAATAACTATGCTGACCAGTAAGACTGCAATTAAGAGGATAATCTAAGTACAATCTATTATCATCAGGATTACCATCGACACTTCCGCATTTGCCATTCTTTTCTATATATGGATAACCAGGGTAAAATACAGGACTGCCTACAATATCCATGTCATTGTAGAAGTTGATGTATGAATTGCCATTGACACCACTTCCGGTGCCGACACCAGCTATAGTACTCAAAGATGCATCAAGAGAGATTGAGGTTGCATTGATAGATATATTGCCTCCTGCACCACGATAACAAAATTCAGCACTATTTATTCTAGAACCGCCCACCGCACTGAGTTGACTGCTTGAAGAAAAAATGATTGTGTCGTCTGCTAGTATATCAACAATATCTGCATTGCCACCCCTACATGTAGTCATAAACTCGTAATCATTTTCAGCGTCTCCTCCATCTGAATAAACCCTGCCTGATCCTCCAAATGTAATATTATCAGCTTTCAATAATACATATTTCCCGGCTCCGCCATGTACCTCTGATACATATAACAAAGAAGGTATCACCGCAAAACCTCCCTTGCTCTGTACTAATCCAGATACATAAATGTTATTTGTGGCGTTAAGTATTACTTTACCACCCCACCCCCCATATGCACGATCAGTTGCGCCTGTTGGATCGAGACAACTTATATTATTACCTATAGCAGATATTGAACCTGATACAGATACATTATCATAAGCAATGATTTCAATTTTTCCACCTTCAGTAACATCTGTATACGAGGGGTACCAGCCAGCCCAACAATAACCTCCATCTGCTGTTGATACTGTTCCATCAATCCACACATCATTAGCATTAATAGTTATATTAGATGAAGGATTGCCCCTTATTCCTGTGCCATCATCCCCTCCCCAAATATGAGAAAACTTAGAAGCGACTTTTCCAGTAGAATATACACTTAAATTATCTGAATAAAATAATAATTCCCCATTCCAATGACCACTATCAATGGGCCTGGTTGTGTCACTGGTTATGTTTCCCCAGATATTGATAGTTGAGAAATTAAAAATAGCTTGATTGCCGTAAGTTAAATTGCCTATGAATAATTGTGCTCCACTTAAAACATTAAAGCTTGAGCCTGGAGGACCTTCCATTGTAAAGCCGCCATTATATGCATTGATATAAGTATATCCTGTGATATTAACTTCATCAGGATCTAATATCCAGCCTGTATCACTGTCGATATATGCATCTCCAAACTCTGCTGTGGTAGCAGTGATGGATGAAATGTTTGTGAGGGAACCGCCATTAATTATCCTGAGATTATCTTGAATATTCATATCGAGGGCAGTGCCTGATAAAGTACCTGTAATAGTAACATTTCCTGCTTCAATAGCTGAAACTCCAGATAAAGGCATGCTTGCAGTAACATTCAAATGATCTGTTGTTAGATCATAAGTTCCAGTAACATCTCCTAAGATCTGTATGATTGTAGATGCATTAAGTTTAGCAACATTATCTGATAAATAGTTAGTATCGAGAATAAACGTGTCATCCACATTAAATTCTGGATCTACTGTGAAGGTTACACGAATATCATCTTCAAATGAGACATTAACAAGATCAAGAATGCCACCTGGATGTGTACATGTAAGATCACCATTCATGATAAGATTATTAGAATTACCATCAAACGATCTGCAATCTCCATCTATTATACCCCATCCATCAGCTAATCTAACACCTGCTTCAATGGTTTTGAAGTTTGCAGCAGAATCTATAGTTAATGTGTTTGTGAAGTTTATGGTTGCGGTGCCTGAAGTACCCGGATTGGCTGGTGTTGGGTTTACACCGGCACTAATTGTTCTCTTATAAGTATGATAAAGACTTCCAATTAGTGTGACATCAGAACCCTCAATAAATATGTCACCTCCATTACCATAATATGTTGCAGTGTGCGCTCCTGTTCCTGATACTGTTGCGTGCCCAGAGTTCGCATATACATTTGCTAAAATAAGATTCTCTTGGGCGAATATATTTACATCCCCCCCCTCACCAATATAAAGATATGCTTGGGGTGGGGTGTTTACAATACCGCCCACAGCATTAATGGCATCCATAACAGTAATGTTTTTCGCTAATAATGTTACATCTCCACTGTAGCCCCCACCCCAATGTCCGGGTGAAGGAGCAATCGAGTTAGCATTATAATTACTACCCTTCACATTAATAGTTGTGCCGGTGCTTAAATATATCCATTCAGAGGCATTAATAAAAAGATTTCCTCCATCTGCACCACAACCAGCAACAAAGATAGCTCCGACAACAATATCCACTCCTGATAGTGTGATTGTGCCAGTTATATTAACAGTAGATGCATCGGCTATGTATAAAGTTCCTGAGGTGAAATGGCCATAATGATTATTAAGCGGATGTTTTCTTGCTCGCCCACTAGTTATGACTGGGCCTCTAATGTCAACTGCATTAGCTCTTATTACTACATTTCCTCCTGATTGATTCGCAATGTCTAAACCATAAGTATATATTGAACTGCTGGAATCAACAAAAAAGGAATCTGCATAAATTGTGACTGCTCCTGTATTGCCAGATGAGGCTCTTGTAGAAATGTTTCCTCCTGAAAGATTTATTGTGGTGAAATTCAAGATGATTGATCTGCCAGCAACATCAGCACCTACTATTCCACCACTTAATATTCTCAAGGTGCCAGTTCCATTGAATATACAACCATCAGTAGGAGCATATTTCTCAGAAGTAATGTTACACACAGAATCTACATTACCTTCATCACAAGTAAAACCACAACTAGCCTGCACACCAATATCTCCTTCAATTCCAATTCCGCCATCATCTGAACTATTATCTTCTCCACCTGCGACTGCACTGAAATGATTTACAGTGAAGTAAACATAATCATTATCTTGAGTGTAAGATAAACCAGAGTCGTGCCAATCTGAACAACTGCCTGAAACAGAATCCCAGTTGGAATCAGAGCATTCTAATATTACATTAACATCTCCGGATTTTGGTAACTTAATATCTGCATTAGTAATGTCAATTGAATTAATAGCTAGGATTTCTGTTTTCATGTTGATGTCTTTGGCATTAACAGTTACTTTTTCTGGAGCAGATACTGCCTGGATAAAGTTAATAGCCTCTGTATCAGAGAGGCCATTAATCATTATTTCAGCTTTCTTGCCTTCAAGAGAATCAAATTCAACCTGTAAATTATTATCAACAGCAGAAACAATCTCAACTCTATCTGAATTAGAGTGTTGTTTTATTTTTGTATCAATTGCATTAATTATTTCTTGATTAGGAGGCTGATCCTGCTGAGGAGGCAGAGGTTCTTCAACAGGATCTTGAGGAGTTTCATTAACAACAGGCTCTTCAACAGTCTCATTAACAACTGGTTCAGTAACTGGTTGTTCAATAGTTTCATTTACAACTGGCTCTTCAACCGGAGGATTCAATAAACTATCATTCAATTCTTCTTCAAACACTGGCTCATCAGGAACAGTTAAATTATTTATTGTATCATTTGGCACTGTAATTCTTCCAGTAATTGATGTAGGTGATTGAGGAGTAGATAATAATATTCCTAAACCTAGGAAAAAGATCAAAAACATTATCACTCCTATTATTTTTCTTTTCATTTTATGATTTCTTTAATTTTTTCAAGGCTTTGCTATAAATTGACCAAGTTGTTTTATTATCTCTGTTAAGCAAATCAGCAACTTTCTTGTTTGACATTTTTAAATCTTCTCTCATATATCTTACAACTGATTCAAATATAGTAAGCTGGAGATTAAATGCTGAAATTGGAATTGTTTTGCCAGGCTCAACTTTAAGATGATCAGGCATTTTTTTCTTTGCATTATTGTAAGTAACCCAAGTAGAGTTGTAGCCTTTGCCCAATACTTCTGCAATCTGTTTTATCTCAAGATCCTTGTTCTCTGCCAAAAACTTGACAATTGCTTCAAACACACTGAGTTTTTTATTTGCAAAAATAGAAACAGGAATACTTTCTGCATCCAGCTGAACACCCATGACTGAAATTATTTGATCAGCAGTTAAGTCATACTTTTTCTCAAACATAGATAAAACATTTTTGAGCAAAGAAATATCCAATGGATCAATATTGAGAGTTCTGCCTGTGTTAAAAGTAACTGAAACTACCTCTTCTTTCTTCAACTCTGGCATTTAAGGCATTTTTCAGTAGATTCTATTTTTAAAGTTTTTGAAATTATATAATTATATAGGACAAAAGCAAAATTTAAAGGAAATATACTTGAAAATATACAATCAATTAGTTGTTTTGTATTATAAATATCTCAATATATAAGAAATTCATATAATTATATAAGAAATTTTCTCATAAATCATATACCCATTGGTATATAAACCAAAAATATAGGAAAATAATCAAATTATATACGAAAATTAACTAAAAAAATAAGACAAAAACAAAAAAGAAAGAAAAAAAACA
>JBHPFW010000030.1:0-17656 GCA_042571645.1 Nanobdellota archaeon
ACTATTATTTTGAATGCTAGGATGCCTGATAAGAATAGTAATGCTGATAGGGATCGTGTTTTGCTTAATTTGTGGCATGATTTGACTTCTAAGGTTAAGCTCAGTTAGAGTTGTATTTCTTCAATATATACTCGAAAGATTTAATCAATTAATAGAAACATTTAAATATTAGTAAGGTTTAACCTGACTAAAATGGGTTTACCAAGTAAAGAGGAGAATGTCTTGAAATTATTCCTTAACGAACCAACTAAACATTGGCATTTTAAGGATATTGTCCGAGAAGCAAGAATAAGCAAGCAGCAAGCCAATAGATGGCTAAAGGAATTTGAGAAAGAGAAAATAGTGATGCATGTAAAATCCAAAGACAAAATGCCTTTTTTTCAAAGTAATTTTAACCACCCAAATTATAAGAATAAAAAGAAATTATTTGCTTTACATCATCTCTACAAGACCGGCTTTTTGTCATATCTACAATCATTGCCAAAAACAAAAGTCATCATATTATTTGGAAGTTTTATGAAATCAGACTGGCATACAGAGAGTGATATTGATTTATTTATTTATGGAGATCCTGAAGAACTATCATTAGCAAAATATTGGAGAAAACTCCATAGACAAATCCAACATCACATTTTTCCTACAAGTAAAAGTATAAAAAAGATTAAATCAGGTTTAATGAAAAATGTATTGGAAGGTTATTTTGTCAAGGGAAGTATAAATGAATTGTTGGATGTGTTGCAATGAAAGCTAAAATAGACAACCTAAAAACAGTTTATGCAACCTGTAATTCAGAGGGTCTAATAAAACCCAAAGAGAAGACAGATATTGAATTAATCAAATCACTTTTTGATAGTGCGAAAGAAGGCTTTGAAAGAATAGAATATTATGATTTAGGTTTTGAGAAGAAAAGAAAGAATTTTGCCTTTCTTTTCAGAGACCATTATGAAGTTTTAAGAATGCTTATTGATGTTTTTCTTTTCTTTGACAAGATTGCAATAAGTAACCACCAATGTAGCAGCGCCTATCTCTGTACAAATCATCCTGAATTAGAGTTTGATTGGGATATATTGGAAACCATGCGAATTTTACGGAATGCTATAAATTATGAAGGAAAGAAAATAAATTTAGAGAAATGGAATAACACAAAAATTCAATTTAAAGTCTATATAAGTACATTAAGAAAGGCAATACAAGAAAAACTAAAAGAATAACATCAGATTCTTTATCATCACAGAACAGAAATAGCTCAGAAAACCAACTTTGAAGAGGCATTAAACCCAGCAAACTTTAAAAACACTCAAGCTGTTCCATGCTTTATTAACGATTTTAAAAAAAGAGGTGGAGAATGCATAAGAAAGCTCAGATTACTGCTTTTATTATTCTTGGATTAGTGATAGTTGCTACTGCTGCATTTTTCATATCAACTTCTCAGAAAGCAAAACTCCAGGCAATAGAAACACAAGCAGATGAACTTATTTCTGAACTGAAAAATAAGCAGACAATAGATTATTATGTTAATCTTTGTTTGAGACAGGTTGCAGAAAACAGTTTAGAGCTTGCAGGTTCCCAAGGCGGCAGAATTTACAAACACCAGGGCGGAAGGTCTTCTGATGCTGAAACACATGATGTAATGCTGATGCCGATTATTTACAGTCTTGATGGGAAAAAATTACTGAATATTTCTTATTCAATGTTCAGGCCTGTGTTAGGAGGAAGGTTTCCTGTTGTTCCTGATTATCCTTATCCTAATCAACCATTGCATAACAGGGTTTGGAAATACGGCGAGTCAAGATTAGCTCCATTATGCGATCCTAATGGCCCTAACCAACAATACACAGGAACATATGGACCTTATACTTCCTGCAGAGCAGAACAATATTCCCGACCACAACTCCCAGGCTTTCAAAATATAAGTCTTCAGCAAGATTTGAAAGCTTATGTAGAAAACAACACTCAATCTTGTGTTAATTTGTCTGTTTTGTCATTCTATACTGGTTTGAATGTCACTCCTGGAATACCAAATGCAACAGTAATTTTCACTCCAGACACTGTTGTGTTTGAGCTTGATTACCCCCTTATTATCATATCCCAAAGACTCAGGACAATGCGTTCTTTGAAATTCTCATCTGCTATTCCAGTCAGGTTATTGGCTGTTCATGATGAACTGCTGGAGTTTATCAAATTAGAGCGAACAAAATTGTTTTTTAATTACTCTCTCCACGAATTCAAGACCGGAAGAAAAGAAATGACTATTGCAAGAATCTGTCCTTTATGCGGTCAAAATGTTTTTGACGAGGTTATCCGGATAACTGACCCAAGCTCAACTCTCAAAGGCAAGCCTTTCTTTTTCCAAGCAGCCATCCAAAACAGAATTCCTGCTTTAGATTGGATTCATCTTCGAGGTGCAGATCCTTTTAATGCCAGTCCTGATATTGTTGTTCTTACTGGGATGAAAATCAATATTTCTCCTCAAGGTTTTGATCCTGATGAAAGAAACAATCCAAGACTCACTTACAATTATTCTGGCTGGAAAGAGACTTATGACACTTGGTTTGATTTAACTTGTTGTAATTCTGTTGATTGTGGTAATTTTGATGATATGCTGACTTGCATTAAGCCTGTTAATCCCCCAAGAGAGCCTCATGCTTGGACATTATCATCTGAGTTTGTTGCCACGCAAAGAGAAGCAAGTTATTTAACAAAGGATTCTGATATTGGTTTGCATGAGGTTAATGTTTCTGTTACAGATCCCGGTGGATTAACAGATTACCAGACTGTAAAAATTTTAGTTATTGAAACTCCAAAGGCCATCCAGAACAATTCAAATAATTATTCAGATATTAATGACGGTTATGCTTCATTAGAGGATCCTTATTATCTTGATCCGCAATTATCAACTGGTGCAGCCGGCGCAATCATAGAATACACTTGGAGAGATTTAATTGGTGCGGTAGTAAGTGATTTTGAGATTATTGTTGACCAGCCTCCTGTAATTACTCATCAACTTCCTAATATTTCTATGTTCTCAAATTCTATTGGAGGATTGACAGGACACTGTAAAACACCAATTTATGGAATAAAGAATCTTAGTTGCGACATCTCTGACAAGCAGTATTTTAATAAATTCTGGACACTAGGCATTCACACAATTGAGCTTGAAATACTAACTCAAGTAGGTTCTGGTATAACTCCTGCAATAGTTCCTGCTTCAGAAAAAAAAGACATTGAAGTCAGAGCATGTCTGCCTCACAAGGGATATGGTTTGGTATATCCTTATAATAATTTAACAAAACCTTGGAAAACAGGATCCTATGAAGCTGTTCCTGCTCCTGCTTACAATGTTGATCCCAATCCTTTAAATCCTTTCCAGGCTAATCACTCATGCTGTTTGGGTGAAGGACCTGAACCAACTGACAGTAGTTGGGGTACATATGCTCCTGATACAATAAAATGTTTTGACACAAGAGAATTCGGCATCAATATTGCTTTTGAGGATTATCATTTCTTTACAGCTCCTCCACCAGGGCATCCTTGGTCAGCTTTTTCTGATATCACTGCCGATGAGATTAATGATGTTATTGATAGACGTTTTCACAGATTCTGTTCAGGTGAAAGAGGCAATATTTGCTCAGGACCTGTAACAGACATCAGATCTGAGACAGGTAATTATAATATTGTCTGCAGAAACAAACACCATGAAACAGGCCGCGATCTTAATGGCACTGAAGAAGAGAGATGTACTGCTGCCTGTCCTGATAACAGTTCTGAATGCCCGCCGATAACTAATGCCCTTTATTACAAAACTTATGGTTGTTATAATTACAGTCCAATGCAGAGTTTTGAAAAGAATGTTTTGCATTTTGGTTATAATCACCCAGATTTAGATACTACTACTCTAACACCGTATTCTGAGCTCGGTACATTGCCAAAAGCAGCAGACGGTATCTGCAATGATGTGAAAGAATGTTCTGATTTTAATTCTGATACTCCACCTTATGATACTTTTTTTGCGGAGTATGGTGAGTTTACTATCGGAGAATATGATGTTGATTCAGCACTCAACACAGGAATTAAATGCCCTGCAACCTGCGATAGTGCAGGCGGTTGCAAAGCAGCAGTCAATATGAGTTGTGAATGTGAGACTGATTGTGCAGCTAATTTTTGGTGTGACGGCATCAACCCTGGCGAGGTAAGCAGTGATTCGCTTTTTTATCATATGTGTTGTTCTTATCATTGTGGCACAACTATTAACCCTGCTGACATAACTGATGGTTCTGGCAATGTAATAGCTAATTTTATTTCTAACTGTCCAAGTGGAGATCATAATGTAGATGTTAGTGGCGGCAGGGATTCTCCTGATGCATTCTGTTATGATGAAGCACCTACTAATATATGTTATCATACCGGTTCTATTATTTCTGATACTTGTTCTATAACAGATGGTTGGGTCTTAGATAAAGAGACCCAATGTTATGAGCGGGGTGAGGTCAACCCAAATAATGGTGCTTGCTCCAAAACACCGAATCCCTGCGACTACATAGGCTGCACTGCAGAGTATGATGAAGGTCCTGATCCAAGTGATGAAACTTCTTCTTGGAGCGATACTTGTGAAGCTGATGATAATAGTTATACTTGGTGCAGAGATGATGATTCAAGCACTTGTTACACTAGTGTTTCATGTAGCGGAGCAGGATCTGGTTGGGTAAATGATGCTACACCTAGTGATTGTGATGTAGCTGGTAAACCTGCTTTATCTGCTTGTAATGATGATGGCAAATTATATGCAAGTGGAACCAAATGTTGGGAAGGAGAATACTGTACTATTAGCGGCTATAATGCAGGTAATTCAAAAGATTGCAGAACAACTAATTGTGCAGGTATTGGTGTTGTTTCTAACTTAGATTCAAACTATTGTGTAAAATCTGAATCATGTATTTTAGGTAGCAGTCACAATGTTAATGAAGTAGAAAAAACAGGTACTTGTTTAAGATGTAGCATAGATAACACTATTTGTCTTAATGAAGGTGTAACTTGCATTGATCCAGCTTCAGGTACATGCGAAGATGAATTCAGCTGCACGAGTAGTGGTTGGACTTGTCCAGCTGCAACTTAATTATTAAATTCATTCTTCAGGATAACAAAAACTCCCAAATGAGTTCCACAAAAACCTTTAGGTTTTTGGGACCCAAAAATCTCAAAAGATTTTTGTGGTTTTGGAATTAAAAATGGTACAAAAACTGCACCATTTTGGGATAACTTTTCTCAATAAGGTTTAATAATGTCTTCTCAATCCATTACAACCTGTTTAAAACCAAACATTTAAATAGTATAGCTGAGATATACTATTTTATGGCATCTCCAAGCAAAGAACACAAAGTCCTTGAATTAATACTTGAGAACAGCCCACTAAAGCAATGGCATTTTGAGGAATTTGTAAAAACCACAAATATGACCAGGGCAGCAGTAAATAAATGGCTGAAAAAATACCAGAAACAAGGGCTTATCAAAAGGATAAAGGATAAGGGAAAATTCCCTTATTTTACATCCGGCCAAAATAACCCAGCATACAAATCAAAAAAGAGACTATTCATCTTAAACCAACTCCACAATTCAGGATTAATAACTAATCTGCTCAGTTTGGAAAAAGCCAAAACAGCAATAATTTTTGGGAGCATAGCAAAAGGAGATTGGTATAAAGATTCAGATATTGATATCTTTATTTATGGCAAATCAAAAGGATTTGAAAAACACAAATTTGAATTAAAACTTCATAGAGATATTCAACTTCACATTTTTGAAAATAAAAATGAAATAAAGCAACTTGAGACGGGATTGATAAAAAACATAATAAATGGCCATATAATAAAAGGCTCAATTAATGATTTTGTCGAGGTAAATTAGATGAAGATAGATATAGATGATTTAGATAATACCTATAATAAATGCTCAGCATCTGGCAATATCAAAGAAAAAAACATTGTCGATATTGAATTGATTAAATCATTAAAATTTGTAGCAGAAAAGGGCCTATTGTTCATTAAAGACAAATCTAAAAATATCAAAAAAGACAGCACAGACTGGACTTTTGTTTTTAGAGATCATTATGAATCATTAAGATCTTTAATTGAGGCTTTTTTATTGTTTGATAAAATAGCAGCAGAAAGTCATCAATGCAAGAATGCATATATTTGCTTTAAACACCCCGAATTAGAATTAAATTGGGATTTTTTGGAAACAATCAGGCTAAAGAGAAATGCCATT
The DNA here is from genome assembly GCA_042571645.1 of Nanobdellota archaeon. Lineage (GTDB taxonomy): Archaea > Nanobdellota > Nanobdellia > Woesearchaeales > JBHPFW01 > JBHPFW01. The sequence continues at coordinate 6,262 of JBHPFW010000030.1, forward strand.
AATTACAAAGGTCAGTTATTGAAATATGAAGAATGGAATAAACTAAAATTAGGGTTTGATTTGCATATAAATAAATTGATATCTGAGATAGATGAAAATCTGAAGTAATAAAACCCCTCATAAACATCAAATATTACTTTCTCAAGCTCTAATTCCAATTTTCCCCAAGTCAATGATTTACCAAAACATTTATAAATCAAAAGCCCTAATTTTTGCTTAAAAAGGGTGTTTTAAGCACTTAGCAGTGTGTTGATCACATGTATTGGAAAAAGAGGTTTAACAAGATCTTAGTATATGTAGGGATTTTTATAATCTTGACCTCTCTTCTGGGTTTTTCTGTTTCTGGTGCAGATGGTTGTTGTGTGATAGCTGACCCTGGAAATTGTTTGCCTCTTTCCACAGAATTTAGTTGTGATGGTTATGAATTCAAGGAAGGTGGCATTTATTGTGAAGATTATCAATCAGGTAATACAGATGGTTTATTAGATCCTTGTGAAATTGGTGTTTGTTGTAATATCGGCGGAGCTCAAAACAACAAAGGAGTAAGATATAAAACTGCCTGTATTTTTGAAAGTGGAACTTTTAGCTCTGTCGGGGAGAATGAATGGCCTTCTGCTTCATTAGGTGTTCCGATTAAACCTCCCGAAACTACTCCTGCAGACTTACAAGCATATAATGGTAATCAATTAATTATCGATACTAAATGTGCTGTTGCAGCACCACCTTGCGCTGTTGATGTTTGCAGTCAAGAAAATGCAGTTGGTTGCCTTTGTGGTGCTTCTGCTACAACTATTGCCACTCACCGTTATTGTTGTGCTGAAGATAATGCATATGCAGGACAAGTATATGATGCAGTGGATTGTCCTTCTTCTCCTAAATGCGGAACTGCAAAATTCAGGATTTGGGGTTATGTAAAAGATTCTGAAGGTGCTTTTTTGGATGGGGCCACAGTCCAGGCTAATCCTGCTCAGGCAGGCCTTCAACCACGAGAGGGAACATCAGGTGCTGGCGGTACAGCAGGTATGTTTGAAATATTTGATATTGAACCAGATAAAATTTACACTCTTCATGCTTCTAAAGGCGGTTATGTTGATGAAACCAGAACAGGATTATCTTTTGATACAAATGATTTTGAAATAACATCTCCTTTTTCTTTAACATCTTCTGGCTGCACTCCAGGAGAAATTAGGCCTGCTCCTCCATCACAAGAAACACCTGTTGATGATAACTGTGAGTATATTCAGACATGTCAGCCAGGAGGAATCTGGGGTGAGGCAGAAGTACAGGATGATATTTGTGAAATACAACCATCTGAGTCTTGCGGCGATCCAACATACCAAATTGATCAGGCTGTAGGTGAAGAATGTGATGTTCAATATGATTACACTTCCACAACTTATCCTTATTTACTTACGGATATTCTTTCTTTCCCTATTGAGCTTGGTTTGGTTCTAGAAACAGACATTGTTAACAGTATCACTGTTCCTGTTGGTTGTGACATGGAAGCTTTACCTGATTCAGAAAGATGCAGGCAAAGAGAATATTGCGGCGATGGAATTATTTCCCGGCCAAATGATTTTGATGAATGGGAAGACTGTGATCCTTCTCTGACGCCCGATCCTCATAAGGCTTGTCCTGGTGATTCGACCTGCGAGCCCGACGCTAATTGCAAATGTTCTGTAGAAGTATCTGTATGCGGAGATGGTGTTTATACAGTAGGTTATGAACAGTGTGATGGAACTGTTGGTAGGGATATAGCTGGCTTTTGGTGTTATTATTCAGAAACTCAACCCAAAATGTGCCTTAATACACCTGCTACCCTGGGCGGTCCTGAGGAGGATCTTTGTGAATGTCCAGAACCAGAAGAGCAAGTTTGCGGTGATGGAACAAAAGATCCTGGAGAAGAATGCGATTTTGTTGATGATAATTATGATACAGAAGTAGCTGGAAGTTTATGTGTTGCTGGTTTATGCAGCCCACCAGGAGGTCCAGGTGAATGCACTTGTTTATTGACTAATCCGGTTTGCGGAGATAGTGCTATCGAGGCTGCTGAAGAATGTGATCCACCAACACCAGGTTCAACATCAGCAAATTGCGCAGGCGGGGCTCTTGAATGTTTGGATACTTGTTTGTGCCAAGAAGATTGTTCTGGTGATGCTGTAGAGCCAACTTTAATTGTCGATCCTGAGCTAGGCCAGTCTCATTTTAACATCACAGTTGTTCTTGGCAATGAATGCCCGCCATATTCAATCACATTAAGAAGATGCACAACAACAGAGGATATGGATGATTGTGTGCCAACAGATTATGATGATTTTATTGCACAAAATATGTTGACTGATTCAATTGAAATCCGTCCAAATGAGAAATATCTTCATAAGGACATAAGTGTAATAGCAAGTACAATAACACCAAGAACAAAATATTGTTACAAAGTAAATGTCACTTATCCAGATATAATGGCATGGAACTCTATAGAGAAAAGCAATCCTGATCCTGTTTGTTTAGCAAGTGCTGATGATCCTGATTGCCTCGATCCAGATATTAGAGAAATATGTTCTGGTAATCAAATAATTAGTTGCGATGAGAATAACCATAAAGAAGATCCAGTAGATTGCGCAGATAATGAAATTTGTTTAGTTATTCCTCCTGGAGGCCCAGAATGTGTTGTTCGAGATCCTTGTGAAGATTGTAATGGTTTTTTAGGATTATTTGCTACGTCTGGTTGGGCTAGCTTAGATCATGATAATGACCCCACAAATCCAGATCAATGGACAGAGTGCAGCACTTTAAACACGTGCTATATGGATTATTCAAAGACAATTGTTGACAAATATAATTCCTGTTATCAAGATTTAGATGGTGATGGATCTAGCAAAAAAGTAACTTGTTATAATTACAAATCCAGAGATGCATGCATCGGCGATACAAATATTCAAACTGCGCCAGATCAGAAAAATCCTTATCTCAAAGTTAATTGGTCTGATAATGTTCCCCCATCAGGTGATGATTGTGGTGTTGGCCAGTGTGAATGGGTAGAGTCAACAAACTTTTCTGAATTGGGTGTCGGGTTGTGCAGGCCAAAAGAGTTTGAAAAACAAAGCTGCAATTTCTGTCAGTATGCAAATGAATATAAGCAAGATCTTGGTAATTCTCAGCCGTCAGATGACAATCCTTACTATAATAAATTTAATTCACCAAATATGTTCCACCCAAATTCCACCTATAACAGGATTTTTGGCAAGTGCACAGAAGAGATGTGTCATATGCATGGCTGGTGTTATTGGGATGAATCAAAAGCAACTTGTGCAGGACCTGCTGATGCAAAATGTCCTATGTACAAAAGGCAGAACGACTGCACTGGCAGTTCAGGAAATGATGCAACTGTATTTGCTTCCTATGATTCATTGAACAGAAGATTTAAGGGCAATAACAACATCACCTTTAGAAGCGAGGATTATTTTGAATTAGGGGTGTGCATGTGGAATTCAACAGAATTAACCTGCCACAGAAATGCTGATAATGATTCAGCGGTTTATTTGGAGGATAATTGTATTGATTTAGTTCATCATCAGGATATTACTCCTCCAATAACAGTTGTTGTTGCTGATTCTATTCAGGGAAAAGATATAAAGTGGATTGTAAGCAGGACTGATGACATATCAGCTAATGATGATACAAGCATAAGAACATGGTTTAATTTTGTTCCTGCTGTAATATATGATCCTGATGACTTCGATCATTATCCTAATAACAGTTTATATGGTGGGCAGGGGGTTGATCCAACTGAATGGACCAGAGTAGTAGATGATTTTTGGCTTAATCCAATTGTTATAAGACTTGATGATGGGACTAATACACCTAAGGAAATAACATTCGAACTTAATCGTACAAAAGAGCCTGGCGGAGATTATATTTTGACATATTATTCAAAAGATGCTGCTAATAATCTTGAGATTGTAAAGAACTATAGCATTTATGTTGACATATTTCCTCCAAAAATAAATATCACTACAAATCCGCGCCCGATTAATCTGTCTTCTGATGAATGGTATACTAATCTTACAATAAATGTTATTGTTAATGAATCAGATGGATCTTATTGCAACAGCTCGTTGTATCATGATGCTGGTGGAGGGCTGGCTGAGTACATGCCTTATCTTAGTTTTGGTACGCTTTCATCTCCTGAGGGATTGACAGTTCCAAGACATATTCCTCACCTAACTGGTTGGTTTGTGGAATATCCTCTGTTAGAGGATGGTATTTATTTCTTTAAGACAACATGCATAGATAATTATGGAAATGTGAATGACACAATTCTTGAGCTTTCTCTCGAGGCAGATAAGTCTGTGACAAATCCAAGAGCAGAAGGTAGAATCTGGCCGACTTTCAGGGAAGATTTGTTTGGAACAAATTTAGTCATAGATGAAATAAGTGTTGAGACTGCAAATCCTGCTTTCTGTGTTTTTGAAGAGGATGATGTTGCAGGATCATTAGATGCTATTATTTTTGAAGATTATGAAGATGATTCCACAAGGCATTTTGATTACTTTGAGGAAGTTTTAGATCCTGCAACAGGTAAAACTGTTTTTAGACATATTAAGGAATCTTTAGCTATTCCAGTGACTACAACAGAAAATCAGGAAGTCTACAGGTTTTTGGTCAAGTGCAGGTTCTATAAGGAAGGAACACCCAACGAAACTGTGGAAGATTATGATTATTCTGATTTAGCTGCGCCTTTTGATCCAAATGATCCATGGAGATTAAAAGATGGCAATCCAATGGAGTTTGGAAATTTCAATGATGAAATACTATTTGCTTGGGATAATAGAACTCCTGATACTACTGCTAAACTTGTAGATCCTCCTGTATTTTTTACAGATCAAAAAGGCTCGACATTAGATATAGCTTTAACTTGTAAGGATCCTGTTTTGATTGCCAAAGGCAGACATTTTGAGCTTGGTTATCCAGAAGAAACCAGATGCGCTATAATGGTGAATCGTTCTCTAGGCGCGCTCGATGATGCTAATCATTTAGTCCCTCCAAACAGAGCAGACTTTGTTGAATATAGAAGTTTGCATTTCGAACAGCAGGAGGTGCTTTGCTATTATTCTCATGACAATGCTTCAGTAAGAGATCCAAGTGTTCATCGTCCTGATATAAATTACGAACCAATAACTTGTGTTAATGTCTCTGCAGACAACACTGCTCTTGATGTCATATTTTTTGAAATAATTAATCATGATACAGGCCAAGTTGTTCCAGTTGATCCAGACGAACAACATCCAATACTAGGTGTTGGAAATTATCTTTTTAATTTCACATTCAACAAACCATTTAAGAGTTTGTTTGGAATTAATTTCACAACTGATACCGGCGGTACAACAGTTTCTCTTGCGTATATTTTGAATAATGAAGAAAAAACAAATGCATTATTTTTTAAACCAATATCTAGAACATTAAATCCCACTTTTAATAATCCTGGCGCAGAATCTAAAGCCCGAATATCCATATATGCTGAGGATGAATTTGGAAATACTTACATAAATCTCGACCCAGATCTTGTGTTTACTATTGACACACTGCCGCCTCCTGGTTTGGTATTTGAGCCAATATTCCACGCTACTGGCCAGCCAAAATTCATTGACTACCCATTCCAGTATGTTAGTGATGCAAATTATGATGATACCTATTTCACTAATAACATAAATTTATTTTTAACAGGCACAACTCCAGAAGCACCATCAGATGTCACAATTGAAGTAAATATTGATCCTTTGATGGTGGATGGAATTCCTTTAGTGGATGACCCTCCTCGGGATCTTAATTACACAGTAAGCTACACACAACAGTATGAAGAAATATTAGGAGAAGCAGAAGGTGGCTATGATGTAGCAGGTGTTCCTTTGGCTGAGGATGCTAATAAGGGAAATTCAGAAATTATTTTTGCAACAATTCCTCTAGGTTTCTTTACACCAGGAAATTATATGGGATTTAAAGACTCTGCCATTCCATATAGAGAAGAATACAGACACTATGGTGAATTTTATAGGTTTGAGAATATAGCAGATGAGTTTGGGGAAACAACAACAGTTGCTATATCACCTTCATTAGAACAAACAATGTCAGCAGGTGAAAAAGCATTCTTCTATTCAAACAATCATCATACAGAATGGTTTGGAATAGACATTGGTACATCCCCTTCAACCAGACAACTAAGAGAAGGCTATAATTCTATTCGTGGAAGATTGTTTGACAATTTTGGCAATGGTGCAGTAACAGGTCCGTATAAATTATTTTATGACGCTAATAAGCCAGTTGTTCTTGAGCACCGTCCAAATGATGGTTCAACAGCACAAGTAAAGCACCCAATTGAAATAATTGTGAAAGAGCAAAACATTACTGGTTCTGGCATGGATCCTTTAGGACCAAATCTTACAGTGACTAAACCAGATGTTCCTTCTACAGATAGTTTTGAAAAAAGCGCAGTAAGTGTTATTGAAATAACTGGCAAGCCTGGCTATGCATTGGCAGGATGGAGATATTGGAACCTTTCATATGATCTTGCCTCCAGCGAACCAAATGGAAAAATGAACGGCACTTATGAGATCAGGTTTAATGCTTCAGATTATGCTTTGAATTTTGTTAATGATTCCAGTGTTTCTGCTGTCTGGAGTTTTTTAGCAGATCCTGATGCTCCAAGAAATTATTCATTAAGATTAATTTATTCAACCCCTAATGGCCAGGAAAGTCCTCAGTATAATTATTGGTATTATGCTCCTGAAATACTTGAGTTTGATGTGATGTTTGGGGAAGAACCTAATGTAACTTTAGAACCTAATGGGGCAGTCATTAATGGCCATGATGATTATCTTGACTGTACTTTAACTGCCACTCATAATCTTTATCATTGTGTGCCAACAGGACCTTTCACTTTCACACCAAACCCAACCGGTCCTCCTTACTATTTGAATTTCACAGTTCATAAGATATTTGATGATTTAACCATAAGCAAAACACGTTCCACTGCAACTTTCAAATTAATTGTTGATAATGTTGCTCCAACTCTCGAGGCAGAGTTTGATAATTACACCCAAGATGATGTTGATTTAACAACAGATATTTTAGTTCCAGAAGAGGATTATGAATGGAACCTGACAGTAGACTTTGACGGATCAAGAATCTACACATCAATATATGAAGCCAAAAACATTGTAATTAGTGACCTGCATATTCCAGTAACAGTAGAAGGCGATTATAATCTTGACTTCACTGTCACTGATTTTGCTGGGCATTCATTCACATTAACAAAACCAATCCACATAGATGAGACATTGCCGGGCATCACAATCAGCAGTGTTAGCCCAACACTAGAAGCAGGTGTTGAAAATTATACAACTAAGGTAATTGAGATAGAAATCATTGGCGCAGCAGATCATGACGATACTAGAAGAATATATGCAATAAACGAGCGAGTAGTCGGTGAAGAGACAGCAACTATGACTTCACTAAGAGATTTTGAGGTGAATGTCACAATTTCAGGGGACACAGGATCTGTTGATCTGAACAACATAACTCTTGGCATAGAAGACGAAGCAGATTTTGTAGTAGAAAAACCACTAACTGTCTGGATGGATCTTAAGCCTCCAGATCAACCAATAATTATTGTTACATGATGATTACTGAGTATGCAGATAGCATCTTCAAAACTCCGCCTTCAGATTTTGCAGGGATCTGCGTCCCCGGATGGGGCGTCCCCCCGCGACGATCTGAATGTGAAATAGTAAGGAGTTTTGACCTTATGATGCAATTTTCGCAAAAAGCGAAAATGCACCTTTGAGCTAACTCAAATTGTGCTATCTACATACATGCAGTTGTTAATTTTTTTATTCAAATAAAATCATTTTAATTAATTTCATAACAAAAAAAAGGGGTGAGTCACTTCATTGAATCATTAAAACCTGTTAAGAATATCAGGAACTGTAGAAGAGCAAAACAAATATCTCTTCTAGTTATTTCTCTGTTCATTATTCTTATCTCTGCTTATATGGCACTCTCCCAGATAATCATTGAGAACAATGTGCCGTATATAACCACTGAGTTTGTTGAAGAGGTAGTTCTTATTGACGCATTCATAGAGAATTTAGAGGAAATCGAAGGCAATCCTGCAGGAACCAGGTTTGAGGTTACTAACTCAACTGATGATAACAAGACCTTTGAGTTTATTTCAAAAGAAGCATTATTCAATGGAGATTACAGATTTAATATTGTAGTTACAGACAAGGTTGGAAATTACCTTCCTCCACAATATTCTTATGAAGATTTCGAGGTTAATCTGACTGCAGAGCCAATTCAGCTTGTTAACCCAAAACACGGTGTTTCTCCGGATCCAATATTTAATTTTGTTGTTAACACAAGTTTAGAGTCTGACTGTAAGTGGTGGTCTTCTAATTTAGATTTTGAAGGTTTAAGGGCATTTGATGAGACTGGCCCGGGCCATATTGACCATACATACTATGATTTTAATGATCCACAAGACATAGAACTAGTTCGTGAGGGTCTTCCTGCAACAACAATTTATGTGAAATGCAAAGAGATTGTTCTCCAAGTAATCCAGCCAGCAAGTTTTGACTTAAGCATAGATTCCACAAATCCTGTTATAACTGATTACAGAGCCAAGCCATCACTTGTTACTGTAATGCCTTTGAATGTTAATCTTTCTGTTATAACAGACGAAGAAACAATATGCAAATATTCTAATGACAGCACAGTCACAACTTACGATTTAATGGAAGGAAAATTTGATGGTTGGAATGATAAGAAAAGAGAGGCTTACAAAATAAACAATATTGCCCAGCTTTCTTTTGTTAGCAATCCTACTCCAGCTGATTACAATTATACTGTTGCCTGCGAGAATCTGGCAGGTTTGATATCAGAAACAGAGCAGATTGATTTCAGAGTAGATCCAACTATTGCTTTTGAAATTACTGTAACCAAACCACCAATATTAAGCAGCGAGAGTTCATTTAAATTCAATCTTACCACAACCAAACCCCCAACCCTCGGATGCTGGGCAGGACTTTTTCGCGGAAGTACAGACATCACTCTCAGCAAAACAACAAATGATTTAATTTATGTTTCTCCATTGCAAACATTATCTCACGGCACTTACACCTATTACTTCTGGTGCCAGTCGGATGGGATCGCAGAAGCTCAGCACACCTTTACAATTGATCAAACAACTCCTCAAAACCTTGTAATAGAATCCCCTTCTCCTTCATGTTCTCTTACTCAGCTTGATCTAAATCTAACAGCAGAAGATCCTGAATCAGGCATTATCGGTTATTATTACAGACTGATCCATGCTGGAACACCAATTACTGATTGGGAATATGTTGATAGTATAGAAGATACGACAGATGTTACTTTATCAAGCCTCTCTCTGACAAAAACCCTGCAGTATTATTTCGAAGCAATTGCAGTAAATGGTTTAGAAATAAATTCATCTAGTGAAGAGGAATCTGAATTAGTTTTGGTTGATCCAGATCATGCATCTTGTGTAGGGTTTACACCTCCAGATATAACTCTCGTCGAGAATGATGAGGGATTTGGAGGGCTTTCAGTGACTTTCGAATGTGTGGATGAGATTGCTTGTACAACACCATATCTTTACGGCTTAGCTTCTTCACCAGAGTCCTGCACCGCAGATATAGGATTAAATGATCCATTCAAAACCCAAACATTATTTGAGTCTCAATACATTTGCTGGGAGATAAGCGATGTCTCAGGAAATACTGCTTTTGGCTCGCAACTCATAACTGTGGGTTATGATCCTTGCGGCAATGATTTTGTCGATACTGGCGAGGAATGCGACTTAAACCAGCTTGTTGGCCAAACATGTTATTCTCTTGGTTATCTTGGTGGGGCTTTGGCTTGTGATGATACTTGTGAGTTTGACACAAATGGTTGTTTAGGTTCAAGTGCAAATTGCGGTAATTGCCAGATTGACGTAGCAGAGGATTGTGACGACGGCAATAATATTGATAATGATGGTTGTTCTGCATCTTGCGACTATGAAACAGATATTACTGGTCCAGCATGCGGTCCAGGATTAAGTTTGTGTATTGATGGAAGCTGCAGTCTGGATTGTATTGCTACTGCCGGCAATTTCCAATGCAATGGTATTAATGGTTGTGAAGCCGGTGAAAGTTGCGAATGTGCTGATTGCAATGGAGACGCTACAACTTGTTCAGGTAGTTTAGAGTGCAGTATATCAGCAGGTGCATGCTGTGATCTTATAGGTGATAGTTTCTGTGATTATTGTTCTCCTTGTGTAGATGTTGATCCTGACTGCGGTGATTGTGGTGATTGCAAAGTAGATTATGGCGAGCAATGCGATGATGGAAATGTAAATGAGAATGATGGTTGTGATAGTACTTGTCAATATGAATCTCTTTCTGGTCCAACTTGTCCAGAAACTTTGACTCTGTGCAGCGACGGCACTTGCAGTTTAAATTGCGGTTTTACTGACACAAGCGTCAGCTGCAATGGCATTAATGGTTGTGAGCCCGGCGAAGGCTGTGAATGTAATGATTGTAATGGTAATGGTGATAGCTGCCAAGGAAATTTATTTTGCGATGTAAGTGTGGGGGCTTGTTGCGATACTACAGGCTCAGACGGAATTTGTGATATGTGCTCACCATGCTTTAGTGTGGATCCCGACTGTAATTATTGCGGAGATGATGTTGTTAATCAGATGGGAGAGGATTGCGATCTTAGTGATTATGATGGCATGACTTGTGAAGCATTAGGTTATGATTCTGGAAGTTTATCTTGCGCAGAGGATTGCAAATTTATCAAGTCTGGTTGTCTTGGAGCTGCTCTGGTTTGTGGTGATGGTATTGTTCAGCAGCCTAATGATGCTTCTTTTGAGGAGGAATGCGACGATACTGATTTAGACAGTACTACTTGTTCTGGTTTGGATGATTTTACTGGTGGCAGTTTAGGTTGTGAGGGTAGTTGTGTTTTTGATGCGAGTGGTTGTACTGGTGGTAGTTTTGTTTGTGGTAATGATTTTGTTGATGATGGTGAGGAGTGTGATGGGGTAGATTTGGATGGCATGACTTGCGGCGCATTTGGTTATGACAGCGGAGTATTAAGCTGCGATGCTTCTTGCATTTATGACAAATCTGGTTGCTCTGGTGGCACAATGGTTTGTGGTGATAGTGTTATTCAAACACCTAATGATGCTTCTTTTGATGAGGAATGCGACGGCAGTGAGTTGGGAGGTATTAGTTGTTCTGGTTTGGATGATTTTACTGGTGGCAGTTTAGGTTGTGATGGTAGTTGTGTTTTTGATGCGAGTGGTTGTACTGGTGGTAGTTTTGTTTGTGGT
>JBHPFW010000031.1:0-15451 GCA_042571645.1 Nanobdellota archaeon
GTTTCTATTTGGGTTAAAACAGGTTCTCAAAGTAAACCCAGTGCTGAAGATAATATTATTGGTAAATGGCAAAGTAGTGGTCCTTGGTTGATTAGATATGATAGTGCAGCTAATGAGCTTGATTCCATTTATGGTAATGGATCTGCTACTGACGTAACATCTAATTCTGTCTCTATTGAAGATAACCAATGGCATAATATTGTAACAACTTATAATGGAACTCTTGGCAAGACTTATTTGGATGGGGTTAAACTTACAAATGAAGGGGTGGGTGTTGGAGATATTAAGGTTGATGCGACATCTGATTTACTTATTGGTAAGAGGGAATCTGATGTGACTCCAGATTGGTTCAATGGTAGTATTGATGAAGTAAAAATTTATAATAGAACGTTATCTGCTGAGCAAGTTAAAGCTTTATACAACAACAGAACTGATGTAATTGTTTCTCAAGAAACTTTAGAGGATGAAGTTTGGTATGCTTGCATTACTCCGAATGATGGTTATGAAGATGGTGCAACAAATTGCAGTATTAATATAACTATTCAGAATACTCCACCTAGCTTTACCTACACCAACATAACACCAGATCCAGCTTATACAGATGACACTTTATCTGTAAATATAACTCCCACTGATGTTGATATTGCAGATACTTTGAATGTCTGGGTGAAATGGTTTGTGAATGGTGTATTGACATGGTGGCAGTTATTTACAGGTGTTGTATCAGGATCGACTGTAGAAGCTAATTTATCCAGCAGCAATTTCAGCAAAGGAGACAGCATATTTGCCAGACTATTTGTCGGTGATGAAGCAGTTAATGCAACAGCTCAAAATACATCAACAGAAACAATACCCAACAAACCACCAGAACATACTCAGCCATTAATTAATGCAACAGATAACCCAGTAAATGGAACTGCTGCTAATTTGACTGTTTATAATCAATCAACTACAGATGCTGATGATGATAATGTCACTAATATTATTAATTGGTATAGGAATGATAATTCTATAACTATTTTGAATATGCCTTTTGAGGGCGGTTCGACTTCTGGGACACCAGGTAATAATGGTTTTACTAAAGACTATTCTGGTTTGGGAAATAATGGAACTGTTGTTAATGTGACCTGGAACTCTACTGCAGGTTATGATGGTGGAGGAGCTTATGTATTTGATACTGCTAGAAACGACCATATTAATGTGGGGAGTGAATTTGATTCTGTCAATAATGTAAGTGTTGCTTTTTGGGTTAATTTGCAGGAAACAATAGGAACTTCTTATATTTTTAATAAATATGGTAATGCTGAAAATGCTTGGGGGTTCTATACAAATTATGTACCAGGCGGTGAGACAATAGAAATATATGATGATATTGACGGTGTTGATCTTAAATATTATACTACTGCATTAACTCATGGTGTCTGGTATCATATCGTTGGAACAATGGGCGATAATGGCGACGGAACATATGAGAATAGATTATATATTGATGGAACTTTGATTGGTTCAGGTAATAACAGCAATGCTAGCTGGAGTAGTATCAGCGGTACAGTATATTTAGGGGATAGACACTCAGCTGCCGGCGGCAGATTTAATGGAACAATAGATGATCTTAGGATTTATAATCACACTTTGTCCCCAGAACAAATAAAAGCATTATACAATAACAGAACAGATTTAATTGTCTCTGATGAAACAACTAGAGGAGAAACATGGAAAGCGTGCATCACTCCTAATGATGCTGCGGAAGATGGTGCAGCTAACTGCAGTAATAATTTAACTATAGGAGATACTCCGCCAAGTGCTCCGACTTCAGTAGCAATACTCCCGGCTACTGTTTACAAAAACACAACAATAAATGCAACAGCATCTGGCAGTACCGATATAGATGGTGACACAATAACTTATCTGTATCAATTCAGGGATTCTGATAACTCAACAATACTGCAGAACTACTCATCGAGCGGGTTATTCAACTGCAGTCTTTCAGCGGCCTGTACAAGAGACGATACAATATATGTGCATGCATTGGCCTCAACTACAAATGCAAACTCTTCAGTTGTTCAGGATTCAAAGTATATTAATAACTCTATTCCTTCAAAAGTCACACTACTAGTTCCAAATACAGGCAATAACACATTATTTAATAGATATCTTTATTTCAATTGGACTAACTCAACAGATATTGATGGGGATGACATAAATTATACATTAAACATAACTTCTTCCACATTATTTAACTGCGGTCCAGATGTCACCTATTCAAATATCCAAGTAAGTAATTACACAACTACTGATTTGCTTTGTGTTGATTACTATTATAATTGGACTGTGATTGCTTCTGATGGAACAGACTCTATTGTCTCAGATATCTTTAATTTCACAATAAAATCTTATGTAATAATGAATCTGACTGCAAATCTTACTGACTTTGGCTCATTCAGTTCAGGCTCGAGAAATACAACAAATGACACAGACAATATAGAGCCGTTTGTTTTGGAAAACATAGGCAATATAGATCTTGATATAAGATTGCATGCAGCTGATGGATTGTGGGAATCATCTGGAAATGAGATAAATAATTCTTATTTCATGTTTATGGCAGGAAATTACTCAACCAAACCTGCTTCTTTTGTATGGCAGAATCAGAGAACCCAGACCACCTTTACTAATGTTACAGGTTATGCACTAACTGATGCTGAATATGTATTAGGAAATTTAAGCTGGAACACTTCAAAGAATGCAGGAGAGATAGAACTTTATGTCGAGGTTCCGCCTGAGGAGTTTGCAGGAGAAAAATCAAGCCAGATTGTAATAACAGGGGCGATGGCCAGTGGATAGCACGCCATGGGGTAAACAAGTGGATAAACTAGCTAATAAGAAACTATTGTTAAGCTTGCTGGTTGTTTTATTAGTCATACCATTATTAGCCAGCTCAACATTAGCTTTAGGTATTGGCCCTGCCAGAACAAGTATTCAGTTTGAATCTAACTTAGAATATGAATATTCCATAGAGATTTTGAACAATCAAAATAAGGATATGAAAGCTGTTATTTATACAATTGGTGAATTAGCAGAATATATAGTGCCAGAAGAAAGAGTACTTCTCATTGAAAACACAGATGCATCAAGAAAAGTAAATATTAAAGTAAATCTTCCTGAAAAATTAGCAAAACCAGGCACTCATACTGGTGAAGTAGTGGTTATTCCGCTTCCTGCAACACAATCAGATGAAACAATTTTAATAAAAGAATCAGGAGAGATTGTTTTGTTGACCCAAAATAAAGAAGCTAAATTAACAAGCATGCCTGCTGTTACATCACAAGTGCATGTTCTTGTTCCTTATCCAGGTAAATATGTAGAAGCAAAGTTCAGAATTTCTGCGAAATCAGAAGAAGATTCTGCAGAATTCACAATTCCTGTTTATAATTTCGGAACAGAATCAATAGGTAATGTTTCAGCCACTATTGAAATTTTAGGGCCGACTAATGAAAGAATAGGTAAGATAAAAACCACTTCAATTTCTTTACAGTCAAAATCAGAAGGTAAATTATTCGCTCTGTATAAAGAGAGATTAAATTCTGGCAGTTATCATGCTATTGCCAGGTTGAATTATGATGGTGTGCCTTTACGGCTTGATGCCAACTTTAATGTGGGATCTGAAAAGATAGATATAAAGACAGTTGCTTTAAATCCTGATTTCACTCTTGGTTCAATTGCCCAGCTAGATATCTTATTAGAAAATAGATGGAATAAAGCAGTAACTAATGTATTTGCAAATGTCAGAGTCTTAAATTCAAATGGTGCTGAACTTACGAATTTCAAGACAGCATCTATTGACATAGAGCCATATACAGAAGGAACAATATTGGCTTATTGGGATACTCAGAATATTAATCCCGGAACTTATGATGTTGATGTTTCAGTTCAGTATGAAGGAAAACTTACCCAAAAATTGTTTGAATTAGCTGTTGGCTTTGGTTCAGCAGCAGTAAAAACCGCATTCCCCACAGCACAAGCAGTATCAACAAAAGATAAGTTTATATCATTAAATAACGTTCTCGTATTAGTAGTAATATTATTAATCAGTCTTAATGTATATTGGATTTTCTATATTAGACATAAGCAGAAGCCTCCTAATACTTATTAAATAGAGTCTAAAAGCAAAACAAACCAGCCAAAAAACCGAAATATTTATAAATAATACATAACGAAATAGGAAATTATATCGGATAGTAATAAACTTTGATGTGCCAGAAGAGCCAGAAAAAGTAAGGAGGTCGTAAAATGGCAGAGGACATAAGCAGAGGAGCAGTAATGCTTGTGCTTGTTCTTACAATCGTGGTTTCTGCATTAAGTACAGTAATTGTTTGGGAAAAAGCAACCAATCCAGTTTCTGTGACAAAGATCAGCCCACCAGGTTCAGGGCAAGTATCTCTAAATGTAGAATCCGTACCAAAAGAAAAAGAGCCCAGTGAATCTACAGGTCAAGTGGGCATTACAATAGGATAATGTGAGGCAAAAGGAGGTAAAGCAAAATGGCAGACATTTCAAACAGAACATTGGCAGCCTTGATGGTTGTAGCAATAGCTGTTTCTTTAATAGGTATGATCGGTGCTTTGAGATTTGAGGGTATTAAACTTGAAATCACAGAGCTAACAGGTGCCCAGACAGTAGATAACGCAACTACTGGGACTGCAAGCATTAACATTACTGATGAGTTGATTATAAACGTAACCACTAATGTTGACTTTGGAACTGGAAGATTAAATGACTCAATAGATTGGTGCTCAATGAATGAAACAGGCACAGCATTGTGTCAAGTTACTGGCGGTTCTGTAGAAGACAATCATTGTACTTTCTCAAACAATTGTGGACTGGGATCTCCAGGAATGTTTATTGTGAAAAACATAGGTACTGTGAATGACTTGAATATTTCAATAAATTCATCTAAGGCAGAAAAATTCTTAGGTGATGCAAATGACAAATTACAAGGCGGTGGTGCTGTACCTGATGCATATTATCAATGGACAAACACAGATCCAAGCACTAAGTGCGAACCTGTTTTTTATGCAGAGAAAACTTACTATAATTTCAATAATACTCTGCAGTTAGCATGTGGCGATTTGGACGTTTCTGATGAGTTCAATGTGAGTGTAAGAATAAATATCACAAAGCTTGTAGCAGGTGGTGTAAAGACACAAACAGTAGCTTTCCTTGCAGAAAGAGGATGATTTTTTAATTTTTTTTAACTATTTTTTTTCTACTTTTTTAGAGAGGCGTAGACATTGAAAAAAACAAGCATATTCATATTATCCTTGTTCATTCTTCTGATTTCTATTAATACAGCTTTTTCAGCTGGATTGAGAGGCACAGGCTGGAAGCATAAGATTGATGTCCAACCAGGATTTAATTCTAGTTATGGTTATGCAGTCATGAGCAAAGGATCTAAAGTCACTCAAGATTATCAAATATTTGTGCAAAACCCACCCAATAGCCCAATAGATTTCAGAAAGTATTTCACATTCAAGCCAGAAGATGGTCTAATTAAAAGTTTACCTCCTGATTCTTCAAAAGGTTTTGGTTTTAGAATAGAACTTCCAGATGTATTACCTGTAGAGTTTGCAAATAATCCCGGAGAATACAAAGTCTGGGTTGGTGTTATGGATTCTGTGGCAAAAGGCGGCGGAACATTTGGCTCAAAAGCAGGAGCAGTAATTTCATTCTATTTTAGGGTTCTTTGCCAGGAAGTATGTTTAAAAACAAATTTTAAGGTAGCAGATGTGAATGTAAATGAAACTACTAATTTATCATTATCATTCATAAATGATGGCCGAAAACCAATAGAGTCATTAAATGCTGTTTTTGAAATATTTTCTCCGCAGGGTATAAAGATTGCTACAATAACTTCAGAAACAACAACTTTGGCTGGAGCAGCCAGCACAGTAATTATGGAAAAGTTCAATACTACAGGGCTTCCTCCAGGCCTTTACAATGCAAAAGCAACAATAGATTATGATGGCAATGTTGTAATGGCAGAGAGGGATTTCAGGATAGGATTCCTAGACATAGAATTGCTTGGTTATACAGAAACATTGTATAGAAATGAGATAAACCCATTCAAGCTTAATGTGAGCAGCAATTGGGCTAGTTCTGTCGAGGTATTTGGAGAATTAACATTAGAAGAGAAGAATGGTAAGGAGAAGAAGTTTAAGACACCAACTTCTACAATAAAACCTTTTGGCAATGGAACTTTAATAGCTTTTGTTGATGCTTCGTTTAAGAAAGGAGACTATCCAGCCATGATTCAGCTTTTTTATGAAGATAGCATCACAAAAGAAAAAACCACAATAAAGGTCATTGGAAGGCCGAAAAAGGAGATAGCTGCAGTATTCCAAAACTTATTATTGACATATGCCCTAATAGTTTTATTATTGTTGCTTTTGGTCTTTAATATGTATTGGCTTTTCAGACAGAGAAAAGCATCAAAAGAAGACAAAAAAGAAAAATAATAAAAATAAAAGTCCTTTTCTAATAAAATATCAATAAATGGATAACGAGATTAAAATTTAAAGAGAATTGATTTAAAATGAGAAAAAAAGCCAAAAAAACACAACATAAACACCACGCTCAAAAAAAGAAAAAAACACCCCTATCTGAACCTATAAAAAGATCTGAAGGTTTTTCTCTAAAGAAAACAGCTTTTTTAATGGTCATTATTGCTTTGATAACAATTGGAGCAGTTTCAATTTTTTATGCTTTTTATGTAATAGATCTTGTGAGGATAATTCCCATGGATCTTGAAGTGACTGATTATATTGGCGTGACAGGTGATACTGACGCACTTCATTTTGGTGCAACCAGGCCAGGCGGCGGAGCAACAAGATTCATAATATTATCTAATCCAAAAGATTGTCATGTTTCTGTTCACTTGGAATTTTCAGGAGAATTAGGAAAGCGTGCAAAAACATTAGATTATGATTTTATTTTAGCTCCGAATGAATCAAGGAAAATAGCAGTTCAAGTGAGTGCTACATCAGCCGAAGTTGGCAGTAAATATTATGGTGAACTCAAGATTGTCTATAAGAAAATCTGGTGGTTCAATAAGCTATTAGGGGTTTAATCTAACTTTAATTAAAGTTCTAAGCCAATTTCTTTTTCTATATTTTTCTATATATTTTTGCATTTTCTTTCTTTTCTACAGAACCCTTCAGGACTCCTTTTTCTAAATATTTATAAACTAGCTTCTCTAAAATCCACCTAGACTATATCAAAAATGTATCATTTTGATACACCAACAAGTCTGTTTATTTATAAATAAGCTCTAAAAATGGCAAAAAAGACCCCCTCAAGCAACCTTCTACATATTAGAGTAGGTAAAGAACTCAAAGAGAAGATGGATGATCTAATAGAGAGGGGAGTATTTTCTAATCAAGCTGAAATTGCCAGAGAGGCAATAAGACATCTTCTGCTCAAATATGACTCTGAATCTAAATATGAATCTAAAGAACAGATTACAGAACATTCCAAAGAAAATTCTAAGGAACAAACCAAGGAAAAGACCACGGAACAAACTAAAGAACAGATCAAGAAGGAGGGCAACAAAGATAGTAAAAATGAATAATAAAAATAATTTTTATGGCGGATTATTAGTAATGGTGGTATTCTTTGCATTAGCTGCAGACTTTGTTATTCTTCAAGCTGATGATATTGCTTTAGCAAGAATATCGGGCAGACAAATAAGTCCTAGTTCCAGTCAAGGCCTAACTTCAATTAATATTACTGTAGCTGTTCCCAAAAATCCCAACCTTACACTCACTTTAAATCCTGACAACATAAGTATTGATCTAAATTGGACGGATTCATTAACAGAAGGTTATTACAATGTATATTTCAGTTCAAATTTATCCTTAATAGAAAATCTTGACATATCTAATATTCCCACAGGTGTGTCTGTAATTTATAATCTTTCAGATAGAAATTGGACAGATTATAATGCTGATCAAGATAGCCAGAGATATTACAGAGTTGCAGGAATAAATTCTGCAGGACAGAATTTATCTACAGATACTGGTTGCAAATTTGATTTTGTTTTCACAGCAAGTTCTGCTAAAAGCATTTCTCTACCATGCTTCCCTAATAATCTTTCTCTGAATAATGTTTTAAGGCCTTCTCAAACTTATAATGCCAGGAATCCTGACACAATCAGATTATTTTATCGTTATAACGGCCAAAATAAGCAGAGATATGCAGAATGGTACGGTAAGGAATATGGTTGGTATAGCAGCAGCACACCAGATCCATTGGAATATTTAGAACCAGGCATTGGCTATTATATGTTCCCAATTAACAACACTTACAATAATACTATTACTGGTTTACTTTTGGAAAATTATTCAGTGACTCTAAACTTCTATGAAAATTCACCAAAAACAATTGGCGCGCCATATCCAAAATATTATCCATTAGCTGATTCATTGCATCCTGCTCAAGGTCTTGATTTCCTTAATCCAGACAAGATTAGAATGTTTTATGCTGGCAGTGGAGGTCAAAAATACTCATACTGGTTTGGAACTTCTAATGGATGGGTTAGTTATAGTGCAGTTCCATTAACATATCTTGAACCAGGTGTAGGATATTATCTTCATCCAATAAACAATTCATACAGTGATACAATAAACTTTAGCAGCGGTGTGGTGATATGAAAATCAAAAATAAAAATCAAAATAAAATGATTGAACAAAACATTGAGAAAAACAGCAATCAATTATTATCAGAATTATCGAAACCATTAGTTATTAAACCCTTATTTATATTAGTCTTGTTCATAATCCTCCTCGCTAATATTAAATCAATTGATGCGGCAGAGATGTTCTGTGATATAAACGGCTATGTTCTTGATGAAAATGGCAATCATGTAGGTGATAAATATGAGGTAAAGATCTCTTTAATCGATTCTTTAGGCAAATCAACAGGAAATATTTATTCACATACTGTTAATTCACAAAAAGGACTTCCGCCTGAATTCCCAGAAGGATTCTTTTCAACATCATTCTCTCAAGTAGAGGATTGTAATTACGGAGAAACTGTAATAATAGAAGTAATTGACTATGAAGATAAAAAAGAGACAATCTTAGTTGGAACAGCAGAATTAGAAAGATATAATATCAAAATAAATACAGACATCACTAAGAGAGATTCTGGTGCTACTGCAGGAGGAGCTGGTGGTGGAGCCGGTGGCACAGGAGCAGAAATCCGTTTTGCCAAACCAATCATTCCTGATATTATTCCTTCGTATCCTTGTGTTTTTGAGGGATATGTGATAAAAGAAGATTCTAAACAATATGATAAATCAGGATTTGTATCAATCAAGATAAAATCTGAGGAGCAAAGATTAGACTTGACAGTTGGTCCTCCACCAGAATACAATAAGGGATATTTCCGTTTTGATCCAGTGGATTTAAAATGTGTTGAAGGAGAAGTCATAAAGCTGGCTTTTGACGACGATTGTTTTTCCGGCTCAAAATCATTCAAATTCCAGCATTCTATAGATCAAAGACCAATGAAAACAAATCTAATTGTAAAAAAATCAGTCTTTGACAGTTATTGTGATCAGCCACCAAAAATAGAGTTGCCTGAAAGTTTAATCAATGATCTGAATGTCAATCTTACTAAAATGGTCTTGATCAATAAAAAACAACTCATGCTCTATGAAGCATTGTTGGTGTTTGCTTGGGCCATAGTGATATTCAATATTTTGCTTTTAATTATCAAAAGAAGAAGAGATAAAGAATGAATTCAATACTAACTAAACAAAATAGGGTATTTTTGATCTTAATATTGTTAATTATATCTGTATCGCCTTTAGTCTTTGGAGAAGGAAAAATATTCCATGTAGATGGTTTGATTAATCAGAGTGATGGCACTCCAGTTCCATCTGGAACAAATGTTACTGTTATTTTTGTGAATCCAGCAGGGGATAATGTAACTATAATAAAACAGACAGCTGATCTTGGTCCTCCTTGGTGTGGCGGCTGTACAAACTATTATAGCGAATCTGTAAGCGAGGATGGCAATGGAGTACAAGAAGGTTGGCAGATATATGTGTATTCGGAATATAATAATAAGTATGGTTATAATGATTCTGAAGTTACGCAAGACTTCAATACTTATGGAAAAACAAGAGCAGATATTAACTTAATATATAATGTTGATATAACACCTCCAAATATCAATATAATCTCTCCTGCAAACAACACTATAGATGAATCATCAAATACTATTTATTTCTATTATAATGTTAGCGATATTTCTAATATTTCAAGCTGTTCCCTTATTATTGATAATGTCATAAACAAGACATCCTCAGATATAATTAGAAATCAAACCATCAGTTTTAATCAAACACTTGAAAATAATAATTATACTTGGTCTGTGAATTGTACTGATATTAAAGGTTATAGTGGAGTTTCTGAGACGAGAAGAATCACAGTTAATTATGTCAATTCAGCACCTTATTTTGTTTCAAATACCACAGACAATTCAGATTCATCTACTCCAACAAACATAGGCAATAATTTAACCTTTTCAGCAACTGCAAATGACACCCACAATCAGGATTATCAATTAGTAGTCTGTAATTCTTCTTTAATATCTCAATCAGGAGTTTGTGCTGATGGCATTATCTGTAATTCTTCATTTGTGCCGGCTCTTGCTCTGGCTAGCTGCCAGCATAACACATCAGGCGAGCTGGAAAAAACTTATTCTTGGTACAGCTTTTTATGTGATGCAGAAAATTGCTCTTCAGCAGAAAATACAAATTCACCATATGAAGTGAATCATTATCCCTATGCTTATGCAAGCATATCAAATATTTTATTACCTCCAAATTCTTCTTATCTGATTAATTTGTCAAATTATTTTACTGATTCTGATTCAGATAACCTGGGATTCATCTCAAATGCAGTTTCTAATGTTTTAATTACAATTGATAACTCAACCAATACTGCTAATATAACACCTGATCCAGGCTGGGAAGGTATAAGGTATATAAACTTCACAACCACTGATGAACATAGTCTTTCAAATACATCAAATACTTTTATGTTAAATGTGACTCAGCAGAACATTCCTCCAAATGTTGATTTTGCTGGTTATACATTATATCTTGACGAGAATTCTTATGACGATTCTACTAATTTAAGCAATTATGTATTTGATGGTGATACAGCTGATACAGATATTAATTGGTCTTGTGCAGGCAATGAGTCTGATGTTTCTGCTGTTGCAAATAATGATACAAAGATCCTTAATATAACAAGTTCAAATTATTTCTATGGTAATGTTAATGTGACTTGTACAGCAATTGATGATATTGGTTTGACAAATACTGATTGGTTTATAGCTGTTGTTTTACATGTAAATCACGCACCTACTGCTGTCAACTTAATTGCGCCAGATGATGATTTTAATACCACAACTAACACTACTTACTTTAATTGGTCAGATGCAACAGATCCAGATGTTATTGACACTTTGACTTATTTCATCGAGATAGCAAATAACACTGATTTCTCTTCACTTGAGAGAAATATTAATGCGAGCTTAATCTCCAACTATACATTAAACTCTTCCCAAGCATTGTCTGACGGTTTGTGGTATTGGAGAATAAAAACTTGTGATGATTCTGGCCAAGCAACCAACTGCACATACTCCAGCACAAATAATACATTTAGGGTTGATACTTCTGCCCCAGATATTACATTTGATAATCCTCAACCAGATGAAATACTTGGTTGGAACATATGGTTGTATACTAATATAACCGATCTTGTAGGAGTTGATACTGTATCATATCAAGTTGTAAATTCTAGTAATGGAGTTATATTTGAGTCAGGAATTTTAACAGCTCCAAACTATGATGCTAGTTGGTATTCTGCATATAATATTAGCAATGCTTCAGATACTAATTATGTAAACTTTACTGTATTTGCCAATGATAGCTTCGGTACTGAGATAACTGTAAGTGTTAGATTTATTGTTGATAATAGGCAGCCAAGCATTGACATTTTTACGCCATTTAATGCTTCCAGATTTAATTCAAATTTCAATTTGGATGTCAGAGTGCAGAATGAACACTTAATAATCTCTACTTATAATATAACTAATTCTACTGGAGATTTGATGTATTCAGGCACTAACAATAGCATCAATAGCCCAACTTTTAATTGGACAGATATAATCAATACTGCTAGTTGGTCTGAGGGTCTTTATAATTTCACTATTTATGCCCAGGATGAAGTTGGTAATAATTATTCTAGAACAACCTTATTTTATGTTGATAGAACTTCTCCAGGTGTTGTTGTAACTTATCCTCAAGAAGGCGAATTATATAGAAATTCGTCTCTTTATTTGAATGTCAGCTCAGAGGGTGATATCGAATCATGTATTTACTCACTTAACAGTGTATCTAATGTTTCTTTGGTTTATCTAGGATCTGGAAAGTGGACTGATAATATAACTGCTAATAGTGGCTCGAATACAGTAATTGTTTATTGCAATGATTCTGCTAGTAACATTAATAGCACAGTTAGGAATTTCAATGTAAACTTTGTTCCTGTTGTTAATTTTGAAGGTTATGTTGCTTATTTATTAGAGGATTCCTACAATGATACTACAAATTTAAGTAATTATGTCACAGATGTCGAAGACTCAGATTATTTAATTAATTGGAGTTGTTCTGTTAATGAATCAAATGCGTCAGTTGTTATGAATAATATTACCAAAATATTGAATATAACCTCTTCAAATGACTTCTTTGGTAATGTTACGGTTAACTGTACAGCTATTGATTCAGGCGGCCTTAACAACACCAAGTCATTTATTGCTGTTGTCGTTGCTGTGAATGATGCTCCAGAAATAATTGGTTGGCCAAATAGGAGTGTAGATGAAGACACCACTCCAACAGAAAATTGGATTGATTTACATAATTTCTCAAGTGATGTTGATCATAATGAGTCTGAATTGAATTATAATATATCTAACCAGACAAATACCAGTCTAATAAACTGTTCAATAGTCTTAAACAGATATTTGAATTGCAGTACACCTGGATTGAATTTATACGGTAAAAGCTATATCAATATAACAGTAGGTGATGGAGAATACAATATTAGTGATGTTGCAAATATAACAGTAAATCCTGTTAATGATGCTCCGACAGCTCCTGATCTAGTAGCGCCTCCAGCTGATTTGAAAACAAAGAACAATACACCTTATTTTAATATAACTGATTCGACAGATGTTGATGTTGGCGATATTTTGACTTATTATATTCAAGTATCAAATACTACAAGCTTCAGCACTTTTATTTTAAATCAGAATAATTCTGTTTCAGAATGGCAAGTACTACAAAGCCAATCTTTTGAGGATGGCATTTGGTACTGGAGAGGTATGGTCTGTGATGACTCAGGTGCTCAAAATAATTGTACAATAAGCTCAACTGCATTCTTTAAGATTACATCAGACACTACTCCTCCCGTTGTTGTTATATATGAACCAGATCCTGATGAGACTTTGGGTTGGACAATTCCTTTGATATCGAATGTGATTGATAAAACTCTAGATGTTAATAGGACATGGTTCATGATAATAAATGGCTCTGGAGTAATAGTTGAAGAGGGAGAATTATATCCTCCCGATTATACCTATCAGTGGGATTCTAGTGGATATTTTGGTATTCAGGCAATGGGAATTCAGGAAGAGACAGGAAAATTCTTTATTACAGCTAATAATACAAATGGCACAACGTTCAATTATACAATACATGCAAATGATACAGTCGGGAATTACGCTAATGCTAGTACAAAATTTTATGTTAATCATGATATACCTAGTGTGAATATAATATATCCCAAGAGGCATAATATTAGCAGTGATTTCAGTTTAGACATCCGTATTCAGAGTACCAATCTGACAATATCATGGTATGAGATAATAAACTCTTCTGGTGCACAATTCCAGAATAATTCCAATTTATCTATAAATGGAACAGGATATAATTGGACAGACTATGTAAATATCACAACTTGGAAAAGCGGTATATATAATGTAACTGCTTACGGTGAAAGTGCAGGAGCTATCAATAGAACAGAAACTACTTACTTTACATTAGATGTGGATTCACCTTATTATACAAATATTATAAGAACTCCTGAGATTGTTTATAATGATGATACAGTTTATTTAAATGTGACTTGGCTGGATAATAATGTTATTGGTTCGGCTTATATTTTCTATGATGCAAATGGAACATGGATAAATAGGACCGCGACAAAAAGTAATAATGATTATTTTATTACCATAAATCCCTCCTTAATTGATAATCACGAAACAATATTCTGGAATTCTACTGCAGTAGATGCATTTGGGAATTGGAACACCACAATGCCAATGCAGAACTTCAGTGTTAGTAATAGGGCTCCAATCCTAAATACAACTAATCCCGTACCAAATCAAACAATATCAGAGGATACGTCTTCAATATTAAACATCACTTTAAATTTCTATGATCCTGATGGAGATAATTTAACTTATAATGTGAGCACTGTTCAGAATATTACAATTGTTTTGAATTATAGCACAGGTATTGCTAATATAACTCCAGATCCAGATTTCTATGGATTAAGATATGTGACATTCTATGCAAATGATGGATTTAATACAACCCCAAGTAATAATGTGACTTTGAATATCACAAATGTGAATGATGGTCCTATTGCGGATTTTGCAAGTTATATTGCATATTTAGATGAAGATTCCTATAATGATAGCACTAATTTAAGCAATTATGTTTCTGATATAGACACTTCCAAGGGCGATATTAATTGGTCTTGTGCTAGCAATGAAACAGATGTTTCTGCAGCGGTTAATAATATAACAAAAATACTTAATATCACCGCTTCAAATGACTTCTATGGAAATACCAATATTACATGTACTGCTTATGACTATGATGGTTTAAATCACACAGATTCATTCACAACCACGATATCACCTATTAATGATCCGCCTGTTATTGACTTTGGAAATTACATTGCATATTTAATAAGCAATACTTATAACGACACTACAAATTTAAGCAATTATGTTTCTGATATAGACACTTCCAAGGCCGATATTAATTGGTCTTGTGCTAGCAATGAAACAGATGTTTCTACTGTTGTTAATAATGATACAAAAATTCTCAATATAACTGGCGAGAATAAGTTCATAGGAAATATAACTGTAAATTGTACCGCCTTTAATTTTGATGGTTTGAATGATACAGGTTCATTTATTGTGGCTGTTTTGCCCCCTACAGCGCTTCCATTAATCCCAAATCTTTCTGTCAATCTTAATCGGGATAATGTTAGTGTTGATTTGAATTGGTCTAATTCTTCTGGTGCTGATT
>JBHPFW010000032.1:0-11637 GCA_042571645.1 Nanobdellota archaeon
ATCTGAATACAATAAAATTATTGAAAGATTAGATGAGTTAAAAAAAGAGTCCAATCAATTAGAACATTATATAAAAATTCATAATGAAATAGCAGAGTATAAAAAAGAAAAACAAGAAGCAACCAATAATATATCTATTAATAATTCAAAATCTGAAGAAATGATATCTGAAGCGGAGGAATTAATTAGTAAAATTGTATTGATTTTTGAAGAAGTATTTAGAAGCTTAGTAAATGTATCTGGGATTTTGTCAATTGGTATTAAGGATAAATATAAAGTTGATGACCATATTTTTGAATTTAGTATTAAAAGTACGAGAGATTCAAGTCCGGGAATAGGGAGAGGGAAAATTTTTTCCTATGACATGGCTTTATTATTTCATAATATTAATATTGAAAGAGCATATCCCTATTTTATTATACATGATGGAATTTTCAATGGGGTTGATCCTAGGACTGTTTCTAATGCACTTGATTATTTAGATAAAAAATCAGAGGATACTTCTTTTCAGTATATTCTTGCTATCAATACAGACCAATTACCTGATAAATTTAATGATGCGAAATATGAAACAATGAAAATTCCAGATACAGACAGTTTAATGGGTTTTCAATTTTAATGTTCCCGGTGATAATAATATGGTTGATCAAGATATAAGAAAATTTTATGAATCAGTTACTTCCGAATTAATCAGTATAAAAGATAGAGTCAGAAATCTTATTGGAGATGCTCATTGGCCATCTGACGGAAGATATAAAGAAGCAATTTTAAAAACAGTGATTGCAAGGTTTTTACCCTTTGGATTTTCAATTGGAAATGGGTTTGTTATAAATTCAAGAAGAGAAATAACTAAAGAGATTGATTTGATAATCTATGACAATTCTTCGCCTATTTTATTTAAAGAAGGAGATTTTGTTATTGTATTGGCTAATAGTGTGAGAGCCATTATTCAAGTGAAAACAAAAATAAGTAACAGTACAGAATTAAAAGCAATAATTAGTAATGCAAATGCAAATGGAGATATTATTCAAAGTTTATTAACAAATTCGAGGTTTTTATTTAATGGGATATTTTCTTATTCCTCAAATATTTCTAGGGAATCATTAAAAACCGCTTTGGAAAAGATTTATGAGCAAGAGAGTTGTCCTTTTAATCGAAGAGTAAATCACATTGCTTTAGGAGAGAATATATTCGTTAGATTGTGGAATAAAAAAATTGATAGACAACTCAAACAAAAATTTAAAGAATATGAACTTGATAATCTCAGTTTTGCATATTTTATTTCAAATATTTTACATGAAATTGACAAGGAGAAAACTCCTACTAGAGAAAACGTGTCTTTATTTTTCCCCTATCCGTCTAAAGATCCATACGAGAAACAGGTTATAGATGCAGATTAAAGCTCCCCCTATCCTTTTTTTAGGAACTCCCCCCATTAGATAATAAAATTTCTGCGTAGCAGACTATATGTGCGTAGCACCGAACTCCCCCCTCGTTTCGTTTTTTAGTCGGCAAAAATTTGGGTGAAGTGAAACGTAACCGTTAAATCAATGTTAGAAATAGTCACGAAGTGATTGTTTGAGTTTCGTTTTTATCCGATTTAACGAAGGCACTAACTTTTAGGATTTTCGGAAGCGTAGCGCACCTGAAAGGCAGTAAGAAAATTTTGTTTAACTCCTATTAAACGACGTTTTAATGTTGTTTAATAGCGTTATCCCGTTTAAGGCGTAAGGTTCTTAAGTTTTAGAGTTATTATTGGCAACATGAAACGACTAATTGAAGAGCTTAAATTGCGTAGATATTCTTCTCAGACAGCTAAGGCTTATTTATCTATTGTCAGCAATTTCCTGAAGTCTGGTAAAGAACCAAGAGAGTTTCTTTTGATGCAGAGCAATAAGAGCAGGTCAACTATGAGGAGTACTTATTTTGCATTGAAATTCTATTATTTAAATGTGCTAAATGAGAAATTTGATGAGAAAATTCCTCTGGCTAAAAACTCTGCGAAATTACCAGTAGTTTTAAGCAAGAAAGAAATTAATGCAATGATTAAAAAAACAAAAAATCTAAAGCACAGACTATTGATTATGTTTATGTATTATGCGGGATTAAGACTAAATGAAGTAATAAATATTAAATGGGAAAATATGGATTTTGACAGGAAATTAATACATCTAAAAACTGCTAAAGGCAATAAAGAAAGAGTTATTTTTTTGCATGAGAAATTAATTGAAGCATTGGAATTTTACGGCAGATCTGAAGGATTGGTGTTAAACGCTCAATCAGGCAAAAAATACAGCAAGAGGATGCCTCAAGTCATTATAAAAAATTCAGCAAAAAAAGCAGGTTTAAAGAAAAACGTCACTCCCCATACTTTAAGGCACAGCTTTGCTACACATCTTTTAGAAGCAGGAGCAGATATCAGATATATCCAGAAATTATTAGGTCATAAAGATCTTAGTACAACGCAGATTTATACGCAGGTGGCTAATAAGGATATTCAAAAGCTTGCAAAGTTACTCTAACTTTAAGGCAGAGTCAGAGCAGCTAAATCAATAAAATTCTATTAGCTGTTTTGCCAGAGCAGATTTGAAGCCAAAACCTCAGCCAATTACGCTCAAAAACCAACGTAGTTGGAGCCAATAATCTTGATTATTGAGTTTCTTAGATTTTTGGCGTGCTGGGTTTTATAGTACTGCCATTTCATTAAAACTACTTCGACCCTCCCACCTCCCCTAAATTAGGCAAAACAGCTAATATTGCTTATAACAACTATTCCCCCATTCTCAACCAATAACCTTTAAATAGTCCTTCTTTATTTTATACAAATATGGCTAAAATAACCAAAATCACGCCAATAGAGAGTGCTAAACGCATAATTGTGACATCTGCTCTGCCGTATGCTAATGGGCCTATTCATATAGGGCATTTAGTGGAGTATATCCAAACAGACATATTTGTAAGGTTCTTAAAGCTCATAGGAAAGAATGCCTGCTATTGCTGTGCAGATGATACTCATGGCACTCCAATCCAAATAAAATCAGAAGAACTGAAAATAAAGCCAGAAGAGTTAATAGCTAAATACCATAAAGAACATCAAGAAGATTTTGCAAAATTCCACATTAAATTTGACAGTTTCTACTCAACTAATAGTGATGAGAATAAGCATTTTGCTGAGAAAATATTTAACAAATTAAATGAAAAAGGCCACATATATCAAAAAGAGATGGAACTCACATATTGTGATAACTGCAAGAAATTTCTGCCAGACAGATATGTAAAAGGCAACTGCCCTTTTTGCGGTGCTGAAGAACAGTATGGTGATGTTTGCGAAAAATGCCATAAAACATATGAGCCAGTAAATCTAGTTGAGCCGTTCTGCATAATATGCAAAAACAAGCCAATAATAAAAAAATCAAATCATTATTTCTTTAAGCTTAGTCAATTTTGTGAATTTCTTACAGAATTCCTGAATCATAGACCTATTCAAGAAGAAGTAAAACATTTTGTTCAAAACTGGATAACAGGAGAAAAAGAAAATAGTAAGCAAGTTTGCAATCTGCAAGACTGGTGCATAAGCAGAGATGGTCCTTATTTTGGTTTTAAGATTCCTGGGGAAGAAAATAAATATTTCTATGTTTGGCTGGATGCACCAATTGGATATATCTCAAGTTTTGCAAATTATCTTGGAAAGGGTGTTGAAGAAGCAGAAAAAGAATGGAATTCTGAAGACACCCACATAATTCATGTTATTGGAAAAGACATAATCTATTTTCACTTCCTTTTTTGGCCTGCAATGCTGCATGCATCAGAATTCAAAATCCCTGATAATCTAGCAGTACATGGTTTTCTTACAGTCAACAATGAGAAAATGTCCAAAAGCAGAGGGACTTTCCTTACTGCAAAAGAATTTGCAAACGGAATAACACCTGAATTCCTGAGATTTTATTTTGCAAGCAGCTTGTCTAGCAATATGACTGACATCGACCTCGACCTTGAAGATTTCAAGGCAAAAATAAACAATGAATTAGTTGCTAATATTGCTAATTTTGTTTACAGAACAACAAGTTTCTTGAATAAAAACTTAGATGGAAAAATAACTAAATTTGATGAAAAAGAATTAGTAGTGGAAATAATTGAAATAAAGAAATTATGCAATGAAATCAAAGACCATTATCTTAATTTTGAATTCAAGGAAGCGCTTAAGAAAATATTGGAAATAAGCTCTATAGGAAACAAGTATTTCCAAGATAACGAACCATGGAAAGTTATAAAAGAAGACAAGAAAAAAGCGCAAGAAGTATTGAGCTTTTGCTGTAATATTGTCAAGATACTTTCGACTGTAACATCCCCTATAATGCCTGAATTCTCAAATAAACTTAATAAGATGTTAGGCATTGAGCAAGAAATTTGGGAAGATATTGAATTTGATTTCATTAATAAAAAGATAAATAAAGCAGAAATATTATTTAACAAAATTGAGAACGAGCTTGAAGTTTTCGGATCTAAAAAAGATAAAGAAAATAAAGATAAAGAAGTGAAGAAGAAAACTGAAAAAAACGAAAAGAAAAAAGGGAAAAAACAAATTAAAGAAAACAAGAAAGAAGACAAAAAAGCAAGCAAAGAATCAAAACAGGAAAAAGAAGAACCTTTTGAAGATCCTTTTTCACTGGTTGATCTTAAAGTTGCAAAAATAATCTCTGTCCACGATCATCCAGATGCTGAAAAACTTTATGTTATAAAAATAAGTCTGGGAGAAGAACTGCCTGGAAAACAGATTGTTGCTGGATTAAAAAAACACTATAAAAAAGAAGACTTGACTGGAAAGAAAATAGTAGTTGTTAATAATCTGGTGCCAACTAAATTAAGAGGAGAAGAAAGCCATGGAATGCTTTTAGTTGGAGAATCAAAAGATAAGAAACTTGAATTATTGGATCCTGGAGATGCAAAAACTGGAGCTGAGGTTATAGCAGAAGGTATTGAAAAAAATCCTGACAACACAATATCATTTAAGGAATTCACAAAATTAAAACTAAAAGTTGATAAAGAAATTGCAAAATATAATGATAAAGAATTAAAAACAGATAAAGGAATCATTAAATGTAAAGGAATTGAAAAGGGTGAAATTGGTTAAAATGATAATAACAATCTCAGGAACTGCTGGTTCAGGAAAAAGTACAATTGCAAAAATGCTTTGTGAGAAATTAGAATTAAAACATTATTCTATTGGTGATCTTCGCAGAAAAATGGCTGAAGAACGCGGAATGGATATCTATGAATTCAATAAATTAGGTGAGAAAGAAGCATTCACAGACAAAGAAGCAGATGATTATCAAACAGAGCTTGGCAAAAAAGAGGATGGTTTTGTTATTGACGGCAGATTGAGTTTTCATTTCATTCCTCATTCTAAAAAGATATTTCTTGACGCAGATTTGAAAACCAGAGCAGAAAGAATAATGAAAGACAGCAGAGAGAAAGAATCCTTTGATAGTGTGGAAAGTGCAATGGCTAAATTAGAGGAACGCGAGGAAAGTGATAAGAAAAGATACAAACAATATTATGATCTTGATCCTTTTGATAAAAGCCTTTATGATATTGTTATTGATACTTCTAAGTTGACTCCTGAGCAGATAGTTGATGAGATTCTTGGGAAGATTGAAGAGTAACTAATTCTATACACACAACAAACATCATTTTTGGAATATTGGCAATTCTTTATAATCATCAACTAGATTAGTCTTTTTTGCATACCATCCTTTTTGATGTCCAAAACTAAATTCTGTAGGAGAAACTTTCATTCCTGGAGACCAATTTACAGGATTAAGATCTAAAAGAGAGCATTTCTCAATAGAACTAACACCATTAACTGTATATTCACACTTTGTGAAACTCCTCATACCCTGCATTACATCAAAACTAGTGTATACTGCATATCCCAGATTACGAGCATCCATTGCTGTTTCAAATACACATGCAGCTTGATTATAACCCATTAATATCAAATCAGTAATGCCTTGTTTTTTAAGCAGCTCATCTAACTTAGTATATTCAAATGCACTAGTACTATGCTTTCTGATATCGACCCAATTATCAGCTCTGTATTTAGCCAATGCTCGAGCAGTAGGTGGTGGATTTTCAGGCAAACAATCAGAATCATTATAACTGCAATTATTCATATTTATCTCATAAACAGGCAAACCTTTTGAATTAGCTTCATTCAAAACATACCCCATATTTTCTAGTTCCTGTTCTAAATGTAAAATGACAAACGCAGTTGAAGGAGTCAAGTTCATTGTCGAATCAATAAGCAAAACAGCATATTTTCTCTCTGATTCAACAATTCCAGATAAATGATCCTGCTCAGAAGTCTTAGCTATAGCACTTTCATTTTTTATAGTTGGGACTTTATTTGAAGATGCATTAATCTCAGAAACTGCTGGACCTCCATTTAGAGAAACAGCAATACCAAAATAGCATAACAAAAACTTCCCTAATGAGTTCATAAAACCGCCCTGCAAATCTTCATATTTTTACTACTTATAAATGGTATTTATAAACCTTTCGGTGAAATCTTGAATTTAAAGTGTTTTATTACCAAAATATATATAAATAACTATAAAAACCCAAATAGAATTAGTTCTTTGGTGCGTAAAAGACCTAGAGGAACCTACTATGACAAACACAGTAAAAAACGGAGATTTTGTGGAAATCGAGTATTCAGGGCATTTAAAGGAAGATAATAAGCTATTTGATACTACAGATAAAGAAAAAGCCCAAAAAGAAGGTTTATTTGATCCAGAAACCCAATACGGCGCTAAGATAGTTTGTATTGGTCAAACCCAGCTGTTAAAAGGACTTGATGAGCAAATTATTGGGAAAGAAATTGGTAAAGAACATAAATTTGAGATTGGTTCAGAACAAGCTTTTGGCAAGAAATCTGCTAAATTAATCCAAATGATCTCTGCTTCAAAATTCAAGGAACACAAGCTAAATCCAATGCCTGGACTTCAAATAAATGTAGATGGCATGATGGGCATAGTAAAGAGGGCTGGTGGCGGCAGAGTACTTGTGGATTTTAACCATCCATTAGCAGGCCATGATCTGGTTTATGACCTCAAAATAAACAAAATAGTCACAGATATCAAGGAAAAAGTTAAATCAATAATGGCAATGAATCTTGGCCAGCTTGAGTTTGATATTGAAATCCAAGGAGACAAAGCTTTGATCAGCTTTACTCCTGCAAATGTTTTGCCAGATTCAATACTTAAGCAGCTCGAGCTTAAAATCACTGAAGCAATCCCTGAAATAAAGAAACTTGAGAATAAACCAGGCAGCAAAGAAAAAGAAAAAGAACCTGGGGGAAAATCTGAAGGAGCCACAAAACAACCTGAAAAACAAGCACAAAAAAAAGAAGAAACAGCTCAACCTCCAGAAAAACAGGTATAAGAGGGATTAACTTTATATAGTAGTAAATCCAAGAATTCCTCAACAAAGCGGGGGGGTAATCAAAAATGGACTCATTTATAAAATCTGCACAAGAAAATACTGAAAAACAATTTGATAATCAGCAACCGAGGTATACTCAGCCTGCACAACCAAATAATCCGGTTCAATCAAATAATAACCAAAATAATTCTAATACTAACAGCGGGTTTTCAATAAACAAACCTTCTGAGCAAGTACAACCAAAACCTGCTCAACCAGCTCCTAGTCAATCTCAAAATCTTAAAACAAATGAGATGGATGCAGAGCTCGAACATCTTTTGAGCAGACAAAAAGCACTTATCAAAGTTGTTGGAGCAGGCGGTGGTGGGAATAACACTATCAACAGAATGTCAGAAATTGGCATTGTTGGCACAGAAACAATTGCTGTAAATACTGATGCTCAAGATTTACTCTACACAACAGCTGATAAGAAAATACTCATTGGCAAAGATACAACTCAAGGTTTAGGAGCAGGTGCAATACCAAAAGTTGGTGAAGAATCTGCCAGGGAAAATGAACATGAGATAAAAAATTCCATTCAAGGAGCAGATATGGTGTTTGTGACATGCGGATTAGGTGGTGGAACAGGAACAGGTGCTGCACCAGTAATAGCAGAAATTGCTAAAAAACTAGGATGCCTGACTGTCGGTATAGTTACTATGCCTTTCTCCATGGAAGGACAAAGAAGATATGAGAATGCAGTTGTTGGTTTAGAAAAATTAGAAAACTTAGTTGACACATTAATAGTTATCCCAAATGATAAACTTCTGGAGATAGCTCCAAATCTTCCTCTTCATACTGCATTTAAAGTAGCTGATGAAGTTCTAACAAATGCTGTCAAAGGCATTGCAGAGTTAGTCACAAAAACCGGCTTAGTCAATTTAGATTTTGCTGACATCAGAACTGTAATGGGAAACGGCGGTGTGGCATTAATTGGTGTTGGAGAAT
Organism: Nanobdellota archaeon; assembly: GCA_042571645.1. Lineage (GTDB taxonomy): Archaea > Nanobdellota > Nanobdellia > Woesearchaeales > JBHPFW01 > JBHPFW01. Next base: position 8,431 of record JBHPFW010000032.1, read on the forward strand.
CAGACACAGAAAACAGGGCTATTGACGCAGTTGAAAAAGCAATTAACAATCCTTTGCTGGATGTTGATGTAAACAATGCTAATGGCGCATTGATTAATGTGGCAGGCGGTCCAGATATGACCTTGGATGAGGCAAAGACTGTTGTTGAAACAATATCAGACAAACTTGATGAGGATGCCAAAGTCATCTGGGGTGCTCAGATAAGTGATGATCTTTCAAATACTATAAGAGCAATGCTTATAATAACAGGTGTTAAAAGCTCGCAAATATTCGGGCCTGACAGAAAGATAACAGATAAAAAGAAAAAAGAAATCGAGAATGAGCTTGGCATTGAGTTTGTTGATTAAACAAGAAACAACCAAAAAGATTAATGAGCAGTGATATCATGGAAGAAGTTGAGAAAAAAAATTGGTGGACAAAACTTAAAAGATTTTATTATGAATGTGTCAGAGTTTTCAAGGTAACAAGAAAACCCAGCAAACTCGAATTTAGAACAATAGTCAAGGTTTCTGGTGTAGGCATGATAATTATTGGAATGCTTGGATTCTTAATACAAATGATTAAAATTTTGATATTTAGCATATAAAGAAAAAAAAAGAGCAGAGAAAATGACAGAAGAAACCCCGAAAACAGAAGAAGAGAAAACTGAAACTCAAACAGAAGAGAATGAAGCAGTTGAAACTTCAACAGAAAATAAAGAAGAGAAAACAGAAGAAGCGCCAAAAGAAGAATCATCAGAAACACAACAGGAAAAAGTAAAAGAAGAACAGTCTGAGGAAAAAGACGAAATAGAGAAATTCCTAGATGAGGGTAGCCCTGAGAAAACTGAACAACAGCCAAAAGGAAAATCTGGAGATCACATATCTGACATTCTAGTAGATAAAGATGCAAAAAAACCTGAACCAGAAGAAGAGGAACAACCTAAGAAAGAAGAAGCAGAAGAAGATAAAGAAATAACTACAAATATATTTGCATTAAGAACTACTGCTAATCGAGAAGATCAAGTAATGGATTTTGTAGCTAGTAATGCTGCTAAGAAAAAGATTAATGTTTATTCAGTCATTAGGCCTCATGGCATGAGAGGCTATATATTTTTAGAGGCAGACACTAAAAGTGATGCAGAACAAGCCGCCCAAAACATTCCTTATGCAAGAGGCATACTTGCTGCACCTATAAGTTATAGTGAAATAGAACATATGCTTGAGCAAGTTAAGAAAGAAGTTAATATCAAGAAAGAAGATATTGCTGAGATAATCTCTGGTCCATTCAAACGTGAACAATGCAAGGTCAAGAGAATTGACAAAGGAAAAGAAGAAGTTGTTGTTGAATTACTAGAAGCAGCTGTTCCAATCCCTATCACAGTAAAGATGGATGCTATTAAAATTATTAGACGTGAGGGTCAGGAAGAGGACGAGGATTAAATTATTTGAATTCTTAATTTTTTATTTATAAACATCCTTCCGCAACCTTTATAAACAACTTGTAAATCCCAGGAAACATGGCAAAAGAAACAATTGAAGCGCTTGTAGAAGGTGGTAAGGCTAGTGCAGCACCGCCATTAGGACCAGCTTTAGGGCCATTAGGAGTTAATATAGGGCAGGTTGTAGCAGAAATAAACAACAAAACAGGCGATTTCAAAGGCATGAAAGTGCCAGTCAAAGTTATTGTAGATAAAGATACTAAAGAGTTTGAGATTGAAATTGGTACACCACCTGCATCTCAGCTTATCAAACAAGAAGCTAATGTGCAAAAATCTTTGCCTAATAAGCTTGTTTCTTTCATCTTAGCAGAAAAAGTTGCTGATCTTAAAATTGAGCAGGTTATTAAAGTTGCTAAGATGAAAGAAACAAGCTTATTAGGCAAAGATAATTTTTCTAGAGTAAAAGAAATCATTGGCACATGTGATAGCATGGGTATTATGGTTGAAGGAAAACCTGGCAGAGAAACTATTGCTGATATTAATAATGGCTCATTCAAGGAAAAGATTGCAGCTGGCAAGACAGAGCTTACTGAAGAAGAACTCAAAGCACAAGAAGAAGAGAGAAAGAAACTTGAGCAAGAGATGAAAGAGAGAAGAACAGAGTTTGAAGCAAAAGCTAAAGTAATAATTAATGAACTGCAAGGCAAAGAAAACAAAATAATCAGAGCAAGAATGATTGAAGAAGAAATCCCAATGCTAATAATCAATGAGTTAGCACCAGAAGAAGCTAAAGACGAAAAAGGTGCAGCTCCAGCTGCAGCAGCTGGTGGAGAAGCACCTAAAGCAGAAGTAGCTAAGAAGGAATAAGTTTTTTAATTCTTGAAATTTTATTTACAAAGACAGGAATAATGACTCATAAAATATTAGAAATTAAAGATGATTCACAACTTAAAGAATTAGACAGTTTATTTTCTGATTTAATTAGTCAAAAAATATATCCTTTAACTAAGGGTGTTCCTTTTTGTTGCGGAAAGATAGAACATTGCATTGAATTATTTATTGGAAAAGGTATAGGCAAAAAACCCGAGTTATGTAAAGATTGTAAGTTAATTTCTTGGTGTGATTATTCTGGGGCTAAATTTGATATTAAGCCAATCAGAGAGTGTGATAAAGATTTAATTGAATTTTTAGAGGATAGAGATGAAAATATTAATGATTGGTTTTAATGTACAGGAAGATGTATTTCCGCTTGGTCTAAGCTACTTAAAGAATTACGCAGCCAAATTCCATCCAGATGTTGAATTTGAAATAAAGGAATTTGGTATTGGCAACAGGTTTGATTATGATACCAACAAAAACATAGAATTACAGACTATGAGTTATATACTTTTAAAAAAACCTGACTTGGTGTGTTTTAGTTGCTACATCTGGAGCGGTAATCTCATTAAAAATTTGTGTACTGCTCTTAAAAAAGTTTCTGATATAAAAATTGCAGTAGGCGGTGTTGAAGCTAACCCTAGTTTTAAAGAATGTTCTGATTATTTGATTCTTGGAGAAGGTGAAATTAAATTCAAAGAAATTATCGATTCTTTAAAAGGAGAACCCTTTATTGAATCTGAAAAATATGTTGAGAATTTAGATGATATTCCATTCCCTTACAGAAACTGGTCTGGAAAAAAAGAATTTGTGGTGGCGAGAATTGAAACTACTCGAGGATGTCCTTATAATTGCAAATATTGCTATTATGCTGCTTGAGTCAGTCAGATATCTTGTGCACTGTTTTAATT
>JBHPFW010000033.1:0-10730 GCA_042571645.1 Nanobdellota archaeon
CTGCTGTCTTTCTTCCATGCATCTTCTACTTTTTTTATTATTGCAGCGGTTCTATCTTTAATTGATTGCCACTCTGCTAAAAGATCAGAAAGATATTGGGCGATGTTTTTATCATCTGTTTCAATTAGAATCCATGAAGCTCTTCTGTGATATATCATTAACTTCTTGTACAAATCAAATATCTCTTTTTTGCCTTGTTCATCAAAACAAGTACATTCATACAAGGCAGAAACACTTCCTTCTGGCTGCAGTAATTCTTCAAGATATTTCAGAATTGAATCATATCTGTCCATAACTTTTTTTAGAATGTTTCTGAGAATAAAGTCATTTGCCTCTAATGTCTCAATCTCAAACTCAAAATTTAACAGGTCATATTCAGGCAGACCTTTAATATTGTCCTGCAAGAATTTATATTCTTTTTCTATTGATTTTTCTTCATCTTTTGCCATTTTAACACCTTGGTTTTATATGGCCTTTTTATTTTTATGGGTATTTAAATATATTGCTATTTAAAAGTGGTGTGTAGAGAAAGATTTAAATAATAGCCTTTGTATCCCTAATGATTATGGGGGATTACCATCCAATATTCGGATTAATTGCAGCATTGCCTGATGATAGTGTTGCTAAAGAAACTACCAGGTTAGTTGACTATCTTGCAACTAGGGATGCTAAAATAGAAACAGTTGATGATCTAGCTAGATATTCTTTGGCTCAATTAGAAAAAGCAGGTGTTTCAGAACCAACTATGGAAGAAAGACAGCAGCAAGATAAAATCAAAAGTAGCATATTTTGGGTGATAAGATGAAATTGATTCTATTAGGACCTCCGGGTACAGGCAAAGGCACACAAGCAGTAAGAATGACTGAAAAATATGATATTCCGCAAATCTCAACAGGAGATATTTTAAGGCAGGCTGTAAAAGACAACACAGAACTAGGCCAAAAAGCCAAGGAATATATGGATGCTGGAAATCTAGTTCCTGATGATGTAATTATTGGAATTGTCGAAGAAAGAATTAAACAAGATGACTGCAAAAATGGATTTTTATTTGACGGATTTCCAAGAACAATTCCTCAAGCAGAAGCTTTAGAAAAAATCACAGATATTGATAAAGTAATTGAGCTTAAAACAACTGATGAAGTAATAATCAAAAGATTATCTTCAAGAAGACAATGCAAAGCTTGTGGAGCTATATTTGGTATTGATATTCCTCCAAAAGAAGAAGGAAAATGCGATAAATGTTCTGGAGAACTTTACCAAAGAGATGATGATCAAGAAGAGGCAATAAAAAACCGCTTAGAAGTTTATCATAATCAAACTATGCCTTTGACAAAGTTCTACAAGGAAAAAGATTTGCTTGTTGAGATTGATGGTGAGCAGAAAATACCTAAGATCTTTGAGGATGTTGTAGCAGCATTAAGTTAATATCTGCTTAACAAACTCAGTAGCATAAGATCCTTTTGGCAGGAAGAACTTTAAATTTATCTTTTTCTTTCCCGGATTTAATTCATCTTCTTCTAATTTACCAATCTCAAGATTTTTCACTCCCAATAATAGATTTCTTTCAGCTCCTTCAGCACTTAGACCTTGAAGCTGCTTGATTATGAAATCTCTGGGAGTTATTTTTTCTTCTTTGAGAAGCTTATTGATGAGATTATCCACTTTCTCATCACTTTCTTCATATCCAAAACCAACTAAAGGAATCTTAATATCGTTAGCTCCATTTAATTTAACATATTCTTCTGCAGTTTTGTTCCAAATAAAGCTTTGATATGCATGTAGAAATAGCATAATTAGTTTTTTAGGCAATTTTTGAAAAGCACCGAGAAAATTATCAGGGTTATTTTTTAAAAAAACCTCTGCTTGTCTGTAATCCAGCAATTCTGCAGCTGTTTTGAAATCTTTTTTTATTAAAGCTCTGCCTATCTCCACATTTTTCTTAGAGAATCTTTGTTCACCAAAATAATTAATGTAATTATTCTTTTCTTTTGGTTCCTGGTCTAGATTTCTAACAATTATTTCAAATTCATTGCCTTCTAATTCCCCAAGAGAAATAGGCTCTTTGCCTTTGCCAATAAATTCAAGCTCAGCATTTTCCAATGAAAAATTATCAATCTTTTTTTCATCAGTAATTTTGATGGAAATATATTGCTGTGTTACTGCAGTTCTGTCTTTGATGCCAGCATAGCCGATATGCTTTTCAGGGATATGCAGGAATTTAGCAAGTTTAGAAATTACATCAAAATGATTTGTGTCTTTTTTCTTAAGCAAATAATAGCAATATTCCCCTAATTCTTGAGTTTTCAATTGTTTGATCTCTTTTACTAAAAAATCCTGCGGAATTCTCTTTAGTTCATACATAAAAAACAAGAAATCAGAAGTTCTTAAAAAGATTCCTATAAATCTCTCCAAAACTTGCGTGGTAGTTCTGTTCAATGAGGAAAATAAGGATAGAAGAGATTATTATGCTGAAGAGAACTGCGGATAATACAACATTTGCTATGAATGTGGAGTTTGGCAAACCTGCCTGAACAGGCAATTGTACTAAGATGGCTGCTGCAAGACCCTTTGGAATAAGACTTTCGAGTATTATTGTATCTTTAAGATCTACTTTCTTTCTTATGCACAATTTAATTGCTAAAGGCCTTACAAGGAATATTGCTATGACCAAAAGCAATCCTATGATGAAAGGCAGCCAAAATTGGAAATTTATCAGAATGCCCAAGTAAACAAATGAGAATGTTTTGACAAAAAATGAAAGTTCTGAGTAAAATGATTTTGCAGCAGAATCCAGTACATCATTTCCTCGTTTCACTAATTTCTGTGTTATTGTTTTTGAATTGCCAAGAACTAATCCAAATGCCAAACAAGCTATAGCGCCATTTGATTTTATGTATTCTGTAAAGCCATAAACTACTAATAGAGCAGCAATTGTTAGCATGTATGAGGCAGCTATTGATCTGCTTTTTCTTAACACCAACATCCATAGTAAACTTGCAATTGTACCTATAAAAAGTGCTATTGCAAATGAACCAAATATATTATTCAAAACAGTTGCTGTGTCAAATGATTGCAAAACAATAATCTGCATTACTGAAATAACACCCACAATGCAAAGTACATCACTCAATGAAGATTCTATAATTAAGATTAGTTGAGTTTTCTTTCCTATTGTAATATTTTTTACCATCGGTATGACAACTGCAGATGATACTCCGCCTAAGGTCATCCCAGTAAGAAGAGCAAATAACGGCTCAAAACCAAACGCTAACATTGCTAATGCAACAATTGCCACAGAAAAAATAAAGCTAATGATTGAGAGTATTGTGCCAGAAGGAACTTCTTTTATGAATTGTGTTATGTTTATGCTTAATGCGCTTTCAAATAATATGAATAATAAAGCAAATGTTGTAAATATTGGTGCGCCTCTAGCTAAATCTGCTGGGCTGACCCATCTAAGCACAGACCCAACTAATATGCCAATAAGTATCAGCCAAATAACATCTGGGATGTTTGTTTTTCTGAAAATAAACTCTCCTAAGAATCCTAAGAAGATTATCACACCAATTATTGCTAGTATAGTTCCTACATCCATATTGCTTGAGGAATATATTGTTTTTTTAAAGTTAGTGTAAAAGAATTATAAAGCAATTATTTTCCGTATAGAAAGAAATTAATCTTTATTAATAATCTTTTTATAACCCACATCAATCTTTAGCCAATATGAGCCTGTAGTTCAGCCGTGGCAAATGCAGATAGGCATTTGATAGCTATCGTGAGTTTCGCTCTCGTTGTTCGCTCAAGCTCACAGATTAAACTTTTTATGAGCCTGTAGTTCAGTCTGGATACAACAAATCTGCGATTTGTGGATTTGCTTGTAAGGCAAATAGAACGTTCGCCTCCTATATGATGCGGAGCAAGCGAAAGGTCGGGGGTTCGAATGGATTTTACCATTTGGTCAAATCAACGAAAGTCCTCCCAGGCTCGTTTTTTTATTAAAAATGATAAAACTAAATAAAAAAATCAAGAAAATTAAAATGCAAATCCTAATGATAACAATAATTATAGCAATAATAGCAATAATCTTAATTCTTGTTTCCCCATTTATTGGATTTAAACCAAAAAGAGTTCTCTTAAGTTTTGACACAGAACACGTTGACAGTGAAGAAAGCATAAATTCAGTTCTTGAAGTTTTGAAAGAAAATGATGTTAAAGCAACTTTTTTCATAATGACAAATATGACCTCTAAAAAAATAAATGTAATTGAAAAAATCCATGATAAAGGTCATGAATTAGCTTGTCATACTCATAATCACCCAGATATGAAAAAAATAACAAAGGAAGAAAAGGAAAAAGAACTAGATTTATGCATAAAAATTATACAAGACATTTCAGGAATAAATCCTACAGGATTCAGAGCACCATATCATGAAATTGATTCAGAAACATTTGAAGTTTTGAAAGAAAAAGATTTCAAATATGATGCCTCATTGATTAAAGGCCATTTGAATCTGTTTGTAAGAGAATCAATTCCAGAAATAAAAGTAACTGCCACATTTGGACTGCCAATTGAGGATTATTTTTATCTTTATGTTGTTAATATGCCAAATCTTTATACTTTCTTGCAGAAACACAAAAAGGGAAAAACACTATCCTTACTTTACCATCCAAGATTCATAGGTGCAAATCCAGAAATCTTAGATGAGGTTATTAAATATCACAAAAATAATGGTGCAGAGTTTTTAATGCATGAGGAAATTATTTAGAAATCTATTTTATTGCTCATAGAATTGTGATAATTCTCTTTGGTATAAGTATAATGCTGCCAGATGATAAGGAGCACCAATACGGAATTGATCATCTAATTTCATATTGCCTGCATCAGAACAAACCATCATGTCAGAAATATCTTTAATAAATTCCCCTAATTTTTCAGAATTATCTGCATGTCGAAATACTGTTTCTACTGTCATATTTAAATCTAGAATCTCATGCCCTGTAAAATTTAGATCGGGGAGTTCCTTCGAGATATCATCCAAAACATAAAGAGACGCTATACTGTATAAGTCAGCTTGAGCTTGTGAAGTTAATCTTAATCTGTCACCTTCAACAAGATCTTGCTTTCTTGCTTCAGTAAGAACGTTATTTAATTCACCAGGATCCCCATAAGGAACATACCTCAAGAGACCTTCACGAAAACCTGCTAGTACAACATCTACAAATGTATCAAAATCAGCAGCTTTCCTTTCGGTTCTTCTTGATTCATTATCTGGCTCAACCATAATAACTTAATAAGAACAGTTAAATTTAAAGTTTTCTATAAAAAGCTAGCTAAGACTCTCTACCACCCAAAACCTTTTTAAACAATTAATTTACTCTGTTTTATAGGGGTGTTTAGATAATGATTATAGGAGTTGTTGGAAAGCCATCTGTTGGAAAGAGCACATTCTTCAAAGCAGCCACATTAGCAGAAGTGGAAATAGCTAATTATCCATTCACAACAATAAAGCCAAACTCAGGAGTAGGTTATGTAAAGGTTGATGATCCAGCAGTTCAATACAGCAAACATTCAAACCCAAGAGAAGGTTTTGTTATAGATGAGAAAAGGTTTGTGCCTGTACAACTTATAGATGTTGCAGGATTAGTTCCAGGAGCTCATGAAGGCAAAGGCATGGGAAACCAATTTCTAGATGATCTAAGACAAGCAGATGTTTTAGTTCATGTAATAGACTGCTCTGGCAGTATAAATGAGAAAGGAGAACCAGTAGAGGTAGGAAGTTATGACCCAACTAATGATGTTAAATTTCTGGAAACAGAACTTGATATGTGGTATTTAGGCATACTAAAAAAAGGCTGGGAAAAGTTTGTAAGAACTGTAATGCAGGAAAAAGGAGAAATAGCAAAAGCTGTATCAAAACAGTTATCTGGACTGGGAATTGGCGAAGACATGGCCAAAGCTAAAATAAACTCTCTGCAATTAAACAAGGAAAAACCAGATGAATGGTCAGAAGAAGAACTTAAAAAATTAGCAACTGAATTCAGAAAAGAAACAAAACCAATGATAATTGCCTGCAATAAAATAGATGTTAAAGGAGCTTATGAAAATTATGAGAGATTAAAGAAAGAATTTCCTGATCTTTATTTTGTTCCATGTTCAGCAGAATCTGAATTAGCATTAAGAGAAGCAGCAAAGCATGATGTAATAAAATACATTCCAGGAGGGAATGATTTTGAGATAATTGCACCAGACAAACTAAATGATAAACAAAAATCCGCTCTGGAATTCATAAAGGATAATATACTGAAAAAATTCAATTCAACAGGAGTTCAGGATGTTCTTGATAAAGCCATATTTGATTTCTTAAACTATATTGCAATCTTTCCTGGTGGAGTTAGCAAGTTAGAAGATTCTGAGGGAAATGTTCTGCCTGATTGCTTTCTTATGAAGCCAGGCTCTACAGCTTTGGACTTTGCATTCAAGCTGCATACTGATTTTGGGAATAATTTTATTAGAGCAATTGATGTAAAAACAAAAATGACAGTTGGCAAAGAACACGCTCTTAAAAATGGAGATATTGTGGAAATAGTTGCCGATAAATAATTAGTAAAAAAAGCCGTTAAAAATTTTCAATCACTTTTCTTTATTTACTTCTTCTTTTCTGCTGAAAGTCTCTACAACATCCACAAAATACTTGCCGTCTTCAAGCTTGAACACCAAGGGATCCTTCTTATTGAACAAATGCACTAAATCAAGCTCAAATTTTCCCGGCTTAAGAACTCTTATTGACTCAAAATCAAGAACTACTGGAGTATCATCTTCTCGTTCAACACCAATTATCTCTTTTACATCCTCTTCCATCTGTTTTTTGTCTTCTGCAGAAAGTTTCTGAATTACTTTGTTTGCTTCTTCAAGCTTTTCTTTTTTTACAAATAGAAATAATCTAGCACCACAGCTGTTACATCCTTTGAGAATTTCTTCAGCACCATCAGCATACATAGTGCCGCATCTTACGCATCTGTGAGGCATTTTAATTAATTATTTTCTTCTTTTTCTTTTCTTTTTTTGGTTTGTAAGGAGAAGCTGGATCTTGTGAGGATCTTTCTTTATTTCTTTAACAACATTAGCAGGACCTATTATAGTCAAACCTTGTCTATTACCCAAAATAGCATTTATAACATTTGATTTCATTTTTCTAAATAGATTATCAGTTGAAACAGTTGGCTTAATAACTGCAAGCTCTATCCCTTTAAACTCTCTGTTGATCTCTTCCATTGTGGTCTTTATCAGCTCTGCTTCTTCCTCGTCCTTAAGCCTTCCCTGAAGCAAAACTATTTTGTTCTGCTTAGCAATATTGAGAAGCTTTTTTATTTTGCCTAAAGAACTCAAGCTTTCTATTTCAGTATATGGTACGAATTGGAGTGTCAAACTCATTTTTCCTTTTGCACCTCTTTTTATCCTGCTAAAACAAACAATCCTTCATAAAATTTGTCTATATTTTTGCCGTATTTTGCACTTATTCCTACTACATCATATTGCGGGAATGCTGCTTGAACTTTTTTTATCTTTGCTCTTTTTAAGTCTACCTTATTAGCAACAATCAGCACAGGTATTTCTCTTGCTGCGAGATTTCCGATTATTGTTATATTAACTTGATTATAAGGATCTTTGGTAGCATCCAAAACTACAATAACAACATCCATATCGTCTATCCATTTGATAGCATCAATAACTCCTCTAGTAGCTTCTTTAGCACGCTTTTTTGCTTTATTAGAAGACATACCTTTTTTCATAAAATCCTCAAAATCAATCTTTGTAGCAATTCCAGGAGTATCTGCTAAAGTGAATGTTATTTCTTTTTTGCCTGATTTTATGTGAATTTCCTCTTTTACATTAACTTCTCTAGTTTCATGCGCAACATTAGAAACATTCCCCATATCCTCTCCCAGCCAATCCTGACAGATTCTATTAGCTAAAGTGGTCTTGCCACCATTAGGAGGACCATAAAGCCCGAGCTTTATATGTCTCTTCTTTTTAAATAACTGTTTAGATACCTTCTGAATAAATCTTTTGATAATGTTTATCATCTAACTACCACTCCACACTCAACAAAAGGCAAAAGCTGTGTTTATATATTTTTCTGTACTTATATATCCAACTTCAACCCATGCTGGATTATTTCTTTAACTCTATTAATGTCTATTTGCTGGATTTCTGTGCGTTTTTCCATTCTTGCAGATGCCTTGGCTAGTCTCATAAAACCAATTACAAGCCTTGGTGATACCTCAACTAAATAACGCTCTTCATTTCTCTTTATATCTGCCACAAAATCCACTATTTGTTTTTCAAATTTAGAAGGAATAGTTATCTTGTCTATTTTGTTGGCTTCAATTAGATAGGATTTTACAAAATCAATTTCTTCTTTTGATGTTTTCTTTTTTTCTCCGCGGATAATACTTTTTGTTATATGTGCGAATTTTTCTATATCAGGCTTTCTTATGAAAAATACTAGATGAAATCTGCTTAACAGTGCAGCATCAAATGGCATCTGTTTTTTTAATCCATCAATTTCTTTTGCAGTAAATTTGTCGCCTTTTGGGTTAGCGGTTGCAATAACACTAACTCTGGAATCAAATTTGTAATGATGGCCGCCTTTGTCATAAGTTATAAAACCTTTTTCCATTGCATTGTACAATGATGCTTTACTTTCATCTTTCATCAGATTTAGTTCGTCTATTGCACACAGACCTTGGTCTGCCATTGGCAGCAGACCTTTCTGAACTTCTTTGCCTTTTACTGTTACAGCTAAACCTGCACCAGAAGTTCCAGAACCTAAACCAAAAGAAGAGGTTTCATAAAACTCAGAAGCAGATCTGATGATATCAGTTTTCCCAGTGCCCGGATCACCCAGCAAAAGAATATGAATGTGATCTGGAGCAAACATCTGCAATGCAACTGCCTGCTTAACTGTGTCAAAACCAACAATTTTCGGTGCGATAAGCTGAGGAATTTTTTCAAATGCTTGTTTAGAAAATTTTCCCTCAGATTTTTTCTTTATTTTTTCTGTAATTATATCATTGATTTCATCAATATTTTCTTTTAGAGCTTTTTCACCAGAATGATCAATTATTTTTATTATTGGAATTGTTTGCTCTAGTGATTTTATCTCTTTTTTGGCAATCTCAATCTTTTTCTGCTTAACAAGTCTTTTGATTAGAGTTATATCGTGCTTATTTAGATACTTTCCTAGATCCACTAAGGACTGTTCTTCCTCTGGTGTAAGCTTTCTAGCCAGTTTTATAACATCCATGAATTTTGCCATATAAACAGGGAAGAAAGGTTTGTTTTTAAATATTCTTGCGAGCTGCGCCAGAGCATTGCACAGGACACTCGCCACAACAACCTTTTTAAATTCTGGCTAGCCAATAAATATCATGATAAAACCAGTTATAAAGGACCTTCTGGCAGCTCTGAATCAAGTAATTGAGATATTGGGGAAAAAAGATTTCTTTCTTCTGAAGGATCTCAGCAACCATACAATCCATAATGCCTCTGTTTTTCAGGATGAGGATTCTTTATCAATAGCAATATTAATTTATGCACTGTCAAAAATATTAATAAGAACAGAAGAACAAAAAAAATTAGTTAAAAAAATAATTAAATCTCTTCAGGATTCAGAAGGATTTCTTAGAAAAAATGACTTCAAAGCATATAGAGAAAATATTCAAAGCATATTTAGCATAATCAGTAAAGAAGATTCCAGATTAAAATTATTCATCCAGCAAGTAGTTAATCAAGCTCAGATCAATAAAGGCGGAAAACTGCATGAGCACGGAATTTCTATTGCGAGAGCCTCACAAATGCTGGGTTTGAGCAGATGGGAGTTAATGAGTTATATTGGTAAAACATCTTACGGAGAAGTTGAAGAAGACATACAGAATGTTAAAAATAGAATGAATTTTGCAAGAAGCCTTTTTAGTTGAAAGATAAAAAATGAAAGCACTAGTATTTGACGCAGGACCAGTAATAAGCTTTGCCACAAATAATCTTCTTTGGTTACTTGAAGATTTAAAGAAAAAATTCAATGGATCTTTTTATATTCCTGAAAGTGTAAAATATGAATTAGTTCAACGCCCTATAGAAACAAAAAAATTCAAGTTTGAAGCTATGCAGGTAATGAGGGAAATAAAGAAAGAAAACCTAACAGTGATCAAGTCTGAAAAAATAGCTAAAGAAAAAGAAGAATTACTTGAATTAGCAAATTCAATATTCAGTGCTAATGGAAAAGATCTGAGAATAGTGCATTCCGGAGAAATTGAGGCAATAGCATTAGCTAAATTCTTGGAAGCTCCAGCCATTGTCATTGATGAAAGAACAACTAGATTGTTGCTGGAAAATCCTGAAAAACTAGTCAATATATTCGGCCATAAAATGAATGCAAAAATAACAATTGATAATAAAGCATTGAAAGAATTCCAAATTAGAACATCAGGAATAAAAGCAATAAGATCTGTTGAGTTAGCAATGATTGCTTATGAAAACAAGATGTTGGATTTGTATCTGCCGGAAATTCCTAATTCGCATAAACAATTGATCCAAGGAGTACTTTGGGGGTTAAAACTCAGAGGCTGTTCCATAACAAGAAAAGAGATTGACCAGTTAGTTAAAATGGAGATTAATTAAACAGATTAGTTCTAAAAAATGACAAAAGGACAAATAATTGCCGGAGAGT
>JBHPFW010000034.1:0-9974 GCA_042571645.1 Nanobdellota archaeon
TAATTTGGACAAATGAATCTGTTGTGTTTAATTTTACTAAGGATTCTCCTAAATCTATAGGTCTGCCTTATCCTAAGAATTTTTACTTGAATAGTACTATTAGACCTGCTCAGGGTTATGATGCTGTTCTGCAGGATACTGTTAGGATGTTTTATTATGATGGCGATAATAAGCAGAAGACTGCTCAGTGGTATGGCCCTCAGTGGGGTTGGTATACTTTCAGCGATCCAAAGCTGAATTATCTTGAGCCAGGCGAAGGTTATTATTTTTTCCCTATTAACAATTCATACAACCAACAAGTCAATAAAAGTCAGGGAGTAGTAATATGAAATATGTGATAAAAGATTAAAAAATGAAAAACAAAGAAGTTACTGAAAAAACAAACAAAGCAAAGATCAGATATGTTTTAGTATTCATTGCTATAGCTGCGCTTTTAGTTTTTGCAGTTTCTTCTATAAATGTGTATGGCGGAGACTTCAGAATTACTGAAGCTCCAACACAGTCTCAGCCAATTCTTAACTCGACGTATGGTACAAATTACAGCCATGAGAACTTAACAGTCTATAATGTATCTACGAGTGATTCAGAGGGAGATCCAGTTATTAATGCAATTGCGTGGTATAGAAATGGGACTTTGCTTTATAATTATTCAAAATATTTAGCAGGTCCTGAATTGTATTCCAGATTGTATATGCCGTTTGATGATTCTGCTGTAAATAATGAATCTTTTGCTAAGGATTATTCTAGTTTTGAAACAAATGGCGCAGTGATTAATGCTGTCTGGAATAGTGCAAGTGGTTATGATGACAGAGGAGCTTATTATTTTGATGGAGGAAGTTACATAGAGGTATTTGGAGTTTCTACATCTGCTGTAAACAGCACTTTTACTGTCAGCCTTTGGTTTAAGGCAGAGGATGTTAATGATTATAGGTGTTTGTTTGCTAAAGGACATAATATTGTGGATTATGTTATTCTTGAATTGGATCCTTCAGGTCACATAGCGTTCCAAGTTGATGATGATGTCGATAAGAAGACTGCTTCCGGAAGTAATATTTTTGATCAGGATAATCAGTGGCATCATGCTGTTTTGATCAGGAATTCTTCTGGTTATTATGCTTTTGTGGATACTAATCTTGAGGCTTCTAGCTCTAATAATGGTGATATTTCTAATATTGGCAATATAACTATAGGAATCAGGTCTCAGCTTAACTATAATTTTTCAGGTTATATTGATGATGTCAGAATATATGATGATGTTTTGTCCATGAAAGAAATCGAGACATTGTATGGAGATACTGCTAATTATGCAAATAAGCCCAGAATAATATTGTCTGATGAAACAAACAGATTTGAGATTTGGCAGGCATGTATAATCCCTTATGATAATGCTACAGCTGGTCAAACTAATTGCAGTAATAATATAACTATTGTTAATTATGTTCCTGTCCATTCTAAACCCATATTAAACTCAACCTATGGAACAAATTATAGTAGTGAAGATTTGACTGTTTACAATCAAAGTACTAGCGATCTTGACGGTGATGTTATCATTAATAAGGTTGAGTGGTATATTGATGGCGCGGTTAATACAGGACTAGAAAACTCCACAACTATTGGTTCTGGCAATCTTAGTGTTGGTGATATTTGGTATGCTTGTGTTAGTCCTAATGATGGAGATGATTATGGTGCAACAAATTGCAGCAATAATTTAACTATAGTAAATACTAATCCAAATCTAAATGATATTTTTATAAATTCATCTTCTGGTACAAATACTTCCTCAGAAAACATTACTTGCTGGGTCAATGCTACAGATATTGATAATCAGAATTTAACAGCTTATTGGTTCTGGTTTAATAGTACTGCTCAATATAGTAATGGTTCTACTTTTATCGATAGCAATTATTTAAATACATTTATCAATATTTCAACAATAACATCAGATAAGATTCTAAAGACAGAAACTTGGAATTGTACAGTATTTGTTGGTGATGGGGTTGTTAATGAAACAGATAATCTTTCCACTCAGATGACTATATTGAACTCAATCCCAACTCACACAAGACCAATATTGAATTCTAGCCTAGGCACTAACAAAACCAATGAGACTTTGACTGTCTATAACCAATCAACTTTGGATGGTGATGGTGATACAATATATAATAAGGTTGAGTGGTATATTGATGGTGTTGTTAATACAACCTTTGAGAATCTTACAACAATTACTTCAGAAAACACCAGTGTGGATGATATTTGGTATGCCTGCATTACTCCAAATGACGGTACAATCAGTGGTGCAACAAACTGCAGTAATAATCTCACAATATTAGCTCTGGCTAATACTCCACCTACACATTCAAGGCCAATTCTGAACTCTACTTATGGCACTAATAGAAGTTTTGAGGATTTGACTATATATAATAGATCTACTGCAGATTTCGAGGGGGATTCAGTATATAATCAAATAGCCTGGTTCAATAATACTGTTTTGTTGTATAATTATTCTAAGGAAGTTATCAAGCCAAGTTTGTTTTCAAATTTGTACATGAATTTTGATGTGAATAATAGTGCAGGTACTGGAAAGACAAGAGACTATTCCCCTTTTGGCAATAATGGAACTGTTGTTAATGCAACTTGGAGCTCAACTTTAGGCTATGGCAGTACTGGTACTTATGACTTTGATGGAAATACCAGTTATATCCAGATAAGCCAACATTCCAGTATAAATAATCTTGGCGATATGACTGTCATGGCTTGGGTATATTGGAGAGGTGAAGGAGATAATTCCTTTGGTAATGGAGATCCTTTTGTCAGCAAACAATCAGGAACTAGTGGTTGGTTTTTGCGTGAGGGAACTTCCGTAAGCAATAGTTTAGAGATATTTAAGTATTGTAATAATTCAAATAACAATCTTAGATATATGTCTGATGGAAACTCTTTTCCAGCCAGACAATGGAATCATATTGCAGGAGTATTTTATAATTCTACAGGTTCAGCTAAATTATATGTAAATGGAGAAGAAGTCAGCCCTTATTACCAAACCGCTAATTGTAGTGGAGACAGGACTGATGATTCAAATAATAAGCTGCACTTAGGCAGGACAATTAACACCTATTTCAATGGTTCAATTGATACTGTCAAGATTTATAATCGTTCATTAAGTGCTGAGGAAATTAAAGCATCATATATCAATAGCTCAACTGTAATTCAAAGCCAATATACTGTGATTGGAGATACTTGGCAAGCTTGCATTACTCCAAATGATGGATATGAGAATGGCGCTGCTAATTGCAGTAATAATATAACTATTGTTCAAAACAGCCTTCCAATACAAACTCTGCCAATTCTGAATGCAACTGAATATACTCTTAACAGAACAAATGCTAATTTAACTGTTTATTATAATGTTACTGATTCTGATGGCGATGATGCAATTCCAATTATCAGTTGGTATAAGGATGGCAGTCCTTTAACTATCTTGAATTTGCCTTTCCAAGGCAATAATGGTTCTGAATCTAACTTAGCCAAGGATTATTCTGGAAATAGTTTTAATGGAACTGTTCACAATGCAACTTGGAATCGCATAGGGGGTTATGATGGCAGAGGAGCTTATGAGTTTGATGGGGTGGATGATTATATTGAGTTGGGGGATTATGATTCTGAGACAATAACTGTTTCTGTCTGGGCTAAAACATCAAGCTCTGGCACAGGAGCTATTGTGGGTAAATACGGTTCTGGTACTGATTATTCTTATGAATTAGTAGTTTATGAGCCTACTCCTGAAACCAGAAGTGTCAGGGCGGTTGTTAGGCTATCAAATGAAAATGTTACCACTTTGAATTACAATTTTGAATATAATGACAGCCAATGGCATCATTATGCAATGACTTTTACTGGAGATTTTTTGAGAATATATATCGATGGCATTCAAGTAAATGGCCATTCTACTGATAATAAAACCTTAAAAAATATTCCTAATAAGATAATGATTGGTAGGGAAGAAAGAAATAATAGGTATTGGAATGGTTCTATTGATAATGTAATGATCTTTAATCATTCTTTATCAGATAATCAGATCAAAGCATTATATAATAATAGAACTGATCTGATTGTTTCTCAAGAAACAACCAAAGGAGAACTATGGCGGGCATGTATAACTCCAAATGATGGAGTCGAGGATGGTGCTAGTAATTGCAGTAATAATTTGACTGTTTTGAATACACCTGCAGAATACACTTATACTAATATTATTCCTGATCCTGCTTATACTAATGACACATTGTTTGTTAATGTGACACCTACTGATATTGATATTGGTGATACACTAACTGTTTGGGTTGACTGGTTTGTTAATGGTATTTTGAAGTTTTGGGAAATGTTGACAGGCATTATTTCTGGCGATACAGTTACATTTAATTTGTCGAGCAGTAATTTCAGTAAAGGAGATAATGTTACTGCACAGATTACTGTTGGAGATGATGAAGAAAATGTTACTGCTCAGAATACTTCCCAACTCACCATAAGTAATTTACTCCCAACTCATTCTCAACCAATCCTGAATGCCAGTGATAATCCTCTTAATAAGACTGCTGCTAATTTGACTGTTTATAATCAATCCACTTATGATGGTGATGGTGATCCAGTAACTAACAGGATTGGATGGTATATCAATGGCATTGTTAATACTACATTTGAGAATCTCACAACTATTAATTCAGGAAACACCACTATTAGTCAGATTTGGTATGCTTGCATTACTCCTAATGATGGCGCAGCTTATGGTGAGACGCTTTGCAGCAATAATGTTACTATTTTGAATACTATTCCTGTTCATTCCCAGCCAATCTTGAACTCTACTTATGGAACTAATCAGTCTAAGGAAAATTTAACTGCCTACAATCAATCCACTTTTGATGCTGATAGTGATAGTATTAAGAATATTATTAGTTGGTATAGAAATAGCACTCCTTTTGCTTTGTTGAATATACCTTTTGAAGGAGATAGTAATGGCAGCTTTACCAAAGATTATTCTGGAAATGGTTATAATGGAACTGTTAATAGTGCAACATGGGGCCGCATAGGTGGTTATGATGGTAAAGGCAGTTATGAGTTTGATGGTGTGAATGATTATATTGAGTTTGGGGATTATGATTCTGAGACTGTAACTGTTTCTGCTTGGGTAAAAACTTCTATAAATCATACTGGGGGGATTGTTGCTAAATATGGGGTTGATGAGAATTATTCTTATGAATTAAGAACGAATAGTAATCCAAGAAGTATTGTAGCTTCAGCACAAAATACAACAGGAGGCTTAGTAAACCTAGGTTATGCTTTTGAATATAATGACAGCACTTGGCATCATTATGCAATGAGTTTCAACAGTACTCATGTGTTATTGTATGTTGATGGAGATTTGAAAGCTAATCAATCCTTGACGGGTACCCTAAAAAATATTCCTAATAGTATAATGATTGGCAGACAAGAAAGAAATGATTGGTATTTTAATGGTTCTATTGATAATGTTATGATTTTTAATTATTCTTTATCTGCTGATCAGATAAAAGCATTGTATGATAATCGTACTGATTTGATTGTCAGCCAAGAGTTAACAAAAGGCGATGTTTGGAGTGCTTGTGTTACTCCGAATGATGGTTTTGGTGACGGAAGCATTAATTGTAGTAATAATTTGAGTGTTTTAAATAGTGTTCCTGAACCCAGAAATGTTATTTTGAATTCAACAGATCTTAATAACTATGCTAATGGTACTTTGAATGGTTATTTTGTTTATTATGATGAAGAGAGTGAGACTCAGAACGCAAACGAAACAAAATGGTATGTTGATGGTGTCGTTAATACAACATTTGATAATTTGACTAGAATTAATTCTGGTAATACCACTAAGGGTCAGTCTTGGGTTTTCTCTGTAAGGGTTAACGATGGTAATAATTGGGGTAGTTGGGTGAACTCTTCTGCCTTGAATATTAATAATAATCCCCCTATTCATTCGCAACCAATCCTTAATTCCACTGATGGCACTAATTTTACTAGTGCTAATTTGACTGTTTATAATCAATCTACAAATGACACTCTTGATGATGATAGTATTATTAATATTATTAATTGGTATAAAGATGGAACTGCTCTCACTATTTTGAATATGCCTTTTGAAGGAGGCAGTAATAGCACTTATACTAAAGATTATTCTGATTATAATAATGATGGAACTGTAATTAATGCGACTTGGAATTCCTCAGGAGGTCACGATGGCAAAGGTGCTTATGAATTTGATGGAAACCTAACTAATATTAATCTTGGAAATGATGCTTCTATCAATTTCGGAAATAATAAAAATTTCAGTATTAGTGTCTGGATCAAAAGAAATGATTTCGGAAGAAGACAATCAATCATAGATAAAAGCCAATTATACTCTGGAGCCAGAGGATATGTTTTAGAAATTGATTATCAGAATCTTGCAGGATTTAGTTATTTTGATGGTTCTGCTCCAAGTCCAATTTTGAACTCTTCCCATGTTTTAAATGATGAAAATTGGCATCATCTAGCTGTTACTTGGGATGCTGGCAATAATAGCAATAGAAAATTATATGTAGATGGAATTTTATCAGGTCAAAGCACTGTTGAAACAAATTCAGGGGAAGATAATTCAGGGCCTCTTTTAATTGGTAAATCAAATGCAGTAGCAGCTACTTACACATTCAATGGTTCTATTGATGATGTAATTATTTACAATTATTATTTAACTGAAGAACAAGTCAAAGCATTATCTGATAATAGAACTGATTTGATTGTTTCTCAGGAAACTGCTAAGGATGAGATCTGGTATGCTTGCATTACTCCTAATGATGGTTTTGGTGATGGTGCTGTTAATTGCAGTAATAATGTTACTATTTTGAATTCTCCTCCTGATCAATCTCGACCTATTTTGAATTCTACTGATGGCACCAATGCGACTACTGTTAATTTGACTGTTTATAATCAATCCACTTTTGATGCAGATGGCGATAATACCACTAAGGTTATTAATTGGTATAAAGATGGAAACAGCATAACATTCTTGAATATGCCTTTTGAGGGCGGCAGCAACGGAACATTCACAAAAGATTATTCATCAAATCAATATAATGGCGGCGTAAGCGGAGCAATATGGAATTTCGCAGGAGGTCACGACGGTTATGGCTCTTACCAGCTTGATGGAATAAATGATTTTATAGGTGGTTTTGATACAGGTTTCTTTCCGGAAATCACTATAAGCGTATGGATAAAATTAAATGAATTGGGAAAAAATCAATATCTTATCGGAACAGACAGAATCGGCGCTTATTTGAGAATCAATTTGGGTAATGCAGTCAATTATATTTATAGCAACGGTACAGATCAGGTTGGATGTACAAGCACTGATCTAATATCTGATACTGGCTGGCATCACATCGCTATGAGTGTTGGAACTACTACTAATTTCACTTTTTATATTGATGGAGTTCCATCTAGTGGTTATGCTTTTTGTAATCAACCAAATCTGACTGGAGGGTTTAGAGGTGATGATTGGATTAACACCATAGGAAGAAATTCAAATACTGGTACTGGTTATTTTAATGGTAGTGTAGATGATTTAAGAGGGTATGACAGTATTTTGTCAGATGAACAGGTTAAGGCATTATATGATGGAAATGTTGATATTATTGTTTCTCAAGAGACAACTAAAGGAGAAATATGGAAAGCTTGCATTACCCCAAATGATGGTTATATTGATGGTGCTGTTAATTGCAGTAATAATATTACTATTTTAAATTCTCCACCTACAATCCTCAAACCTGTTTTAAATTCTACTTACGGAAATAATCAGTCTAATGAGAATTTGACGGTTTATAATAAATCCAGTTTTGATGCAGATGGCGATAATACCACTAATATCCTTAATTGGTATAGGAATGGAACTTCTCTCACTATTTTGAATATGCCGTTTGAAGGCAGCTCAAATTCAACTTATACTAATGATTATTCCGGTTTTGGAAATAACGGAGCAGTAACTACTGCAGTCTGGGGTTCTTCATCAGGTCATGATGGTAAAGGTGCTTACCTTTTTGATGGTAATGATAAGATTGATATTTCTTATATGGGCATTAATGGTTCTATGGAAAGAACTCTTAGTATTTGGGTTAAGACAGTTTCTGAGAATAATAGTGCGTTTATAGATACAGGAAGTTCAATCACGCCAGGAGGAACTTTCTCTTTGGTTCAAGAAAATGATAGTTTATTTGTAAGGGTTTGGAATGGCAACCGGGAATGGAATGTTTCTGGGTTAAATGATGGTAACTGGCACCATATTGCTGTTGTTTCGAATGGCAGTTCTACAACCGATCTTTATGCATTTATGGATGGCACAAGATTAGAGATTATTAGTAATATTTCTATGGTCATTAATACAGTGATTAGCAATTATTCAATAGGTTATAGAAATTCATTCAATGATTATTATTTTAATGGCACCTTAGATGATATAATGATTTTTAATCGAAGTTTAAGTGTGGAACAAATAAATGTGCTTTATAATAATAGAACTGATTTGATTGTTTCTCAGGAAATTGCTAAAGGAGAAATTTGGTATGCTTGTATTTCTCCAAATGATGGAACAGTAGTTGGCAATGCTAATTGTAGTAATAATTTGACTGTTTTGAATTCGCCTGCTGTACATAGCCAACCAATTCTTAATTCATCTGATGGTTCTAATTTGACTAGTGCTAATTTGACTGTTTATAATCAGTCTACTGGTGATGCAGATAGTGATGATGTTAAGAATATTATTGATTGGAGAAAAGAGGGTAGTAGTATTGCTTTGTTGAATATGCCTTTTGAAGGTGGGAGCAATACAACATACACCAAAGATTATTCAGGATATGATTTTGATGGTATTGTTGCAAATGCTCTTTGGGATTCAACAGGAGGATATGACGGAAAAGGTGCTTATACATTTACACCACCTGGAGATTATATCGATTTAGGATTTCATTCAGAACTTAAACCATATAATGAGATTACTGTTATGGCTTGGATATATCCTACTAATTTAACAGCGGGTAGACAACAAGATGTTGTTGCTGATTTTGCAACTACTGCACCATCAAGAAATTATATGTTATGGGTTAATGGTGTAACTCCATTTTTTAGTATTAGCAATGGAACAGCAGTTGATTTTGGTTCTGGTGCAGGATATAGTTTTGAGAATGATACTTGGTATCATTTTGTGGCTTCTTTTGATGGTTCGGATATGAGAATTTATGTTGATGATCGTATTGAAGCGCCAATACCAACTGTTGCAGTTGATAATGTGACTATGTCTTTTTGGGTAAATTGGAAGGGTGGTACCGGTTCTAATCAGATGATTTTATTTAATGGTAACCCAAGTGTAAGTGGTTACGGTTTTAGATTAGATTCAACCGAAGGAAATCAGTATGAAGGATTTATTGCGGATGTTGTTTTTGTTGAAACTTCTGAAACTTTAACAGTAGATAAATGGACTCATATAGCTATGACAAGAGATTCTGGAACGTGGAGAATTTATGAAGATGGACAAATTGTAACTATTATTTCAGGGGCTACGGCAACTCCAACAACTCCTACAGGAGATTTAGACATTGGTGCTAACGAGGTTTCCAGTGCTTTCTTTAATGGCAGCATAGATGATGTGATGATTTTTAATCGTAGTTTGTCAGCTGAGCAGATTAAAGCTTTGTACAATAATCGTACTGATTTGATTGTCAGTCAGGAAACAACCACAAACGAGGTATGGCAAGCCTGCATTACTCCAAATGATGGAGAAGTAGATGGCACTACAAATTGCAGTAATACTATAACAATTCTAGAAGGCAATCTTCCAGCAAAACCAAATTTAACTGTTAACCTCAATCGGGATAATGTTAGTGTTGATTTGAATTGGTCTAATTCTTCTGGTGCTGATT
>JBHPFW010000035.1:0-9569 GCA_042571645.1 Nanobdellota archaeon
TACCAAATCTTATCCACAACATAAACAAAAATCACTTTCCCATTAGCATCAATTCTTTGGCATTTGACCTCTCCATTAAATTTCAGGTCTTTTCTCAGCTCTCTAGGAACTAAGAAATACTTTGTTGCTTCATTTCTACCTCGTTGAGAGAGATTTGCCTTAACATTTGCAATCCTTTCAGAAAACAGATGTACATCCTCAAGATGGCCTTGAAGGCGCACTGCCTCTTCATAATTGGCCATAACCTCAAACAGCACATTGCCCCCCTCTACACTCTTCGATGAAACGATGATTCCCATAAAGTAGTAAAGATTCGGGATAAATATATAAACTTTAGTAGTATTAACTACTACTACTAAAACAAAAACTTTATAAATTATCTACTTTTATTTATAAATATGCCAATTGACCTTAATGAAGAAGTCCTCAGAGAGCAAGGCCTGACTGATAGTGAGATAAAAGTTTATCTAGCTTTGCTTCAAACAACATCCACAACAGTCGGCAGCATAGTAAAAGCCACAGGCCTTTACAAACCAAATGTCTATGATGCATTAGATAAACTAATGGTAAAGGGCCTTGCAAGTTACAATGTAATAGCCAATAGAAAATATTTCCGTGCTTCTCCTCCAGAACGATTTCTCACTATGATTGCTGAAAAAAGAAGAGCTGTTGAAGAAATTATGCCTCAATTAAAGGAATTAAGTAAATTCTCTGAAAGACAACAAGGCGCAACTACATTTATGGGTTCTAGAGGAATAATAACTGCTTTAGAAAACATGCTCACAGAAATCAGCAATAATGGCCATTATGATGTTTTTGCTTCAGGCCTGTTCAAACCAGTATTAAGACATTACTATAAACGCTATCAACTTAGAAAAAAAGAACTCAATATCACAACATCCTGCCTTTATGACAAAGCAATGGAGGAAAAAAAAGATATACTGGATATCTCATTTTTAGATGCAAAGTTTTATCCAATGGAATTTGCTGCACCAACAGACACATTTATTTTTAATGACAAAGTATTATTAGTTGTCTGGCAAGGCCGCCCAACATTTGCAGTTCTTATACAGAGCAAAGATTTAGCAGATAGCTATAGAGCATATTTCAAAAGACTCTGGGCAGAAGCAGGCGCAGAATATCATTATGAAGTCAAAGAATAAAAAAAGAAATCAAAAATAAAGATTTAATTAGTCTTGCTCATATTGAATTCCACAGACTCTTCATCAATTCTGGATAATTCTCCATCACCAGCAAGCTCAGTCAAAGCATTATTAATATCTTCTTCTGATAAACCTTTATCTTTTGCCAATCTTTCAATTTGTGCTAAGGGTATTACTGAGCCTTCCTGTTTTGAAAGCTCAACTATAATTTTAATTACTTCTTCTTTATATTCTTGTTTCATACCTTCTTCCATGATCATCACCATTGATTATTTTATAATTTTAGCTAAAAGCAAAACAGCACATACTAAAATAACTAGAGCAGCTATGCTTTTTTCACTTATGAACGGCACAGGAACATACAATAATACTAATGAAATCAACAACACGACACCAATCATCTGTTTTTGTGTTAAACCAGCCATATCATCACCTTTTTTTTCTTAATCAGTTTCTTTTTATAATTATTTCTATGATTTTTTGTTTAGCATCCATTTCTCGGAATGAATATTATCTTTAGCAACTCCGAGCTCTTCTAGATAAGCCTCTAAAGTATTAGCAAATTCAAAGGAACCGCAAATATAGAAGACAGAATCATTCACATCTGCTAAATTTTCTTCAATAATTTTTTTATCTATCCTGCCCCTGCTTCCTTTCCAATCTGTGCCATCTTCTTCCCTTGTTAAGGTTATTATTTTCTTAAAATTAGAGTTTTCATATTCTTCCAACTCATCTTTGAATATTATTTCATCCTGATTCCTTACACTAAACAGCAAAACAACATTTTTATCTAATTTACTGTCAATAACATACTGTAAAAAACATCTCATCGGCCCTATACCAACACCGCCTGCTATTAGAAAAATATTCTTTTTGGATTCATCAAGCAGATACTTGCCAAACGGCCCAGTAATTTCCAATTCATCGCCTTCTTTGATTTCTTGAACAAGATAACTAGACATCAAACCATCAGGAACTCTTCTAACAGTTATCTCAAAATAATCCTTTTTTGTTGGAGAACTAGAAATTGAATAAGCTCTTTTTACAGGCTTTTTTTCTCCATCAACCTCAAGCTCTGCCTGTACCATAACAAACTGAGCTGCCTCAAAAGAAAAGCCCTTATCAACTATATCAAAGCGTATTGTCCTTACATCATCTACTTCTTCTTTTATTGCTATAATCTTCAATTTCATGGCTCTATTAGGTTTAATGGGTATTTAAAAAGATTTGGTTGAAAATTATAATCTTTAGGCTCAAAAGGGTTAATTATATAAACAGCCCAAAAGATTCTGAAAAATCATGGAACAACCTACTCCCGCCACAGAATCAAGATTTGCTAGGATTCAATCACCTTCTTCTATCAATACATTCAGGCAGTGCCCAAGAAGATATTATTATAATTATATTGAAAAATTACCAACAAAACCATCAATACATCTTATAAGAGGAAATATTGTGCATTCTGCTTTAGAGGATTTCTTTAAGATAAATATAGAAAACATTAGCTCTCCTAGTTATGAGTTTGAATTAAGAATAATTCTTTTGGAGCATTTCAAAAAACACTGGAATATGAAAATGACTCAACTTAATCAGCTTGGCTTGAGTGAAGATGAGCTAATGTATTATTTCAAAGACAGCTCTGACATGATTAACAATTGGCTGGACATGTTTTATGAGAAAGTCAAGAAAAAACTAGCTAAAGAAAATAATTTAGTCGAGGCATTTAAAGTATTAACACCTCGCACAGAAGAAGAATACAGATCTGATCAAGAAGGAGTCCGCGGATTCATAGACGCGATCCATGAAGATGAGGATGGAATTGTATTGATGGACTATAAAACTTCCAAGAAAAATGTAATAAATAATGCTTACAAATTACAATTGGCAATTTATGCAATGCTTTATCAGGAAAAGCACAAAAAACTCCCAGACAAAGTTGGAATTAGCTTTCTAAAGTTCGACGAACAGTATTTGGATGTTGATGAAAGCTTAGTTGATTTTGCTAAATTAGAAGTTCGCCAAGTACATGAATTAACACAAAGCAAAAACAAAGAAGATTATAATAAAAAAACCTCTCCTTTATGCAAATGGTCAACAGGCCAATGTGATTTCTATGAACAATGCTGCAAGGATGAGGATTTTGAGTGTCGGTAAGTTATTAATTAACTAAAAAACAATCCTTTAACCGCCACAACACACAATAAACCAAGAACTATATACTCAAACACTTTTACAGGTAAAATCTTTACAAGTTTCTTTGCAAGATAAGTTCCTAATACTGCAACAAATGCTAAAGGTAATACTAAATACAAATCAGTAAAATTAACCATGCCCATAAAATAATATGCTATTAATCTTATAACTCCAGAAATTAAGAATAATGACGCAGCAAATACAATAAAGCGTTCTTTTCTTTTGCCGTATTGCAACAGAGAAACACCCAACAAAGGCCCAGCTGCACCTATTGCTCCTTCAAGTAAACCAAACAAAAATACAGATAAACAAAGTCCTTTTTTCTTAATACTAAAATCAGGAGCTAATCTGGAAAGCTTATACAGCACAAAAAATATCAGAAAAACATAGAATGATATTTTCAGAATTTCAATGTTGATAAATGAAAAAACAAACAACCCTGCAGCTAATCCAGGAAGTAAAAACAACATTGTGGTCTTCAAAAGATTCTTATTAAGATGTCCATGAAAAAACATAATTCTTGTTGAATAAACAATTAAAGAATAAATTGCAGCAATTACTATTGCTAGTTTGATATCAATAAACAAGGTCAATACTGCAATCAAAGCAATTTTATCCCCAAATCCAACAGCAGAACTCAAAGTAGTTATGATCAAACCGGCAAACATTATCAGTATAAAACTAAAAGCATCTAGGTACATGTTAATACATTATCAGTCCTTTATTTAAAAAGATTCTTAGAAAATTATCCCAAAATCATCAAAAAGTATATAAACAAACCCTAAATCCTCTTATAATATATATTATAATATATAAGGGGGTAAATATAATGGCATTTGATAAGAATTTAGACAATGAATTGTTCTCAGAAACAATTAATTTTGAAACAACAAGAATCACTGTAGGAGTTTTTGCTTATAATGACGGCACACCAAAACTACAGATCAGCAGAGAAAATCTAAAGGTTAGCACCCAAGAATATACTTTTGCAAAGCTTGGAAGAATGCTTAAAGAAGAAGCAGAAAAAGTCATTCCAATAATGCAGAAAGCACTAGACCACATGGAAGCTAGTCCGGCTCAAGAAGCTCCAAAAGAAGAAGGTTCTGAAGAAGAGAAAAAGCCCTAATTGAGCAAACCTCAATTTGGGAGTGAATAAAATTAAGAATTAAATTATTTTATTATACTTATTTTTATATTTCTAACCCCTTACTAACACAAACAAAATATAAAATACAAACATACCTATAAAAGTTATACCCTGCCATTTCTGCATTTTATGTTTTTCACCAATGAACATGAAACCAAACAGCAGTATACTTGCCATAAGAAGATAGATTACATCAAAATTCATATACTTCTCAAAGGGTATGTCTTTTATTACAGAAGTTGCTCCCAAAACCAAAAAGATATTGAAAATATTTGAGCCAATAATATTTCCTACTGCTACATCCATGTTTTTTTTGTAAGCAGCAACAATAGTGGTGACTAATTCTGGCAAAGATGTTCCTAATGCAACAACTACAACACTAATAAGAAATTCAGAAACACCTAACACATTGGCAATATCTAGTGCACCATTAACAACCCATCTGCCTCCCAAAAACAATCCAGCCATACCAATTAGGATAAAGGATAAACTCCTCCACGGCTTCATTTTTTTAAAGCCGTCTTCCTCTTCTTCTCCTCTGCCCTGTTTTGCCATCTCATAAACATAATATAAGAAAATTCCAAACACAAGAAGCAATATTATACCTTCTGTTCTTGAAATAATATTGCCATTCACAGATCTAAGCAGATTATCATTTACATTTATCAAAATTAGCAAAGTAGCAAATATACACAAAGGTATTTCTCTCCAGACTGTTGAATGTTTTACTGCTAATGGCATTAATATTGCAGCTAAACCCAAAATTAACAAAGTATTGAAAATATTGCTGCCAATAACATTTCCTAAGGCAATATCTGTTGAGCCTTGAATTGCAGAGAAAATATTTACAACAAGCTCAGGCATTGAAGTTCCAAAAGCCACAACAGTTAACCCAATCATTAGATCAGTAACACCAAGTCGTTTAGCTAAAGAAGATGCTCCCTCAACTAGAAAGTCAGCTCCCTTTAATAGAAATAAGAAACCCAATGCCACTAAAAATATGGAAATAATCATTTTATGCTAATTATGTGCATATCTCTTTTAATTTGTTTTGTTTTATAGCTGCTTTAATCTCTTTTGCAACCCTTTCACCATAACTAATACTCTCACCATACAAATAACCAGAATATGGTGTAAAACGAGTGCCAGGACTGCCAGGAATCCTCATAGAAACATCAAATATTACAGGCACTTCTTTACCCTGTTCTGCAGAAATAGCTCCCTGCAAAGCAAACGGTCCAATTATGCCTGGTGAGCATTCTTTTTTTGTTAAAGCTACAAATTTCTCTCCCAAATCAAATATCTTCTCAACAATGCTTTCTTTGCATGTTACTGCAATATGGCCTGTTTCAATTATTTTTGGAATTATTTGTTTATCAGCCAATTTAAGTTGTTCAGAAGCAGGTAATCTCAAAAACCCATCCAAATCAGTCTGTCTTCTAGTATCAACACCCATTAATTCTAATTCATCTGTCAAAGGAGAATAAAAATAATTGAAATTAATCTGCGCACCTAAAACAAACTCTTCTATTACTGCCTTTTTTAGATCTGATTCCTTTATTTTACCTTCAGAAATCATCTGCTGTGAAACTTTTTTATAATTATCAAAACTATTAGCATAAAAGAAAGCTCTTTCATATCCTCTCTCAGCTTCATTAACTTTAACAATAACCAGCTTATCAATATCCTTTGGATCAGAAAATATCTTTGGTATTCTAATACCTGCTTTTTCCATTAAATAATATTGATTTTTTGGAACATCTCTTTCCTCAAGCTTTAACATCTCTCTTGTGCCGTAAATTGGTACTTCAAAATTATTTTCTATTTCATTAAAATCACAGTATACCCAGAAATATCTGTTGTGAATAAATATGGTATTTAATTCTCTTAATTTTTCTTGAACTTCTGGCTTTACAATATCAGCAAAATCATCTACAATTATTATCTCATCAATTATGCCAATATCTTCTCCATCTCTGTTTCTTGATTTGTAATATTTTGCATATGTCTTCTCCCTACCTTTTCTGCAGACTGCTACAGTTCTAAAGCCAAGTTTTTTAGCTCCTCTACAAACATCTAATGCAGAATGCCCGCCAAGAACACCAATAGTTATTTTATCTGCATCATATCCGTCGAGGATTTTGTCTATTTTGGGTTTAATTGACATTTTGATCACTGAAATATTAAATTTAGTTTACCGCACAGTTGGGCATTCTTAATTTCTCTTGCAATTCTTCTTCCAGTTGACATAGGCTCATCATATCTTAATTGAGAGTAAGAACTGCCTTGAACAAATGGATTTGTACCAGCAACAATTCTTGCTGATATTTCAAAAATGAAAAATTCCTGTTCTGGTGTGATAACTCCTTCAAGACAGAATGGTCCAAACAAACCAGGTTTAGCAAGTTTTTTAGAAACCTTGACTACACTTCTGCCCATTTTAAATATTTGTGGCAATAAACTCTCACGCACAACTATTGGAACATTTCCTATAATGGTATAACTTGGATCTACTTTTTCCAAAGCCATCTGGTCTCTTGCAGAAATTCTTCCAATGCTGTCAACATTACTTTCATAACGCTTATCAAAACTCATAATTTCTAATTCATCAGTTATTGGAGAATAAAAGAAGTGAACATAAACTGGAACTCCGATAATGTATTCTTGGAGAACATATTCTTTGTCAGGATGTTCAAGTATCTTTTGCCTAAAGTCTGTTTCATTTTTTGCCAGGAAATAACCTTGACCGCCTTTTGCACCATGAAATTTAACAATCACTGGCTGATCTATTTGTTCTGGAGTATCATATATTTTTGGAAGCTTAATTCCTGCTTTATGCAGCCATTGTCTTTGTTTTTCTCTGTCAGCTTCCCATTTTAGGATTTTTTTGTTGCCAAAATATTTTGCCTTGATTTTCTCTACATTCTCAAACCCCATGTGAGCAACAAAAGAACCATGAGGAATAATTATTGCGTTTTCCTTAATCAGTTGTTTCTCAATCTTATCATAGCCATTCTTGAATGATTTAACAGAAATAATCTTATCAGCAACCTTAAATGCCTTGTATGGCTCTTCTTTGCCTTTTTCACATATTGCTATAGTCTCAAATCCTTCGTCTTTAGCTCCTTTTAGAATCTGTAATGCTGAATGGCTTCCAAGTGTGCAGATCTTTAGTGTTTGACCTGTAACAGCCTTTTTACCCTTAGAACGGCCTTTAAAGCCTGATTTCCTCTTCTTTTTGGTTTTTAGAAGTACCATACCTCTGTAGTGAGTAGGGGGTATATAAAGGTTACGATTGGCAAGAAAAAAAGTAATTATTATTCTAAGCAGTGCTAAAGCCGCCACGTAGACAAAATCTCGCTAACTATTTTTGCCAAAGGCAAAAATGCGGATTTTAATGTCTTCTTCGCTTCGCGAAAATATCTTCTGCCCGCCCACCATCCCCTAAATAAGCACTGCTCAGAATAAAGTAAAATTAAATGCCAAATCACAGTTAAATATTTAAACCACCTGCCCAAAAAGCTATTATCGGGGTGATTGGATGGTTGATGTTATCTTAGGTGCACAATGGGGAGATGAAGGTAAAGGCAAGATTATAGATGTTCTTTCTGAGAAAGCTGATGTTATTGTAAGATGCCAAGGCGGTAATAATGCTGGCCACACAATCGTAGTCAACAACCAAAAATCAATTTTTCATTTAATTCCTAGTGGAATTCTTAATCCTGGAAAACTTTGTGTTATTGGAAATGGTGTTGTTATAGATCCTAATGTTATAATCAACAAAGAAATCAAAATGTTGGAAGACAATAATATTCCTGTAACTCCTGAAAACCTAGTTATTAGCTGTAATGCAAATGTAATTATGCCTTATCATATTACTCTTGATGGTTTGAGAGAAGAAGCCAAAGGAAAAAAGAAGATCGGCACTACAAGAAGAGGTATTGGCCCCTCATATGAAGATAAGATTGCAAGAATTGGCATCAGAATGTCTGATTTTGTTGATGAAGAAAAATTCGCCAAAAAACTAAAAGAAAACTTAGATATGAAGAATGATATATTTAAAGCATGTTTTAATGCAGATCCATTAGATTATGATGAGATATTCAACAAATACAAACAATTAGCTGCCAGATTAAAACCGCATGTTATTGACACAGCTCATTTAGTTAACAAAGAACTAAATCAAAAAAAGAAAATTCTCTGTGAAGGCGCCCAAGGTGCAATGTTAGATATTGATCATGGAACTTTTCCTTATGTAACTTCCTCCAATACCACAATTGGCGGGATAGTAACTGGTTCTGGCCTGCCAGCTAAGTTTGACAAAGTTATTGGCATATCAAAAGCTTATGTCACAAGAGTTGGCGGTGGGAATTTTGTAACAGAACTCGGTACTCAAGAAGAAATTGATGGTGAAAAAAAAGAAGACAAACTAAGTGATGAAGATTTCCAGAAAGCAGAAGCAGGAGATGAATATTCTGAAGGAAAAGTAATGCGTAAAGAAGGTGGTGAGTACGGCTCTACTACAAACAGACCAAGAAGATGCGGTTGGTTAGATGTTGTCGCATTGAAGTATGCAGCAATGGTTAATGGTTTTACTGGAATAGCATTAATGAAAGTAGATGTTCTGGATAAATTCAAGAAAGTTAAGATCTGCACAGCATATGATTGTGGTGGCAAGAAAATCGAACAATTTCCAGTAGATTATAATATTCAAGAACAATGCAAACCAGTTTATGAGGAAGTAGATGGTTGGGTAACACCAACAACAGAATGCAAATCATTTGACAAACTTCCAGAAAATGCTCAGAAATATGTCAAAAGAATCGAAGAATTAACTGGTGTAAAGGTTGTTATTGTTTCTGTAGGACCAGATAGAAGTCAGACAATAATGAGAGAATGAGATTCTTATCTTTAATATAACTTAATTATTTACTTTTGCCTTTTTTCTTTCCTTTCTTTGGTTTTTCTTTTTCCAAATGTTTTAAACCAGAATCAGCCAACTCCTTACCAGACTCAACCAAACCACTTACATCTTTCTTCAAACCATCAAGAGTAATATGATAAGG
>JBHPFW010000036.1:0-8495 GCA_042571645.1 Nanobdellota archaeon
TGACCGTATCATTATAATAAACAATTGGCAAGTTATCTGTTCCGGTAATATTAGTGAGTATATTTGCACAAAACGCCTCATTACTAGTTACAGTGATGAAATCAGCTATTGAGTTATTCATTAATTTGCTATCTGAAATATCATTATTATAACTTCCAATAAATGAAATACCATATCCATTGGAATATGACTCAAGATTTTCTACAGTGACATTAGTGTTTTCTAATAATGCTGCACCAAAAAGATTATTTGAAGATGCATAAGAATTATTTATGAGGACATTATCGCTCTTATGAATATACATGCCCGCATAAGTTGTTGAAGAAGCATTAATGTAATCCAATGTGCTGTCATCAATATAATAAAAATACACTGCTGCACTAGCCCAGTCTGTAAGCGTGCAGTTCCTGATTGTTATATTTGCAGAAGTTCCTGTAGTTCTAGCTGCATAAATGCCGTAAATTGAGGTTTCATTTCCATCTATGAGATTTCCTAAACAATCTAATTCCACATTATCAACAGATATATTGATACAATAATTTGTTGAAGAATCAGTTATATCTCCACTTAGATTATAATTACCTGCAACAGTAATATCGGTACAATTTGCCAAACTCCTATTGAAGTAAACATCAGTCAAAGCCAAATAATCAGTATTATTGCCACAATCAGAGCCAGCAGTACAACTGCTACCAGAAGATAAATTATATGGATCATCACAGAAATCATCATTATCATAATTATTGCATGTCTGGCTATAACCATCTTCATTTGGTGTTGCCCAGAAATTACCTCCTAAAGTATTTCCTCCAAGTATATTAGTGCCCACAGTTTCAGATGAATTCCAGTAGTTCACTAAGGTGTTAGTACTGTCAAAATTATCAGTATTATTAAAATAATTATTGTAGAACAAATTACCAGACGAAGAATCATCCAAGTAAACACCGTTGCTGCTCATACTTTTGATTGTTGCATTCCAAACAGTATTATTCAAGGAATTGCTAAATAATATACCTAAATACATATCAGATAATTCAACATTGCTAATATTGCTATTGTCTGTTCTCTCAAAATTCAAGCGGTTATTCTCAACATCAGTATGATCCATAGTCACATTATTAATTACTGAGTTATCTGCGTTACACAAAATAATTGCTGAAGCATTATTATTCCAGTGCTGAATAGTGGTTGTGTAATTGAAATATACAATTGGCAAGTTATCAGTTCCAGTTATATTAGTGAGTATATTTGCACAACCCGCCTCACTACTAGTTACCATACTGAAATCAGCTATCGAATTGTTCATTAACTTACTATTGGTTACGGTATTGTAAGTGCTTCCTACAAACGATAAACCTAATGCATTTGAATAGGATTCAAGATTGTCTATTATAACATTTGTGTTTTCATGTAAAATGATTCCTCTGAAATTATTATCTGCAATATAAGAATTGTTTATAATAACATTATCACTTCTATGCAAATCTATGCCTTCAATTGAGTTTGATGTTATATTAACGTAATCAATCGTGCTGTCATCAACATAATAAAAATAAATCGCTGCAGTAGCCCAATCCGTAAGCGTGCAATTCTTTAATGTTATATTTGCAGAAGTTCCAGTGCTCCTATATGCATAAATGCCATAAATGGAGGTTTCATTTCCATCTATGAGATTTCCTAAACAATCTAATTCCACATTATCAACAGATATATTGATACAATAATTTGTTGAAGAATCAGTTATATCTCCACTTAGATTATAATTGCCTGCTACAATAATATCAGCACAATCAGCCAAACTATAATTTGTCGGAGCAAGTACTCCTACAGTCTCTGTCTTGTTTCTTAAATCATAAACTGTGGAATTACAGGTTACATTCCAAAGGTAATCAGCAGCAGAAGTGAAACTGTAATTGTAAGTCCAAAGATCATCACTTGAAAGATTAAACTCCATGCTGAAATAATCACTTGTTGTATTGAAGGTGATATTACACCAACCGCCGTCTGTGCCATTATCCAATGGTTCTCCTGTCACTCCGATGGTATAATTAGCATAGAATGTGAGATTTTCATTGTAAGTGGCATTCTTATCTCCGCCTTGATCATCATTAGAATCCCAAATACTTAAATTAACACCATAAGATTTAGTGGCATTCATTGGACCATAATCTGCTCCTGAACCAAACCATTTTGATTGAGATTCGTTATAAGGATAATCTGCTCCAAAATCACCAAAACCATTAAAGTCAAGATCATATATGTTCAGAGACAATATATCTGAATAATAATTTCCTTGCGCAACACTACTTACAGATGTGTTGAACTGATTGCCATCTGATGCAGACATGTTATTATAGATAAAATAAGCAGTTATGTTATAGAAATAATTAATATAGACTGTGTTATTGTAAGACGAACTATTAATAAATACTCCATAATAAGTATTATTAATCTTATTATTTGTTATGTTGTTTTCTGAAGAGTATTCTAAATCAATTGCGCGCTTGTGCGGAACACTCAAATCTTTAATTATATTTCCTGATATTGTATTGTTAGTTGTATTGTAAAGCTTGAATCCGTAATCCACCCCAGACACATTATTATTCAGATAATAATTATCATAACTCTCTCTTATTCTAAAGCCCTCGATGCCTACACTCTCTAGAACATTATCCCTAATTGTATTGTTATAAGAATAACCAGCACTAGGATTATAATATGTTAAGACAATTCCGTAATAAACCGTATTGCTTATTTTATTATTCTTGATGGTATTATTACTTGAAGACTGTATCAAGATTCCTGCAGCATTAGGATCTGCTGTGTTGTTCACTATTGTATTTCCACTAGGATGCAAAACACCATAATCTGCAATAATAACTGCATACCAATCCTCTACAAAAGAATTGTTTTTGACTATGTTCCCACTACTTTCTATGAATACTCCTGCAGAGCCTGTTGGGCTATTTGTGTTATTATAGAATGTGTTATTTGATACTGTATTACTTTCTCCTGCTCCCCCCATACCAACACCAATAAAATTATGGCTAAGATTATTATTCCTAATTGTATTATTAGTTCCTCCTGCATAGATACCATAATGATAATTCATTGGAATGCAATTCTTTATAGTTGTGTGATTAAATTCTACTGTGCTTATTGCCATTGATTCCTGCACAAAAGTCCCACTAGAAGAATTCCCAATAAATATGGAATTATTGCAATCTAAAGTTACACCATTTGCATTAAAGCTTACAGCCCCAATGCCTAATCCGCCGTCTGTTTCTGAAGCATTCAGATAATAAGTTCCTGAGCAAATAGTCACACTGTCATCTATCAATAAACCTTCTGCTGCAGGCATCACATTCGCGCTGGTATCATCGCAATCCTCAGGAAGATAAGTGCAAGAGGATGTATCCCCTACACCAAATCCATCACCATCATCATCCTCACAAGATACATTTACATAAATATCATCTTTTGCTATGAATAATGCATAATTTGTGGCATTACAAGTAACATTCCAATCATAGTCGCCTTCAGAACTAAAACTATAATTATAACTCCACAAATCATCACTTGACAAATTAAAGTCCATACTGAAATAATCATCTGTGTTGTTAAAGGTAATATTGCACCAACCACCATCAGTGCCGTTGTTTATTGGAATATCGCCAGTACTGTTTGTATAATTGGCATAGAACGTTATATTCAGATCTGTAGTTTTATTCTGGTTGCCGCCGGCAGCATCATTATCATCATAAATATTCAAGTTGACATTCAGATTGCTGGTTAATGGCAGATAATCAATATTGCTGGCAGCTAATGTGTATGAGACATCACAAATACTGTCATTCCTATAATTTGCACATGTTTGGCTGTATGCTGTGCCAGATGAGTTAGCCCAGAAATTACCGCCTAGATAACTGCCGCCGATAATGTTTGTTCCAGAAGTTTTCGATGAGTTCCAATAGCTTAATAGAACATCGCCAAAAGAACGTTCATTATCAGAATTATTGAAATAATTATTATATATTGAACTATTGACCAAGCCACTGAACTCAATGCCATAATCAGTGTTATTATTGAAATAAGAATCTGTTAGTGAAGCATTTAATATAACCTCAAACACAATTCCCGAGTTTTTATTACTACTGGAAGTACAATTGGATATTACTGCATTATCTGAATCAGATATGTTTATTCCATCAAGGGCGTTGCCAATAGTTGTACAATTGGATAATACAAGATCATTGGAAGCTGAAGCCAGCCAAATTCCCTCGCCAGTATTACTGTTGAAAGAAGAGCCGGTTACTATGGAGTAATTTGAATCTGATATGTAAATTCCTGACCTGGCATTGCTAGTGGAGGATGAATCTGTTAGCCTTGTATTATTTGAAGTAGATAAATATAAACCATAAAGGAAATTACTTAATACAACATTTGATATATTAGTGTTATCAGTTCTTAGAAGCAAAATCATATTGTTTTCTGTGGCTCCGTGATTAATTGTCACATTATTTATAACTGAGTCATCAGCATTACACAAGATTATTTCTGAAGCATTGTCATTCCAATGTGCCAGGGTTAAATTGCTATTAAAGAAAACAATCGGATTGGTGCCTGTACCAGTAACATTGGTAATTGTGTGACTGCATTCGTCATCTGACTGTGCTGTAAGATACAGGTCATACAGACTATTATCCAACAAACTTGAATGGTAAATATTTACAGTCTCTGCCTGATCAATATAGATTCCATGAGTTCCAGAATCTGTATCAATATTTGTTATTGTTATATTGTCTGCAGTAACTATGTGTAAATTTTCATCTGGGTTAGAGGTTAAATTCAAATCTACTAAGCTAGTGTTTCCAGCATTTTTGATATAAACTCCATATGAATCCCAATCCTTGATTATGCAATCTCTCACAGTTATATTTGAAGTATTAGAAGCACCTCTGCTTATGTATACTCCATAGTCTGCAGAATCATCAGCATCAATTGTGTTGCCCATGCAATCGAAATCCACATTATTGACACTAATATTAATGCAATAATTGGTTGAAGAGTCTGTAATGTTACGTACTAAACGATAATCTCCTGAAGTTGTTATGGCTGTACAATTATATACCTGTGTGGCTAATTTTATTACATCAGCAATAGCTGTTTCAGACAATAGATCGTAGCCTGTTGCATCACAGCTTGTATTCCAGCTATAATTGCCACCTATTGTGAATGTGTAGTTATATGTCCACAAGTCATCAGAAGAAAGATTAAAGTCCATGCTGAAATAATCATCTGTGTTGTTAAATGTGATATTACACCAACCACCATCAGTGCCATTATTTATTACATTTCCTGAGGTGAAATTTGTAAAGTTAGCATAGAACTCCATAACTTGGCCTGCTGTCTTATTGCTATTGCCTCCCAGAGCATCATTCTGATCCCAGATTGATAATATTGCTTTTTCAAATACTTCAATATCATCAGATGTTGATAGTTTCTCATGATTTGTTGCATTACAAGTGACATTCCATATGTAGTTGCCTGCAGAACTAAATGTATAATCATAAGTCCACAGGCCATCATCTGATAGATTAAAGTCCATGCTGAAATAATCATCTGTGTCGTTGAATGTTATGTTACACCAACCGCCATCTGTGCCATTATTAATTGCAACATCGCTTGTTATATTAGTGTAATTAGCAGTGAATTTTATTGTCTGTCCTGTTGTCCTGTTATTAAGGCCGCCTTTTTCATCATTTTCATCCCAAATCCCTAGTCTTGAATTCACTCCAGTACTGTAATTAGTAAAGTGGCTGACATTTAATGTAAGATTGTTATCAGCAGAGTAACTAATAAGATGACAATCATCCTCGCATATGACATTATCTGCATAAACAATAGGAGTATTGCCA
The DNA here is from genome assembly GCA_042571645.1 of Nanobdellota archaeon. Lineage (GTDB taxonomy): Archaea > Nanobdellota > Nanobdellia > Woesearchaeales > JBHPFW01 > JBHPFW01. Next base: position 5,919 of record JBHPFW010000036.1, read on the forward strand.
AAACTCAAGTCATAAAGGGTGATGTTTGTAGTTGAATTAATACTGTCATTCAAATCAGTGGAATTAACATAAACCCAACCACTATTGAAGATTATATTCGTATCAAAGTCTTGATTGTGCACAAATAAATCACCATCATACCAAGTTAGTTTTCCATAACTTGAATTCTCAAGAACCATATTAGTAGTTGTGTAGTTACTACTAATACTGTTTAATCTTTGGATCAATGTAAAGTCTGTAGTATCACCGTCGAATGAGCTGTATTCTGGTAAAATTCCTGTAGTGAAAGTATAAATGTCTGACGTTATCTCATCATAACCATCATTCAAAATCACTTTCCAATCATAAGTTGTGTTTTCTGTTCTATTAGCCCAAGTTGCATTTACATATGAATCCTGAACAACTACATCATTAACAATTACTTGCTTGTTTTCCCACCAGAAAACCTCGTTGGCAGTACTATCTACAGCTGCAATATCTAAGTCAGTATCACCATCAAGATCTTCTATGTGGACTGATCTTATGACTCCTGTATCCACCCTAGTTTGAGTCCAAGCAGAACCATCACCAGCAGTATTTTCCCACCAATCAAGACCATAAGAGCTTGAACCAACTATATCAATATCCCCGTCATCATCGAGATCAGCTCCGTCGATACTATACGCATCGATAAGAGTGCCATTTATTGTGTTCTCTGTCCAACTAGAAGCATCGCCATTATCATTCTCATACCAAGTTATATCAAAAGCAGAACTGGCAGAACCTAAAATATCTAAGTCAGTATCACCATCAACATCTGCTGAACGAAGCATTGAACAACCACTATAATGAGTATCCACATATGATTCTGACCAGCTCAAACCATCCCCGTTTGTATTTTCCCAGATAAATACGTCATCAGAATTATCATCTGATGCTATTACATCTATATCATTATCTCCGTCAAAATCAGCTGCGTGAATGCAGTTTGCATATCTAACATCACCATCTATTGTGTGCTGAGTCCAAGAAGAACCATCTCCATTATCATTTTCCCACCAGGTAACATCATTAGCAGAATAAGCAGTTGCCAAAATATCCAAATCATCATCACCATCAACATCGGCAGCATAAACAGAGTTTGCGCCATTAAATGATCCGTTTAATGTTACTTGAACCCAGGCAGAACCGTCTCCAGCAGTATTGTTCCACCAAGTAACATCATCAGCAGTAAAAGCAGCACTCAAAATATCTAAATCATCATCACCATCAATATCTGCAACATAAACATCATCAATATTAGCTATACTGTCATTCATCAGATGATCTGTCCATGACAAACCATCACCATTATCATTCTCAAACCAATAAAGATCAGAACCAGTTCTGGCAGCTGACACAACATCCAAATCACCATCGCCGTCAATATCAGCAGAATAAACAGTGTATGGGGTGTTTAAGCTTGTCTTGATACTGTGCTCTGTTGTGATTTCTGCTACTATACCTTTTATAGTAACATTAACAGTATTTGTGTCTGAATCGCTTATTGTTACATTCATTACTGGATTTATTCCAATAAATTCAGAATTATTGTCTGGGAAAATTACAGCAGATATGCTTGGTTTATTATTTGTGCTGAATTCCCAGACTGTGGAGAAACTGCTCCATTCTTCTGAATCATTAACTCTAACTTTCCAATAATAAGTTTTGTCCTCTTCTAAGTCAGCATAATGAGATTTGACAGAAGTTGTATTTGAAACATTAATTGCAGGACTTGTGAATGCACTGTCATTATCCACTAAAACATGATAACCTGCCTGGGCATCACTATCATCATCACTAATAGTCCAATCCAAAGTTAATTCAGAAGACTGATTAGTATCATTTGCAGGACTGGAGAGAGTAACAACCGGGGCAGTATTCAGAATTGTTATATTATCACTACAATTAGTAGAACCATAATCAAATCCATCGTTTGGACTAATGCATGCATACCAGATCTGACTCTTGCTGGTATTACCTGAACCAATATTTGTAGCGTTTTCTAGAGTTGTATTAACAGCGCCATCAATATACCATTCAACCTTATTGTATACTGGATCGTCGTCAGCATCAGAAGTTGATTGGTTATAAACCGCCAAATTAACAGTAGTTACATTAGTACCATCGGTAGAATTCAAAATAGGCTGAGAATGAATAGGTACTAAATTATTAATTGTTATTGCAGATGAATTAACCCAGCTACCCCAAGCCTCACTGTCATTAACTCTAATAGAGACGATCCATACTTCTTTTTGAGTTGTGTTTCCAGAATTAATACTGAATAAATCATCAAAAGTAGAATCATAAGCACCATCAACATACCATTTGGTCTCATTTCCAGCCATGGCATCACTATCAGCATCACTATAAGTATAGTAAGCATTCAAAGTACCATTAGTAAGATTCTGGGTTTCTGTACAATTGAGTATGATGCTCTGAGGTACCGGAGCAGTATTACTAATCGTGAGATTGCTAGTATTCTGAGCAGTAGCATTTTCTTCATCATCTCCAACAGTAATTTCTGCAGTAACATTATCTCCTTTACTGAAATTACTG
>JBHPFW010000037.1:0-7231 GCA_042571645.1 Nanobdellota archaeon
ATCCAGAGAAGCTATCCTTAAAGGACCTGTGCTGTAACTTATGCTTTCCCCTATTTTCTTTGTAAAATTCAAATCTCCATCAAAGTATAATTTTGCATCAGTTCCATTATAAGTCAAGAATGCATGAGTCCATACTCCCTCTTGAGCCACATGACTGCTCCAATAAGTATTATACCCAGAAGCTGTGGCAATATTAAAACCCACGGTATAATCACCTTCATTCAATACTGCGGCATAGCTATCATATGGTGAAGTAGCAGTAGCTTGGTATGTTTTTGTGACAATTCTTTTATGCCAACCGCCGGTGGCTGTGCCTTCTCTTTTGAACCAGAAACCAAGCGAAACTTCAGAAGGTTCTAATGAAGAACTATCAACAACCTCTATATAATCCCCGTTACCATCAAACTCATACCCCCCACCAAAATAACCCTCTGAAGACCAAACTGCATTTGTCAGAGTGCCATTATTTCCATTACCAGAATAATCTTTTGTCTTACCACTACCTGCACTGTTATCAGAATCAAATGGCATATTCAAAACAGCAATACTGGTGCTATCCTTATACCAATTAATAATATTAGTAACACTGTTGCCATCGACATCAGCAGTAGACTGATTATAAACAGTCAAATTAACAGTAGTCACATTAGTACCATCAGTAGAATTCAAAATAGGAGTATCCTGAACAGGAGGAGCATTATCAATAGTCAAACCAGAAGAATTAACCCAACTACTCCACACAGTACCATCATTAACTCTGACTCCGAATTTCCATGACTGGCCTTTTGAAGTATTGCCTGAATTAATACTTGTAAAATTACCAAAAGTTGAATTATATACCTCGTCTGTATACCATTTAGTTTCATTTTCACTTTGGGTGTCACCATCAGCATCATAATAAGTAAAGTAACGGTTTAGAGTGCCATTAGTATAATTATGAAGATCTGTTGAATTTAATATCAAACTCTGAGGCACAGGACCGCTATTCAAAATGGTTAAATTACTACTGCAATTTGTTGCTCCAGTTGCAACGCCATCACTTGGGCTGATGCAAGCATACCAAATCTGGCTTTTGCTGGTGTTTCCGGAGTTTATAGTTGTGAGATTCTCCATAGTTGTATTAACCGTACCATTGATATACCACTCAACCTTGTTATAGACGGTCTCTTCATCTGGGTCAGATGTTGATTGATTGTATACTCTTAAATTAACCGTAGTCACATTAGTACCGTCAGTAGAATTAAGAATTGGTTTAGAATGTGTTGGTGGAGAGTTTAGCTGAATATCATCTGTGGTTGATCTAGTCTCATAATCTGAAGCATTGCAAGTAACATTCCAGGAATAACTTGCTACAGAACTGAAACTGTAATTATAACGCCATAACTCATTGCCGGACATATTAAAGCTCATGCTGAAATAATCAGAAGTTGAATTAAATGTGATATTACACCAACCGCTGTCAGTAGTATTATCTATGTAATCTCCAGAAGTTACATTTGTGTAATTTGCATAGAAATAAATCTGTTGATTAGATGTTTTTCTTTGGCTGCCTCCTTTTACATCATTATCATCCCATATTTCAAGTTGGGAATTGGATCCTGCACTATAATTTGTGAAATGGCTAATATTGAAAGACAGATTGTGATCAGCACTATAACTAATAAACTCGCAATCAGATGAAGTACATATAGTTCCGTCTTTGTAAATAACTGGAGTTTCTGCAAAAGACAGATCATATAATTCAATTATAGCAGACGAATTAAGAGTAGTGTCTAGGTTAGGTATGTCAACATCAAGCCATCCATTACCAAACAATACATATTGAGTGAAATTTAGACCAGAAATATCTAATCCTGTTCCTGTCCAATTTAATTTGACATTCGTTGTGTTGTGCAATACAACACCTGAAACATCTGAGTAGTTTGCTAGGTTACTAAAGTTTGTTGTATCTCCACCACCAAAACTAGTGTAATCTGGTATTCCTGGTGCAGCATAATCATAATACATTATTCCCAAAATTGTAGGTGTAGCATCATTTAGAGTACCTGTTGAAGTAGTACTTGCCTGCATAGTCACAGTAATATTGTCTCCTGCAGATAATCCTATTAGAGGGAATGCTAATGTGTCTGAAGATTCAGTATGATCTGTGGAATCTCTGATATAGGCTGATTCAGCTATTGCTCCTGAAACATCAACACCATTAACTTGTACTTCTGCTATTGGAGTTGCTCTTGCATTATCATCTGCAGTGCTAGGGGTTGCTTCATTAAATGCACCATTAAATGTTAATAAGTAATCTCCATCTTGAGATACAGTAATAATGTGGTTATTAGATGAATTACTGTGAGTGAAATAATTCGAGTCATGTATAAGTGTATTGCTGAATGCAATTGTTGTTTTAGATGAAGGATTCCAACTTGTGCCGCCACCAGTTAATGTTGTTGCACCTAAGAAGATTGTTCCTTCTTCTTGGATTTTCTCTATATATACATTTCCTAAAACAGTACCTATTGTTATTGTACCTGCTGCAGCTTCTTGCTGTAAAGTAATAGTAAGATTTTGGTTAGCAGAAGTTGTTTCAACTATACCTGACCAATGGCTGGAGGATTTATCATTATTTTCAATATTTCTTATATAACCCTGCTTAAATTCTCCGCCTGTAATCTGAGCACCATCAAGTTTAACTATTCCTTTGACATTTGCTCTGGTAATAGCACCAGCTAATGGGAAGTTTGCTGTAACCAAATAAACTCCTGCGTCATCTATCACTATCTGTTCTGTACCTGAAGAAGTACTATGAGTAAAGCCAGTATCTTTTCTTACTTCTGCACTCCATTGGAATGGAGATTCTGCTGCATTAACATCTGTGCCTGCAACCGTTCTAGTTCCAGTTCCAAAAAAAACAGTTTCATCTTCGACATACCTACCAAATACAGTGAATACATCATTTACTGTTACAGTACCTGTTGCAGCTTCTGGTGTTGTCTTTAGTTCTATATAATCCCCAACTGCCAAGTCTTTCAAAAAGAATGTAAGATGAGTAGAAGAATCATCATGACCGCCATATTGTCTTATAATACCACATCTTGATGCAGCAACATTCTGCGCTACACCATTCTTATAAACTGATACTGATGGGTTAGCTCTTGAATTAGAAAGTGTTGTGTGCAGGGGCAATGTAAATGTAAAGAAATAATCTCCTTCTTTGTTTATAATCATTCTGCCTGATGAACTTGCATTATAATCAAAATATTCAGTATCACCATAAACAATGCTGTAAGCTAAAGTTCCAGCGGCATTCACATTTGTTGATCCTGTTGTACTCAAAGTTCCTGTAAATTTAGCTGATTTAGATGACAAAGGTTCCATGGCAACTTTTGCATCAGCACATCTTGTAGTGCCGTCTTCATTTGCATCATTTGGAGTTACACAAGCTTCCCAAACTTCTCCATAATTAGTTTCCTGACTGACAATAATATCTGATCTGTTATTGGCAATTGCTTTAATCTCTTCTGCAGATAAAATTCTGTCATATATTCTTACATCATCTATACTTCCATTCCAATAAGAAGTTGTACCAGTCCAATAACCTCCGATTCGTGCAGCATAATTATTTACTACAAGAGTGCTAGGAGTGAGACTTGAAAAAGTATTTGCAACTTCAACTCCGTCAATATACATTCCTCTACTATTTGCATCTCCGCTCTTATAAACTGCAGCTACATGATGCCATTCATTGAAATCTACTGTTGCGCTTTCAGAATAAAATCCTTTCCAGCCACCATTAACATAAAGTAATCTTGGTAACCTATTTGTTCCACTAATTCTAAAGTCATAATTTGATACGCTAGTGCCTGCCTTTGAAACAATTACTTTATCCTGAGAATTATTCTTCATATAAACCCAAGCCATTATTGTGATTTCACTACTTATGTCTATATCATCCTCAGCTATGTAATCATTAATACCGTCAAAGTCATAAGCACCACCGACATAACCCTCACTCACCCAAGTAGGCATGTAACCTACAGTGCCTCCTCCTAATGTTGCATTATAACCACTACCAGAATAATCTCTAACTGCATTAGCAGTTTCTGCACTGACATTAGTATCAAATGGCAATAATAACTTAGCAATTGCTGTTCCATCTTGTTTCCAATTAATTATTCCAGTTGTGTTATCGCTGTTAGGATCTGTTATTGTGTAATGAACAGTTATGTTATCATCTGTTTTATCATCTGTTGTTGTGAAATTTACTAATATCGAAGTTACATTTGAAGCATTTACAGTAGGATCAATAGCATAAGCTTTTTGGCCATTGAAATCAAATTCTAGAACTGCATAACCTGCAATAAGTGCTGTGGTTTTTATTGAAGCAGTATTGTTGTCACAGTTATAGTCTGGAAGGAATAGGTTATTTGTTGTTACTGAGTCTTGTGTTGTTAAGTCTGAATACTTTGTTTGGCCGGAGTTTAAGTATAGATTGTTTTCTAAGTCTTGATCTCCGCATCTAATTTCCATGAATTCTAATTCATTGAATGTTGCTTGGTTGTCTGTTAAGAATTCTGTGAATGAGCTATTTATTGGAGTGATTTTTAGATCTGCTGTTCCTGTAGTATTGAAATAAACAGTCCATTCATCACCATCTTTGAGATATGAGTATACATTAAGCACTTCTATTGTTATTTCAAATGTTTGGTTGCTTAAATGAGGTATAAGTAATTCAAGCTGATCGATTAGACTATTTTTGTCTGAATCAATGTAAGTTATATCTGTGAATAATTCTTTTGAATTCTCCTTGACCCAATATACTTTAATTGCAGATTGTGATGATTCAGTTATATTAACTCTGGCAAGAACATTCTCATAATGCAGATCACTTGAAACAGTTATTATTTTCTTATTTTTGTTTATGGATCTTTCATTTAACTTTGGTGATGGTGTGTAATATTGGATCTCATAGCTCTCATTATTTTTGAGAGATTCCTTGATCTTGACTGTTTTTTCTTTTCTCTTTTCTTGCAGACCTAGTGTGTCTTTTATAATCTCTACTTTAGCTCGTGGGATTATTTTGTTTTCTTTTGCAAGAACAACTCCATATGCTTTTTCAGGGATGGAGATTTTTGGATCTTGTTTGAGGGTTTCATTCTTTAACAAGAATCTTCTCCATTTTACTGGTTTGCCTACTTCTGCAGGACCTTGTATTAGGATATTTGGTATTTCTTGTGTTTCATTTAAAGGGATTGTCACTATTGGAGTTGTGTTTTGTTCTGGTATTATAGAGACATTAGTTGAAACATTAGTGATATTATTGCTCTGATTAACTATAATTTGTGGTTGCTCAGATGTAGCATTATCTATTATGTTATCTATTATGCTATCTGTTATATTATCAGCTGGAATTGATGGAATTTGTGCTTCTTTATTTTCTTCATATTCTTCATCTACAACAATGAAATCTACATATATCCTTTCAGATCTGTTTCCTAAAACCAATAATATGTTAGCTGAGTAATCTCCTGGTATATCTGCAGAGAAATTATTATCTGCCAGAATTATGCTGTTATTAACCATTATGGCTATCATTGCTTCTGCTTCTGGAGGAGTTATTTTGAATGATACTGTTTCTCCTAACTGATATACTTCTTTTGGTAAGGATGCATTTAATTCTAATGGCTTATTATCTATTGGTTTCTGTAGTGTTTGGTTTAAGTAATATTCTTCAGAAACCACTACTAATATCTCTTCATCTATAATTATTGAATTATTTGGCAAGCTGATGTTTATTACCAATGCATGTCTGCCAGGAATAAGTTCAAAGGATTCAAAAGTAAGTCCTATCTTATTGAAGGTATAACCCAGTAATGTGTTGTTTTCTTTTACTGGTTCATATGTTGATAGATGCAGTAGATCTTCTATCTTATAGTCAACTGAAGCATCATCTAATTTAATGGATATAGAAGTGTTTGCTTGTATAAATCCTTGCATATCAAGCGCAGCAGTCTGGTTTGTTATGTCAACTGTTAAAAATCCGCTTGTTGGCATGTTAAGAACCACAATTAGCAGGAGACATACCCACATCAAGCTCATTGACATAGCAAATGTTAGATAGTTCTTCTTTGGTGTGTTGTTGTCTGAGGATTTCTTTCTGAACTTGTTTTTTAATTTCTCTAATTTCTGTTTAAACTTGGATTTAATTGATTTTTCTGGGGTTGGTTCTTTTTGGATATTCTTGGTTTGGACAATATGTTCTTTGGTCTTAGCTTTACCTAATGAGTCAAGCTCTTTTAGGAATTCATTAATTGCATCATCATAATATTCCTGCCATTCTTTAAGGGTATTGCCTTGGAGATATTCTCTTACGAGTTCTTTATGGTGTTTGTCAGTTATTATGCCTGAATCCCATCTATGATCTATCTTGGCAAGATTTATCTTGATCTCTTCAGCAGATTTTTTGCAGAACTCTATTCTATCCTCTAAATATTTGATTCTCTGCCTCTTTATTCTATATTCCTTAATTTTTTCAATTATCTGCATTTTTTGTTTTATTTTTCTGGTTCTTTTTTCTGTTATATACTGTCCAGACTGTTCTTGGATCTCTATTGAGTAATTTTGCAATAACTACAAATCTAAGATTGAGTTTGTCTTTCAGGAATTTAACCAATGCTTCTAATGGTGCTGAAGTACGATCTGCTATTGCTGAGACAGGAATAAAGAATTCAGATTCTGCTATTAGTTGTTCTGGGAATTGTTCAAATAATTTTTTTGATGTTTTATTGTATGTTGTGTAGATTGTTTTATCATTTCTTTTGAGAAGTTTTGCAATATCAACACCGCGTATGTTTTTGTTTTCTTTCAGGAATTTAACAACAGTCTCTAAAGCGCTTAAGGAAGGATTATTAAAGATTGAAATAGGTATTAGAATTTCTTCTTTTATTGGTAATTTTTGTTTCTTTTGTGGTTCTTCTTTTTCTAGATTCACTAATAATTCCTGCAGAATTGTTTTAAGAACATTTTTGTCAGTTATTGTACGTTCTAAGAGTTCTTTAAGATTTTGCTGACTATCAGAATTATCTCTATTTAGTACTCTCTTTGAGTCTTGGTGTCTATTTGGTGGTATTTCTAACCCTCTTTTGCAAAAAATGATATAAAGTACTACTTTATAAGTGGTATTTTTAAATATTTCTGTTTTTTTAAGAAAAAAGTACTATTTTTTAAGTTTTTAATGGTT
>JBHPFW010000038.1:0-6365 GCA_042571645.1 Nanobdellota archaeon
TGACTATTGATGGTGTTGTGAATGCTACTGATGTTAGTTCTACTAGTGGTACTCCAACGAATCATAGTGTTGCTAATTTCAATGATGGTACTCATTATTGGAATGTAACTTGTATAGATGATGCCAGCAATACAAATAGTTCAGAAACAAGAAGCTTTACTGTTGATAGTACAGCTCCTTTGGTTTATCTTGAGACTCCAGCTAATAACACAATAGAAAAGATAACAAATACAATAACCTTTAGTTACAATACTACTGATGTAACATCTGCTGTGGAGAATTGTTCATTGTATATTGATGAGGTTCTTAATGATACAAACATCACAATTACAGAAGGTGCATCACAAAACTTTGTTAAAACCTTAGCTAATGATTATTATAACTGGTCAGTTAGCTGTGATGATTATTTAGGTAATACTGGTGATTCTGAAACATATTATTTGAATGTTTCAATCAATGCTCCAATTGTAACTTTAAATAGTCCATCAGCTGATTATTATAATGATACTTCTGATCCAGTTAGTATTAACTTTAATTGGTTTGAATATTTCATTGTATATAACTAATTCAACAAACCAGAGTTTCAGTTTCAATAATAGCTGTGATGTAAATGCTGTAAGTGGAAGCTGTAATTGGACATTAAGTTTGGCTAATGGTAATTATACCTGGAATTGCTTGGCTTATGATAGTGCCTTACTATCTGATTGGGGAGATAATAATAGAACTGTGAAAATCAATTATACTGTTCCAGTAGACAACCCGCCATACTGGTCAAGTAATCAAACAGATATTGTAGCAACTTATTCATCAACAACTCTAAGTTATTTCAATATAACTTGGGAGGATGATATTGAAGTATCACTTGCCAGGTTTGAATCAAATTATAGCTTGACTCCGAATAATTATACTATGAACAATATTACAGCAAGTGTTTATAATTATTCAGCTATCTTGCCAGCAGGAAGCTATTATTGGAAATCATATGCTAAAGATTCATCTAATCAATGGAATGAGACAGAAACCTGGACATTTACTATTGCTCAAGCAGCATCAACTTGCGCATTAGATGTAAGTTCATCTCCTGTTAATTATGGTACACAAACCATGGCAAATTGTTCTTGCACAAATCCAGAAGCAACAGCTGTATTATATAGGAATGGAACTGATGTTACTGCAACAGAAAATGGAACCTTGAAGACATTGCCAGCAGGCGATTGGTATTATATATGCAATGTAAGTTCTACACAGAATTATACTTCATCTGCAGATTCTGATTGGGTAAATGTTACAAAGATCGTACCTGCTGGAGCTCTAACAAATACAGAAGCATGGACAGTAACATATCCAACCGAAGTTACAATTGGATATTCAGAATCAAATAATGGAGATGGGGATTTAACATATAAAGTTTATAGGGATGGTGCTGATAAAGCTACTGGTGAGACTGTCACACTAGATGTTGCAACCTATGATTATATCTTAAACACAACTGGTGGCCAAAATTACACTGCTAACTCATCTATGGATGTTCAGACCTTGACTGTACAACAGAATACCACCAATACTTGTACTTTAAGTTCTTCCAATGCTTGGAGTTATACTTATGGTGCTGCAACCACTCTAACATGTAATTGTGAAGGAGATGGCACTACACATCTATACTTTGAAGGGGTAGAACATGATGAATATAATGATACTTCAAATGTGTTTGCTGCATATCCAAGTGGAGCAGCTGTTATCTGTAATATAACAAGCGGCACTAATTATGGAGCTGCATCTGATTCAAATACTTTGACTATAGCAAAAGCTTCATCTACTGTTAATTTGACTTTGGATGGTGTTGATGATAATTTAACAGTAGAGTCTGGCAGTACTGTTGTGTTTAATGTTACTTTGGTGCCGGTTGGTGGTTTTGCTTATCTGTTTGAGGATGGTGGTTTGTTGAAGAATACTACTACTCCATTTGGTTATAGTAAGCAGTATATTACTCCGGGGGATTATTTGATTTTGGCTAATTATAATGCTAGTGAGAATTATACTTCAGCTAATGAGAATCATACTTTGACTGTTGAGGATACTACTGATCCTGTTATTTCTGTTATTACTCCGTTGGATTCAGATATTCTTGGTTGGACTGTATTGTTAAGGGCAAATGTTACTGATTTGAATTTGGATAGTGTTTGGTATGAGGTTAGGAATGGTACTGTATCTGATCCTGTGATTGATAGTGGTTTGATGAATAATTATCAGGGTGATTTATTCAATGGTACTTTATACACAAATGAAACATGGCCTTATGATGTAAGCTTGCTTAACAGTACTGATTTGACTTTTGTTGTTTATGCTAATGATAGTAGTGGTAATGTTGTGAATGCTTCAACTTATTGGACTTTGGATAATACTATTCCAAGTATTCAGTTTGTGACTCCTCTGCAGACTGGTAGTTTCTATAATAGTAACTTTAGCTTAGAAGTGTTCTTGGCTAATCATAAATTGAATTACTCTTACTATAATATTACTAATGTTAGTGGCGGTGTTGTTCAAAGTAATAGTATAGATTTGGCTCAGGCTACTTATACTTGGACTGATTTGGTGGGTGTTGATTCATTGTCAGAAGGAAATTATACTGTCAATGTGTTTGCAGAGGATTCTTCTGAGACTGTTCATAATACTAATGTTAAGAGTAGCTGGTTCTATGTTGATAAGACTGCTCCAAATGCTAGTGTTGTGAGTGGTGGTTGGGTTGAGCCTACTCCTGCTGATAATGCTTATACTAATGTGCAGTCTCAGACCTTTAATATGACTTGTAATGAAAGCTTCATTGATGAAGTGTGGATTGATTTCAATGGCACATTAGACAGTACACCTACAGGTAGCAGCGGAATATATTATTGGTGGACTTTCAGCAGCCTAGAAGGAACATATGCTTATACTGGTTATTGTAATGATACTGCAGGTAATTTGAATCAGACAGAAACTAGAACATTGAATGTAGATATAGTGGCTCCGGCTTGGAGTGATAATAAGTCTGTTCCAACTACTCCTGCTACTTATAGTTCTGGGGCAAGTTATCAGTTTAATGTGACTTGGAGTGATAATTATAATGTGAATACTGCAGTTATTGAGCATAACTTTAGTGGTTCTTTGGGTAATGATTCGTTTAGTGGCAGCAGTGCTGGCGAGTATTATTATGATGCTAGTAATCTTGCTGCTGGAACTTATGTCTGGAGGTCTTATGCTAGTGATACTGCAGTATTCACATTATAATTATCACTCCAAGTCACATTAAACTGATAACTTGCCCCAGAACTATAAGTAGCAGGAGTAGTTGGAACAGACTTATTATCACTCCAAGCCGGAGCCACTATATCTACATTCAATGTTCTAGTTTCTGTCTGATTCAAATTACCTGCAGTATCATTACAATAACCAGTATAAGCATATGTTCCTTCTTGGCTGCTGAAAGTCCACCAATAATATATTCCGCTGCTACCTGTAGGTGTACTGTCTAATGTGCCATTGAAATCAATCCACACTTCATCAATGAAGCTTTCATTACAAGTCATATTAAAGGTCTGAGACTGCACATTAGTATAAGCATTATCAGCAGGAGTAGGCTCAACCCAACCACCACTCACAACACTAGCATTTGGAGCAGTCTTATCAACATAGAACCAGCTACTCTTAACATTAGTATTATGAACAGTCTCAGAAGAATCCTCTGCAAACACATTGACAGTATAATTTCCTTCTGACAATGAATCAACACCCACCAAATCAGTCCAAGTATAAGTAGCCTGAGCCAAATCTATACTATTACTTTGAACAACACCGCCACTAACATTAGTAATATTATAGTAAGAGTAATTCAATTTATGATTAGCCAAGAACACTTCTAAGCTAAAGTTACTATTATAGAAACTACCAGTCTGCAGAGGAGTCACAAACTGAATACTTGGCTGAGTATTATCCAAAGTCCAATAAGTAGAACTATTCACAACATTACCACTACTATCATTAGCATAAACAACAAAAGTCAAATCAGTACTGTTAAGCAAGCTTACATCATAAGGCCATGTTTCATTTGTGTATAAAGTACCATTGAATAAATCACCCTGATAATTATTCATCAAACCACTATCAATCACAGGATCAGATACAGTACCATTCCTAACCTCATACCAAACACTATCCAAATTCAAATCAGTAACATTTGCCCTTAACAATACAGTCCAACCAAGAATATCTGAATCCAACGGAGTAATAACTGATATAACAGGATCAGTAGTATCCTCAACAGTCAAAGTATGATTCTCATTAGCTGAAGTATAATTCTCACTAGCACTATAATTAGCCAAAATCAAATAATCGCCAGGAACAACATACTGCTTACTGAAACCAAATGGAGTGGTAGTGTTCTTCAACAAACCACCCTCCTCAAACAGATAAGCAAAACCACCAACCGGCACCAAAGTAACATTAAACACAACAGTACTACCAGACTCTACTGTTAAATTATCATCAACACCATCCAAAGTCAAATTAACAGTAGATGAAGCTTTTGCTATAGTCAAAGTATTTGAATCAGATGCAGCTCCATAATTAGTGCCGCTTGTTATATTACAGATAACAGCTGCTCCACTTGGATATGCAGCAAACACATTTGAAGTATCATTATATTCATCATGTTCTACCCCTTCAAAGTATAGATGTGTAGTGCCATCTCCTTCACAATTACATGTTAGAGTGGTTGCAGCACCATAAGTATAACTCCAAGCATTGGAAGAACTTAAAGTACAAGTATTGGTGGTATTCTGTTGTACAGTCAAGGTCTGAACATCCATAGATGAGTTAGCAGTGTAATTTTGGCCACCAGTTGTGTTTAAGATATAATCATAGGTTGCAACATCTAGTGTGACAGTCTCACCAGTAGCTTTATCAGCACCATCCCTATAAACTTTATATGTTAAATCCCCATCTCCATTATTTGATTCTGAATATCCAATTGTAACTTCGGTTGGATATGTTACTGTCCATGCTTCTGTATTTGTTAGAGCTCCAGCAGGTACGATCTTTGTAACATTTACCCAATCAGAATCTGCAGATGAAGTATAATTCTGTGTAGAACTTACATTGCATATATAATACCAATCGCCTGCTGGCAATGTCTTCAAGGTTCCATTTTCTGTTGCAGTAACATCAGTTCCATTCCTATATAATACAGCTGTTGCTTCTGGATTTGTGCAAGAACAATTTGCCATGGTTTGTGTACCATAATTAACAGGAGATGAACTTACATCTAATGCGCAAGTTGATGCTGCTTGAGCAATAGTAAATGTCCAGGTTTCTGTCTCATTCCATTGATTAGATGAATCTTTAGCATATGATTTCCAATAATAGCTTCCTGCTGGCAAGATAGCTGAATAATTATAAACACTTGCTGTAATATTGTTCATAGTATAATTATTCGGAGTCAAGCTATAATTTGATTCAAACCTGGCAAGTGATACTTCAATATCATCCTCCCAAGTTATATTGAAATAACTTAGAGTTGTTGATGAATAAGTTGCTACAATATCTGTTTGATTACTTGACCAGTATGGCGGGTTGTCTACTGGAACAGTATAATTGATTTTCACAGTTCTATTATTATCTCCCCAATCAGATAGTAAGGCACTATCATAAGCCAAGCAATTCCAGGTATAATTACCATTAGCCAAACTTAATGTCCAATTACAGCTTCCACTTACAGCATTTACATCACAGCTATTATTGAAACTGAAACTCTGGTTTGTTGAATTAGTTATATACAATGAAATATTCAAACCAATTAAAGTTAATACTAACTGGATCAGAAGTATCATTATAATAATCAGCTGATGGACTATTTAAAGTTACAATTGGAGCATTGATTGAAACATTCAAATAATATGTTTCAGAATCACCAGTATTACCTAAATAATCATCACAGCTAACTGACCAGTTATAATAATCATTAGCTAAGGTTTTAACAAAGTTTTGTGATGCACCTTCTGTAATTGTGATGTTTGTATCATTAAGAACCTCATCAATATACAATGAACAATTCTCCACAGCAGATGTTACATCAGTAGTATTGTAACTAAAGGTTATTGTATTTGTTATCTTTTCTATTGTGTTATTAGCTGGAGTCTCAAGATAAACCAAAGGAGCTGTACTATCAACAGTAAAGCTTCTTGTTTCTGAACTATTTGTATTGCTGGCATCATCTATACAAGTTACATTCCAATAATGAGTACCATCATTGAAATTAGCAACACTATGATTCGTTGGAGTACCACTAGTAGAACTAACATCAGTAGCATTCACAACACCATCAATAGTCA
>JBHPFW010000039.1:0-6311 GCA_042571645.1 Nanobdellota archaeon
GGTTATTTCTTTCTGAGGTTGAATTGAGAGGTTATGCTAAAGGAAGAGAGAATAAAAAAGCTCAGATTTTAAAACTTGAAAATGTAAGAAAATATGTTAAGATGATTCCTGTTAAAAAAGCCATAACAATGACTGGAATATATGTTACTAATGATAATGAAAAAGAAATATTTGGGAGATAGAACATGACTCCACCCACAAACAATCAAATTAAATCTAAGCACAGAGTAGCGAATCATGGTGAAGTGTTTACCCATGAACGCGAAGTAAATGGTATGCTTGATTTAGTCAAGAATGAAACTGAAAGATTAGATTCAAAATTTCTAGAACCTGCTTGTGGAACAGGAAACTTCTTAGTTGAAGTATTGAATAGAAAGTTAGTTGTTTTGAAACAAAAATACAAAAAAAGTCTCCCTGAATATGAAAAATATGGAGTAATTGTTATATCAAGCTTATATGGGATTGATTTGCTTGAAGATAATGTTGAAGAATGCAGAGAGCGTCTGCTTAAAATCTTTGAAAAAGAATATACTTTTCTCTTTAAACACGAATTCAACAGTAAGTATGTAACTGTTCTAAAATTTATTTTAAGCAAGAATGTGGTTTCTGGTGATGCATTGACTATGAAAGACAACAAAGGTAAACCACTAATTTTCTCGGAATGGTCAATGCCCTATAATGATTCAAAGATTAAAAGAAAAGAGTACTCATTTAAGGATATTTTTAGCCCTACTCTTCTGTGGAGTTTTACAACAGATAGCGATACTGGCGAAAGAGTTATATTACCCAATGTCTATAAAGATTATCCAATCATTAACTATATGGAGTTAGCTGATAATGAATAAGATTGATTACAATCCAGATATATTGTCTTGTCTTGCAAGCTTGAGTAACGATGAAGTATTTACTCCACCGAAAATAGTTAATGAAATGCTGGACTTATTACCTGTTTCCTTATGGACTAATAAAAATACCCTGTTTTTGGATCCCTTTTCTAAAACCGGGATTTTCCTGAGAGAGATAGCAAAGAGACTCAATAAAGGATTGGAAAAACAGATTCCAAACAAGCAAAAAAGAATAAACCACATACTAAAAAATCAATTATATGGTATTGCAATAACAGAATTGACATCATTAGTCTCTCGTAGATCTGTGTATTGTTCAAAAACCGCTAATGGCAAATACACAGTATGCACAGAATTTAAAAACAAAGAGGGTAATATTAAGTTTAATGATATTAAACATGATTGGGAGAATGGAAGATGTAAATATTGTGGTGCGAGCCAAGAGGTTTATGACAGAGGCGATGAATTGGAATCACACGCTTATGAGTTCATCCACACACAGAATCCAGAGGAGGTATTCAAAATGAAATTCGACGTTATTGTGGGGAATCCCCCATATCAATTAAGTGATGGTGGTTTTGGGAGCAGTGCGTCTCCAATATACCATAAATTTGTACAGCAGGCCAAAAAACTTAATCCAAGATTTCTAACAATGATTATCCCAGCAAGATGGTATTCTGGTGGAAAAGGTTTAGATGAGTTTAGGAATGAAATGCTTAGTGATCAAAGAATGTCTAAATTACATGATTTTCCAGACACTTCTGATTGCTTTCCAGGAGTTAATATTCGAGGTGGAATCTGTTACTTCTTGTGGGAGAAAGACCACAAAGGATTGTGTAAAGTAACCACCCATAAAGCTGGTTCAACAAGTAAAACAGTCGAAAGGCCACTATTGGAAAAGAAAGCAGAGGTATTTGTAAGATACAATGAAGGTATTGATATATTAAAAAAGGTTGAAAAATTTGGCGAAGAATCATTTAGCAGACTTGTAAGTTCAAGAAAGCCGTTTGGATTACCAACTAATTTCTCAGAATTTAAACCCAAAAAAGAAGGCGATCACAATATTGAACTTTTCAGATTTGGTGAAAATGGATTTGTAACTGAAAATCAGATACTAACTAATAAAGGGATGATTCAGAAATATAAAGTAATTGTGCCAAAAGCAAGTCCTGGAGATGATTCATATCCTCATCTTGTATTAAGTAGGCCCCTCTTGTCTCCTCCAAACTCTTGTTGTACCGAGACATATATCGTCATCGGTCCATTTTCAAGTGAAATTGAATCATTAAATGTTATTAGCTATCTTGAAACACGTTTTGTTAGATTTTTAATTCTCTTAATTAAGAATACTCAAGATTTGCCCAAGAGAGTTTACACTTATGTACCTGTACAAAATTTTAACGAGACTTGGAATGATGAAAAACTTTACAAAAAATACAAACTATCTAAAGAAGAGATTGGCTTTATTGAATCATTAGTAAAGCCACTAAATGTAAACACAAAAATTGAGGAAATCCCTGATGAAAGTGAAGAGTAAGGAATTTTTTCCCAAAAAGCCAGATTTGAATCCTAAAATCTATGCATATACTGATAAGTCTTATGAGGGATTGTTGAAAATAGGTTACACCACAGTCGATGTAAAAAAAAGAGTTGCTGAACAATACCCCACTAAAAGACCTGGTGATTCTTTACCATATAAGATAGTCTTTGAAGAGTCAGCCATGCGAAAAGATGGCACATATTTTGATGATCATTCTGTTCATAGGCTATTACTTAAAAAAGGAGTTAAAGGAAAAGGCGGAGAATGGTTTGCCTGTTCAGTCGAACAAGTAAAAGCAGCAGTTTTAGCTCTAAAAACAGGGATAATCAACGAAGAAAACAGAACTCTGAACTTTAAGATGAGGCCTGAACAGTCTGAGGCTGTAAGAAGAGCCTCTGAATATTTTTCCAGTTTCAAAGAAGAAAAAAGAACTCCTCATTTTCTGTGGAATTGTAAAATGAGATTTGGAAAAACTTTTGCAGCATATCAATTGGCTAAAAATAACGGTTGGAAAAAAATTCTTGTATTAACATTTAAGCCTGCTGTTGAAAGTGCTTGGGAAGATGACCTATTAAATCATGTTGATTTTGAAGGCTGGCAGTTTTTTTCAAGACATTCAGAAGCTGATTATAAAAAATTAGAACAAAAGAAACCAATAGTGTGTTTTGGATCATTTCAGGATTATTTGGGGAGAAACTCGTTAGGCGGTATTAAAGCAAAAAATGAATGGGTTCACAAAACTAAATGGGATTGTATTATTTTTGATGAATACCATTATGGCGCATGGAGAGAGTTAGCTAAAAACCTATTTGATGAAGAAAAAGAGATTGCAATAGAAGAAAAAGAGTATCAAGAAGAGATCATTAAAGGTCCAGAGGAACAGGATAAAATTGATTATTTAGAAAGTGTAATGCCTATTAAGACCAGTGCATATCTTTACTTATCTGGGACTCCTTTTAGAGCAATCATTTCAGGAGAGTTTATTGAAGAACAAATATACCACTGGACTTATTCGGATGAGCAGAGAGCTAAAGAAAATTGGAAAAAGCCGAATAACCCCTATGAGCCTCTTCCAAGAATAGTTTTGCTAACTTATCAGTTGCCAGATACAATCATAAATATCGCGAGTGGTGGAGAATTTGATACATTTGACCTAAATGTCTTCTTCTCTGCTAATGGGGAAGGAAAAGATGCAAAATTTGTTTATGAAGATGATGTACAAAAATGGCTTGACCTGATCCGTGGAAATTATATGGCAACAAATCTTGATAATCTTAAGTTGGGTGCAAGAAAACCACCATTACCATATTCAGATGCGAGATTATTGAACATACTATCGCATACGCTCTGGTTCTTGCCTCATGTTGCCTCATGCCATGCTATGAAGAACTTATTAATGCAAAAGCAGAATAAGTATTATCATGATTACAATATTGTCGTTGCGGCTGGCACAAGTGCGGGCATTGGGTTAGATGCGTTAAAACCTGTTCAAAAAGCAATGGAGGAGCCATTAAAGAGCAAATCAATTACTTTATCTTGTGGAAAGCTAACAACAGGAGTAACTATTAAACCATGGACTGGAATTTTTATGTTAAGAAATTTAAAAAGCCCAGAAACATATTTCCAGGCAGCTTTTAGAGTGCAATCTCCATGGACAGTTAAGAACCCTGATGGAAAATCGCCAAATGCTGAAGAAATAATCAAGAGAGAATGTTATATTTTTGATTTTGCACCAAATAGAGCATTAAAACAAATTGCAGACTATAGTTGTAATCTTAATCCTGAAGAAACTGATTCAGAAAAAAAGATCAAGGAATTCATTGATTTCCTACCAGTTCTTGCCTATGATGGGAGCACAATGAAACAAATTGATGCTTCAGGAATAATCGAAATGGCCATGAGCGGAACAACTGCTTCACTTCTTGCAAGAAGATGGGAAAGTGCATTGCTTGTTAATGTTGATAATAATACGCTAAGTAAGATCCTCAACAATCCAAAGGCATTAGAAGCCTTAATGAGTATTGAAGGATTCAGAAGTTTAAACAATGATATAGAGCTGATTATCAATAAGTCAGAATCTGTAAAAAAAGCTAAACAAAAATTAGCAAATGAAGAGGACATCTCTCCAAAAGAAAAGAAAAAGCTATCAGATGAAGAGAAAGAATACATGAGCAAAAGAAAAGAGATACAGAAAAAACTCATTAAATTTGCAACAAGGATTCCTATCTTTATGTATCTGACAGATTATAGGGAAAGGACGTTAAAGGATGTAATTACAAAACTTGAACCTAGCTTGTTCAAGAAGGTTACAGGTTTGAAGGTTGAAGACTTTGAACTGTTGGTAAGCCTTGGCGTATTCAATAGTAGCTTGATGAATGATGCAGTATTCAAATTCAAAAGATACGAGGAAGCAAGCCTATCTTATACTGGAATATACAAGCATAAAGTTGAGCAAGTTGGAGGATATGATATAATAATTACTGCCGAAGAATTTGAGGAAAGAAAATCAGGTGTTCAAGATAAAAAAACCCATAAGGTGCTATAAATTGGATAATGATACAATAAGAAAACTTACAGAATATTCAGATATTGTGGAGTTTGAAAGATTATGTTCTGATTTACTTGCTAGATTAGGCTATAGGGGTATTGAACCACAAGGTGTTGGTAGGAAAGATGGCGGAAAGGACGCTTTACTCATAAATTTTGAAAAATTGAAAATAGTTTGTCATTTTAGTATGCGAAAAGATTGGAAGACAAAACTTAGAGAAGACTTGGAGTCAGTTAAAAACAACAAACTAGCTTGCGATAAGTTTGTTTTTGTTTCAAATAGGTTAATAAGTGCTGGCGAAAAGGATAATCTAAAAAGTGAAGTTGATAGGGATTATAATTGGGAGCTTGATATCTTTGATAATGAGAGACTTCGAGTTGAATTAGACACAAATAGTAAAGATTTAAGAGAAAAATATCTGGGTATTCCTAAAGATCCAACTATTCCAAGAAAAATAGATGAAGTGCATAGAATTTTAACGCAAACAAAAAGCAAAGTCACTTTTGAAGTCATTAATAAAGTTGCTAAAGCAATAATACATATGAAGGATTCAAAGGAAGTATTAGTTAATGATAAATTGCCCATAGATATTAAAGAGAAGGTTTCCCTCAATGGACTAACGTCAAAATTTGAGGATATTTTGAAAATTTGTTTCACAAAATTTGCTGATATTGATGCATATTTAAAAAGTAGTATTTTAAAAACTGATGAGATTAATAGATTATTATTAACAATCAAAGCAGTATATTTGGAATCAAAAAATAATGGGAAAAATGGAGACGATGTCTTTATGATAATGATAAATAAAATCATACCAGAAAAATGTACTGATGAAGAGTATCAAGCATACACCACTTTGATTTGTTATTTTTTCCATACCTGTGAGGTTTTTGAAAGTGTTAGTTCCTAATAAATATGAGGATGTATCAAAAAATTTGCTGTCAATAGGAGCAGAAATAATTAAATCATTAAGAGGGAGAAGAAACATCTATATGCTTTACAAAAAAGTAACTCTCGCAAGGGGAGATGAATACAGGTTGTCGTTTGATAAATATTTATTAGCTCTTGACTTTTTATATGCTATGGGTAAGATTGAACTTGATGATGAGGACATTGTTAGAAAATGATAATAAAGAAGTTTTATTCGGAACCAGAAAGAATTGATGTTGAATTTCATAATGGAATTAATATCATTTGTGCTGATAAAACAGAAAAATCAAAAGATACTGACACAAGGAACGGAACCGGAAAATCAACATTACTATATCTAATGGATTATTGTTTTATGGCAAAACCCATGGAGAAAATATTATCAAGTGAACAGTTTCAAAAATTTACGTTTATAATTGAATTTGTTGATAATAAAAATAATTATTAT
>JBHPFW010000040.1:0-4782 GCA_042571645.1 Nanobdellota archaeon
TTCAACTTATTGGACTTTGGATAATACTATTCCAAGTATTCAGTTTGTGACTCCTTTGCAGACTGGTAGTTTCTATAATAGTAACTTTAGCTTGGAGATTTTCTTGGCTAATCATAAATTGAATTACTCTTACTATAATATTACTAACAGTACTAGCGATGTTATTCAAAGTAATAGTATAAATTTGGCTCAGGCTACTTATACTTGGAGTGATTCAGTAGATGTTGATTCTTTAGCAGAAGGAAATTATACAGTTAAGGTGTTTGCTGAGGATTCTTCTGAGACTGTTCATAATACTAATGTTAAAAGTAGTTGGTTCTATGTTGATAAAACAGCTCCTAATGCTACTGTTTTAGATGGTGGTTGGGTTGAGCCAACTCCTGCTGATAATTCTTATACTAATGTGCAGACTCAGACATTTAATATGACTTGTAATGAGACTTTTGTTGATGAGGTTTGGATTGACTTCAATGGAACATTAGACAGCACACCTACCGGCAGCAGTGGAATATATTATTGGTGGACTTTTGCTAGCTTAGAGGGTGCTTATAGTTATACTGGTTATTGCAATGATACTGCTGGAAATTTGAATCAAACAGAAACTAGAACATTGAATGTAGATATTGATGATCCAATTTGGAGTAATAATAAGACTAGTCCTGTTACTCCAGATACTTATAGTTTAGGAGCAAGTTATCAGTTTAATATTACATGGAGTGATGTCTTTGCTGGTTTAGGTACTGCAGTGATTGAGCATAACTTTAGTGGAAGTATTGGTAATGATTCGTTTAGCGGTAGTAGTGGTGGTGAGTATTATTATGATGTGAATAACCTTGCTGCTGGTGTTTATGTGTGGAGGTCTTATGCTAATGATAGTGCTGGTAATGATGCGGTGTCTGATCAGTGGAGTTATGTTGTGCAGAAGGCTTCTACTGTGTTGACTTTGTCGCCGTCTCCTGGTTGGTCTGTGGCTAATGGTACTGAGACTAATATTAGTTGTGGTGCGAATAATGGTGAGGTTAACTTTAGTTTGTGGAGGAATAGCACTTTAATTGGAAGTAGTATTGGCGGAACAGTATCTGATGTGCAGACTTTGGGTATTAGTAGTTATAATTATACTTGTAATACTAGTGGTAGTCAGAATTATACTTCTTATGTTGTTAGTGATTTGTTGGTTGTTAATGAGAAGTTTGTTTCTGTTTGTGCTTTGGATATTATTCCTGTTAATGGTTCTGTTTATCCTGTTAGTGTGAATGCTACTTGTGATTGTTCAAGTCCAGAAGCAGCTGCTAAGCTTTATAGGGATAGTGTGGATGTTACTGCAACAGAGAATAATACTGCTATACCTTTAGCAGCGGGTGATTATGATTATGTTTGTAATGTTAGTGAGACTCAGAATTATACTTATGCAGAGAATAGTACTGTTTATACGATAGTTGGTGCTGCGTCTATTATTAATTTGACTTTGGATGGTGTTGATGATGATTTGACTGTTGAGTCTGGTAGTGTTGTTGTGTTTAATGTTACTTTAGCACCTATTGATGGTGTTGGTTATTTGTTTGAGGATGGTGGTTTGTTGAAGAGCTCTACTACTCCGTTTGGTTTTAGTAAGCAGTATGTTGTTCCTGGTGATTATGTGATTTTGGCTAATCATAGTGGTAGTGAGAATTATACTTCAGCTAATGAGAATCATACTTTGACTGTTGAGGATACTACTGATCCTGTTGTTTCTGTTATTACTCCATTAGATTCAGATATTCTTGGTTGGACTGTATTGTTAAGAGCAAATGCTACTGATCTTAATCTTGATACTATTTGGTTTGAGATTAGAAATGGTACTTTGGCAGGGGCTGTGATTGATAGTGGTGTTATGAATAATTATCAGGGCGATTTATTCAATGGTACTTTATACACAAATGAAACATGGCCTTATGATGTAAGCTTGCTTAACAGTACTGATTTGACTTTTGTTGTTTATGCTAATGATACTAGTGGCAATGTTGTGAATAGTTCTACTTATTGGACTTTGGATAATACTATTCCAAGTATTCAGTATGTTGTTCCTTCACAGAGTGGTGGGTTCTATAATTCTGACTTTAATTTAGAGATTTTCTTGGCTAATCATAAGTTGAATTATAGTTATTATAATATTACTAATAGTACTAGCGATGTTGTTCAAAGTAATAGTATAGATTTGGCTCAGGCTACTTATACTTGGAATGATTTGGTAGATGTTGATTCTTTAGCAGAAGGTAATTATACTGTTACTACATTTGCTAGGGATAGTAGTAGTCCTCAAAATAACAACACTAAGGTTACTTGGTTCTATGTTGATAAGACAGCTCCAAATCTGACTCAGGTAAATGAAACTGGATGGGTTGTGCCTACTCCTGCTGATAATGCTTATACTAATGTGCAGACTCAGACATTTAATATGACTTGTAATGAAACTTTCATTGATGAGGTTTGGATTGACTTTAATGGAACATTAGACAGCACACCTACCGGCAGCAGTGGAATTTATTATTGGTGGACTTTTGCTAGCCTAGAGGGTACTTATAGTTATACTGGTTATTGTAATGATACTGCTGGAAATCAGCAGCAGACAGATACAAGATCACTTAATGTAGATATAACACCGCCTGCAACAGTAACAAGTCTTATCATGTTATCTCGTGGTGAAAATTGGATAGAATGGAGTTGGAATAATCCTTTAGATAGTGACTATAATAGTGCTATCTTGTATATAGATGATGTTAATACTATTAATTTATCATCTCCTACAAACAGTTATAATTTGAGTGGATTAATCTGTAGTGAGATACGTAATCTGACAATACACACAAAAGATAATCTTGATAATGTTAATAGTGCTGATGTTACTAATGTAACTAGTACATTAACTTGTCCAAATGCAGTAATCCTAAATACTTCAATCAGTCCTTATGCTGTGATTAATGGTTCGGATGTGGAATTGTTTATATCTGCCAAGGCTCATGAAGCAGTATGGGCAAGAATAGACAGACCTGATGGTTCAGAGGAAAATATTACTTTAGTTAATGATTCAGCTGTTCTTTATAGTAGCATAGATTTGATGGGAAGGTATAATGTAACTTTCTATGCAAATAATTCAATTGGAACAATTGTGAGTACTACAGATTACTTTGAGTCATTTGAGGGTGTTTCATTTGATCTTGGTGTAATAGATTCAGATTTAGTTGGTTTAGATAGCAGCTTCACAGCATATTATCGTAATGGGGATGTTGCTATAAACTCTTCCTCAACAGGAAATTATACTGTATTCATGGTTGATACTATACTAGACCTAGAATTCCATGCATACTCAGATAGATTATATGTAACCACAAGAGATACAAATATATCTGATATTATAAACAAAACTCTGGGTATTGATAAGCATTATAATACTACTGGCTATCTTGTAACTTATGGTATTGAGCCTGAATGGGTTATTTCAGATGGAGCAGTAAGGATTTATTATGATGATCTGAATTACTCTGTTGAAGGAAATTTAAGACTCTATAGGTGCGACAATTATGTGTTTGTCAATGAGACTTGTCTTGATGCTTGGTCTGACATCACCAGTCAATCTGGTAAGAACACTGTTAGTGATTACTTTGAGATAAATGTAACTTCATTCTCAGGATTCTCTATTAAAGAAGAAGGTGTTGTAACACCTCCGTCTACAGGCGGTGCTGGAGGAGGGCTTGCAGACATAATTTGCACTCCTGTTTGGGTATGTTCAAATTGGGAACCTTCAGTATGTTCTGAGTCAGGAGTACAAACCAGAAGTTGTGTTGATAGAGCAAACTGCGGTGTTGATGCGGGGGCAATGCCTCCTTTGACAAGAGATTGCATCTATAAGGAAGAGATAATCGAAACAATAGAATATGATCTAGATATGGATCTTGATTCTAGTGACGAAATTAATCAGGGAGGAGATTTCCTTGTAGAAGTGAGTCTTACTAAGGAAGATAGTGATAAATTGTCTGTTCATTTAACATATACTATAATCAACGAGGATGGAGATGTTGTCATTAGTCGTAGAGAAACAAAAACACTTGGAAGAGAACTAGAATTCACCAAGAGCTTTGGCACTTCAAAACTTGAGCCTGGAGATTACACGCTTATTGTAAAAGCAACATATGATGGAGAGTTAATATCTGATGATATTAAGTTTACTGTATTAGGTGAGGAGATAATTTCAGAAGAAAGAGCTCCATATACTGGATTTTCCTTTAAATCATATCTGAGATCGGTTCATAGTTCATCTTGTCTTAGATTCCTTCCTAGTTCATTATGTTCATGGTTAGTAACACTAACATTCTGCTTAGTAATAATATTGTTTATTGCTAATTTCTACTATGCAGACATGAGTTCATATTTCAGTTATGATATGGATTATTACATATCCAAAAGGCGCAGGCCTTCTGAAACTTATATTGGCCCATACCTAAAGAAAAGATTAGGTGCTTTCTTTACTCTAATCGGCAAGTATGCTAGCAAGTTATGGAATGGTTTCATTAAGATAGTTAGTGACATCTTCCTTGCAATAAAGAAAATATTGTTTGGAAAACCTCCATTGTTTGGCTTGCTGGAAGGTGTTAGAAGCATATTTAATAGAGACGTTAGATGGTTTAAGAAAGAGGTTAAAAAAGATGTTAAGCAAGGCAGGCGGATGTATTTCGGTTTCAGAAGAGAAGTTCATAGGGATCTTAGGTTGGCTGAGCAATTAGTTGAAAGGGATGTTTGGGTTTTGAA
>JBHPFW010000041.1:0-4407 GCA_042571645.1 Nanobdellota archaeon
AGTTCAAATTTACTAATCTTTTTTTCAAGCTGTGATATATCTGCAGACAAGTGATCAGTTGATTTATCAGATGCAGCAAGAAGAATCCTGTCAGAACCCACAATATTAATCTCTGTTTTCATTAATGCAATTTGATAACTTAGATATTCCTGATGTTTGCTGTCTCCTTTTGTATAAGAGCCCGGAATTAAATTTCCATTCTCATCTAATACTCCTTTTTCCTGGAGACGTTCCATCCAATAATTAGCCCCGCCTGGTTGGTCTAATTTATTTTTTTCTCTCCTTAATATTTCATCTGACTTCCTGATTTCTTGCAAATAACCTGGATCATTTATTTTTGAGACATCAATTTTCAAACTCTGTTCTATTTGGGCCCTTAATGCAGGATTTGCTTGTAACAATTCAAAAGGTATTTTACTTAAATCCTGATATGCCTTTGTTACATCTTCAGGTGTTCCTGTAATTCTAGTGTTCCAATTGTTAATTACATCTCTTAGAAGCTTGTCTTCTTCTGGTGAAACTTTTATTGTATTGAGACCCATGAACTTTTTAGCATCCATAGGTGAAAGAATGGTTGAGGCTTCTCCTGTCTGGCCGTTCTCATATCTCATCATTCCATTCTCATTTATGCCAAAGAAAACTTTGCCATCTGATGATTTCACAACCAAGTGATTTGTGAAAACAAGAGCCGAATTATCAAGAGAATCAAGCTGTTGTTTCATAGTTCCCAAACTTTCAAGATCCATGAATACACCTAAGCCTTTATCAGTACCTGCAAGTGTGTAAGTTATTTGGCCTTCATGCAAAGAAGGACTAAGCTCTATATCTGATCTTCCAATTATGTCTGTTTTTCTACTTATCTCAACAAAAGGAATTGGATTTCCTTTATCATCAACACCCAAATTGGGAGGCTTATTCGCAGTCAGTGTGTCTTGTTCTCCAATTCTTGTATATTCTAAGTCTGCAGCAGGATGACTAGTTGTAACAACATTGGAATCATCTTCAAACTTGAATTCGCCTTTAGCATTCCACACTACCTGTTCATTTACTGTTCCACCATTTACTGACTCATCTGTTTTTTCATAATAAAGAGCCACTTCAGGACCAGAATTAGTTGCTGTCTGAAATTCAAGCTGTTGAGAAGGATAACTAAACACAACATCTCCTCCTGTCTCTTCATTTGTTTCTGCCCTGTCAACTGTTACAATCAAATGGTGTTCTGTTTTTCCAGCTATTACCTCAGAATATTCCTGAAAATTGAATTTACCCTTAAGAGAACTGCTAGAATAATGCAAGTCATCTTGAATTATTTGCGGCTGTTGTCCTACAGCAAAATCCTTTACAGATCTGTCAATATCAACGGGTCCAGTAGCAAAAATATTTAATTTTCCTGTATCATCCTCCTTGAACCATACCTGGCCTCTTTCTGAATTAGCAGAGGTTTCAACAGCATTCTCTGCAATATTCCTTAGTTCATCATCTGTTCTTTGATTTCCTGCAGAGTCTTTTGGAGGAGGATAAACTTGGTCTCTGTGAACATCAACAGGATAGCCATTAGTTTTTATTCCAACACCTGAATCTCTGTCCACAAAAACAGTCTTTCTTGTATTGTCCTTTTTTTCAGGATCTTCAGTTGAGGCTAATGGCAATAAAGTTATTTCATCTCCTTGTTTTTCTACATGACCATCAAAATAGCCAAGTGTGGTGCTAAGGGTTGCATCATCTGAAGTAAAATCAATATTTCCCAATCTATCTCTAGTCATGCTTAATTCTCCTGTTCTGGTTGTGAATTCTGCTCTAGAATAAGTGCCCTGAGCAGGACCCTTGACAGTTAGAGAATCATCAGTCTTGGTAATTGTTACATCGCCGTCTGCATTTACAATATTTCCATTGCCAAAATCAACAGTCATACCTTCTGAAATTTTTATATTTCCATCAGCATCTATAGTGGCCTTTTGAGGTTCTTCTCCAGGAACAGATGGAGGAGGTGGAGGCAAAATTATATCAACACCATCTTCTCTTGTTATGGTCAAGGTTTCATCTTCTTCACCTGGTATTCTAGGTTTTCTTTCTATAACAAATCCTGTAGGTCTGACAGACTTTAATTTGACATCATCCAACCCATGATCTGAGCCTTGTTTTAGATTAAAACAATTTTGAGGACAATCTCCATTTGACAGAACCCCCCTGGAAGAATCAAACTTAACATCTCCGTCAGAGAAATCAACTTGGCCCAGTCCTTTCTCTTCAACAAATCTTTCCATAATAAATGAATCTGCCTCAGAACCTATCTGATCTTCATAAATTTCATTCTTTAAATTATCTGTTAGCACTGCTGCAAATTTCTCATCATCCCAATTTTCTTTCAGCTTGTCTTTAGCTGGACCCATAAGGAAAGCAATTCTTTCAGCATCACTTGGCATCTCTGCTAAGGCATCTTTTAGTTTATCAGCAGACTCAAAAGCTTCTTCTGGATCTGGTTCAGTAGTTTCTGGAGGAGGTTCTTGTTCAGATGGTCCTCCCTCTGGCGGATTTGCAAAGGAAATATCTGCAACTAAAGCAAATGATACTAACAATAAGAGTAATAATATGCAAAATAACATACAATTATTTACAAAACTCTTAACTGAGCTTATTTTTTGTTTTCTTTTTGTTTTCTTGTTCATTTTTAATTTGTTGAGTATTTTCAATTTATTCCCTGACAATATATTGTACCTCTTCTTCATCAAAGACTCCTTCTGTATCAACAACTTTTATCTCGAAATTAAATGTTCCTGGCTCAGCAGGTGTGAATGAAATTATTCCTGTATCCTGGTTAATATCAAAAATATCACTCGAGTCAAAATAAACTAATTTATCATTTTCATAATCTGTTGCATTGACATCAAAACTGAAACTCTCGCCCAGCAATATTATTTTATCTGGAATGAAATCAAGCCTTGGAGCAGAGTTTTCAGGAAGTTTTGCTCCAAACATAAAGACAAAAGGAGCATTATCAATATTAGATTCTGGATCATGAAGAGAAAATAGCATTGATCTCTTATTGACAGGAGCCATTGTTATTTTTGGCCCTTGGGCAGATAATAAAGCAAGATCAAGATTATTAGGATTGTTTATTCTGTTATTTGCAACAATATTTGCTACAGCAAGCAGATAGCCTAATCTTATAGGTATGAATGACATAAATTCTGAAGCAGAAGTTGAAGTTCCCTCTCTTGTTAATGTCACGGGATATTCTAATTTCACACCTACTTGTTCTTCCAGTATTAATGTAGTTGCTTTTGGCTGTTCAGCTGTTATTTCTAGGCCTTGAGATTTGAAACTATTGAAATCATCAATGCAATTATCCAGATTTACTTCAATATAAGAAGATATTTGATATGATAAATCATCAACACTTGGCAAAGTATTCTCTCCTCCATAAACACCATAAGATACTTCGAAATTTTCTGTTATCACTGATTCATTCTTTAATGGTGTAAAGTCTCCTCCTTTGAAAGCAAGATAGTATACTCCTGGAATGGTTGTTTTCTTAAGACATTGCTCTATATAAACCTTTAATGGCTCCATTTCATAAGGGACTTCAGCTACTTCCCCAAAGATTGCTTTTGTCTGATCAACTTTTAATTTGTCAGTCATGTATAATGTAAGAGCTGAAATTGATAAAAGTATAATGCCGATTATTATGAATACAGTAATCTGGGATTTCCTGTTTTTTAATATGGCCTTGTTTTTCATTTTAGTTCCAAGATTTTTTTCCAAAAATACTCTCTGCCATGGAGTATTACTGAATTTTGATATTTTTTCTTTAAGTCATCAGGTTCAATTATTTTGATTACTAATCCGCTTTCCTTTGTATTATGCAACCCCAAGAAATTATTAATTTCTGTATGAAGTTCTAATGAATTATTTGAAAGAAGAAATAAACAGTCTTTGTAAATAAATGCAGAGTTTAGGATTGTTTCTTTTTCATAACCTAAATAATTGAACAATCTATTTGATTCCATTATTAATGATCTTATTCCAGAATCTTTTTCTGCAGATTTTTCAAAATTCTTTTTCTTTATTATTGAATCCATGATTAATAATCCTGCTGTTTCCTCATTCTTTTGATTTAAGAAACACAAAATAGAATGGCCGATTATTCTCTTTGTAAGCAGCTCTGATCTAATCATCTTTCTTACAAGCTGATTTGTAAAGAAATAGCTCTTTTTGATTAGCTTGGAGATCTGATTTATAGTCAAGCCAGTACCCTGTTTATCAGAAATAACCCTAATTATGTCTAATGTGTACTGACTTAGCATCTTCTTATAATATTATAGTGTTTATTTAAAAAGTTTACTTTTTTAAGATAATATTATCTTATTTGAAGTAATTATATATAAAGTTATCTATTTTTGCATACTT
>JBHPFW010000042.1:0-3994 GCA_042571645.1 Nanobdellota archaeon
CTTTTATTCTTTTTATTATATCTGTTTCAATATCAAAATATTTATAAACAAGTAGTTTGATTATTTTTGTTGGGGGTGTACAGTGGTATTGAAAAAAGAGAGTGAAATATCTAAAAAATTCTCAAAACAGCTCAATGTTATAGAGGAGAATATTAAATCTTCATTCCATAAAGTCAAAGATGAATTAGACGAGCATCTTCATGCCATTAATGAAAACACCGACGAGATTTCTATTGAACACGAGCATATCTGTAAGCTTGAACACAAAATGGACAAGTTAGCAGAAAGAATGGATCAAATGCAATTAATGATGAAACAACTTATACAACACCAAATGAGAAATGGTTTTAGTGTTGAATTAACTAAAGATGAACAAAAAGTTTTCTTGGTAGTTTATGCTTTTGGTGAGCAAACAAATCTTTCTTATGCAGACATTGCAAGAAAAACAGATCTTAATGAATTACAAATCAAACATTTGATTGATAGAATGATTGCAAAAGGCGTTTCAATAACAGAAGAAACACTTAATGGCCAAAGCTTCTTTAATCTTGATCAGAAATTCAGGGAAATGCAAGCCAAGCAGAAATTGATTGAGATTAGCTCAGTTGTACACAATCAAGTATTTAATAGGAAAATTGTTGTTTAAGTTTTTTCTTGTTCTCATTTTTAAATGATTTAGGATAGGTTTAAATTATATTGCTACTTTCTAATGGACATGGGTGAAGAACTATATGTTATTGTTGGGGAAGAAGGATTAGATGATTATGTTACCTATCTAGAGGGCGATATTATTGTACCAGTATCAAACAGTGACATAGCATTTGAAGCATTCAGAGTTGTAGAAGAATTAGGTCGCATAAAACAAGAAAAGTCATATGTTACAAATCCAGGACAATGTTGTGAAATGCTGCCAGGTGATTTACCAACTGATCCTGATGGCATAAGATTATATGTTTGTGGAACACCAATGGAATCATGTGAAAAACAATTAAAAGTATTAATAAGCTCAGGCTATAAAAATTCAGAGCTTTATATGCCTGGATGTTTTGATGCTAATGGTTCTAATAAACAAAAACAAAAGCCTGCTGAGCTGACATCTGAGCCTCAATTTTAAACAAACTTTAAAAGTAAAAGCCCGATAATTCTTTATAAAATGGCATACAGAACAGAAAAAGATGTGTTAGGAGAACTAAAAGTTCCAGCCGATGCATATTTTGGGGTATTTACTCAAAGAGCTTTGAAGAATTTTCAGAATACTAAAACTAATCCAGTTTTACCATATCCTGCATTTAGACAGGCTTTAGGTATGGTTAAGAAAGCTGCTTCAATTGTTAATTCCAAGCTTGGTGTGTTAGAAGCAGAGAAATCCAAAGCAATCCAAAAAGCTGCTGCTGAGTTTATTTCTGGGAAATATAATGAATACTTTACTTTAGAACCGTTCCAAGCAGGTGCTGGAACACCTTATAATATGAATGCTAATGAAATTATTGCTAACAGAGCTAATGAGATAATGGGCGGCAGAAAAGGCCGCTATAATAAAGTTCATCCAAACAATGATGTAAATATGGCTCAATCCACTAATGATGTGATTCCTACTTCAATGAGAATTTCTGCTTTGATAATGTTACAGGATCTTTATAGCGAGATTGATAAGTTGAGTAAGGCATTTGCTAAAAAAGCTAAGGAGTTTAAGGGAATAGTAAAAGTTGGAAGAACACATTATGAAGATGCAGTTCCAATTACATTAGAACAAGAATTTAATGCATATGCAGATCAAATAGCTAGAAATATTGATATAATCAAGAAATCTGCTGATGAATTAATGGAATTAGGAATTGGGGGTACTGCTACTGGCACAGGAATTAATACTCATCCAAAATATCACAAAGAAATGTGCAAGGAATTAGCTAAGCTAACTAAGTTTAAATTACGTCCAACAAAAGACATAATGAGTTTGCATAACAATTTGGATTGTTCTGTAGCAGTTTCTTCATCTTTGAAGATATTAGCTATTGATTTATTTAAGATTGCAAATGATTTAAGTTTATTGAATTCAGGCCCTAAGGCAGGATTTGCAGAGCTTATATTACCTGAAGTAGAACCTGGCTCAAGTATAATGCCTGGAAAAATTAATCCATCAATCTGTGAATCTGTTGTAATGATATCTTTCCAAGTCATGGGAAATGATTTAACTATTTCAAATGCTGCTCAGTATAGTGTTTTGCAGTTAAACACAATGGCTCCAGTTATAATTCACAATTTATTACAATCAATTGAGCTGCTTACTAATGGTTCAAAAATGTTCAGAGAATTATGTGTAGATGGCATTAAAGCAAATAAAGATCAAATTGAAAAACATTTACATGGCAGTTTAGCTACTGCAACTGCTTTAAATCCATATATTGGTTATCAAGTTACATCTGAATTAGTGCATGAAGCACTTAAGAAAGATATTAGTTTGAAGGAAGTGATTTTGAAGAGGAAATTAATTGATAAATCTGATTTAGGAAAGATTCTTTCTGCAAATAAAATGACTAAGCCAGGTTTGGTAGATAAAAAGATTAAAGAAAATATCCAAAAGAGTAAAAGATTCAAGGACTTTGTTAAAAGGAAAAAATTGTAAAAATAATTTAATTCTTAAAACCTACATCTTGCATAGATTATCGGTGAGATTTGTGCATCTCTGACTGAAATATGCGGGCCTTGTTCTACTGCTTTGAAACCAATACCTGCACCATAACCAGATTTATGATCAAAACCTGCACGTCCATTCTGAATGCTCAACATGTTTCCGTCTTGGTTAAATGTTGAAAGGTTTTCTAAGCTTAACCTTGCATTCACATTATCGCTGATTGAAGGTGTATAATTTCCAACAGCATAAACTTGGCCGTTTGGAAGCCATTGACCATCAGGTCCTTCAACAGCAGATGCAGTTGCTTGTGTATAACCACTAAGATCTCCTGATTTTGCACCATATCCAATTCCTGCTCGCGGTGTAACATTATTACCAACTGTATGAGTTCTTGCAACTGCTTCTAAACCATTACCTAAATCATATTTTGCATCAGCAAAAATAGTTGTTGGACTGACATCATCTCTTGCAGTTCCAGATGTTATGTATCTGAAGAACAACTTAAAGGGTTCTGCTTTACCTGCTACTTTAACATCTAATCCTGCAGATTCTTGTGATGCTGAAACCTCTGCATCAACATTTGCAGCATTGGCATAGTTTGGCGTACCAAGCAAACCAATTCCAACTAAAGTTGCATAAACAAGACTTTTAACATCTGTTGTCAAGATTTCTCCTGCAACTGGTATTTTTGCAACTTCATCATTTAATCTTTGTCTGTATTGTTGTATTTTTTCTAAGATTTTCATTTTTCATTCACCTCATTTTTTGAAATTATTGAACCCCTGTTATTGGTTCGATCCATCTTTTTTGGTTGAATTCATGTAGTTCTGCTACAAAGTTCTCAACAATTTTTGTTACGAAAGTTTGTTTCATTTTGTACCACCTCTTTCTGATCTCTCTGGATCAGTTCTTGATACTACTTATTAGGAGTTATAAGTATTTAAATACTACTACCTCCTAAGGGAGTAATAGAATGCAACAAAAGGCTATCTTAAAGGATTTAGGCTTTACAGAAGGAGAGATCAAGGTCTATTATGCACTATTTGACCTAGGAGAAACCACTGTAGGACCCATATCTAAGAAGTCAGGTGTTACACACGCTAAAGTTTATCCAATACTTGAGAAGCTAATAAACAAAGGTTTAGTGAGTCATGTGATCAAATCTAATAGAAAATATTTCTCTGCAATCAACCCAGAAAGCCTATTAGAATATATAGACAAAAAAGTAAGAAATTTAGAAGAAGAAAAAGAAAAGATAAAGGAAATAATCCCTGCTTTGCTAGCTAAACAAAAAGAACAAGAAAAAGTTCAATACAGCAGAGTGTTTGAAGGCATGAAAGGATTAAAATCATTATTCTATGA
>JBHPFW010000043.1:0-3800 GCA_042571645.1 Nanobdellota archaeon
GCTTAATATATCTTCTTTTAATTATTATTTCTGAGTGGTTAATATGGCTTCAGGGAAAAAAAATAATCAAGAAAGATTTGGCAATATACTGGTTTTTAAACCAGTTACTGTTTCATATGAGAATCCGACTGTAGGGAATCAACCCAGGATAGAAGATTATTTGGATCGTTATATGAACGATCGTTATACGAAAAATATGAAACGACATAGGCTGTTAGATACTGAACTAAGAGGTGCAACTCCTGATTCTACTTTGGCATATTTGTTATATGGGCCAGAAAAGGTTCTTGTTGATAAACCAAAAAATGTTTTTGCTGATTCTGATCTGGAATCTTATGTTATATTTTTATTCCCCGAAGATACCCTTGAATCGAGGAATAAACAACCGATTGAACTTGTCGGTGCTCCATTAATCATATCCAGAACTGGAACTTGCGGTCCCAGAGAAAAAATCCTCAGAAACGCTAGTCAAACTATTGAAAATACCATAAAAGATTATATTTTTAAACATAATATCTTTGCCAATGTGGCTGTGGTAGGCGAATCAGTCATAGTCAAAACTGATTATGCTAATTCTAAGAAGGGTCATAATGCTGTCGAATTTCTGGCAGTACAAATGTATTATCATCCAAAGTACAACTGTAGAGATCCAATAAAGGTTCCTGATAATTAAAGCTATCACCGATATTTAATAAATTACTTCTTTATTTTTTTTATGTTGTTCAAAAGATATTAAAATAGAACTAATCATTTTATCGACTTCTTGATATTCTTTAACTTCCCAAATTCATAAACTTCATCTGCAACAACAAATGCTTCAAAGTTCTCCAAGTTTTGTTTTAGAAACGGACTCAGAAGTTGTTCTTGTAGAATATCAGTTCCTTCGATAATTGGATTAAAAGAGGGCTGGACAATTAATGTTTTGTTTTCATATTTACCCTTGAGAAATGCCTTGAACTTCTCAACACGAGTTTTGCTTTTTATTGAGACTGCAGGATGTTCATGTCCAATAATTACTGTTTTGGAGTTTTTGAAATTTTCATTTGTTTTGTCTGGAATTATATTTCCATGGCAGACATAAATCTGTTTGTCTTCAAAATAATAATCCTCAACTAATTCCAAATTTCTTTTTTCTGCTAATGGTCCAGCAATATTGTCATGATTGCCTTTGATTAACAAAACTTTAGCATGTTTTAACA
Source organism: Nanobdellota archaeon (assembly GCA_042571645.1). GTDB lineage: Archaea > Nanobdellota > Nanobdellia > Woesearchaeales > JBHPFW01 > JBHPFW01. The sequence continues at coordinate 1,200 of JBHPFW010000043.1, forward strand.
ATAAATCCATTATTCTAATTGTGTGGCGCCATTCTGTTTCTGATATCCTTCCAAACTCATGCTTTAAGTCTCCGTTAATAATTATTAATTCAGGATTGGTCTGGTCAAGTATGGCTTTTAGTTTTTTGTCCAGATCAGGATAGTGAAACCTAGGAACCATAATGCCCTGCTTATTCAAAGCTTCTTCATAGCCAATATGGAGATCCGAGATTATTAGGGTTTTTGTATCTTGGAGCCATAATGCTAAATCTACTATTTCAATGCCTTCAATGATTTGCATGGATTGATGGGGGGGTAGGTATTATAAAAAAGTAGCGTAAAAATAAAAAAATCAATACACGCGATGTGTATAAAAATATAACCGCCGAAAACACCCAAAATTTATAAAAACCCAGTTCTCATAGGCTCTAATATGGCTAAAATCAAAGCTTTTGTGGTATATCCTACATATAAAATTGGGAACAATGAAGCTCATGTGCATTTATTTGGGAGGCTGGAGAATGGCGAGAGTTTTCTGACAATAAACAAATTCAGGCCGTATTTCTACATTAAGAAATCGGATTTTAAGAAGGCTTCAGCAATCTCTAAGTTTGATCATGAAGAAACCAAAATGAAGAACTTCCAAAAGGAAGAGATGGTTAAAGTAATTCTTAATAATCCAAAAGATGTTAAACCATTGAGAGAAACATTAGAGATTAAAGGCATAGCGTGTTATGAAGCAGATATCAGGTTTGCATACAGATTTCTGATTGATCATGAAATAAAAGCGAGTATGGAAATTGATGGGGAATTTGAAAAACCTTCTGAATCTGATGGCATTTATGTTGACAGAATTTATCGTGAACCCAAGTTAAGCAAACTGGAAAAAGATGATTTTGATCCTGAACTTAAGGTTCTTTCATTTGATATAGAATCTAATTTTGAAACAGGAGAACTTTACTGCATCGGATTTTACGGTGATGGTACAAAAAAAGAAAATGTAAAAGAAGTCATAATTGTTTCTGATAAAACTCACAAGAACGCAATTTCTGTGCCAACAGAAAAAGACTTACTGCTTGAATTTCAAAAAAAAATTATTGAATTAGATCCAGATATAATAACCGGCTGGAATATGATTGAATTTGACCTTGCAGAACTTCATAAAAAATTCAAGAAACACAAGATCGACTTCAAATTTGGAAGAAATGATTGGAATTGCACTCTAAGAATAGAAAGTGAATTCTTCAAGGATTCTAAGGCAGATTTTCCTGGCAGAGCAGTTATTGATGGAATTGCTGCATTGAAAGGATCATTTATTAAATTAGACAGTTACACTTTAGATAATGCTGCAGAAGAATTTGTCGGCGAGAAAAAATTGCTTCATGGCAAAGGAAGATTTAAAGAAATAGATGAATTTTTCAAGAATGATCAGGACAAACTAATAGCATATAATCTAAAAGATGCTGAATTAGCGTATAAGATATTCATAAATTCTGATGCATTAGCATTAACAATAGAACGATCAAAACTAACGGGTATGCAGTTAGAAAGAGTTAGTGCGTCTATAGCCTCAATGGATTTTGTTTACATAACTGAAGCAAGAAAAAGAAACATAGTTGTTAACTCAATGGGACGTTACACTAAAGAATCTAAGACTAAAGGAGGTTATGTAAAAGAATCCAGACCCGGAATTTACGATAATATAGTTATATTAGATTTTAAAAGCCTGTATCCAAGCATAATAAGGACTTTTAATATTGATCCTGCCAGCCTAGTTCACGAGGCTGATCGCGAGAATCTGGATGACTATAAGGACAAAAGCAAATTTATTATTGCACCAAACAATGCTGTATTCAGAAATGATGAGGGAATTCTGCCTGAGATGCTTCAGCATTTATGGGCACAGCGTGATAAAGCAAAAAAATCAAAGAATAAACTTGCAAGTTATGCCATTAAGATTCTGATGAATTCATTCTATGGTGTTTTGGCCAGTCCTAATTGCAGATTTTACTCTCCATTAACTGCAAATGCAATAACTTATTTTGGTGAATACTTAATAAAACTGACTTCCAAGAAAATTGAAGAAAAAGGCTATGAAGTCATCTATAATGATACTGATTCAACATTTGTATTTGCTGATACAGCTGACTATGAAAAATCCAAGAAGATTGGAGACGAGATTGAAAAAGTTTACAAGAAATTCTTAATGCCAAAACACAGACATTCTGAGTCTGGTGCTAAAAAAAGATATGCTGGCACAATTATAGATGAGCATGGAAAAGAAGATCTTCAATTTGTGGGTATGGAATTTGTCAGAAGAGATTGGACTGATTTAGCAAAAAAATTCCAGATGGAATTGCTGAATAAAGTTTTCAAGGGGGAAGAAGTCACTAAATATGTTAAGGATTTTGTTGATAAGCTAAAAGAAGGAAAATATGATGATCTATTAATTTACAGAAAAGCATTAAGAAAGGGTGTTGAGGATTACACAAAAACAACTCCTCCGCATGTAAAAGCTGCAAAACAATTAACTGAAGATGAATTGGATGGTAATTTGATAGAATATTATATGACCTTAGATGGTCCTCAGCTTTTTTATCACCATGTAAGTCACCCAATATT
>JBHPFW010000044.1:0-3113 GCA_042571645.1 Nanobdellota archaeon
CAAGGAAAGGTTCTAGTTGTTTTCCTGGGATTCCTACTGCTTTTGATAAGTCTGCTAAATTTGATGAGCCTTTATGAAGCAATGTGATCATTATATTGTTTCTCAATAATGCTGCTGCATTTCTTCTTAAATTTTCATTCTCAAGCTTAAAAGATTTTAGCATCATATCTATACTGTGCAATCTTCCCTGAATATCATTAAGGAATGATGTGAAGTCTGGTGCTGTAAAAACAAACTCGCTCGGCTCAAGTACCTCTATGGATGCAGGCATATAGTCAAAACAGAAAAAGGTAATAGCAGAAGAGTCTTTTGCCAGTAATTCAACATCTGCAATAACAGCAAAAGCATCTTGATCTTCAACAGGCTCTGCTATTTCTTCTTTTAGCACAATTACGTCATTCTGATCTGCTCTGATTTTTTCTATGAAATTCCCACATGTCTCTGTGACATAATCCTTTGGCTTGCCAATCATCTGGAGAATAGCTCTGAAGAGTATGTGGCCTTTCTCTAGTTTTTCTTCTATTTCTTCCCGACTTAATGATTGAGGTATGTCTCCAGGAGCCTTTTCTGGGGCCTTTTCAGGGCTTTTCTTGGACTTCTCTTTAGAGGCTTTTTTAGGAGTTTTCTTGCCCTTTTTAGAGTCCTCTTTCTTTCGTGAAAATATCATAAGAAGTAAGTAAATCAGGGCATTTTTAAAGCTTTTGATGGGCTATTTAAGCCATTTAACCACCAACATCAATATTATCAAGGCACTTACAAGAAACAGGAAATATAATATCAACCCTCTTGCTTTTGAAGAAGTGCTCTGATAAATTATTTTTATCAAACTAGAAGTATTAGAAGCATTAATATCTTGGTCTAAGATGGTGCTCTCTTTATTTCCAAAGGAATCCTGATTATTTGCCTTTGTATTCTGAGACAATTCTGAAGATCCCTCAGATAATCCTTTTAGATCGATAGTGGTGTTTGTTGAGTTAGAAGTTTCATTTTGTGTGTTATTTGCAATATCCAAAAATACAATATCTTCTGTGAGCTCTTTTTCTGTCTTTAAATCATCTTTTTTTATTTTTACTTTAAATCTGTACTGCCCCGGATCTGCATTAATATCATTTTTCAGAACAATTATCTTATCAGATTTTGCACTTATTGTTATATTCTGTCTATTCAAATCTCTTGGCAAAACAAAACTTTTTGAATTCTGATAAACATAACTGTACAAAGAAAACTCATGGCTTTCTGGATCATTGTTTGTTATCTTTACTTTCACATCAAAATTATAAGGATGAGAAATATTGTTATTAAAATCAACTAATTCATAGCTAATACCTGTTGCAGAATCATCAAACCCCTCAGCACCACCTTTATTTTCATTATTTTCTTTTTTACAATCCTCATATCCTTCAATACTTATTTCCTGCTCAAATTTCTCTCCAAGACCTTCTGCAACAACAAAAAAAGGATCATCAAACCCCTCACATTGTTTTAATTCCAAATCAACACTAAACTCTGCTTCTGTATATTTTGTATAAACATATACTTTTGCATTTTCTGCACTGACTTTTTTTAGATTTGCATCCTCCACCCAAAGATTAATCACTCTCTTGCTGGTATCTCCCTTGTAAGCATCAATTATGAATTTGTATTTATTGCCAAATTCTAAGTCTTCATCAGGCAAAATCACTCTAAGAGAAGATTCTGTTTCTTTGGTAGTTTTATTATACTCTTCTTCTGTTATATTAGCTTTAACTATCACCATTTGTTCAGCAGTAATATTTGAATTTGAATTATTACATTCAGTATAAAGTTTTGCCTTAAGAAAAAATGTTTTTTCTGGCACACTTATGCTGGGAGTCCAGGATTTTTGGTTAATGTTTGTAGTATTATACTTGGATTTAGCAAAATTGCCCTCAATATCCTCTACCCAATATTCAATAGTAAAATCAGAAATATCTTCTGACAAAATATGATTATAAGGTATTTTCTCTTTATTATCAAATATCATACCGTCAACATTAATTGATATTGAAACATCACAAAGATCTGTGATATTATACTCTTCATTGATAATAAAGCAATCATTTTCATAACCAGGAGTGCCGTTAATAGAATCGCTCTCTAGCCAATCTCCATCATAGTAAGACAAACTCCTACCATTTCCATCAGCCAAGGAATTATCATAACAAAAATAATCCTCTAAAGAATTATTATTATGATCATTGTAAAAATAAACACAATCCTCTTCATTATTCAGATTATCTCCGATAGTTGAACCAGCAGAATATACAGAAGCATCGATATTACTAATGTCATAAATAAATCCGCTTTCTACAATCAATGCATAATTTGAATCAACAAATTTGACTAACTCCAATGAATCATTCTGATTTAAATCCCCAATTGTAAAATTAGATAAATCAAGAAGAACTTCATCATCATAAAGCTCTATAAACTCCTTATTGTTATCATTATCAACAGGATTGTACATTACTTCATTTATACGCAAGGCAGACACACTAGGAATAAGCATGCTGAGAAAGATCAGAAGCAAAGCAAAGAACAAGAACAAGTAAATAAAATACATATGTTCACTAAACCTTAATCTTCCCATTATTATTTTCTTAAACATATTTAACATAACTCCCTAATAAGCATTCAAAACATAAAAACCTGACTGAACATTCAGGATAACGAGGGGAAAAACTGGATAAATATTAAACAGAAGATTCCAATTATTTCATAAATCTATTTTTTAGCCCTTAATAAATCCCAGAAGTCATATCCCATACAGGCTAGAAATAGCAGAATAAGTGTAAAGTCAATCACCAAAAAACGACCTACTAAGATGAAAATCAAGCGAGAAGTAAAAATCAATGAAATCCCTATTACTAACATTAAAAAAGCAGTGACAAAATGCGCTAAATATCTTTCAAAAACTTGTTTAGATTGAACTGCGCCATATGTAAATGAAAAATTTCCAAAACAAGCAATAACAGAAATAATAGAAATTGCCAAAAGAAAATTTCCTGCTATTTCTTTATTCTCAAATAAGTTATTCTCAATCATACTATTATTAATAAATGAATAAAGAATAATCAATAAAATGATTATTATAA
>JBHPFW010000045.1:0-2759 GCA_042571645.1 Nanobdellota archaeon
TCTTGAGAATCCATAACAGCAAAATACTCCAAACCCTCAAGAAAAGAAACAAGAGAATTACCAACAATATTAACAGGAACATTCAAACTAGTAGCACCAAAAACCTGCTCAGTACCATCTTTAACCATACGCAAAACACACAAACTATTAGCACAACTAACACCTGCACCCAACTCATCACCAGGATTACCAGACTGCTGCAAACAATTTGCACCAGGCACTTTTCCAATAAAATAATCATCCTCCCTCCCATACTCAACCAAAGGAGCAGAAACATTAACATCATCACAAAACAACTCATACTCAGAAACAATACTCCCATCAGCAATAGTCTCATTCACAAAAACCAACAAATCTTTGGCCAATCGACTAGTCCTACTAACCCAAGTACCATTATCACAAATATTATCCTCAAACCAAAAACTATCATCAACACAAACACCACTCCACTCAGTATTATCTGCAGGAACACCATAAGCCTTCCCAAGCCTAAACTCAAGACTCTCTTCAGTAACCCCCTCATAAACCTCATCATTCAAAATCAAACACATACTAGCAGGACAAAAACCACTACCCCCCTGATAAGCACCCTTCAAAGAAGTAACATTATACACAACAGTCCAATTAGCAACATCTAAAGTCTTATTAAAATAACAAGCCAAACCAATACCCTCATCAGAAACATTAACAAACGGAGGCTTACCTAACTCAAAATAAGCCCTATAATTATTATTCGCAAGATAACCAGACTCCTCAAAAAGGAAAAAATCAGCACGAGTACTATGCAACTTACTATCCTGACACTGCCAACCATCCCAACACATATCAGCAGGACAACAATTCTCATCTATAAAAGTCTCAAAACCAGAAGCATTATGCTGACCAGTGAAAGACCAATCTAAAGTGAAACCAGAGGGACGCAACATAGCATGATTAAAGTCAAAGGATGAACCATCTGTTGGGTCTGCATTCCTAGCATACTCTGTCTTGTCTGGAACTGATCCGCTTGGATCAGTATCTGAGTTTGATGTGCCATCAATAGTAGTAATATCCCTAAAATAAAAGATTTCCCAATTATCATCAATTCCATCACTATCTGAATCAGGAGGGTGTACTAGAGGATCTAAAGGATCCCCATAAGTTGGATCAAGCAAAAAAGAAGTGTGTTCGGGCCCATCGCTCCAAGTATCTCCATCAGAATCCCTTTTAGTAGGATCAGTACCAAGAAATGCTTCGTCCAAAGCAAGTATCCCATCTCCTGGTACTTCATTATAACTTGGAGGGAGATCACTTGGAATATAGATATAATTATCGGGAACCCCACTCAACACAGTCCTATTTCCAGCTAACTCGCGACCACTATCAGGATTAGGAGCCTGATCAGACCAAGCACCCAAACTATCACAAAAATAACTACCCTTAGCACCACAAACAGACAAATGAGGAGAAGTAGAAGTATAAAGAGAAGTTGTTGAAAAAACACCATAAGGATCAGAAACATTCTGACTAAAAGGCCAAACATCAGGATCATAATTACCAAAAACATCCCCAGTACAAGTAAAAAACTCACCACCAGACATCAAAACCTTATCACCATCATGCACCTTAAACAAAAAATCATCAAATGCTACACGAATTGGAGAAAGATCATAAGCACCCGTAGAAGAAATATTAACACCAATCCTAACAACAGGATCAATACTGGCAGCAGTCTCACCAAAATTAATAGCAACATCAGGCAAAAGAAGCTTAACCCAACCCTTTTCATAAAGCTCACTAATCGGCTTTGAAACCCTATACCCACTCCTACAAGGAAAAACATCAAGATCAGCAATAGGCAACAAACTAGTATCAGGAACATTATTATCAGCAATACACAACTCAACAACATTACCTGTATCACGATCAACATCATCAGGCAACTCAGCTCTAACCCACACCTCAACATCAAAAGTCCTACCAGAATAACTACTATTCACAAAATGAATAGGCTTAACAAAACGAACACCGCCAAAACGATCAGCATCATACTTAAAACTCATACTAAAATCCTTAGACCTAACCAAAGCACCATCAGCAAACTCAATATAACCAGGAAGATTATCAAACTCCCAATCATTATCAAGAACCCTCTTCTGACTAAACCAACCCCAAGCAGCACCAAAACTATCATTCACCAAACCAAAAACACTATCATTCAAAACAGGACTACCAAAAAAACAACCAGCAGGAAAAGTCAAAACATTATAAGTACTAGAACCAAAAAACTCAAAATAATCATCACCACAACAACTTCCAAAAAGATAATCCACATCATTACCAACCCAAGAATAAGGACTAGGCCTAGCCAAAGGCCCCTCAATAAAACCATCAGGATCATGCTCCCAACCAGTCCTCCTAGCACCAGTACTATAATCAGTCTCCACAAAAAAAGGCAAACCAAAATCATTAGCATAATCAAGAAAATAAGAACCGTCATGAACCTCACAAAAAACCTGAGTAGCATCCTCACAACACTCATTCACCAAACCATTCTTATTCTCATCCAAACCAGGAATATCACAATAACCAGCATTACCACCAGCCCACTCAGCAGTTAAAGCAGACGTATCATCCAAAGTCCCATCAAACAAAACAGGACCAGAAGTAGTATCATCAACCAACATACTACAATTAACAAGAATAGGACAACCAAAACCAGAAACACCACCACGTTTCTCACCAGTATCATTCAAATCAATCTGACCAATCAAAGAATG
>JBHPFW010000046.1:0-2638 GCA_042571645.1 Nanobdellota archaeon
GTCCTAGATATCACAGATTGAATGAGAAAGCTGTTAGTTTAGAGGTTAAAAGGTTATAATAAACAAACTTAAATCTTATTATCGATAAAATCAATTATTTTTTTCATATTGAATATTATGACAAACAAATTCTTAGTTCCGTCTTTTGTCAATACGCACAACCTAGGCACTAAGCTTCCCCCGAAGAGTTCCGACAAGCTCATTTTTGTCTTAAAGACATCTTTAATTCTTGAATATCGAATAAACAAACTATCTGAAGAAAAATTAAAGTGATGCTGAACAAATCTTAAACCTTTATTTGTGATTAGCAATTTGCCGCCATGAGCAATTTTATTCTGAATGTAATTTGCATTTGTTACAGCTATTATTTTTTCATCTTTATGCAACTTCATATCTGCAAAAACCGATTTAACAGAGACGTCAGTGTTGCTTACTGAAAAACTGAAGAGACCGATAAGGATGCCAAATAAAAGTCCTGAAACTAAGCCCGCAAATAACCCATACAACAAACCTTTAGAAACACCCCAAACCAACATCATAAAAATTGCAAAAAAACCACCCATAACAATACCAAAAACCAGACCTGCAAAAATAATAATAAGAACTTGCTTAAACCAAGAGATTGACAAATCCAACTTTTCTTTAACCATTATAACATCAGAGTCTTCTAAATATATAAAGTTTCTCTCAAATATTTGAATAATAAAAGTAATCCTGCTTTTAAAAGAATCTAACTTCTTATCAACAAAAAATATAAACTCCTCTGCTGAAAAGCCCATTATCAAACAAAAAGGTGATAATCAATGGTAACAGAACCAACATCAATGGAAGATCTTGTATATTTTACTAACAGAACAATAAGTGATGGGAAAGGGAAAATAAAAGCATGGGTTTACAGAAATGACTGTCCAAAATGCGGCAAGGCAAAGATGTCCAAGCCAAAAGATGAAAAAACAGGCAAACCAAAAATCCGAGCAAAAGAATATGTCTGCCCAGAATGTGGAAATACAGTAGAAAAAGAAGAATATGAACCAACTTTAAGCTGTGAGATTAAATTCACATGCCCACACTGCGGCAAAGAAGGTGAAACAGAAACACAATACAAACGTAAGACCTTTGAAGGTGTGCCTGCAGTTGTCTTTGAATGCACAGAATGTGGCAAGAAAATTGGTATTTCTAAAAAGATGAAAGCACCTAAAAAAAAGAAAGGTTAAATTATTTTTTCTGAATATTAACACTCTGAAAAAAGAAAATTATATATACTAAATACTATAATAATGGCAATATGAAAAAGGGCGTGATACTATTACTGTTATTTTCTTTATTAGTTCTTGCGAGTTGTGAAAATATAAATTTAGATGACTTAAGTGATGAAGATTTAGCAAGGATCAGTGAAAAAGCAGTTATTTGCAATAAGCCATATATTAGAGTAGGCATAGAATGCTGCTTAGACCAGGATGATAACAAGATTTGCGATAGAGATGAACCTTCCTGTGATGCCGGGAAATCGTTGATTGATGGGAAATGTTGCATAGACCAAAATCAGAATGAAGTATGCGATTATGATGAGTCTGTTGAAGTAAAGGAAAAAGTTGATGAGCCTGCTGTTGTAAAGAAAATTGTTGATGAGCCAGAGAAGAAAATTGTTCTTGAGCCAATTGTTGTTGAGGAGGCAGAGCCTGTGAAGAAAATTGTTGTTGAACCTGTTGTTGTTGAGGAAGCTGATGAGCCTGAGAAGAAAACTATTGAGCCAGTTGATGAAACATCTGACTATCTCTTCTATGATGATTTTAGCAATGGTTATTTAGAAAGCAATTGGCAGGCTTTATATGGTACTTATGAAATTGATAATAGTAAAGGAGATCCTGCACCTTCGTTGAAACTCACTGACCGAGCAAGGATTACAGGTGATACAAGTCCATTCAACAGCAAAAATGGTTTAGAAATGTCGGTGATGGTTAATGTAGATGATTTTGATGACAAAGGCTTCTTAATAAATATTGTAGATCAAGTGAGGGGAAGAGCAGCTGCAAGCCTACAATTTAACAAAGGTCAACAAGAAGGCGAAATAATGTTCTGGTACCGTATGTATCCAATTGATTCCGTACCCACAGTGTTAGGAACAGACGTGAAAACAAATGATCATAAGTTTCATGAATATAAATTTGTGATTGAACCAGACGGCAAGGCTGCATGGTATAGAGATGGTGTTCAAAAGAAGAGACTGGCAGGTGCAGCCAGGATTCCTCAGGGAGATATGTATTTCTATTTCCAATCATACAATGACCCCGTGTATATTGACAACGTGATTATTAATTGATTTGAATTCTAACTAGCTCCTAACGAACCGAATTAAGAGAAGTTCCGAAGGTAAAATTTGGGGAAATTTTCTGTAAAAAAATTACGACGAAGTCAAAAAATTCGGGGGAGTTGTGTTTAAATTCCAAACAAGCCTTGACGAAGACAAGACTATATATGTGGAGGAGTTTAAGATTTAAAAAAATAAAAAGAAGAAATAATTAATAATTTTTTCCCGCGCCATCAACTATAGCTTTTTCAGCATTGTCTTTTGACATCATAGCACACATAGTTGTAGAACAATCTGGACATTTACCTTTTGCCATAAATCCGCCTTTAG
>JBHPFW010000047.1:0-2625 GCA_042571645.1 Nanobdellota archaeon
ATAATCTTCTTGATTTACCTTTAGTTCCAAAAAAAAACTTGAATACCATGCAACATACCTTTGTTTATCTCGCTTATATATTTTTTGTTTGTCTCATTATCTATATAAAATAAAACTTTATAAATACCTTCTGAGCCCTAATAGACTATGCACAAAATCAAAGACCAATATGCAGAAGCTGTGGAAAAACTCTTAAAACCTCATGTAAAAGGAACTATTAGATTAGAAACTCCTCCGAGTTTTGAGTTGGGAGATTATGCTTTTGGGTGCTTTGAGCTGGCTAAAGAACTAAAAAAAGCTCCTGCAGAAATAGCACAAGATATAGCAAAACAAATAAAGCTAAAAGACCCGATAAAAAAGGTTGAAGTGGAAGGACCTTATGTTAATTTTTTTATCAACAAAAAAATCCTTGCAGAAAACACATTAAAGGAGATTTCTAAAAAGACTGACAACTATGGCTCACAACAGCTAGGCAAAGGAAAAAATATTGTTATAGATTATTCTTCTCCAAATATTGCAAAGCCTTTTGGTATTGGTCATTTGAGAAGCACTGTTATTGGAAACTCTCTCAAACATATATTAAAATTTCTTGGTTACAAAGTTATTGCAGTCAACCATTTAGGAGACTGGGGAACACAATTTGGAAAATTAATAGTTGCATTTAGAGAATGGGGTGTTGAAGCTGAACTGATGAAATCCCCTATTACTCATTTATTCTCGTTATATGTTAAATTTCATGAAGAAGCAAAGATTGATCCAGAATTAGAAAACAGAGCAAGAATGTGGTTTAAAAGATTAGAAGACGGCAATAAAGATGCATTACAATTATGGGAATTATTCCGGAAGCTCAGCTTAGATGAATTCAAGAAATATTACAGCCAATTAGAAATTGAGTTTGACACATATCATGGTGAAGCATTCTATAATGACAAGACAGAAGATGCAATAAAACTAATTGAAGGCAAAAAAATAACAGAAATAAGTGAAGATGCATTAGTAGTTATGCTTGAAGATCAAAAACCTGAAATGCCTCCCTTATTACTAAGGAAATCCGACGGTGCCACAACTTACTCAACCAGAGATTTAGCAGCAGTATTCTATAGAATGATGGAATATGATCCTGAGAAAATAATTTATGTTGTGGGCAGCCCCCAAAAACTTCATTTCAACCAATTATTTACAGTTTTAGAAAAACTAGGGCATAAAAAAGAATTATTCGAACATGTTGACTTTGGACTGATAAAATTCAAAGATGCAAAAATGTCCACAAGAAAAGGAAATATAATTTTCCTTGAAGAAGTTTTGGATAAGGCAATTGAATTAGCAAGAAAGATAATAAAAGAAAAAAATCCAGATCTTTACAATAAGAATGAGATTGCGCATATTGTTGGCATTGGAGCAGTAATTTTTGGAGATCTTTGCAATGACAGAATTAGAGATGTTGATTTTGATTGGGACAGAGTGCTTTCATTTGAAGGAGAAACTGCTCCTTATATTCAATACACACATGCAAGAGCTGGAAGCGTTCTTAGGAAATCAGGTCTTGAAGGTTTGAAGAACATTGATTATGGGAAGTTCCAAACAACTCATGAGCAAAAGCTGATAGTTAAACTCAATGATTTCCAAAAAACAATTGTAGATTCAGCTAATCATTACAAACCACATATAATTGCTAACTATCTAATTGAACTCAGCCAATTATTCAATGAATTCTATCAAAAATGCCCTATTCTAAAGAATGATGAAAATGATGATGATCTAATTCTAGCCAGACTTGCATTAACTGCTGGAGTAAAACAAGTCATAAAGAACGGCATGTCTCTTCTAGGAATTAAAGTCCCAGAAGAGATGTAAGCTACATTATAAAAACTCCATCTCCAACCATAACATTTATAAATTACCTGCTAATTTCTCAGATAGCACAAAACAGCTAAAATACAGCTAAAAAGCTTCTATTGCTTAAAAACAAGCAATAAAGCAAACATAATAACAACAAAACAACACTAGGGGGTGTTAAGAAATGTCTAATCAAAATGTACAACCAATATTTATTCTGCCAGAAGGCACTCAAAGAACTTCTGGAAAAACTGCTCAAAGAAACAATATAATGGCTGCAAGAATGGTTGCAGAAACTGTCAGAACTACATTAGGTCCAAAAGGAATGGACAAGATGATAGTAGATAGTTTAGGCGACATAGTTGTTACAAATGACGGTGTAACAATTCTTGAAGAAATGCAAATAGAACATCCTGCTGCTAAGATGGTGGTAGAGGTTGCAAAAACCCAGGAAAATGAAGTTGGTGACGGAACAACAACTGCAGTTGTATTAAGCGGAGAACTTCTAAAAAAAGCAGAAGATCTGTTAGAAAAGGAAATTCATCCAACTGTTATTGCAAAAGGTTACAGACAAGCAGAAAGAAAAGCTCAAGAAATACTCAAACAAATAGCAGAAGATGTTTCAGAAAAAGATGACTCAACATTGAAAAAAGTTGCCATGACTGCAATGACTGGAAAAGGCGCAGAAAATGCAAAAGAACATCTTTCTGATCTAGTTGTTAAATCTGTAAAGAGTGTTATGGAGATATCTAATGAAAAAATAACTATTGATCCTGAAAACATCAAGCT
>JBHPFW010000048.1:0-2382 GCA_042571645.1 Nanobdellota archaeon
TAAATATCAATGATGCTCCAACAGTTAGTTCTGTAGTGCTTCAATCTTCACTTGGAACAAATTATGAAACAGAAGACTTGAATGTTACTTATAGTTTAACTGATCTAAATTCAGGAGATAATCCAATTGGAATTATTGACTGGGTTGTTGATAGTAGTTCAATAATTGCATTGAATATGCCATTTGAAGGCGGTTCAACAGATACTTTTACAATGGATCTTAGTGAAAATACTTATGACAGCACTGGTATAACAAATGGTGTTTGGAATCAAGCTGGTGGATATAATGGATTAGGTTATTATGATATCACATCTGGCCAAATAATGGTTGAGCCAGTAGATGTTCCTACAGGACAAATCACATTAATGGGATGGTTTAGAACATCTGACTTTAGTACAAATGGCGGTTTGATATGTAAAGAACCATATGGTGCTCAATGGTGTTTATACTTGAATCAAAATGATGTTGTTGCTTTCAGAACTTCAACTACAGATTTAGCTTCACCTTGGACAACTGAATTAGTAGATGATTCATGGAATTTTATTGCAGCTACTTATGATGGTGCAACAAGAAGTATTTATGTTAATGGAGAATTACTAGGATCAGATTCAGATAATTTAGGTCTGCCAAATGATCTTGTACTAGGAACAAATAATGTTTCAATTGGTTCAATATCTACTTTGGGCTCACTTTATGAATTTGATGGCTCAATAGATGATGTAAAAATATTCAACAGAGCATTATCAGCTGGACAAATAAGAGCAATGTATGATTCTGGAAATGGCAGAGATGATTTAATTGATTCTCAAGAAACAATTGTTGGTGAAGACTGGCAAGCATGTGTTACACCTCTTGATGATCTAGAACCTGGAAGTCAATTATGCGGCAATACAATAACTATTTTGCAATCACCAAATTTCCCACCTTATTTTTCCCCTGCTTTAGCAGATCAGACAGTTGATGAAGGACAACCATTGACTTATAATGTTAATGCTAATGATGATAATTCTGGAGATACATGGAGTTTCACATCTAATGTTACAAACTTAGGCGGAGATTCTTCTATTGATTCAGCTTCAGGTCTTATCACTTGGACTCCTGGTGCAGATGAATCAGGAAGTTATTTGATTGAGGTTGAGGTTTGTGATGATAGTGGACAAGCTAATGACTGCACAACTGGTACATTTACAATTTTTGTTAATGATGTAAATCAGATTCCTACTGTAACAATACCAGTAGTTGCTTCAACTTATGGAACAGATACAACTGTTGAAAATTTAACTGTTACTTATACTTTAGGTGATAATGATGCAGGTGACAATCCATTTGGTATTGTAAATTGGAAACTTGCAGGTCAGCCAATTGCTTCTTTAATATTACCTTTTGAAGCTAATGGTGGATTTGAATCAACCACAACTTATGATTATAGTGGTAATGCTAATGATGGTGTTGTTGTTAATGCGGTTTGGAATGCTACTGGAGACAAAAATGGAAATGGTGCTTATAGCTTAGATGGTACTGGTAATGGTATTAGTGTTGATGCTAGTGGTATGAATAATTATATGCAAGAGATTACTGTTATGGGTTTGGTTGATTTTGGTGCTAAAGATCTTGCTAGTGGTGATTGGAGAGTTAGTAACCAAATTGTTGCTCAGAGAGGTGGTTTGTTTACTTTAGTTCAGCAAGGCAGTGGTTCATTATTGTTTAGGGTTTGGAATGAATCTAATTATAATGATCTTTCTGCTGGTAATGATATCAGTACTCCTTTAGGTTGGCAGCATGTTGCAGCTACTTATAGTGCTGGTGTTATGACTGTTTATATTGAGGGTGTTGAAATTAATAGTAATGCTATTGCTTTTACTGGTGATATTGGTAAGGCCGGTAATATTGAACCTATTACTTTGATGGGTTCAAGTGCTGGTGATTCTTCACTTAATGGCAGTCTGGATGATTTGAGAGTTTATGATATTGCTTTGAGTGCTGAACAGATTAGTCAGCTTGCAAGTGGTAATGATGATGTTATAGTAAGCCAAGAAACATCCAAGATGGATTTCTGGCAAGCTTGTGTTACACCAAATGACGGCAAAGAAGATGGCACAGAAGAGTGCAGTAATACATTACAAATAGTTAATACTGCTCCAGTTGCTAATGATGTTACAGATAATACTAATGAAGCTACTGAAGTAATTGTTACTTTGGATTATACTGATGCAGATAATGACCAAGCAACAAGTTGTATTGCAAGTGGTGTGCAGAATGGTCAGGTCAGTACTTTCTGTGGATGTATTGCAGGTGTTTGTACTGTTGGTTTAACTCCAACATCAACTGCTGATGTTATTGCTGATTATACAGTAAATGATGGAAATGTTGATTCTAATAGTG
>JBHPFW010000049.1:0-2311 GCA_042571645.1 Nanobdellota archaeon
TGATGCTATACACATACTATATTGTTATAAATATTCAAAAATCAAAGAATTCCAATAATCTGCAGAACTTTAATGAATAAAATCTTTACATAGCCCAAATAAGGTACTCTTAAGACTGCTTTGCCGATTATTATATTTTCAGTAATGCCATACTCGTTTAAAGAATAATCCTTTATAGAATCTATATTGTGGTCTCCTTTTGTTTGGAAGATAGAATAGCCATTTTTCTCTGATACAACCACAATCCTGTGTATTATTGGGTCTTGGCGCAGACTTCTGAAAACTATTATATCGCCTTTTTTTAGGTTTTCAGGATCTTTGCCAATTAACACCATTATGTCTCCGGTATTAAAACCGTTCTTAAAAGAAAAGTCCTCAAAGTCTGCCCTAGTAATATTATGCTCTAAATACCAATCCTTTTGAGTGCATCTTCCTGACTTAGCCATAGAAGAACAAACTGCAGTACTGCTATACCATTCATCAAAGCTTCCTTGATGCTCCATACTGCCTGAAACCACTGCTACAATAGGATGAGATGTGCCTAGAACAAGCCCTAAGCCTGGATATACAATAAACTTAATCAGAATAAATGCCAAAGCAATATTTGCCAGCCAACTCCATATGCTGTCATCTTCCCATATGAAATACCAGAATTTCTGCCAATTATTCTTGCCTGAATAAGGGCTTTTAGGCCTGCCACTAGCTTTTTTATGAGTCTTATGGCTATGCTTTTTGTTATGCTTCTTTTCGTGCTTTTTATGATGCTTTTTCTTCATAAATCAAAAGATTTTATTTTTAAATAAAAAGTTAACGGTTTAAAACACCCTTTACACAACAAATATGGCATAAACAATATAAATAATGCTTGATGAGATAAATAAAAAGGGGTTTAATCCTGAGTTTAAACCCTTAGACTAAATAAAATGCTTAAAAAAAAGAGGTTTGTGGGGTTTTTAGTATTCTTGAGTGTATTTAGCTTAATTGCTACTACAATAACTATTGCTCAAACAGAGTGTGAAATGATATTCACAATAACAGGAGAAAAATTCAATTTAGCAAAGCTTTATCTTAAAGAAGATTATGAAGTAGTGGAAGAAACTGTTATTGAAAGAATTCCTGGAAATCCAAATGAACAGGGAAAAACCATTAATTATCCAGTAAATCTTGAAACTCACACCTATACTTTAGATATTGGTGTTGATTGCGAGGATCAAAACGGAGCAAATCCTTTATTCTTAGAAGTTAGTGAAGAAAAAGATAAGCTAGCTACACTAAGATGCAATAAGAATGATCCTGAAATAATAATTGAAGATATAGATATCGAAGACATTCTAGGTTATTGTCCTGAACAAGAATCTTGTATACCAGAACCAGAAGTCTGTAATGCAAAAGATGATGACTGCAATAATCAGATAGATGAAAATATCTCAGAACAATGCGGAGAAACAAATTTGGGAGAGTGCAGTCGTGGTATAAGAACATGCGATAATGGACTATTTGGAGATTGCATTGGTGTAGTTGAGCCTGAAGAAGAGATCTGTGATGGCTTAGATAATAATTGCAATGGTTTAATAGATGAGAATCTTGTACAAACCTGTGGTTCTAATGAAGGCATTTGTAGACAAGGCACGCAAACATGCTCAAATGGAAATTGGAGTGACTGCGCAGGAACTTTTCAACCACCTGAAGAAGAAACATGCAATAGCGTGGATGATAATTGCGACGGAACAATAGATGAAGATGATGTTTGTTTTTGTACAGATGGAGAAACAAGAATTTGCGGCAGTGATGTTGGAGAGTGCCAAGCTGGAGTACAAAGCTGCATTAATAACGATTGGGCTGAATGTTCTGGAGAAATTCTCCCAGAAAACGAAACATGTGATGGCTTAGATAATGATTGTGACGGAATAATGGATGAGGATCTTACTCAGACATATGGTGAAACAGATATTGGAAGGTGTGAATTTGGAATTAAAACCTGCCTGGATGTTGATTGGGTAATTACTAAAACTGCAGTTACACCTGTTGATGAAACTTGCAATGATATTGATGATGATTGTGATGGCTTAGCAGATGAAAGTCTCTCAAGACAATGTGGAGATACAGATGCAGGAGAATGCAATTATGGATATGAAACCTGCACAGTAGGTATTTGGGGAAATTGTGAGAATGCTGTTTTACCAGAAGACGAAACCTGTGATGATGGTCTGGATAATGATTGTGATTGGCTGATCGACGAGGAGTGTGGTGAAACTAATCCATTAAAACCAATTGTTGAATGCATTGAAGAAGGTGAAAATTCTACATATAC
>JBHPFW010000050.1:0-2217 GCA_042571645.1 Nanobdellota archaeon
GGATATGATTTAGTTCTTGTAGGAAAAGCAACAGACAACTCTGGATTTGGTGGTGCAGCATTTGCAAGTGTGATCCTCGACGAAGAAGATGAAGAAAGCAACAAAGGCGCAGTTCAAGTTCCTGATCCATTTCTGAAAAACGTCCTTATAAGATCAACTTATGCTGTATTTGAAGAAGCAAGAAAAAACAAAATCAAACTTGGCTTCAAAGATCTTGGAGCTGGCGGTGTAATGTGTGCTTCTTCAGAGTTATGTGACTCTGGCGGTTATGGAGCTGATGTGGATTTAAGCAAAGTTCACACTTCCATGAATATTCCCTCATTTATAATTGCCTGCAGTGAAACTCAAGAGAGATTTATGTGGATCAGCCCAAAAGAATTCACACCGACAATTCTTAAGATTTATAATAAAGATTTTGAACTTCCTAATGTAAGTGAATGTGCAAAAGCATCAGTTGTTGGAACTGTGAGGAACGACAGAAAATTCATAATGCGTCATGATGGAAAAGTTGTTTGTGACGCACCAATAGAAGAAGTTACACAGGGCATATTATATGACCGCGAGCACAAGGAAAAAAAACAAAATCTTAGTGAGCCAAAACTAGAAGATCTCCCGAATTTCAATTCAGTTACATTGGATGTACTAAAACATCCAAACATATGCAATAAATCTAAGATTCATGAACATTATGATACACAAGTTTTAGGCAACACAATAATAGGGCCTGGACAGGCAGATGCAGGTGTATTAGCTCCAATCCCAGGACATAAAGCAGGCATGGCTTTGAGTGTAGATGCTAATCCACTTTATTCTAGGATAAATCCATATATGGGTGCTTGCAATGCTGTTGCAGAAGCAATGAGAAATGTTGCTGCAGTAGGAGCAGTACCTTCAGGAATGACTGATTGTTTGAATTTCGGCAATCCAGAACTGCCTGAAAGTTTTAGTGAGTTTACAGAATCTGTAAAAGGATTAGTAGATGCAGCTAATAATATTTATCTAAAAGGAACTGAAAAAACAACCAAATCCCCAGTAGCATTTGTTTCAGGTAATGTGAGTTTTTATAATCAATCTGCCACAGGAAACTCAGTTGATCCCAGTCCTGTGATTGCATGTTTAGGGGTTATGGAAGATTACAGCAAAGCAATAACTATGAAAATCAAAAAACCTAACACAGAAATTTATTTATTAGGCCCGAGAAATAATGAACTTGGCGGGAGTGTATATTATGATTTATTTGGTGAAATTGGGGAAAATATTCCTAAAATTGATTTTGAACAGGAAAGAAACAGAATATATGCTGTAACTGATTCAATAGATAAAGGATTGTTATTAAGCTGCCATGATATTAGTGATGGTGGAATGATTACTGCAGTAGCTGAGATGATTATGGGCGGAAAGGCAGATGGCAAAATCGGTATAGAGCTTGAATTGAATGATGATACCAGAACAGACACAATATTATTCACAGAATCACCTGGATTTGTAATGGAAATAGCAGATGATAAAGTAAAAGAAGTAGAGAAAATCTGCAAGGAAAGAAATGTTGACTTAATCAGAATAGGATGCACAACTGAAAAAGAATCACTCATAATTAATCATAATGACAATGACGTAGTAAAGCTATCAATTGAAGAAATGAAACATGCCTGGACTAACGGACTAAAGGAGGCTTTGGAATAAATGGCTGGTTCATCAAAATACAAAATTGCAGTTATGCTGTTTCCTGGCACTAACTGTGAAAATGAAACTAAGCGTGCAGTAGAAGCTGTTGGAATGAATGCAGATATTGTTAGATGGAATCAGGCAGATAAATTAGCAGAATATGACGGTTATGTTTTAGCGGGAGGATGGAGTTATGAAGACAGGGTGAGAGCTGGTGTAATAAGTGCTAAGGATCCTGTTATGAAAACAATTGCAAATCAAGCAGCCAAAGGCAAACCTGTTTTGGGAATATGTAATGGTGCTCAAGTTCTTGTCGAGACAGGACTTGTTCCTGGGATAAATAATGCTGATATTGATTTTGCTCTAGCACCAAATATTAATCCAAAAATTTCTGGATTCTATTGTGTATGGACAACTCTGAAAAATAAAAGTCCCAAAAAAACAGCTTTCACAATGAACATAAATGAAGGGGAGCTGTTGCCCATGCCTATAGCTCACGGAGAAGGCAGATTTACAACATCAAATGAAGATGTTCTAAATAAATTAATTGAT
>JBHPFW010000051.1:0-2205 GCA_042571645.1 Nanobdellota archaeon
GACAGTGTGATTCTGATTTGGAATTAAGAAGAAATCTAAAATATCTTAAGGTAGAAGATCATGAAAGAGCTTCCTTAGTTCGTGATTATAATGCAGTGACTAAGGATGGAAAGAGAAAATACACAGTAAATGAACTTGCTCAGAAATATTCCAGAGCAGAAAATACAATTTACAGACATTTGCATCTTGCTGAGCAAACAGATGGATTAAGAATTGACTGGAGAAACCCTTCAAAAACAGAAAATCAGATTACTGCATTGCCTAGACCAACAGATAGACCATATAACATAACTCCAGGTTCCTCTGCAGGCAGTGCTGATGTTGCTTTATCTGCAATAGCCAGATCACCAGAGAAGGATTGAATTGTTTATTCTCACAAAACTTTTTTATACACTTAACCATTTCTCATTATTATGACAGATAAAGACTGGAATTCATACAAACAAAAGCTAGAAAAGCAAGGCTATAGATTTACAGGCAGTCATAGTGCTGTGAAGATATGTGAATGGACCAGAAAATCCATAGTAAACAAAGGAATCTGCTATAAACAGAAATTTTATGGAATAAACTGTCATAGATGTGCTCAAATTTCTGTTACAGCTAATTTCTGTGATCATGATTGTGTGTTTTGCTGGAGAGAACATGCAAATTTTCCATTTACAGAAGTTGATGAACCTTCTGAGATTATTGACAAAACAATTGAAGAACAAAAACAATTACTAATTGGTTTTAAGGGCAATGATATTGCAGAAATGGAAAGAGTAAATCAAGCATTTTCACCAAAACACTTTGCAATCTCACTAACAGGAGAAACCTTGTACTATCCAAAACTTTCTGAATTGATTAAGGAACTAAAAAACAGAAATCTCACATCTTTTATTGTTACAAACGGCCAATTGCCAGAAGTTTTAGAGAAACTAGAACCACCTACACAACTTTATATTTCTCTAGATGCACCAAATAAAGAATTATATCAAAAAGTTGACAAGCCATTAAGAAAAGATGGCTGGGAAAGACTGATGAAATCATTGGAGATATTAAAAAAACTAAAAGGCAAAACAAGAACTGCATTAAGAATTACATTAATAAAAGGAATTAACGACATTAATCCAAAACAATATGCAGAGTTAATAGAAAAAGCTTCACCAAATTATGTTGAAGTAAAAGCATATATGTTTATTGGCGTCTCAAGGCAACGTCTTGTTAATGAAAACATGCCAGAACATAATGAAGTTGTAGAATTCTCTAAAAAAATCTGTGAAAATGGCAATTATAAACTTATAGACGAACAAGCTATTTCTAGGGTAACATTGTTAATGAAAGAAGATAAAAAAGATCGTATAATGAAGTTTGATTAACTAAGGTGCGTGACAATCCCAACCTTTACCTGCTTTAGGTGATTGAGTACAAACCCTATCATCATCACCATCATTATCCCAGTCAATTCTTTTAGTTCCTCTGCCTGTTTTTGGATCATATGAAATCCTTGTAGCACTATCAAATGTTCCATCTATTCCTATGTCATCTACTTGAACTACCATTCTGCCTTTGTAATCATATTGAGTTATTCTACGAATCATTGTGCCTGAGCTGTTAATTGTAGTAACTTCAATCTTTCCTGTTGAAGCTCCATTTTCATTCTGTAGTTTATGAAAACCTGGGTTATTTGCATATCTTAAAAGATGAGGTTCTATAGCAGCTCTTTGATATTCTCCTCTAGAACAACTTACAGCCATTAAACCTGCAGCAATTACAGCAACACCCTTATAAAGCATATGATCTTTGGCATTGTATAAAACATCTCCAATACTCATTATTTAACCCCCCAAAATCAGCAAGTTTTGAATTAAGATATAAGAACTAATATTTAAACCATTACCTTTTAGTTTAAAAAGACACTTACTTCTAAACCCTGCCTTATGTCAACAGTTTCAGAATTAAATTTCCCAGAATTCTTCATGAAATCAATAAAATCTAACATTTCATTTTTGTGGCTTATTACATTGTCTGCAATAAGAATTGAACCTTTTTTGATTAAATTCTTTTCAATCAATTTCTCAACATATTGTTTGTATTCTTTTTTTGCAGCATCAATAAATACTAAGTCAAAAGGCTGCTCACTATCTTTACCTAACTCCTCAATAACTTCCAAACAAGCCCCAGTTTTGATAATTATTATATTGTCTAATCCAGATTTATTAAAAT
>JBHPFW010000052.1:0-2165 GCA_042571645.1 Nanobdellota archaeon
TCCTGTGTTGGATTGTAATTTGACTATTGATGGTAGTGTTAATGCTACTGATGTGGCTTCAAGTAGTGGAGCAGCTACTAATTATAGTGTTGCTGATTTCAATGATGGCAGTTACTATTGGAATGTAACATGTATAGATGATGCAAGTAACACTAACTCTTCAGAAACCAGAAGCTTTAGTATTGATGCAACTGCACCAGTAATAACTGATGTCTCAGCAACAAGTGTTTCAAATGATTCTGCCACAATAATCTGGACAACTGATGGATCAGCTAATTCAAGTGTTAATTATGGAACAGATACAAGCTTAGGTAGTTTTGCTGGCCAGGATGATGCAGAAACTTCGCATAGTGTTTCCTTAACAAGCTTAACAAATTCAACATTGTATTACTATAATGTCACTTCTTGTGATGACTTTGGAAACTGCAAGACAGAAGGAGTTTATAATTTCACAACTACTGCAGCTGATGATGCTATAGCACCTGCCACAGTATCAAATCTAGCCAATATTTCACAAACAAATATCAGCATCTATTGGAATTGGACTAATCCAGAAGATGTTGACTTTGATTATAACATACTTTATCTTAATGGTATTAACATAGCAAATACTTCAAATAATTATTACAATGCTACAGGATTATTGTCAGGTGTTTATTATAATCTTACAATCAACACAATAGACACATCAGGAAATATTAATTATACAAATATAAGTGATAAAGCAAGGACAGCTCCAATTTTGACTAACATGGTTAATACATCTATAATTGATGCAGATGGAACAATTATTAATACCACAATAACATTTACAGATGCAGATGAGGATCTTATTTACAATGACACTAATTTAACACATGATGTAACTGATATTGAAACAGGTTATTATACTGTAAATATCACACCAGTTGGAATAGTTGTAGAAAATGTAGTTATTTATGATGCCTTGATACAGGAAAATGTAACTGATATTATCAGCATTGATGACTCGCCAGAACCGACAGAACATCAGCATCAGCAGTTTGACGAGATGTTTTCAATAAATCCATTGCTGCAGAATTTCAGCTCAATAAATGTTACCATAACTGCTAGTTCAACAACACTGTTTAAGTGTTCTGATTATAACTTTACTGAAAGAGCTTGTAATGGTGTTTGGATTGAATATATGAATTTGACCCCTGGTGAAACATATGTAATAATAATTGAAGCAGGTGATCCTGGTTATGGAGAAATTAACCTAACTGATGCATTACACCTTGATCAGAATTATTCATTTATCGATAATGCATATGATGAGGTTGTTAATCAGAGTGATGGATTGAGTCATAATATATCAGAAGATGATTTCTTAAGAGCTACATTTAGCACTAATTTATCCAATGGAAATATGCTGATAGTAGGTGTCAAAGATCCATTAAATGGCTCTACTTACTTCCAAGTATATCCAGTAGGAGTTACCAATGTTACTTTAGGAACTTCAGATATTTATATTTCAGATACTTGCGGTATTGATTATTGCAATCAGACATTGATCTTAGATAACATTACTGGGCCATTAGATACTATTGATATCAGGGTTTTAGATGATAATGATTCAGTAACAGGAGTATTAGAGTTTGATTATCTAGAAGATCCTCCACAAACAGCTCCTTCATTTACAGTTGTAACAGATGATAGTTCAACTTTAGCAAGTCCTACATCAAAAGATGGAAATGTTACATTTAGTGCAACTGCAACAGATACAGGTCCTGACAGTTACTGGTTGCTTGTCTGTAATACAACTGGTGCTCCAACTGCAACAACTGATCCACCAACCTGTCCTGGAGTGCAGTTGTGTGTTTCACCTTTAACAGCTTCAGACAGCTCTACCTCATGTCAATATGACACCCAGGGCGAGCCATATAACAGCAGCAATGTTTGGTATAGTTATGTATGTGATGACAGAGCTTCAAATACTCAACAACTCTGTTCTGCAGTTGAGAATACAAACTCACCTTATTACATTGAAAATGATAGTGTTGCTCCTTATGTGACTTTGAATTATCCTGTTGATGATTATAATACTTCAGATACTGGTGTTAACTTTAATTGGACTGCGTCAAATGGTGGAGATCCTGTGTTGGATTGTAATTTGACTATTGATGGTGTTGTGAATGCTAGTGATG
>JBHPFW010000053.1:0-2149 GCA_042571645.1 Nanobdellota archaeon
AAGATTGACAGAACTTTAGGAAAATTAATCAGAGACAATGTTGTGCTTGCAGATAAAGAATATAAAAGCAATGATGGCGGCAAGTTTAAAGGCTGCTACAGTGTCAATCCCCATCTTGATGAAGTTGCCAAACCTGCATTAAGAGAATATGTTCTGTCAATTCTTTATTCAGATTAAGATTTGTTAACAGCTTATAAATCAGCTAGGAAAGGTTTAAATATTTTTGTTCATTCATTAATTTATGCGGGGTTTATAAATGGCAGAGCTAGAAGCAATAGTACATGATGTAACTAGGAAGCATGAAGCAAAAGTAAGCTATTTTGGTAATACTAGTCCGGAAATGGAAGAAGCTAGACAAAAAGCTAATGCTGCACTACCTTCTGAGCTACATATTAAACCTACTGCATCTGGTGAAGCATTTGAAGTCAGCAGTATTCTAACAGGAGAAAAAGTATATGAAGTTCTTGAAGAAATGGGTATTGACAATGTTTCTAGACCTACACCTGAACTGCACATGGCTTTGCTGCGTGAGCCAGAATTATTAGATGTAAAAAGAACCCGGAGTGAGATTGGTTTGGTTATTTATCCAATTCCAGGCGGGCAGTATAAACAATTATATGAACATGTTCTATCGCAAATAGGTGATGAAGCACAAGCAAAACTCAAAAAAGGATGTCCTTTAATGCTTTACAATCTTAAGATTGAAAAAGACACTAGTTTCGAGGAAGGTTTTAGAATTGATTTAATTTCTGGTGATAAAACAGAAAATGAACTCCGCACTAAAGGCGCATATGCTTTGGCTTTCAAAGGAGGAAACTTTCAGGCTGAAAGAAATCAAACTTTCAAAGATTTAGTTGTTTCTGGCAGAGAAAATTACGGTGATTTGAATGTTAATGTATTTTGCAGAACAGGTCTTGCCACAATCGGAAGATATCAGGATATGGTTTATGTTTCTGCATTCAGCCCATCAAACAATGAAAAAACAGGAAGATTATTGTTTGAGTATAAAGGATAGTTTGTTTAATTCTTATTTTAGAAATAAAAACGCCCTGGGAGGCTGTAAGTGCTGAAAATGAGCCTTATATGAGTTTTAGATATATTTAAATACGTGCTTTCTTTTGATGTAATAAATGGCTACTGAAAAACCCTTCCCGCAAATATACGATAAATTCAGTCTAATAAGTTCCAGCATTATCCTCATTACCACTTTAATTTCGATATTTGTATTTAGAGAAGGTCCGATCACCAAGCCAGTTCTCGAAGAGTCTTTAGCTACAGCATCTTTTTCATTAATCTTAATTGGAGGGTGTTTATACTTATTTAGAGTTATCATTTATTGTAATAGAGAACACCAAAAGAAAAAACTAGAAGTCAGAACCCCTAAAATATATGATAATATTAGTCTAATAATTTTTATTATTATAGCAATTGCGTTTATAGCAAACAAGCTCAGTTCAGATTTAATTTACATGACATCTGAAGATGTAATATTCTCAATTTTAGCAGTAATTATGGCTTCTTTCTTCTTGACACTGATGATTTTGTACTTCAGAACATATTATGAAGAAAAAATAAAGAATAAAGATAAAAAAGAATCAAGTGATTTAGAAGAAAAAGCAAAAAAAGCAGTAAAAGCATATTATGAAGAAGAAGGCTTAGAATTTTATTCAGATGCCGATGAGTTTGACGATGAGTTAATTGATAGAGTGATTAAGAATAATTTTAATGTTAGGAAAACTTATGAGCAAATTACAGAAGAACAAGAAGTAGAAGAAGAAATCCAAAAAATCAAAGAAAGAGAGAGAAAGTTTAAGATAAAGCAGAAGGCCGAGAAAAAACATTATGGAAAAGTAAAATCTAAAAGACATTCCCTTTCTGAAGAAGAAAAAGATACTATTTTTGCTAAGTTTGATAATAAATGTGCTATTTGTGCTGCAACAGAAGGTTTACACATTCATCATAAAGATCGTGATCCAAAAAATAACAGAATATCCAATCTTATAGTTCTATGTGGTGTGTGTCATAAAAAGATACATATGAAAGTAAGGTAAAAAGCTATGCATATTAAGAATAAAGTTTAAATGACTTTTTTAGTTTATAAATACTGATTCAGTTGAATAATTAAAACTTTTGTTTTTATCCCAAAACA
>JBHPFW010000054.1:0-2057 GCA_042571645.1 Nanobdellota archaeon
TATATTTCATATGAATAAGAATTAGGTATGAATTTATAAATATTATCAAAAAATCTTATTAATGTTATTATAAGTTTTGCTAGTGCTTAGAACTCTAGGCGCACAAAAATCTTTGATTTTTAGCGTGCTCAAAAATCTATGGATTTTTGGCACACAAAAAGGCATAGCCTTTTTAGTGCATTTGAGCTTTGCTCAAATTGCGCTGGCGAACATAAATCTTAATAATTTCTCTCGCCAAAAATAGCAGTACCCAACCTTACCATATTTGAGCCTTCTTCTGCTGCGATTTGCCAGTCATTGCTCATGCCCATAGAAAGATGTTCAAGCTTTATTGTTTTAGAATCAGAATATTTTTCTTTTAATTTGTCAAACAAAGCTTTCATTTTCTTGAAATAAGGTCTGGTTTCTTCTGGTTCAATAAATGGTGCTATTGTCATTAAGCCTAAGATTTTGATATTTTTGAGATTCTCGCTTTTGATTGTGTTATCCATCTCTTTAAAGAATTCTTCTGCATTTTCATATGGAATGCCAGATTTGGTTTCCTCATCGCCGATATTAATCTCAATCAAAGCTTGAATTATTTTATTCTGTTTTTCTGCTTCATTATTTATCAGTTTTAATAACTTAATACTGTCAACACTTTCAATCATATCAGAGATTTCAACAACTTTCTTGACTTTATTTGATTGAAGATGGCCGATAAAGTGTTTCTCAACAGAATCAGAAATCTGCGGGAATTTATCCTGAGCTTCTTGAAGTCTGTTCTCTCCAATAACAGTAATGCCTAATTCTATTGCTTTGTTAATTTCATCTAATGTGCGGGTTTTAGTGACTGCAACTAATATAACTTGTTTGTCAGCCAATTCTTTGATTATTTCTTTAGTTTTTTCTGTGTTCATGAGAAATATAAAGTTGTATCAGCTTTTAAATTTAATGTTGGGAGTGGCTATGTCCTAAATAAAGGTTAGCATCAATATTGCGAGGCTCAATTCTACTGACTAATCAAAACTGGAGGGGGAATGCCCCCTACGGGGAGGTGCCAGTTATTATATTTCATCATCTAGAGCCGAGCCCGATGCTAACCCGAACGCCAGTGAGATTTAGGACATAGCCACTCCCAACATTAAATTTAAAAGCTGATACAACTTTATATTTCTCATGAACACAGAAAAAACTAAAGAAATAATCAAAGAATTGGCTGACAAACAAGTTATATTAGTTGCAGTCACTAAAACCCGCACATTAGATGAAATTAACAAAGCAATAGAATTAGGCATTACTGTTATTGGAGAGAACAGACTTCAAGAAGCTCAGGATAAATTCCCGCAGATTTCTGATTCTGTTGAGAAACACTTTATCGGCCATCTTCAATCAAATAAAGTCAAGAAAGTTGTTGAAATCTCTGATATGATTGAAAGTGTTGACAGTATTAAGTTATTAAAACTGATAAATAATGAAGCAGAAAAACAGAATAAAATAATTCAAGCTTTGATTGAGATTAATATCGGCGATGAGGAAACCAAATCTGGCATTCCATATGAAAATGCAGAAGAATTCTTTAAAGAGATGGATAACACAATCAAAAGCGAGAATCTCAAAAATATCAAAATCTTAGGCTTAATGACAATAGCACCATTTATTGAACCAGAAGAAACCAGACCTTATTTCAAGAAAATGAAAGCTTTGTTTGACAAATTAAAAGAAAAATATTCTGATTCTAAAACAATAAAGCTTGAACATCTTTCTATGGGCATGAGCAATGACTGGCAAATCGCAGCAGAAGAAGGCTCAAATATGGTAAGGTTGGGTACTGCTATTTTTGGCGAGAGAAATTATTAAGATTTATGTTCGCCAGCGCAATTTGAGCAAAGCTCAAATGCACTAAAAAGGCTATGCCTTTTTGTGTGCCAAAAATCCATAGATTTTTGAGCACGCTAAAAATCAAAGATTTTTGTGCGCCTAGAGTTCTAAGCACTAGCAAAACTTATAATAACATTAATAAGATTTTTTGATAATATTTATAAATTCATACCTAATTCTTATTCATATGAAATATA
>JBHPFW010000055.1:0-2005 GCA_042571645.1 Nanobdellota archaeon
GATCCAAAATATAGTGATGCGGGGAGACGAGCAGATAATAACAACAAACAAGGAAGGAGACAAGATCATATATAATAATGTAACTGGAAATGTGACAATGTATGAGGAAGGAAAGTTGGAAGGAATCTCCCAAGGAGAACCTGGAAGACCATACTCATACACAGAAGATGAGAATGGATGTATCTGGTCTGAAGCATATTTGTGGTGTGAAGAAAAGCAGAAATGTTTAAGACCTTGGGAAGAACGATGTAAGGAACCAGAACTAGATGAACACGGCTGTATTGATGAACCCCAATATAAATGGTGCGAAGCAAGACAGAAATGCGTCAATTACTTTGAAGAGTATTGTGATGAAGATATATTGCAGCAAATGGCTGAGATGTATTGTACAGCAGATACTATAAGTGATGTAATGATCTGTGGTGATGCAATTAGCTATATCAAAACAAAACCTGGTGGAATACCAATACCCGGAGAAGGAATCTCTTTCTACAAACCAAATTCAGAAGGAATGTATGAAGAGATTGAATGTCCTATTTATGATCCAGATCCGGTCTGCGAAGAATTAGGTTTAGATTGTGTTGAAGTTGAAGATTGTTAGATGATTTGGATAATGAGACTTATCCAGCTTAAGGAGTTTTTTGGGAAATGATTATTTTATGGCTCACTCAACAATAATAGTGCATGTTGAATATTTAGAAGGTGTTTTTTGTGCCATTGTGCCAACTGGCTTGTTGATATTTTCTAAAGTGATTTTTGAGTTTTGGAAGCTAATAGTTTCATTAATTTTAATTGTAAAAGTTTCATTAGGTTTGTACCAACCTAGAGATACTGAACAGGTTTGGTTTTCTGTATCTACTTTTTTTACTTCTATATTGAACATGTCTTTTTTTGATAAGGTTATTCTAATGCCTTCTTTAAGATAGAATTTGTCTAATTCACTCATGGCTTTTGTGACTTCTAAATGAGAAGCAGCACATTTTCCATTAAGGCAACCTGCAGTGCATCGTTTATCTACTCTGCTCCATGTATTTCTTTTTGGATCACAAAAATATTCTAATACTAAATCTTTGTGATCGCCTGTGGCTTTTCTATTTTTTTCTGGAGCTTGCCAATAACATTGATCTTTGTGAGTTAGTTTTCTTCCATAGGATGTTTCAACTTCAACATAGCCAGCTTTATCACTGTTTATGCCTCCATCAGAATCAAAGCATTTACTTTTGCTTGTTTGTGTTGTTTGTCTTTTGGCAGGGTCTTCAAAGTCTCCTTTTTCTATTGCTTGTTTGATTTCCTCATAAGTTGCTTTAAATTCTGCATAGGCATTACTGTTTGTAATGTCCTTTATGTCAATTGCAAGTAAAGTTATGCCAGTAATTAAACCAATTGCTACAAGTATAATGAATATAGATTCAAGTTTCATAGTAAGTTTCTTCTGCTGTTTCTATATAAATATTCCTTGTTTATAAAGGATTTATAAAGAAATAGGGATTTAGTATACTTTTTCCTATACTAGTATAAAAAAGCGAAACATTTATATACTAGTATGTCCATTAAGCTTTTAATATGGTGATATGATCATGGTGATGTTGTTTGATTTGTTTCATCTCTCAGAGGATGTATTTGAGATAATATTTGCTACAGAACAGCAAGTTATAGTGGCAAAGATGCTTGTTGAGGATATGAAATCAATGGGCGGTGAAATGGGCAAGACAGAAATGTCATTGTTTGCCAACAGACTCCATGAAGGTACCACTGCAGAAGTGGCAGAGGGTAAAGGTCCGTTTCCAAAGAAAAAGAATATCAAACTCTCATATAACAAAAGACAGTTTTATGACAGGATATTAACTCCAATGAAAAGCATGGGGTTAATAGATTATGACATGTACAAGAAAAAGTACATGCTCTCAGACAAATTCAACAAAATTATGACAAAAATAGGATTAATGTGGGTAAGAGAACTACAAAAGAAGCCAGCCGAAATCAATATGCACAAATAAACTTGTGT